>CAWIHH010000001.1:0-355760 GCA_963835925.1 Candidatus Bathyarchaeota archaeon
CTGACTTTGTTCCGGCTGCTTCACTAGGCACTTATATGTACCGGTAAAGTGGGGCTGAAATCCCCTCCCCCGCACCAATACCTCACCCTAATCTGCGCTGAGTTTACGCCGATTCTACGCATTAGCGAAAGAAGTCATGTAGCCGCAGTTGTTGCATTCAGGTAAGTTGCATTTGTTCTCTTTTTCTGCGATGGTAGGTGATCGTGAAACCTATGTGCTTCATCTCGCATGTGTTGAAGCAGAAGGCTTGATTTCGAATTCCGATCTGGATCCAGAATTGTTCCGCTGGGAAGACATATCTGCTCCTGCTTCTTCGCCAGGCCGATGACGGGCGCCGTGAAGCCGAGGCTGTCCAGCTGTTTTTTTGCTGCCAGTACCTGTGTGATACCTCCGTCAACGACGATCAGATCGGGAATTGTCTCTTCTTCTTTCAAGACTCGACTGAATCTTCTCGCTATGATTTCTCCCATCATTGCTTGGTCGTTCTGGTGAAAGACAGTCTTTATTCGATATTTTCTATACTCCCTTTTGTTTGGCGCTCCATCATAGAAGCAGATCTTGGATCCAACTGGGTTTCTCTCCCCGAGATTGGATATGTCGAAACATTCGATCGTTCTGGGGATCTTTTCTAATCCTAGGTAGTTCTTGAGTTCAAGTAGAGAATCGCCAGCCTTCTTCTTTGCTGTTGTCACTTGGTCTGCGTAGGTTCTGGCGTTTTCGATCGCAAGGTCCAATATCGCCCTCAGTTTTCGATCCGAAGGTTTGTTGATTCGCACTCTTGTTCCGCTTTTTCTAGACAGCCACGCTGCTAGGGTTTGTGCATCCTCGATTCTTCTGTTGAGTATTAGTCTGTTAGGTACGTATGTTCTTCTTAGGTAGTATTGTGTCAGGAATGATTCTAGCGCTTCTTCGTCTCTTGTTTCTTCGGCCGCTTTCAAGTCGAAGTTTTCTGATGATACAATTTTTCCTTCAGTAATTTGGAGAACGTGCACGCAGACATTTTCTTTGTCACGCCAGATTGCTATTGCGTCGAGGTTGTTGCTGGTTGGCAGCACGATACGTACTGGTTGCACCGTTTTCTCCAAGTTGCGTATTCGATCACGCAGTATGGCTGCTCTTTCATACTCGTGTTTCATGGATGTGCTGATCATTTCGGAGCGGAGTTCTCTAATTACTCGGGTGAGTCTTCCTTCGAGGAATAGGGTTAGGCTGTTTATCATTGAACTGTATTCGGCTGTTGTGATTTTGCCTGCACACGGAGCGCTGCATTGACCAATGTGAAAGTAGGTGCAGGGTCTCGTTGCGGCCGCGTAGGTCTTTCTTCCGCAGGTTCTGATGGGGAATATCTTCCTGATGGTGTTAAGCGAGTTACGCATTGCTGCTACGTCGCCGTACGGGCCGAAGTATTTCGCGTTGTGGTTGGTAATCTTTCCGTAATGCTGATGGAGGGGTATTGTTCATTCGTGCTAATCTTGATGTAGGGATATGTTTTGTCGTCGCTTAACCGAACGTTATGAAGTGGTTTGTGCGCTTTGATCAGGATGTTTTCTTCAATGAGAGCTTCAGTTTCGCTCTCTGTTACGATGTAGCTTACATCTTCGGTTGCGTCTATGATTCTTTTTTCTCTGGTATCTGTCTTCGCTGCTTGGAGGTGGTCTTCTACACGTTTCTTTATGTTCTTGGCCTTTCCAACATATAGTGTGTGAGCATTTCCTTTGAAGATGTAGACGCCCGTTTTCTCAGGAAGCCTGTCTATTTGCAGCTTGGTCTTTTCAGCTGGCACCGGTCATTCCTCATCGAGCGGTCGACACTACCTTAGCCCATTCCCCTTTCTCTACTCGGTCTTGTTGTAGTATCTTTCTCAGGAACTGTCCGGTGTATGATGACTTGGTCTCTGCGACCTCTTCTGGAGAGCCGGCTGCTACAACGTAGCCTCCGTTGTCTCCGCCCTCAGGTCCGAGATCAATGATGTGGTCCGCTGTTTTGATGACTTCGAGGTTGTGTTCTATGACGAGTATGGTGTTGCCTAGCTCAACTAGTCTGTGAATGACCTTCAGTAGTTTCTCAACGTCTGCGTAGTGAAGCCCTGTTGTGGGTTCGTCGAGAATATACAGCGTCTTTCCTGTATTCACCTTGCTGAGTTCCGTGCTGAGTTTTACTCTTTGGGCTTCACCGCCGGACAGCGTCGTCGCACTCTGTCCCAGTGTGATGTATCCAAGTCCGACGTCTGCCAATGTCTGAAGTTTTCTCTTGATTGCTGGGATGTTGTGGAAGAATTTGAGAGCTTCGTTGATTGTCATTGATAGTATCTCAGCAATTGATTTTCCCTTGTACGTTATCTCAAGGGTTTCTCTTCCGTATCTTCTTCCCTTGCATACCTCGCATGGAACGTAGACGTCGGGTAGGAAATGCATCTCCATTTCAATTGTACCTGCACCTTGGCAGGCCTCGCATCTTCCACCTCGCACGTTGAAGCTGAATCGGCCTGATTTGTAACCGCGAACCCTTGATTCGGGGAGCTTAGCGAAGAGGTCCCGGATGTGGGTGAAAACTCCAACGTATGTCGCTGGATTGCTTCTGGGAGTTCTTCCAATCGGCGATTGATCAATTATCACGGCTTTGTCTATGTTCTCTACGCCTTCAAGTTTCTGAAAACGCCCTGGTCTCGATCGTGAGTGGTAGAATCGCTGTGCAAGCGCCTTGTACAGTACCTCATTTAGCAGCGTGCTCTTTCCGGAGCCCGATACTCCTGTTATGCAAGTGAATGTGCCAAGTGGAACGTGTACGTCAATTCCTTTGAGATTGTTCTCAGATGCTCCTCTGATTATCAACGATTTTGCACTGTTCTTCCTTCGAATCATTGGGATTGGAATGGTCTTCCTGTGCGATAGGTATGCTCCGGTGATTGAGAGAGGATCGCTCATGATCTCTTCTGGCGTTCCTGCGGCGACCACTCTTCCCCCGTCAACTCCTGCACCTGGGCCTAGATCAATCACATAGTCTGACTGTCTGATTGTTTCGTCGTCATGCTCTACAACTATGATCGTGTTTCCTAAATTGCGTAGTTTGTGGAGGATCTCAAGCAGTTTCTTATTGTCTCTGGGATGCAGGCCTATGCTCGGTTCATCCAGAATGTAGAGTACGCCGGTTAGCCTTGAGCCGATCTGAGTGGCGAGTTGCGCCCGCTGACTTTCACCTCCTGACAGTGTACTGGTTCTTCTATCGAGAGTTAGGTAGTCTAATCCGACGTGAATCAGAAACCCAAGTCGTTCTTTGACCTCCTTCAGCAATTGCCCGGCTATCTTTGCTTCCTTGTCAGTCAATGCCAGCGTGTCAAAGAATTTCTGTGTTTGAGCAATTGACATCCTCGTCGCGTCGGCGATGTTCTTATCTTGTAATTTTACGGCAAGCGATTCAGGTCTCAAGCGGTCTCCGTGGCAGCTTGGGCAAGTGTGTTCGCTCGTGTACTTGCTGTAGAATGCCTTCATGCCTTCTGATTTGGTGTCTCTTAGTCTTCGTTCAAGAATGTTGATGACGCCTTCCCATGAGCGTCCGTCAGACTCCTTGGAGCCGTATAGGAGAATGTTGAGTTGGTCTCGTGTTAGATCCTGTATTGGACTTTCGAAATCAAAACCGTGTTTAAGTGCGATTGGTTTGAAGTTGGATAGAACCCAACCGTCTATCGGTCCAAAGAATGGTTCAATCGCACCCTGACGAATTGATTTTCCCTTGTCTGAGATAACAAGATCACGGTCCATCTTTATCTTAACTCCAAGTCCGGTGCATTCCCTACACGCGCCGTAGGGGCTGTTGAAGGAGAATGCGGCGGGGTTCGAGTTCTTCGATGTTTACTCCACATATAGGGCAGGCGAGTCTCTCGCTGAACACGTTGCTTCCATTCTTCGAAGTTACTGTCACAACTCCGTCTGACAGGTTTAGCGCGGTCTGCAGTGATTCTGCCATTCTTCCTTTCTCTTGCTCTGCGACTTGAAGTTCGTCGACTAGGATTTCGATTGTGTGTTTCTTGTAACGTTCAAGAGATCTTGTTTGCTCAGTGCTCACGTATTCGCCATCAACTTTTGCATTGAGAAATCCAAGCTTGTGATAGGCAGTTAGGGTCGTCTTATGCTCTCCTTTCTTGCCTCTAATTACGGGCGCCCAGATACTGATCTGGGATCCCTTTTCTTGAATCAAGATCCTGTCGACAATCTGCTGAACAGTTTGTTTCTCAATTTTCATTCCACAATTGAAGCAGTGAGGAACACCTATTCTTGCAAACAGCAATCTCAGGTAGTCATGTATTTCAGTGGTTGTTGCAATTGTCGATCGAGGGTTTGATGCAGCTGACCTCTGCTCTATGGCTATTGAGGGGGAGAGGCCCTCAATGTAATCAACGTCGGGCTTGTTCAATTGCCCGAGGAATTGACGTGCGTATGCTGAGAGAGATTCTATGTATCTTCGTTGGCCTTCCGCGTAAATCGTATCAAAGGCTAATGATGATTTCCCAGATCCACTCAGCCCCGTGACTACTACGACTTTGTATTTAGGTATCTTGAGGGTGATGTTCTTGAGGTTGTTTTCTCTTGCGCCTTTGATAACCAGTTCTTCTTATATCATGTTCCAGACCCTTTCAAAGCTCTTATGGTATCTGCGGATCTCAGCCGCTTTTTCAAATTCCAGTTTCGTTGCTCGGTCAAGCATCTCCTGTTCGAGACCGGCTATCAATGCTGAGAGTTCGACCTTTGACATCTTCTTGTGGTCCAACCCCGAGAGTGACTTGTTGGTTTCTGTTTCTGGTTGCAGGGGTTCTATTCCTGCAAGTATCTCACGCACTTCTTTTCTAATGGTCTCAGGAACTATTCCCCACTGAGCGTTGTATTCACGCTGGATCTTTCGTCTCCTGTTGGTTTCGTATATCGCTCTCTTCATTGAATCTGTCATGTTGTCGGCGTACATGATCACTTGGCCGTAGATGTTCCTAGAAGCCCTTCCCACTGTCTGGATGAGCGAAGTTTCAGATCTGAGGAATCCCTCGCTGTCTGCGTCCAGAATGGCTACTAGCGATACCTCTGGCAGGTCAAGCCCTTCTCTTAGAAGATTCACGCCTACGATAGCATCATACAATCCCAGCCGAAGGTCTTTCAGAATCTTAACTCGGTCCAATGTTTCTATTTCAGAATGCAGGTAATGTACTTTGATGCCTTGATCCTGTAAGTATTCAGAGATGTTCTCAGCCATCTTCTTGGTGAGTGCGGTCACCAGGGTCTTTTCATCTCTTTCAATACGTTTCTTGATTTCGTTGATCAGGTCTTTCATGTGGCCCTTTACGGGTCTGACGATGATTTCGGGATCTACGAGCCCTGTAGGCCTTATGATCTGCTCAACGATTTGTTGACCAAGCCCCAGTTCGTAACGGCCAGGAGTAGCTGACATGTAAATTGTGGTTCCAATCTTCTCACTGAACTCATCAAAAGTCAATGGTCGATTGTCTCTTGCCGAAGGGAGTCTGAACCCGTACTCTATCAGCATGTTCTTCCGGGAAAGGTCACCGCCGAACATGCCCTGGATTTGTGGAAGAGTAACATGGGACTCGTCTATGATCGTCATGAATCCTTTCGGGAAATAGTCGAGGAGCGTGTTCGGTGGTTCTCCAGCCACTCTCCCGTCAAAGTGACGAGAGTAGTTCTCGATGCCGTTGCAGTATCCGATTTCTCTGATCATCTCGATGTCGTATCTTGTCTTCTGTTCAAGCCTTTGAGCTTCCAACAATTTGCCTTGCGTCTTCAGTTCCTCTAGCCTCTCATCGAGTTCAGACTCTATGCCATCAAGTATGTCGTCTAGCTTCTCAGGAGGAGTAACGAAATGTCGTGCCGGGAATATCAGGGTGGAGTCTCTTCGTTCAGTAACTTGACCAGTAGTCGGGTCAAGATTCATTATTTCTTTTATTTCATTTCCTTGGAGAACAACGCGGACAGCACTATTCTGATCGACACGACAGAACTCTATGGTGTTCCCACGGGCTCTGAACTTCCCCCTGGCAAGGGCTACATCGTTTCTCTCATAGAGCATGTCAACGAGTTTTCTGAGGATCTCGCTTCGTTCGATTGTCTGACCTTCAGTCAATCTGAAAGCAGCTTTCAGATATTCAATTGGCGAGCCTATGCCGTACAGGCAGGAGACGCTCGCCACCACAATAACGTCAGGCCTGGTGAGTAGCGATTGGGTTGCTGAATGCCTTAATCGATCGATCTCATCGTTTATTGAAGCGTCCTTTGCGATGTAAGTGTCAGTCTGAGGGATATATGCCTCAGGCTGATAGTAATCATAGTAACTCACAAAGTATTCCACGGCATTTTCAGGGAAGAAGACTTTGAACTCCCCGTATAGTTGAGCGGCTAATGTCTTGTTATGTGAAATGACAAGGGTGGGCCTTTGAACGTGCTCTATTACGTGGGCGGCAACGTACGTCTTCCCTGTTCCAGTCGCACCCCTCAGAACCTGTTTATCCAGACCTTCCAGTATACCTCTGGACAGGTGATCTATAGCGTTGGGTTGATCTCCTTTCGGTTCATACTCTGAGACTAATCCGAACTTCTTGTGATCCGTTTCTGAATACTTCCCACAAATAATCGAATGAGTGACCCCAACTTTATTCTTATCCTCCAAAAAGTGAATTAAAGAATCACGTTAAACTCCTAGAAGAGTTCTCAGAGAAGACCTGCAGGACATTGTAACGTTAACTACGAAAGTCTGATGATCACATGCATTGCATTAAGTAGCTCGCGCTGCTTAACGTGGGGCGTGAACCCTCATGGCGAACAAAGCAGGCGTACAAAGTAACTGCCGAGAATGCGGCAAAGATTTGGTCCATAGACCTGTCCCCAACTGGGGAAGATGTGAAACTTGCAGAGTTATGTTCTGTAAGAACTGTCTTCAAGTATTTCACAATCTGAATTGTGAGAGTATGCCAATAGGACCAAGCTGACCGTGCCATCCAAGAATCGAGATGTGGAAGGGAGCGAACTACGTCACTGTTCTCAGTTGATTAATCCGTTTACGCTAGAAAGAGAACTGCAACGCCGATTACTGAGATAAGCGCGCCCAGAATTCCTCTCCAACTTGTCCTCTGCCTGTAGAGAATCCAGACTACCGGGATAATCATGACTGGCATTAGTGAGAGTAGGGTCTGCGCGGTACCTACATCCGTATAGGTTACAGCAATCATGGATAACGCCACACCCAAGAACGGCCCCACCACTGCAGCGGCAAGCGTCTGTCGCATTCCTTCCCTGCTCTTGAAAGCACTACGAAGTTCAGGCAATCTTCCCGCAACTATCATGAATAGCCAAATGGAACAGGCGCCTAAAATCATACGCATTAGCGTGGCAGATATTGGATTCAATGTTGCCGAAACGTTAAGTATGATTCCTCTCTTCGCCAAAACTAACCCTACTCCCTGGCCAATTGCAGCGATGAGGGCAAAGAAAACGCAATAGCTCTTCTGCTTCTTTGAAAGAGGAACTTCGCCGGAGTGTTCCTCACATTCTAAGATGACTAACATGACACCGCCCAAGGTCAGTGCGATCCCAACTGCGGCAACTGCTGGAATTGTTTCACCAAGCATGACGTATGCACCCAGAGACGCGAATATTGGAGCCAGAGCATAAACCAGCAGAGAACGGCGTGGACCAAGTATCACGTAAGCGGCGAATAGTCCCGAATCACCAATACCTAAACCGACTACGCCGCTCGCACCCATCCACAGCCATTGAGGACCGCTAGCCGTAGGTAGAATTCTTCCGAGCAAAACAAATTGAGCGACGAAGAGCAAACCCACAGCTATCACAGTGCGGTACACGCGTTCACGCTTAAGGACCCTATTCGTCTCCCAGCCGCTGTGGAAAATAATGGACTAACGGTCCAAAGGGCTGAAGCTATTACGGCAGCGGTATCCACGAGAAAGCTCGAGTTCAATTACCTCACTGAAGCCCTAGCCCGCACAGCGACATGCGCAGGCTTTCTTTATCTTTAGTTACAGTTTCTCTATTGGCGTATCAGCAAACTGAATTCTTCCCAGTAAGTGTTATCAGGTTGCTTGGTCCTCATTGCCGATTCGAAGAACAGTGAGCTTCCACATCTCGGACATCGCATCATGGGTATCGAATCACTTGAAACTTGAACACGCTAGATAATGCCTGGTAGCAATTCTATACATGTCAGAGCTAAGCGAAAGTAGTGCAGCCCCCCGATTGTCTCATGCAAATTGTGAAATACTGTCTTCGCCCCATTGCATATCGGTGTATGCATTGAGAATTGTTCGCAAACCAACCAAGGTAGCCGCAGCGGCTCTCAGTGGTCAGACACCCTCAGCTGAGGGACCGCGAAGTGTTGAAATCGGAAAAGAAGACTTCATTCTTGTTCTAATCGTCGCAATTCTATTGATCGGTTGGGCCACAGGTCAGCTAACGATTCAGCAGCTGCTTGCTTACTTGGGTGTGAGCACGACTGGAGGACTCTGGGGTCTTATCGGGGGCGTCTCATCTGACAAGTAAGGCCTTACCCACAAATCTATGGATAAATTGAATGAGACACTCTTACGTGGCACCTAGCTCATTCACTGCGGTGGGCAACACAGCGGCACATTCATTGCTGTCGACGTTTCCAGTTCACGCAGTGAGCAAACGACTGAGAACGATCTGAGTTGGTAACCGTCGGCTCCTTTTTCTTCGCTTAGGGTCTTGCTTGTAGGGGTCTCCAATCGCCGAGCGATTTGAAGAAAGAATGTTTGTCCGCAAGTGAATCGCCGCATTTGGAGCAAGTTACGAGGACACGATAGTAATACTCGCCTGTGTCTAAGGGGTCTTTGAATAGTTTTGGGACCGTTGTTTCTCGTTCTTCTTGGTCGGATTCCCGTATTCTTCGTCGAGGTTCTTCGGAAGGTGGATAGCGAAAGATTTGCTGTCACAGTTGAGGCATTTTACGGGGGGACTGCCGAATGGGTAAGGCTTCTCTAGAGTGCCTTTTTTCATGGCTTCCTCTTAGTTCGCTAACTCACTTAAGCCTAGGCGGTCCTTGATTTCTGTCATATGAACCGGTAAACTGGGGCTGAAATCCCCTTTCTCATCCCTGAAGCAACCATGCTAAATGCAAGGTGCAGCATGCGCAATTCTTTCACGCTGAGAGGCCTCAACGTTTGTTGCCCTTCATCAGACTTTGTCTTTCACTGGTTTTTTTAATTGTCTAGGGAATATCAAAAGCGCATGTGAAGAAGTAAATACATTACCGGCTGGTAACATCGCGCAGTCATTACTTTAGGTAAATTCGCTCAAGGCAATTCTCGTACTATGCGTATAGGACTAACACTTTCTGTAAGTAGCATAGCGCTTTATCATTATTCGCGTCATCTCTTTGTTGTTACCTGATTAACGACGAATATTTCTTGTCGCTAGCGAAAGCCGCGACGGGTCGGACTAGTCGTGGTCCGGTAACAAACAAACCTGAATAGGAATAATGTGAATTGTCTGAAAAGAAGGAATCTGTTGCCGATAAGAAAGTCAGTAGACGGTCAATGCTCAAATGGACTGGAGCACTAGCCGCAGCGGCCGCTGTAGTTGGCGTAGGCGCAGGCTACGAGGCAAACCAACTCTTACGGCCAATAACCACCGTCACACAAACAGCCACACAGACAGTGCCACTTATCGAGGAACAAGTCTTTCCGGCGGTGACCGCGAGTCATACGTCTTCCTCTGCAGAGGCAATCATGCGCGTCCATGTAAGAAATGGCAGGATCGCTTGGGTGGACCCGTTGCAACTCACAGCTGACGAAGCGAATTCAACTTGGAAGATCACTGTTGGAGGCAAAACCTACTCGGCGGCGAGCAAGCTCCAACCTAGCCCATTGGGGATGGCACTCAGGAGCAGGACCTATTCCCCTGATCGCGTATTGTATCCAATGAAGCGGATAGGCTATGTACCCGGCGGTGGAGGCGACGTCTCTAACAGGGGCAAAGGCGAATTTGTACGAATCACCTGGCAAGAAGCATACGACCTCGTCGCGAACGAAATGAGGCGAGTCCAACAGAAATACGGACAGTCAGCCGTAGGCTTCTGGGCTAACGCACATTTGCAAGCAGGTGTGCTGCACAACACAAGCACGATGACGAAATTCTTTTTGAACTTCGGTGGCTTCACTGACCGTGATTGCGAGGGACACACCTGGACAACTTGGACATATGGAGGGTCCTTCATTTGGGGATACTGCTGGATCCACGGCCAAGCAGACCAAACCGATTTGTTGTTTGATATAATGAAGAACAGTAAGATGGTGGTCTTCTGGGGGACAGAGCCGACAACCACCGAGACGCCTTACGGAGGGCACGAGTCTGCGAATTGGCGTTTCTGGTGGAAAGAACTGGGCATCAAGATGATTCAAATAAATCCAATTCAAGGTGACACTGCTGCTCTCTACTGCGACCAGTGGGTTCCAATTATCCCCGGAACAGATACTGCGATGGCGTTAGCGATCGCAAACGTCTGGATCAAGGAAGGTACATATGACAAGGACTTTGTTGCCACGCACACTGTTGGGTTCGATAAGTTCAGTGATTACGTTCTGGGTAAGAAGGATGGACCTGACGGTATGGTTGACCGGACTCCTGATTGGGCTGCGAAGATCACGGGTGTACCCGCTGCCACCATAACCTCGCTGGCTAGAGAATGGGCATCGAAACCCACCGCGCTGAGCTGCTATGATTCTGGACTGTGTCGGTCATCTTTTGGTTACGAATGGGCTCGGATGATGGTAGCTCTCCAGGCGATGCAGGGTGTCGGGAAACCTGGCGTGAGCCTCTCGCATGGTTGTCAGAAGAGAGCAGAAATTACACCAATGGATAAGAAGTGGATAGGCATTCCATCGTCTATTACGACTCTTACCGATTCTACTCGGGGAACATCGGGAAAGGCAAGCGCGGCACACAACATCCCACCGAATCCTGTAAAGCAGACAGTACACCAGCAGAACATGCCAGAGTGCTTCTTGACCGACTTTACGAAGAACCCCCCACTCAAGTGGAGGGGGGGCACAGGTCTTAACGGTTGGCGCGACCCATCAGAGTGCTTCGTACAGCACACCTACCCTATGCCTGGGTTCTCAGAGGTCCACTTGCTCTACAGGTTTGGCGGAGCAGGCGGGTATGGTATGCTCAGTCCCGACCCGAACTCTAATGCCAAAGCGTACCAGAGCCCGAAAATCGAGAGCTTCTTCATTAACGCACCCCGCTTCGATGCGGAGTCCGTCTTTGCGGACATCATCCTGCCAGCTTGTGATATGCAGGAAAGAAACGACCTCTCGGTGTCAAATAATATGGGCAGCGTAGCCGTATACCAACGCGCAGCCGTCGAACCGCTCGGCCAGTCGCTGACAGACTATCAGATTATGGTTGACCTCGCGAATCGTCTGGGCTTCGCTGACACCTTTACGGAAGGGAACACCGAAGATGACTGGCTGAGGAAGTGCTACGAGATGACGAGCTATCCGCTTTCTTGGGAGGACTTCAAAGCAAAAGGTTATCAAATTCTGCCGATGCCGAAGGACTACACTCCAGCACCATCCATGAAGTGGTTTTACGACAAACCTGGGGCGCAAATTACAGGCCCCAGCTCAGGACTATCAGGGACACCATCAGGTAAGATCGAGTTCCAATCAAAGACCCTAACCGACTTTTACGGCGAACACAGCACGGCGGTAGGCGATGTGCCAAAGTACTTCGTGAATCCGCATGGAAGGTGGAGCCCGCTTGCGAAAAAGTATCCGCTACAGATCAACGCTCAGCATAGCAAATACCGTGACCATACCAAAGCCCATAGCGCACCATTTCTGTACGACATCTACAAGTATAACGGATACGAGCCGGCAGACATGAACCCTGTAGACGCCGATGCGCGAGGCATAAAAGAGAAGGATATAGTGCGAATATTCAATGATACAGGCCAGATCCTAGCGTACGCTCACTTAACCGAACGAATAGTGCCAGGAGTGGTTCATGTCGCTTGGGGTTCAATGTACAGGCCAGTCCAACTTGGAAACACGGCCACCCCTGACGCAGGGCGGCGAGTATAATACTCTAGTAGCGAGGGACCCAGGAACATACGTTGACCTCACTACGGGAAACCTTGCCACCCAAGTACCGCACATGTTCGGGAACCATGAGCATTCAGTGCTAGCACAGATGGAGAAGTGGACTCAGGGACCATCCTCAGTCCCTATCTATAAGGGGGCATAAACTGATGACCAGGTACGCGTTGCTAATTGATACGAGCAGATGCATCGGATGCGATGTCTGCACGGTCGCATGCAAAGACCAATTCATCGGCAACAATTGGCTACCATACTCACTCGCACAGCCAGAAACAGGACATTTCTGGATGAGCGTCGTTCCTAGGGAGTGGGGCAAATACCCCAACGTAACAGCCCGCTACCTCGCCGAGCCATGCATGCAATGCGATAAACCTCCTTGCGTTACAGCCGCTCAAAACGAAGCAGCGTACAAACGTCCTGACGGAATTGTGATCTTCGACCCGGTTAAGAGTAAAGGGCAGAAGCAGATCGTTGACTCATGCCCCTACGGCAAGATCTTCTGGAACGACCAGCTTCAGATCCCGCAGAAGTGCACGCTATGCGCACATAGGCTTGACCAAGGCCTACAGCCAGCATGTGTGAACGCATGTCCAACAAGCGCCATCACGATCGGAGACGACACCACCCTAAGCTCCACCGTAACCAACATGAAAGCTACAGTGCTCAGCCCAGAACTCGGAACAGTCCCGAAGGTCTACTACGCAGGACTACCCGCTGCAACCACCACATGAGCAATCCAATGGAATCACCTAATCCCTCTCACTTCTTTTTTCCACTAAGATCCGCTCTCCATAAGCCCACACGCAGGGATACTTTGGGGCTGAAATCCCCCTCCGAGTCAGACTATGGATTATGTGAGTTCAAACGAGGGTGCAAAGCTAGAACCCCGCACCATTACTCCCACACACACTTGAAATGCTTCAGGGGCATCTAGGTGGCTATTTGCGATTGCTTTTCCACAACTGTCTCATAGTTTCTCTCAATTTGTTGAAGCAGAGTTTCCGTTTTGATAGTGAAATTCGAGTGGAGTGTTACGCCAAGTATGGCGCCTCCTGCTCCAACTCCTTCCTTCACAAAGCCCTCTCCGTATGCACGTAGTCCTTGTTTTGAGGATTGGGCTAAACCTGGATCAGTAGCGAAAATCGGAACATGAGAATTAACGGAGGAGACCAGCGATGCGAGGTTAGCTGACTTATCTTCGTGAACGTACCTTGTTGTACACACGGCGATTCTTTCAGGCGTGTGTCCCAGAAGCTTTTGCATTACGGCCAGTACTGCAGCCATCTGAGTGCCGCCGGCTAACACGACTGGCGTAGATTGCTTTTGACTACCCAACGCTATGCCCGATACTGCCACCATCATGAGGTCGCCGAGCGAAGACATAGCCTCTAGCGGATCGGCTTCGAGGTCACCTATTCTGAGGTTAAGCCTTTTCAGAGCGTCGTTTACGACTTGGGATTTGAGGCCGTGGGGATTTATTGGCATGCTACTGCTCACTTTTCCGCGAGCATCGATCCCTAAGGCACACATGACAGCAAGCGCGGTTGTCGTTCCTCCAGGAATACTTTCACCAAGTATCAAGTAGTCGGCAAGCTTAGCAAGGGTCTCACCGACAAGACGTGCTCTCTCGAAGACTCTCTCAACGATCGCTCGTGGTGAGGCTCTACCGTTCATGATGTTATCAGATGGGCCTTCGGCTCCAACATCAAGATATGGAGTTTGGGGCTTGAGCTCCGCTCCAGCGTTCACAATGAGGTGTGGTATTTTCCCAAGTCGCAGTGCACTTGTCGTGATAAGAGCTGGTGTCGGTTTTCCGTCTGGCGTCGCCGGGACGCCGGAAATGCTCTTACACCTACCAAACTCCAGCAGTTCTGCATCTGCAACTGGCGTATACTTGATTAGTTCTGGGTCGGCGCCAGCCACAGTAATTCCTGGAATCTGAGCCACCTTAGTATTAGAAATAGTCAAAAGGAAAAGAGGTTTCCTGCCTGTCAGATTCTTTATGAAGTTGACACTCGAATCATCACCACCTGCGATTTTGACTCGGTGGGCATCCAACATTTCTCGCATATTCATGCTCTGTCCTCTCAACGTAGTCTGCGTCTCAGTATCATCCTCCCGATGTTAAGATTGCTTCCCAGAACAATTTCGTTCGCTTGATTGCGTTTGGTATTACTGGCGCGCACGCCACCACCTGCGTCTGAACCACCATATACGTACGTATCTTCATCTTCCTCCTCATCATCCTATGGCTTACCATGAAGGGAGGCGTAGTCCTCGGCTCAGGACCTATGAAGTCGTTTCTTGCAGATATTGAAATGAACCTGGAAACTGAAGTAGGATG
Source organism: Candidatus Bathyarchaeota archaeon (assembly GCA_963835925.1). Classification (GTDB taxonomy): domain Archaea; phylum Thermoproteota; class Bathyarchaeia; order 40CM-2-53-6; family 40CM-2-53-6; genus FEN-987. The sequence continues at coordinate 14,481 of CAWIHH010000001.1, forward strand.
CATCAACGTACTTAGAAGAGACACAGCCGATGGAGGCAGAGTATACTACCGGACAGAAAGCGGGCGATTGGTGATAACCCCCAGCAGGAAAGGCAGCTACCGACCACAGCACAACAGTCAAAAACCCGGAAAAGCGTTCTCAAAACGCGGGGTCCACTCCACTATCCATCCTAACGGACGAACGACGACGGACGACTTACACCCTAAAGAAGCAAGTTTGATCAGGTCATTCATCAATTCCGGAAAGGCATATGAGAGATCTTTCGCTTAGACACGAACGCAATAATAGCGAAAACGACACAAATCACGCAAGTCGGGGCCGAGATTGACGCGCGAAATGAATACAGCCATCACCTCCTTCGGGAATTGTATAACATGGGCTGCGATCATGAGTAACTGTCCTCGATCGGCTTTGGCGTCCAGTCTCCTTCGCAGTTCCCTGGCAAGCTCATGATTGAGCTGATTGTCGATGAGCCTTGAGATACTGTCTTCGCAAAGAGTCAGGTGAGCAATTTCGTGAACAAGGTTACTCAATCGCCAAGTGGGGGGAGCTAGCGGATGCATTAGCAAGAAGCGAATTTGGGCCTTCTTTAGCCAGAGGGACCAATGATGTTTGATGATGCCTCTCTTGGATCGATCGTACTCACTGACCCAATTCTCGTCATGGGCGAGTTCAGTATACTCGGGCGTCCGCTCAAAGGCTGCAAAATCGTATTGTTTGAATTCATACGATCCCAAGTTGAATTCTGTGACCGCATCGACGAGCGCGCGTTAGCTCACCGAGAAGCTCCAAAGAAGTCACGATTGTTATTCTCAATGTCGTAGCTGAAAATGACACTCCCTCCATCTGCGATTGGGGCCCCGATTGGGACTCTGTCATTATCTGGGGCAGTATTCAAGGATACTAGCGATTAGTTTACTATGAATTTCCGATTACTATGAATCCGAGAGATGTGGTTGGAACCGCCGAATAGACATAGATTAGCAAGACGCGCTTGGGTTTGAGTTGGTCAGTCTGTTTCTTATCTTTCTGTAGACCGTGAATGAATCGGAGTTTCCAGCGTTCTTCCTCAAGTAGTGATGAGTGCTCCGTGGAATGCCTATTGATTCTGCAAAACAAAGCGTCGTGCCGTTAGCGTGAGAGAAGAGTTAAATATGCCGTATGTCATCATTATCAGTCACAACAGTGAACGTAGGTAGTGAAAACTCATGAGAAGTTCCGTGTGGGCGAAGATTGTAATCGGCGTTCTGTTGCTATCCGCAGGATTCACTTTAGCTTCCGGGTACGTTGGACAAGCGTATGCTTACACGGACCATAGTGGTCACCATTGGGGCGGCGGATATTGGAGTGGTGGCTGTTATTATGGCGGCTACTATGGGGGTTATCCATGCTATTCTTACTATTATCCGTACTACAGCTATCCGTATTACTATTCCTCGAGCTACTGCCCAAGCAACTCCAATTATTACGGATACCCGTACTACTCAAGCTACTACGGTTACTACTCAAGTTACGACTGCAGCCCAAGCAGCTACACACTAACCGTGTCCACGGACCCCAGTATCCTTGGCACCGTGACGGGGGGCGGCAGCTACACATCAGGCAGTTCAGCTTCCTTTTCGGTGACGCAGAGCACGGTTCAGGTTTCGTCCAATACCCGGTATGTGTTTGAACATTGGTCCGGCGGCTATTCTGGCGCTGGAACTAGCGGAACAGTGACTGTGAATGGCGCTATGACAGTCACCGCCGAATACCAGCAGCAATACTACCTTAGCGTAAATGCCCAGCCACAGAACGCACCGGCCGCGCAGGGTGCGGGCTGGTATAACGCAGGGACCACCGAAACGCTCCAGAACGGAGACCAAACTATCGGTGACGCCTCAAGCAGACTAATCTTCCAAGGCTGGTCGGTCGACGGACAAGCACCACAGACCGGCCCAACCCTAAGCGTGGTAATGAATGCGCCCCACACCGCTGCGACGGTATACGGACAGCAGTATTACCTGAACGTTCAGACCGAACAAGGAGTCACCACTGGATCGGGTTGGTACGACTGCTGGGGAGTACAGCCCAAATCCACGTCTCAACACCCATCAGCACCCAATACGGCGTCAGTATCGTATTCAAAGGCTGGCAGGGCAACGTCCAATCCAGCAGCCAATCAACCACCGTCCTCATGGACGGCCCGAAGACCGCTATTGCAACATGGGGAACTGACTCCACAGTGCTCAACGAGACCATAATTGCAGTCATCGTTGCCATACTATTAGTTGCGGGAATAGGATTGTACTCACTCACTCAAAGAAGAGCTCGACCCCTACCAACGCAATAATAACATGCAGGCACCAGCAGCGTGTAAAACGGTAACAGGTATAGGCGTGGCATCTCCTCTTTTTTCAGCCTTCTATCTCATTTGGACAGTTGTGATCGGAAGGCGTCAAGCGTAACCGTCGTCCATCGTCGTTCTGTCGAAAGTGTGTGATAGTAATGGTGACCCGAGAAGTCTTATTACGCCGATAAACAACCTAGAAAAATTTAGCGTGAAAGTTGCCATGGTTGAATTAGACTTCGGTGGCGTAATAGAGAATGTTATCACAAGAAAAGAGTTCACTTTTGAACAAGCCCAGAGAGCTCTAAGAGACGAAGTCGTTGCCACGCTTGGATACGGAATTCAAGGTCGAGCGCAGTCTCTAAACATGCGTGACAACGGTGTCAAAGTCATTGTTGGACAGAAGAGGGGCGTTCATTACGATCTAGCCGTTAAAGAAGGCTGGGTTCCAGACGAAACATTGTTCTCCATGGAGAAAGCCGCACAGTTAGGAACTATCAAAATGTTTCTGCTCACCGACGCTGGACAGAAAGAAACTTGGCCTATTCTTCGCGGCACATTAAAAGAAGGCGATGCCCTTTACTTCTCACACGGGTTCTCCATAGTCTACGGAAACACGACAGGCGTGATACCGCCAAAGAACGTCGATGTCATATTGGTCGCACCTAAGGGTTCTGGAACATCTGTTAGACGGAATTTCCTTGATGGTAGTGGTATAAACAGTAGCTTCGCCGTTTATCAAGACTACACTGGAAGAGCCCGAGACAGAGTGAAAGCCATCGGCGTCGCCATTGGTTCAGGTTACCTTTTCCCCACCACATTCGAGCAAGAAGTGTATAGCGACTTGACAGGTGAGCGAGGAGTATTGATGGGCGCAATAGCAGGGATAATGGAAGCCCAATTCAATACCCTGAGAGAGCATGGACACAGCCCCAGCGAAGCCTTTAACGAAACTGTTGAAGAGTTCACGCAAAGTCTCATCAGACTAGTCGACGAAAACGGTATGGACTGGATGTTCAGCAACTGCAGCGAGACTGCTCGAATAGGAGCATTGCGATGGAAAAATCGCTTCCGAGACAACACCAAACCCCTGTTCGACTCGATATACGAACTTGTGGTTGCAGGAGAAGAAACACGCATAGTCCTCGAGAGGAGCAATGCTTCTGACTACAAGCGAGAACTAGAGAGGGAACTCTTGGCTATGGGCGACTCTGAGCTCTGGAAAACAGGCAAAACAGTCAGATCCTTGCGACCACAGAGACAAAGTAAGCCCTAACGAACCAAACCCACACTTCAATTGAACTTGCATGCTCACAACCTAGCTCGCTGAAGATAACTGACCTCAGTCCCATTCGGTTACATCCCTCGGGTGTGGGTATCACCATAGAGACACGAGGGGTGTAATTTGAACCGCAGTTCGTGCCGCCCTTTGTGTGCGAATCTTAAATCCAAGCATTCTTTGTCTGCTATCAGTCCGTCGCGGCGTGTTAGGAGCAAATGTCGGAAGCTCGAGTCTTTCTAGTTTCACCTCTTCGATACATACCTCTTTGTATCCTTGTGTGCTTCTAGGTGGTGTTAGGTGAAATTGTGATATGGAATTTTCGCAGGCGCATCAAGGCCGCATCTTTGTCATACGGCTTCACGATGGTGAGATTCTTCACGAAGAAATCGAGCGGTTCGCAACCCAGCAGTCTATCAGAGCAGCAGTGCTGATCGCAGTCGGTGGCATTGACAAAGGAAGCAGACTTATCGTTGGGCCCCAAGAAGGACGTGCGCAACAGATCACTCCAATGGAACACGTGCTCAACAATGTGCATGAAGTCACAGGTACCGGAACCATATTTACGAATGAGAGAGGTGAGCCGGTGTTACACATGCATGTTGCAGCGGGCAGAGAGATATCGACTGTAACAGGGTGCGTGAGAAATGGTGTCAAGATTTGGCACGTGCTGGAAATTATGCTCTTCGAACTCGTTGACTCAAAAGCGATACGAATACTCGATCCACAAACGGGATTTGAACTGCTTAAAGCTAGACGTGAGCGTGAGATAGCATAGAGAGAGAATGTCATTCTGATTTAGTGTTTTGGAATGGTTGTTAATCTTTGATTGCCTTGTCGTGTGTGTGGCAATGGTGCTCGCACCAGCTTTATCACCACCAGAAATTGGCTTGGCATGCCAGAATCAGCTAGAGTTCTTCGAGCTTGAGAACTTCCCAAGTACCTGATTGAGGCCGAATTCGATTTCAGGGATGCAATGACCGAGAGAAACACGCAACAATAGACTCATCGATGTTTGGTCAATGTAATTTTCCACAAGGTTAACTCAGTTTCTACTGAGTGGAATTACTCTTAATCGGTATGCGGGCGAGAGGATTATTGAGGTCTAATTGAAATGAGTTCAGTTTCACCTTTGAAACATGGTGTCGTTGACATGGCCGCAATTTCATTCATCGTCGGAGGTGTGGTCAGCCTAGTGTTGAGTCTGCTGACTATTCCAATTTCCAGTTTGTACCCTTTCACGATTCCCTTGAATTTCAGCACGACTTTCGTTGCTGTTCTGGCGATTAGCCTAGTTTGCTCTTTGGGGGCAATTCGCTGCTATTCATTGACCTCGAAGCGAATGCTTTCCGAGGCTGGTGTGAGAGGAATCATATTCGGGACGCTATTGTTCATCTTCAGTTTTGGAATTGTGGGTAATCCTAGCGGATCGAACACGACGACGTTGCTGACTTCCCTGAGCGCAATTGTGATAATTATAGCGGGTGTTGTCTGCTTCGCGCTCCGGCATACGAACATCTCCGCTTCGGGAATTGCCCGCCAACGCTCGATCCCTCAAGAAAACATCGTTTGGCGGATTTGGGGGATTTGATGTTTGTAATGGCGCGCCCCCCCGCCGCTCCCACTTATAAAAATTGTTGGAAGCGGTGGTACGGGTAGAAGACAGATTATAGGCAACTACATGCCGTAGTTAGCTGAAGTTGACTATTAGTGAAGGTTGTTAGTAAGCGTGCTGCGACCTCTGTGCTAATTGTGGCGGTCTGTTTTCTCGTATTGATGCCGCTTTCTCCGGCGAGCCTAACGGCGGTTGCCTCGAGTGCTGTTCCTTCACATTCGTTCATTCCGACTTTCACGTTTTCTCATACAGCGTTTTCGAGTTTCACTAAACCAACCGGCGCCATTCCAAGTTTCACGTTTTCGCATACAGCTTTTACGAGTCACGATCCTCCGAGTTTTACGTTCTCGCACACGTGGGTTACAACTTGGAGTTCGATTTGGAGTACTACTTGGAGTAGGTTTACTCATTCATTTCCCACTTATACGAGCACCGAGCTTGTTCCGGTCCCGATATATGCTCCGGGGTGTGATCCGTACGACCCGTATTGTAATGGGTATTCGCAGTATCCTTGCTCTCCAAACGATCCGTATTGTAATGGTTATTCGCAGTATCCTTGTTATCCAGGTTACCCGGGCTATCCCTACGCCTGTTCTCCAAGTTACCCGTATCAATACCCGACCAGCACAACCGCCTCGACCACTACGAACTATTCGACTATGACTCAAACCAGTCTTGCGACCTTAACGTCAACCTTGACCCCTCAACCAGCATATGTAACGAACACTTTGACTCTTACGACCACGACAACTAACTCTAGCATGGAAACAGTATACGGTACATTGATGGCCGTTTTCCTAGCACTCTTCCTGGCCAGTCTGTTCCTGTTGATGAACGCAAGATCCGGAACACCAACTAACATGCCACCATCCAGACCGCAACAAGCGTACGTTGCAACCAGTTACAGATGCAGCTCATGCGGTAACGACGTGCTTCCAACGACGAAATTCTGCGGCCATTGCGGCGTCCCACTCAAAAACTGAAAACAACAAAGTCAACCGAGTAACTTGGACCGTCGTTCAGGCATTTGTGTGTGGTACTACTGGTGTACCGCCCCCGCCGCCGCTAATACGAGTGACTACTACGACGACTACTACGACAAATACGACGACGCTGATACGAACGCTGGCACGAACGAACGGACGAACGCTAATACGAACGACGACCGAACGCCGTGAAATCGTTAATTACAAGAAATGAAACACGCGGAGATTACAGCACAACTAAACCCGCACAAACTAAACTCGCAAAAGGCTTAGAAAGGTCGTTCAGGCGGTTCGGGGCAAAGATGGTGGAGCAATTGAATAACGGTCTTGATCGCTCGTCTGCAATCAGATTCGATGGCGCTTTTTTCCGTGATTTTTCCGTTCGCAATGACTGGCATTAAGCCTCTGACAAGAGCCTTCGCGTACTTTTCGTAATTGCCTGTGTGCAAGGATGGATTTCTAATTCTTGAGAGCCAAAGCAAGTCGGCCTTCTCTCTCTTCGTCAATGTCCCTTCGTTTGCGAGCCTTGCAACTAATCTCTTATACGGCGTTTCAGAGCCTTTCGCCTGACGGCGAATAACAGATTCAACGACAGCTTGACACATGGCGACTGTTGCGTAGTGTGCGCCGTTCATATAGCACGCCCCGACTTCCGGCAAAAGGAAGCTCGTGAGAACGGGGATTCTCCACATTTCGTGAGGAAATTGTTTTCTCAGCCAGCGTGCTCGTCTCTCTTGCTCCAATTCAAGTAACCGATCCCGTTCATCAGGGTCGTCAGAATAGGGCCGCAAAACCCCTGAAAAAACGAAGGCGTCTGCGCCAGTCCAATCATAAGGTCCACTTGCCCATTCTTCAATGATATGTTTGCGCCGGTGGAGCAGCGTCTTTGTTCTATTCTTGATTGGCAACGAGCCTACCCAACTCATTATCATAGATCAATTCTATCGGCATCAATTTCCACTTTGGATTCCGAGTCAAGTCTATCACGGCTCTTTCGCAACGTTAATCTTATTCGCGACGGTGCCTAAGTCAGGTCTGCGGCATATTTTCGCTAGCTGTCAGTTTACATTCCAACCTGTATCTTTCTGGCCGTTGGTTGAGTTCGATCATTTTCGCGTTCAGATATTCTGGCCTCACACCCATTTCGACTTCATGTAAATCGTAGTAGACATGGCGAACTCTCGGCTCATTCAGTTCCGTCATTTTCGTGAAACCCATGCGTGACATCTCCCGATCCAGATTATCCTGTGCCTCTTGCAAGTCTGCCTCGTCACCTAAGTGCATAATGTCAACCAAAACTAGCATGGTAATTCATCAACGACTGATTTCTCTAGTCTGAGCTAATAGTTCTTAGCTTGGAAATCGGAGGATGAAGGATATGGACAGCGTCCGCTTGGACTGGTACGGTCCATTTAGACCTGAAAACTTCTGGAGAACGAGTATTGCACGGGAAGTTATGGGAGTGTATATGTATCTTGATAGCGAGTTTGAGAAAAAGACGCGGCGTTGGCGCTACTACGAAGGGTCTCTGCTGTACATCGGGAAGGTGTATCAGCAGACCTTCCTAACTCGACTGATTCAACATATCGAGGAAGAGGGAGAAAATGATCCATGGCCATGGATAGAAGATAATCATGAGTTTGAGGTTACGATAAAGGTAGCAAGGGTCGCTCTGAAACCTGAAAACCGCTTAAGTAAGGAACTCCTGCACGACGTAGAATCCCTGCTAATCGGCGTATTGCAACCCCGCGGGAACTGGAGCGGAACCAAGACTTACTCTGGACGTAACTTGACGATTTTCAACAATCGAAGGTTTCAGCCATTGAGGAAAGTAGTCTCAACGAAGCTCTTCAGATAGATTGGCTAGTCCTTCAATCAATTAAAGCTCCTGCCGTTCATACACAACCTCAGGCATTGGCGGTAACTGTTGCCTCCGCCGTTGACGGTTTAGGTTCGGATTTCGGCGCGACTTCGAAATCTGCCGTTTGCGAAGTTTCTTTAGATTTCAGTATCCCATCCACAAGGTCGGGCAGCCTCTTGCGATAACGATACCAGCGGATACCACAATAGATTGAAACGAAGAACGTGACCAATGCAACCAACGCAAACACATAGAACACCGCATTTTGTTGGTTGGTTGTAAGCAAAGTTGCAAGAGAAGTGAAGAAGATCCCGAGGCACAACGCCATGAAACCAAAATCTTGAGATACATCGCTTGCCGCGTTCTTGATGGCTATTAACTCCTCTTCAGTTACTGTATAGATTCTAATGGGCGCTGGGCGAGCAAATATCATGTCTGGTGGCTTGAAACCTGTGCCTTCCGTGAGTTGCTCAGGTTCGTGGGCGCTGTTTTCCAAAGTTCTCAGGCGCCTGATTGCTGCTTTTTCTCCAATACCGCGAGGACTCGTTCCAATAGCGCGATAATTCTCGCACTTTCTCGACTAGAAATGTACACTGGATACCTCCAGTCCTCCCCCGTCGAAAATCGAATGCTTTGGTAGTGTTCAACAGGTTGCGAGTCATTGGCTTCTATTCGGGCATAGAACCAAGCGAAACCTTCCATTGGACAAACGATTTCAGGCAGGAGAATCTCAGGTGAAGATTCCTGTGGTTTCAAGGGTGGTACGATTATTTGCTCTGGGCTTGGTGTACCCGTTAGATTGGGCGGTTGGTCGATATGAACTCTGACGATTTTTCCCCCACCAAAATCCACATCACCTAGGTTCTTCACACTAACAGATAGCTGAAACGGAGCTCTCCTCACAATTTCCAGAGGACCTTTTGTGACGATGAGTAACTTATGTTGCAATTTTTGTGCCCTCGTTTATCGAGCGTTATGTATCGTATTGTAACAGAGTTTTAGATTAATGTTGTCTATTGCATGAAATAACATTACTTCGTCGGTGTGTCGTCGGTCGTCGTATTAGCGTTCCCATTAACGTCGGTATTAACGTCGTCGTCATCCTACGTCGTCGTCAGCATCGTAAAGTTTATCGTCGCGGCGGCGGGGGCGGGTACTACTGGTGTAGGCATTCGAATTTGAACTCGGTTTGTACCGTCTGTGTACGCGAGGTATGGACGTCGCTGTCTTAAGTTCAACGTACTCACTTGGATAGGCCTGGGGGCGTAGGGGCGTAGGAGCGAAGTGGATTGAACAAAGTTGTAGTTTATTCGAATGAGGGTTGTCATCTTTGCGAGCGGGTGGTCACAGAACTGGAAAAGCTCAGGAACGAGCGACCGTTCGAGATCTCAATCAAGGACATAACCACAGATTCAGACCTCTTAGAACACTACAGGAACATAATCCCTGTAATCGTCATTGATGGCAAGGTCAGGCTTGCGGGGGAGATGCTCGCTAACCCGAACACGATAGAAGATGTCTTGCGGAAGGCTGTCTTCTCAACGAACTTCGAACACGAATAAAGAAGATGGAAACCAAGCGGAATCATTGTTGAGACAAGAGTCAGTATCCGTCCCGTCAAGCATGTTCACGCGAATACATGACTTATACCGATTTAGTATGAGTTATTTCATGGGTAGTAAGAAAGATGATCTCAGTTCGAACGCTAGCTGGAATCGTCCTATCGATCATCGGAATGCTTCTGTTCGTGTATGCTGGACTCAATTTCAACAATCTATTCTTCGTTCAAAAGTTAATGACCAAAAATGACATTCCAGTTTACAGCCCATCGACCGTCGTGCCCGCTTTCCTGGGTCTGTTGATCTTGCTGGACGGGTCGTTCGTACTAGGACTAAAGAGAGTCTTCAGTCTAAGTGCTCAGATTATAGGCAACTTCGTCTGGCTTCTAGCGCTTTTCCAATTGAATCAGAACTTGATGGCCCCGATCACAGATGTCTCAGCCTACCAACAGGTCTTCGTCATAGTCTTCGTCGGAGTTCTCTTCTTCATGGTAGGAATCATCGTAAACGATATTCCACAACATAGAAACTAAGATGCGCTGAAGTCATTCTGTAGCATGTTCGTCCAACTATTATGACGTCGAAAGTCGCCGAGGCTTGAAGCTAGGCGATCAGTAATTGGTCATCCAAGTCGCACTGGATGCATTGACACCTTACAGGCCTTGACACGTTGGATGATCGTTGAACTAGAAGATCCCAAGCCTGGCAACAGTCAACTGCAGCTAGGACTTATCGCACCTTGATTTCAATTCGCTTTGTAACGAGTTTTCTAGCCAGAGATGATCTCTTTCTCTTGACGAATTCATGATGAAAGACTGTGAACAAGATGTACGGCGGATAGAGGACCATAACGATTTCGAGAAGGTCTACTATTGCGTCTGAAGCGAGACTGGTGTGGAATAGGCTTGATACTCCGATGGCTCCGGTGATTAGTGGTAGAATGGTGCCTACGGTGCTGCCTGCCGTACGTACTTCTCCGGTCTTTGAATTGTATATTCTTACTCCCAGATCATCCAAAGTCCAAATTAACGAAAGAAACAAAGAAGTCAAGGCGCCACCAATCACGAATAGACTGAGACGTAGTAGGATGGCTGCGAGCGGACCGGTGATCGAGGCTTCCAGAAAGCTCAGGAACCTCTCGGCTACGATCAGAGAGAGACTTATGCCTTGAATCGGCCTAGCAATCCAAGCAGTGAATGTGCTAAGATCCCGATTGAAATTGGCTGCAGGCTTCACAAACTGTCCAATCGATGAATAGCTTCGGACTATGTTCCCGGTAAGATCAAGAACCCGAGACAGTGACCAAAGTGGTAACACGAGAATCAGCGTGGCAATTACAAATCTTGTTGGGATACCATTGATCGAGTTTGTGAGAAACAAGCCATGGGGATGCCCCGAGACAAAGGAAATGATTAGTGTCAACGTCAAGACAAGAATTGCGGGTAATATTGCGACAGTTGCCCTCAATTGTTAGTCACGTCAATAAGCGGAAATCTTGGTCACGCCTGGAATCTTTAGCATTTTCTGGAGAATTTCACCTGAAGGTTCTTTCTCGACAACCAGGGTGAGTTTTGGTTCTGGAGTAAGATCTGGATCATCAGCCACTGCCTGACGTATCGCTATATTCTCTCGTGCAATTAATGCAGTCGCTTGTGCCACTATGCCAACTGTGTGCGAATCTGCGTATATCTCAATAACACTATATCCAAGAAACTTGGCTGCATCAGCAAGGAATGGTCCGGCGGGACGAATTCTTTCGAATACGGATTTGAGGACGGGGTCTTGGGATATCAGCTGCGCGGTATCTTTGACGGTTCGGCGGTCCAGTGATAGGTATCGTGCAATTTTGACATCGGACAGTTCGATTCCTCCACAATAGATCTTTGTTCCTTCTCTGACGCTTAGTCCCAGTTCGACTAGGGATCGAGCGACCTTTTGCCGGCCGGGGTATTCTTTCAGGCGGTTGGAGATTTGTCTCCACATGTTTGAATATCGTCCTCTGACGTACAGAATTGTACCGCGTAGGCTTAAATGTTACTATGACGTTGATGTGGGACATTAATCAACAGGAATAACAGCCCATGTCATCAGGTAAAACAATCGACAAAAACCACGCGGTATACCTACCACAAGATGAGATGCCAACCCACTGGTACAACATACTTGCAGACCTTCCAAAACCATTGCCGCCACCACTTGATCCGAAAACTCTGAAACCGCTCTCACCTGATCCACTCTTGAGACTATTCGCAAAGGATCTGGTGATGCAAGAGGTTTCCATTGAACGTTTCATAAAAATCCCCGACGAAGTCTACGACGCCTACCTAAGTCTTCCGCGTCCCACTCCACTCCTCCGCGCTAAGAGACTGGAAAAGTATCTTGGCACTCCAGCAGAAATCTACTACAAATGCGAATACGTCAACCCAAGTGGAAGCCACAAAATCAACAGTGCCCTTGCACAAGCCTACTACAACATGGTGCAAGGCACTGAACGTGTGATAACTGAAACAGGGGCTGGACAATGGGGAACAGCCCTAGCCATGGCCGCCGCACTTTTCAAACTGAAATGCAGTGTCTACATGGTTCGCGCCAGCTACGATCAGAAGCCAGGACGGAGGATCATGATGGAAACCTACGGCGCAGAAGTTGCCGCCTCACCGAGCAAGAAAACCAAATACGGACGCAGCCTCCTTGAAAAAGATCCAAACAATTCTGGTTCTCTCGGCATTGCGATCAGCGAAGCCGTCGAAGACACGCTCAGTCAGGAAAATGCAAGATATTGCCTAGGATCAGTCCTCAATCACGTTATCCTGCATCAGACCGTGATTGGACTGGAAGCCAAGAAACAGTTCGACATGATCGATGTACAACCCGACATTATTTGCGGTTGCATAGGTGGCGGTTCAAACTTTTCGGGATTCGCCTATCCATTCATCGCTGACAAGCTGAAGGGAAAATCGGCCGTTAAGTTCGTCGCTTGCGAGCCGAAGGCCGTTCCTTCAACGACCCGTGGAGTCTACACCTACGACTTCGGAGACACAGCGGAGATGGCACCCGTTGTGAAAATGTACACGATAGGCCACAAGTACAAACCACCTCCCATCCATGCAGGGGGGCTTCGATACCACGGTAAGGCTCCTTCATTGTCTTTCCTTATCAAAGAAGGCTACATGACCAGCGTGGCATACGGACAAACGGAAACCTTCGAAGCAGCGCGCATATTGGCTCAAACAGAGGGCATGATCACGGCACCAGAAAGTGCACACTGCGTCAAGTACGCAATCGACGAGGCTCTAAAATGCAAGAAGACTGGCGAAAAGAAAGTCATCGCCTTCAACAACAGCGGGCACGGCCTGCTGGATCTGCAAGCATACGATTCCTTCCTCAACGGAAGACTGGAAGACTACGAACCAGCAACGATAGACGTTCCAACAATCGCTGCCTAGACACCTGTCTGAGATTTCTAGCTGCCTAGACAGGTCCGCCTCACCTTTTTCTCACCAAATTCAACCGTTACGTTACTCACATCGAATACTAATGCACTGTCCAGAATTTGGCGAGCAGGCTCCGAAACGTATATTCCAAAGGCAATAATGACATACTGCATAGTCGAATTCGGTTGATGAAACCAATTCAAAGTGGGATGGTTTCTTGGATTTCACCGTGAAAGACCTGCAACCTGTCATTAACGAGATGCTTGTTCATGCCACAATGCAACTCCCGCAAGATACGTTAAACGCAATCAAGGAAGCTCACGCAAGCGAAACCAAAGACCTCGCAAAAAAACAATTGGAAGCCATACTCACAAGCGCGAACCTAAGTGAACTGAAAAAACTGCCCCTATGCCAAGACACAGGACTCGTGACCCTCTTCGTATCCGGTGAACTTGCCAATCACATCGATGAGACCGAGAAGGCGCTAACCCATGCTGTTCAGAACATGACTTCAAAAGGTGCAATGAGACCCAATGTTGTTCATCCGCCCACCCGCAAGAACACGGGAACCAATTCGGGACTCAACGAACCAGAAGTATTGGTCGACAGGTCGACAAGGAAGACGTCTATGAAAATGATTCTCAAGGGGGCAGGGTCGGAGAATTTTACGAATCTGAAAATGATGGTTCCCACGGCCAGCAGGCAAGACCTGTTCAAGCACATCCTACAGGTCGTAATAGATGCTGGCGGTAAGACGTGCCCGCCTAACATTCTCGGAATTGGTATAGGCGGATCAGCTATCCAAGCCATGTTCAACTCAAAGTTGGTCTTAACCCGTGAGATCGGTGCAAGGCACCCAGATCCAGAAACAGCGAATCTCGAGGCCTCATTGCTGAAGGCGATAAATGAACTCGGAATTGGAACGATGGGTCTGGGAGGCGATACAACAGCTTTGGATGTTCACATCGAAACTGCAGGAACCCACACCGCCTCCCTACCAGTCGCAATTTCCTTTGGTTGCTGGGCCAATAGAGTGACAGTCGCCGAGCTGAAAGGGGAGCGGTTCAGAATAGTCAGGTGAAAGAAATGACTGAATTTCGATTAAATGTTCCTCAGGACAATGCACGAGTCACAGAGATTCGCGTAGGCGATGTCCTCTACGTAACCGGGGACATAGCCATCGCTCGAGATCAGGCTCACAAGAGACTCCTCGAAACCTTCACCTCCGAATTAGTTGGGTTGCCGATTTTTCACTGCGGTCCGATCGCGCGAAAAGTAGGCGATGATTGGAAAATCGTGGCGGGGGGTCCCACGACAAGCACCAGAATGGATGCTCTCACCCCACCAATTTTGGAAAAATACCAGACGAAGATTATAATCGGAAAAGGTGGCCTTGGCGAGATTGGCAAGAAAGGCCTAGCAAATTGTGGAGCGGTCTACTCGGAGTTTACCGGCGGTGCCTCTGCTCTATCAGTCTCAAAAATTGTTCGAGTCAAGAAGAGACTGCACGAAGACTTGGGCCCGACGGAGCTCGTTTGGATTTGGGAAGTGAAAGAGTTCGGGCCGCTACTCGTCACCCAGGATCATCAGGGGAACGATCTGAAGAAGGCAGTGACTACAGACGCTACGTTAAGGCTTGATGATGTCGTAATGAAGTACGCCTGAACATCTGACCGGTACGTTGGATTCCTCATTTCCAGTAAACGGTCGCAGCACTTTAGATGAGATTAAACGCTGCCTTGTTGCTCAAGGTCTGCAAATGTGAATCCGTCTCTCGTTACCGTTTCACCAACTTTCACGGGAATGGGTTGACTGAAGATAAGTCCGTCGTAAACAAAGGTGTGAAATTCACCGTTTTCCCCGCACGAGTCTACGTTCGGCGGTATGTTCCTTAGAAAAGTCTCGTCGAACAGATGCCCAGCGAATTTCGGCTCCATTTTCGCCGGATCGACGCAGGTTACCACGGCTCTAAAGCCGATTTTCAACATTTCCCTCGCCAGCTCAGCTGTATTTTCTTTCCACAACGGGAAGACGGCAGTCATGTCCATCTGAGAGAGCTTTTGCACTCGATAATTACGAATATCCTCCAAAAAGAGATCCCCAAAAATTACATGTCTCACGCCCTTCGATTTCCAAACTGACAGAAAATTCGCCATTCTTTCCTCGTAGACCTGGTTCGGGCACGGGTAGGGTATCATGACCTTCTCAATTGGGTAGCCCATGGATTGCGCTTGGGCATCCAGCAACTCCTCCCTGACACCATGCATTGAGATCCTGTGGAATCGATCGGCGATTGTTGTGAGTAAGCAGACAACCTCGAAGTCTTTGCACTTGAGGACTCGGTGTAGTGCCATCGCGCTATCCTTCCCGGAGGACCACGACAAAATCGCTTTGAACATTCTCCTACCCCAGGCCCTGTGTCACCCTCAAAGCAAAATTAGTGGTATTGAACCACACATACAATTAGCACACGGTTTCAGATAGTTAACGTCTTCTTTGAAGCTGAGAGTTCGATTGCTTAGAATCATAATGCACATCGACATGGACGCCTTCTATTCGTCCGTTGAACAACGCGCGAATCCCGAATTCAAAAGCAAGCCCGTCATAGTAGGAGCCGATCCGAAGGAGGGAAAGGGGCGAGGGGTAGTTGCAGGATGTTCCTACGAGGCGAGAAAGTTTGGAGTACACTCTGCCCAACCCATCTCACAAGCATACAGACTATGCCCAGATGCAGTCTATCTACAGCCCAACTACAAGCTCTATGACGAAGCCTCCGAGCAAATAATGCAGATTCTAAGACCATACGCAGCGAAGTTTGAGCAAATCAGCATAGACGAAGCTTTCATGGATCTGACCGGAAAAGCGGCAAATTACGATGAAGCCGAAACTCTATCGACCAAGATCAAACAAGAGGTGAAAGCAAAAGCCCAGCTAACCTGCTCGGCCGGGCTTGCACCCAACAAGTCGGTGGCCAAAATAGCTTCGGATTTTGGGAAGCCAGACGGATTGACAGTTGTGCTCCCGGAGAAAGTCCAAGAGTTCCTAGCTCCGTTGCCCGTGAACAAGATCAGCGGAATCGGAAAGAAGACGACCGAAGTGCTAAGGGGTATGGATATCAATTCCATTGGAGATTTGGCTTCAAGTCATCCCAGCAAGCTAAGCGATATCTTCGGGAAATATGGAACTAGAATCTGGCAAATAGCAAATGGCATCGACGAAGAAGAAGTAATCAGCACCTACTCTATCAAATCCATTAGCTCCGAAACAACATTCGACGAGGATATCGCCGACAAGGAGAGACTACTGGAGGCTTTCCGATCTCTAATCGATGACGTTCACGATAGAGTGCTTTCGCAGAAAATGCTCTTCCGCACGGTTGGAATCAAAGTGCGTCTGGAAGACTTCACAACCTTCACTCGCATGAGGACGCACGTTAGGCATACAAATGAAAGAGCCGTGATGGAGGAATTTGTCAAAGCTCTATTCGGAGAGTTTGAAGGCTCCCGTAGGAAAATTCGTCTACTGGGTGTGCGTGTCTCAAATTTGAGGGAGGCTGACGCAGCCCAGGAGAGTATTCTTAGTTATGCAAACCGCAAGACTCGAGGCGTGAATCCCAATGAAATCGACTAGCTCCTCAGTTCTGTGGCTAGTTCACGGGCATAGGACTGAACGATCTGAGGTCCAAAATCGAAAGGCAGACCAGCCGCCTCGAAGAGTTCTGGCAATGTCTTGGATCCGCCCAAGGCTAAGGCTCGTTTGTATGCTGCGATAGCTGCTTTGGGTTCTTTGCGATATCGAGTACAGATTCCCAAAGCACCGAGTTGCGCAATGGCATACTCGATGTAGTAGAGCGGCGCCGTAAACAAATGACCCTGACGTTGCCAGTATGAACGTTGGATTCGGTCATAATCATCCCAGCTTTCAGCTCCTCCGAATCTCATACGAAGTCTCATCCAGGATTCTTCACGTTCTTCAATGGTGTGGTCTGGAGTGGTGTAAATCCAATGCTGAAAGGCGTCAATGGTCGCGATCCATCCGAGTAATCTAATAATTGATTCAAGGTGCTCGTGCTTCGAGCGGGTCGCGTCTTCATGGTCGTAGAATGTTCCCTCGATATGTTCTCCACCAAGAAGTTCCATGCTCATCGATGCGACTTCCGCAAATTCCGTGGGAGCGCTCTCCCCACGATAGTGAAAGTGGGGCGCCAGATCTCGCGTGGCAAAAGTGTGAAACGCGTGCCCTGATTCGTGCAGAATCGTACGCATGTCGTCATCACGACCAACGAGGTTCAGGAAGATAAATGGCAACCGAACCTCGGGTAACTCTAAACAGTACCCTCCAGGTGCCTTTCCACGCCTGCTTTCGGGATTGATCAAACCCAAATTCACCATCTCGCGAAAATTCTCAACGAAGCCCGAATCTAACTGGCCATATGTACTGCTGCACTTCTGCATGAGCTCAATCATGCTGTTGAACGGTTTCAATGGAGCTTTGCCGGTTTGGTCGACGGTCATGTCCCACGGTCGAAGTGGTTCAATTTGCAGAGTCTTGGATCGCTCATGATCCAGCTCGCGGATTAATGGAACGATGTGTTGCTCAACAGCATCATGGAACCTAACGCAATCTTGAGGAGTGTACTCGAACCTTTCACGTCTTCGGAACGCATATTCACGATAGTTGTCGAAGCCTGAATTCTTTGCAATTTTCTGACGGAGCGCCAGAAGGTCGGAGTAGAGTTGGTCCATTATTTCTCTATCTTTGAGTCGACGGTCTTCGGCCAGAGACCAAGATTCACGGCGAATCTCGCGATCCACGTTCTCCAAGTACTGCGCCATTTGCTGAAGTGTTCTCTCTTTGCCGTCAAAGAAGACAGTTCGAACGCTCGCGATCTTCTCATATTTCTGCGTCAGCTTTGCCTCTTCCTTCTCCAACTCAACATTTTCAGGCCGAAACAGTGCAACATTGTTCTCTATCCGTCGACTCAAAACGTAATAGCGATCAGGTAGCTGCTTGCTGGCCTGACTCTCCAGGAATTTCCGATCGAGATTGAAGATCAATGGCTTTGCCCTTGGCTCGATTTCCTCGACAAAGTGCAAGTACGCTTTTTCTCGCTCGGGATCGTCAGCTTGAGATGTCATACGGGCATACCGGAGTGCAAAAGTCTCGTACATTGCCGAGTAGAACTCGGATTCGTCTTCCAGCCACCTCTCCAGTTCTCCCCTGGAATCTGTCGGGGCGCTCTGCAGTTCCTTGAATACCCGTTCTAGCTGGCTCCAGTCATCGAAATCGAGTTTGGACGGTAAAAATCGTCGGGGGTATTCGCGAGGTAATTTGGAATAGTCAAACGACAAATGGACCCAACCAGAATATACGAGTAATGACTGCGACTTTACATATCTTATCTATTTTGCAAACGTCAATAAGGACAACGCCCATCTCTACGCATACCGAATCTCAGCATACTGCACCCGAGCTAATCGCCATGAAGACCAAAATCGATTTGAGCTCTTCGGAACCTTTTCCAGTCAAGAGCGCTGATATCTGGGTCAAGTCTGACACTGCACGACAGACATTAAGTATGGAGACTTCAAGCTGTGAAATCGTTCGCTCAGGTGACGGCGTTGTTTGATACGGTCTCAGTCTCTCGTGCTCGTGGAGTCCGAGACCGAGTGTTCTTCATTCTCATTAGAGGAATTGTGACATTAATCGATCCTGGAGAGGGAACACCGAAGGCGTTGTCAAATCCTAGATTGCGTTGGATTTTGAACAAATTCGCCCGCATATACGGGTTCGAGGCGGATCGTGTTCTTCAAGAAGAGGCAGGGCGGAGGGTTGCTTGGAACCTGCTCAAGAGCGTATCCGATTATGGCATCAGTACTCCCCAGCGGCTCAAAGCGCCGGTCAGCGTTGTTTGGAGCCTTTCCTACCAGTGTAACCTGCGATGCAAGCATTGCTACCAGAACGCGAGCCAGCGGACGTCAGATGAGTTAACGCTGGACGAGCAGCTCAAGATTGTTGATCAGATGGCTCGAGCAGGAGTTTCACTGGTCGTTCTCTCAGGCGGGGAACCGTTGGCAAATCCAAACTTGGTGAAGCTAATTGAAAGAATCAAGCAACAAGGTATGGCCGTTTCAATCGACTCAAACGGCGTTCTGCTCGACCAAGAGATGGTTCAACGCCTGAAACAGCTCGGCGTAGATTCGATTGAGGTAAGCCTCGACTCCGTGAATGCTGAGGCGCATGATCGTTTTCGTGGCCTTGATGGTGCCTTTGAGAAAACTTTGGACGCTGTTGAATTATGTTCTGATGCTGGAATATTCACAACCGTAGCGACGACCTCGACGAAACTCAACTATGCCGAGAGCGGTGAGTTGATCGCCCTTGCAAGGAGCCGGGGAGCACAGAGAGTCGTTTTCTTTGACCTGGTTCCCGCTGGAAGAGGACGGGACATTCAGGATCTCAAACTTTCACGTGTTGAACAGCTTCAGCTCATGGCTCTGGTGAAGAAGGAATGTTCGAGAGAGGGTTGCGAAGTTTTCACAGAGCTTCCGCAATACGTGGTCTATTCTTCGGTCGGAGGCGGTGAATCCATCTCGAACGAGGCTGAAAAAGCCCTTTCCGTGGAACGGTTTACCCTCAGTTCCTTTTTCGATTGTGCAGGGCACGATAATATTTACCGCAAAGTCGCCGTTTACCTAGGAGGATGCCCAGCGGGTAGATTGTATTGCAACATTCAACCCAACGGGGACGTAACGCCCTGCATGTTCATGCCACGATACCCTGTTGCAGGCAACCTACGAAACCAATCTTTCGATGAGATATGGAACGGCACGACGTTCCAATCGCTAAGGGACCGATCCTCTCTCAAGGGAAGATGTCGTGAGTGCAAATCCGTAATGGTCTGCGGAGGCTGCAGAGCGAAGGCCGCTGCCTACGAAAGCGACTATTTGGCTTCTGACCCAACCTGCCCGATTCAAGTCGAAGCCTAGGTTAGCCAGATAAGTCGTCCGACTATGATCGATTCAGTTCTTTGATTACAGTCTCAACAGCCTTTGGCACTGCCGCTTCTACCTCAGGGGATAATCCGTACCCGAGAGAATCGTCCTTCGGCTCAACACCAACAATTACAACTGGGCAAGTGAGAATTCCAGCACTCGAAGCAAGGTCAAGAACGTCACTAAGCTCAAGACTGTGCAAGCTGGGCAACTCGAAGAGGTCGCCTTTACGAGGCGCAAATTCGAACTTAGAAACAGTCCCAGGCTCCTTTCCGCCTTTTACGGCGTCGACCAAAATGATCCTTGAAGCACCGTGCAGGTTCCCAATGAGAGTGAGATCCATCTCAGGATATTCCTCGACAGAAATGTCTTCTCCCAGCTCCCTTTTCTTGAGATCCTGCGCCACTCTTATGCCGACCCCGTCATCCCTCATGTACAAGTTGCCCAGACCAATGACAACTACCTTTCCATTCATGGGAACTCCACAATCCTAGCCTGCGCTTAATGGCTTCATCTCTCGGGGCACAAACTAATGGCGGACAGATCCGTCCTTTCAAATGCCTATTCAGTATCCATTTCGGACAATAAGTGAGCAACGTAAGTTTTTTCTAGAATCGTCTCCGATCTAAATGGTTCAAGACACTGCTTATACGAAGAATCAACGCAAATCATAGCGCTGGAAGCCATGCACGAGTTAACCATCGCCCAAAACGTGATAGACTCAGTCCTGTCAGAAGTGGAGAAGAACTGTGCCAAGAAGGTAATTTTGATCGAGATCTCGCTGGGAGAGTTAATGCAGTTTGACAAAGAGGCCTTCGTCTACTCGCTCTCCCTGCTTCTTAATGGGCCAGTGTTAGGTTCTGCAAAATTAGAAGTCAAGATTGAAAACGCAGTATTTGTGTGTAGAAAATGCTCACGGTCTTGGGGCATGGATGAAACTAGGAAACAGCTGCGACAAATAGAGAACGGTTTACTCATCAAGGAGCCGGACGGCATGGAAGTCCCACTTCACTTCCTACCTCAACTTTACTCCACTTTTGTTCACTGCCCCGATTGCGGCAGCTCAGATATTCTCCTCAAGGATAGCGAGAGCGTTCGAATCGCGAAACTGATTGTGGAGTAATGAAAATGGAGCGTAGAACATCTTACGCGATGGACGCGGCAAGAAAACGACTGGATCACATAGGCGCGGTGATTCTCGTTGGGAGTGGGAAGGGAGGAGTTGGAAAGAGCATGATTTCGAGCGCGATCGCTCTGACTCTATCCAGACAAGGGCACATGACCGGTTTGCTCGATATCGATCTACATGGCGCGAGCATCCCCGAGTATCTTGATCTCAAACCGCCGTTGCGAAGCGGTGAGAATGGGCTTGAACCAAAAAGGTTGGGGAAGCTAAGGGTTATGTCAATTGCTTTCTTCGCCGGCGACAATCCCGTCCCGATCAGGGGAGTAGACAAAGAGGATTTGATTGCTCATCTGATGGCCCTGACGAACTGGGGGCAGCTCGATTATCTGATCGTGGACCTTCCGCCGGGCATGGGGGATGAACTACAATCCGCCTTCTCATTGTTTTCACAGAAATGCCGACTTCTGCTTGTCACAACTCCATCCAAGTATGCCTTCAACGTTGTTTCTTTAATGTGCAAACTTGCTGCAAGAGAAGGAATCCCTCTTGCAGGCGTAGTGCTAAACATGAGTTACCTACTGACGAGAAAACGAAAGACCTATCCTCTAGGCAGAGTTGAGCGGAGCCTTCTAGAGAAGGCTATTGGCGCGAAGCTTGTGATCGAAGTACCACTCGAACCGCGGATAAATCAGAGACGTTTTCAGGAAGTTTTGAAGGAAAATACTGAACTGACGAAGGTTATTCGTGATCTAGTAAGAAATTTGTTGAAAGCTTAGGCTCTCATCAAACGGCTTGAGAGCCTGAGCGTTTCCTTGGAAAAAAGGGAGTGAGAGGAGTCGGTGGTTAACGGCGTGTTTCCTGAGTTGGCTGCACAGGCTCGTGTCTGTAACCGTTCCATAGTGCGGATTGCAAGAGTTTGAAGAGAAATGATGCATATGCGTGCATGATGACGAGGATGACTAGGAGATAGGTGGCGATTCGGTGTACGGCGAGCATAAAGGCGAGTCCTGAGACGCTTGTCAGTGCCATTCCTATTGGGTCTGCGATGGAGTATACGATGGAGAACGTGGTTGGGAAAGCGAGTGCTAGGCCCGTTAGGATGAATATTAAGCCCATAACTACGTAGGCCCACCAGACAACGATTACCGATGGGACCAACTTCTCTTTGTATTGTTTTTTCACTGGATCATAGGCGATCGGCTCTTTCATCGGCGGCGTTAGGCCGAACCAGGCTTTTGCTTCGGAAATAATGTACTTGAACGAATAGGGTATCCTTCGGATGCCTACCCATGCATAGTCTCCACTCACGAGCATTTCATAAACGAGTAGGATCGCGGAGGCTATGAAAAGGAAAGCGACAGTGACGTGGGCTGAGTATACCATTCCCGGGATTAGTGTGACTCCAAGTATTCCGCCCATTTGCATGCCTGTCAGAGTTAGGAAGACGCCTTCGAAGAAGATGGCCCAGTGCAGGAGTCGGAAGAATAGGTTGTGCCTTAGCACCCGCACCGTATTCACGGGTATCACAGTCCGACTCTTATGTAGCGTTCGTTGCCACGTGCGTCGACAGCGTGAACTGTGCACGCGAGGCAGAGGTCAAATGATCTGACCACATATGCAGCGGGTCTCAGGTCTGCACTTGTTCCGGTTTGGCCAACTGGGGTGCCAACGAGTGCTCCTTCGAGAGGGCCTTTCGGTGAAACGTTCCATGTTGTTGGAGCTATGACTTGGTAGTTATCAGTTTTTTGAGATTTTATTCTGATCCAGTGGAACAGGGACCCTCTTGGTGCTTCCCATAGACCTATACCTTCAGCGTCCTGCGGATTCTGGTATGGTGTGTAGGTGGGTGCGTCTACTTGCATTGCACCAAGCCATGTTTCCATTAGTCCGTTCTGTGGTAGTCCTAGGGCTTTCAGAACATCGACGAGTGAGATGTTGAGGGGTTTGCCTAGAACCTGTAGGTTGGGGGTGGTGTTGTTTGATCCTATGAGCGCAACAAGTTCGACTGCTCTAGCGGCCATTCTGTCGAATACTGAGCCTTTAGGATTCAGTGGTAGTCCTGGGACGGCAGATATGATTCCATGAATTGCCTGCCCAAGTTTCGGATATATTCCGGCGACGTAATCTCTAGCTAAGGGCCCAGACTCACATGCGACTCCTGCATATCTCGGGGATTTGGCCCAAGTGTAGGCTCCTGCCTTGGACATGTTGGGTATCGGTGTTTGCTCGCCAATAACAGGTGTGGACGCTGGTTGGTCATACCAAGACGCTGAGGTGTCTTCGGTTATCTTTGACGGGTCGAAGGGTACTGGGGTTGTGCTTGGGGCTAGGATTACTCCTCGTGGGAAGATTGAGGGCATCTTGTCGGTGCCGCTGGCTGTAGTGGGGTTTTGAAAGGCGCCCATGGAGACAAAGTTGCCAGTTCCAGGTCCCAACGCACTCAAATCAAGGGCTCTTGCCGTGAGGTAATTCCAGATTACTGGAGCTGCGACGTCGACTATCTTCCGGAACTGGTTTATCAATTCCAGTGATTTGACAATCACATCCGCCGTGGGTCTAACGGGGTTTCCTCCTGGAACCGCGCCCCTCTGATGCGGAGCTTTTCCTCCCCAGAGGGTGATGAGTTGGTGCATCATGGCTTGGGCGGG
The DNA here is from genome assembly GCA_963835925.1 of Candidatus Bathyarchaeota archaeon. GTDB lineage: Archaea > Thermoproteota > Bathyarchaeia > 40CM-2-53-6 > 40CM-2-53-6 > FEN-987. The sequence goes on from CAWIHH010000001.1 coordinate 38,314, forward strand.
GATGATTACCCACTTGAGCAGGTCAGCATAGCTGTTTACGACAACAGATTTGCTTAGGGCGGTAAGCAGGTCGTAGAGTTGGTAGTCTGGTCCGGCCAGCACGAGTAAGTGTGCTGCGTGTGAATATGCCCAGTCAGCGCCCAGAACTACGTTCCTGGCGAGGACTGCGTTCTTCGGTAGGCTTGTTTGCTCGTAGGCGTAATCGCTTGAGTATTTTGTTATACCCGCCGCGTTTTCAACGGCTCTGACTGAGTTCAAATGATGGTCGCTGTGGCAGACTCCGCATATGGCGGATAAGATGGGGGCGGCGTCGCGAGGGTCTCGGTTGAGAACGATTGTTTCAAATCCTCTGAACATGGTGCCGCTGCATTGTGCCGAGGTGATCTTGTGTGTTGTATCGTCGACATCAACTGAGAGTTTCATGTGGCCTTCGATTCTCGTTACGGGATCCATAATTACTTTCGTCATTGTCAATCACCTTTTGCCTTAGGGGTGTCAGTCTGCTCGGACTTCTTGGAAGTCATTGCATGACGAATGGCGTGGGCTCCCAGGACGACTGCGGTACCAATTCCTACAGCTTCACCAACCGTGTCAACGTTGAGTCCAAGGAAGGATGGTGTTTGTTCGACCTGGTTGAAGAATGGGCTTGTTGGGGGGTCGGGGAAGTTCGGGTGCATGCAGCCCCAGCACATCGGACCGGATTGAGTGCAGAAGCTAGTTCCACCATTCCACCTCGTTACTGCACAGGAAGAATTTGTTATCGGCCCTTTGCAGCCAAGCTTCCACAAGCAGCCAACGGGGTCGTCGTATGTCTGCGCGAATTGGCCCATATCGTAAGCTCCTCTGCGAGGGCAATTGTCGTGTATTAGACTGCTGAAAAATGCCTTGGGGCGGCCTAATGCGTCGAGTTCGGGTGTGAAGCCAGAGAGTACCGATGCCAAGGTAACCAGCGTCCAGTCTGGATGAGCTGGGCAACCGGCGATGTTGACCACGGGGTTCTTCGTTGTTACTCCCGCTGCCTTCAAGGCCGCGGTTACCGGAACTGCTTGAGTTAGATTACCCTTACCTGCGGGTATGCCTCCGAAAGCTGAGCATTGACCAACAGCAACTACCCAGCCCGCCTTTGCAGCAAGCTTCTGAAGAAGTTGGTATCCATTCGCTGGCTTGCCGTTGTATTCACCGACCCAACAATAGTCGCCTTGGGATCCTCCAGGAGGTGTGCCAATTTGCGGGGTGCCCTCCACAACCAGAACGTCTACTGGGGCGTTTCCAAAAGCTGCGTTCATCAGAGGAACATGCGCCTTGTCCTCAGTCGTGTACCCAGCTGTCCCCCAACCAAGGTCGTAGTCAGGAGTCATCAGGACTTGCCAAAAGTCCGCCGAAACTTGAAGGTCAGTAACGGCATCAATTAGAGTTGGATTCGATGCCTGTAGCATAGAAACTGAGCATCCAGTGTCCCCTCCCAGGGGTAGCCAAATCAAGTGGACTTTTCCTGCGTTCGCCTTTGCTGACTGCGCAAAAACATTTGCAATGTCGCCCGCGTACATGCTGACGACAGCAGAAACACCCATCGCGCCACATAGTTTTAGAAAATCTCGTCTGCTAGTCAATAATAACACGGCCAGAATTTCTGTCTAGTGAGAATATAGATGTTCGCATCCGTTTCCGTTAATTTCTATATAGACAGAGTGATCACGGAGATTCGTGGCTCGTGATTTTTACTCATGAAAATTTTTGAAGAGATTTCTATATACGATTGGCTCTGGCTTCTGCGTCAACGATGAAATGGACGTTCGCCCTTAGCTGTTTGCCTAATCGCGACTGATTTTTGCGACTTCAAGAACTCATTGCTCGGCCAGTCTGCGGGGTTAGGCTCGAATGTCGTACCAGTGTAATTGTATTGGGACTTGTGCGAGTAGTCGTGCTTCGTTGAATAGATCTATGATTCGTTGAACAGGTGCGTTGTCACTATTTATGGTGTATACGCAGATAGGGCCGTAGTTTTTCATGTGCACGAGGTTTGTTGCAATCAATTTGCCCAAGTGCTTCCGTATAACTTTCCTATCTAATCCACTGAACTTCGCAATCTTGTAGATCGTCAAATCCTCACCCGATTTCGGGCGAGAACTAGTAAAATTCTCAATCGGGCTTCGCTGCCCAGGGTCTTCAAAAGTTGAGGTCTCACAGGCAATGTTACTCAAGGAATAAGCGACCCTGTGTGGAGATAAACAAGAGAGCTAAGTGAAAGTACGTTTCACAGGTCATTTCCATGAGAAACGAAGATTATCAAATCAGCGCAATTCTATATTAATGAATCAAAATCGTTAACTGCCTAAACCTACAAAATTACATGTTCAATGCATAGGGAAATGTTCCAAATTTGAACTGCGTCTTTTGCGACATAGTTCAGCGAACTGCACCATCTCATGTTATTTACGAGGATGAGGAATTCATCGCAATTCTCGACAAGTATCCTATCTCGATAGGTCACACACTCATATTACCCAAGAAACATTTTGGCCGCGTCCAAGATTTCTCTCAGAAAGAATTCTGCGCCATGTACGCCCGTGTGCATGCGCTAAATGCGTTGATTACCGCTCGATTGGGCGCAAGTGCGTCTCACATTTCAATAAACGATGGTGCCGCAGCCAACCAACTCGTCCCACACATACATGTGCACATTATTCCGCACAACGAAAACGACAGCGCTGGCTTCGCCTCCAGAAAGTTGCTCAAAACGGAAGAAATGGATAAAATCAGAGCTAAATTGAAAGTGGAGAAACTAGAGCTCATTTTCTGAGTTGAGACTGCACTATTCTGTTCAGTTCAGCAGACATCTGTCGTGGCTCAAAAATGGGCGCGGTGCACACTCTCCCTACGCAGATGTATGCGGTCGGCATTTCTGAGGTGGGGTATCCAAAGGCGGTAATTGAGTTCTGGTCTTTTTGGGGTTCGAGGATTTGAATTATTCTTCGAGGTTCATAGTTTCTATGTGCTTCTACCAGCAGGCTCTGAGTTTGCGCTTTCTCACTGGACCCAATTATCCGAATGATTGTGGGTGCGTGTAGGAACGCATCCACCGCCAAAGCGTAATCCGCTGCCATGAAACCGAATTGGGGGTATGTCTTCACGAACCGTTTGAGCGTATTATCAGCTATTTTCCTATAGTCTTCTTTTCCAGTTAGATAGTTGAGCCTCGTGAGGACCTGTGCGGCGACGCTGTTTTCGTCTAGGGGTTTTGCGGGCTTACTTAGAAATCCAGGCGCGTTCGGGTCTACGACAGTGTCAAAGAACCCTCCATGTTCAAAATCATACAATTTGCGAACAGCTGTATCCATTAATTCCTGTGCCATTCTCAGAAACTCAGAGTCTCCAGTCGTCTCATACGCGACAAGCAGTGCGCTGGCTGTTTGCGCTTGGTCGTCAAGTTGATTTTGCAATTGTGGTTGTCCATCGTTGAAGTGGAACATGCCCTCGCCGTCCTTGTAGTTCAGTTTTAGAAGGCGGTGTAGGCTCTTGAGAGCGTAGTCACGAGTTGGCATATCTGCGAGGACGGATGACGCTTCTAGATATGCAGAAATCAGTATCGAGTTCCAGTTCGTGTATAGATGCCGGTCAATGGATGGTGGCGTGAGGTTCGTGCGTTCTGCTTTGCTAAGTGAATAGTATTTTTCGTCGGCGTCTTGGCTTCCGTAAAAGCAGCCATTCTGCTGATCGCTGAGCCACGTCGTGATATAGGCTATGATCTCCTGCGCAATCTCAGCATAGAACGCCTCATTCGTCGCTTGATAGGCGTGAATGTATAGCCGCAGCCATTTGGCGTTGTCTTCGCTCATTTTTTCGAAATGTGGAATATTCCAGTCTCGGGTCGTTGAATACCTAAAGAACCCACCCATCTCCTTGTCGAACATGCCGCTTTTGGCGACTGTGTCGAGAGTCAACCTAACAATTCGAAGGAATTCTCGATTACCACTGTAGTGATACTTCAGCAGAACCAATTCGAGCGCGTTCGTGTTGGGGAATTTGGGTTGTCCTCCGAACCCTCCGTAGATCGGGTCGAAGTTGTTAGCTATTTCCCCTAGGACATCATCGATGATGGTGTCAGATAGCGGGCCGCTAGGGAGGCTTTCAGGTGGGGGCATGTCGAGGTTTTGTGTTGGTTTGCCTTGCGATCTTTCCCAGGATGATCGAATTTCTCGTAGGGTCTGTCGCATTTGGTCTGGGGGAATGTAGGTGCCTCCACCAATAACCTGGCCATCTGGGGTTAGGAAAGCGGTCGTTGGCCAGCCACCCATATTGTAGCGACGATTAATGTCAGGCCGTTTATCTGTGTCAACCCGAATGGGAACAAAATGTGACTCAATACATTCTGCGATATCAGGAACAGAATATGTGTCCTTGTCTAGCCTGTGACACCAGTGGCACCAGACAGCACTGATATCGAGGAGAACTGGTTTTTTCTCCTCTTTTGCGCGTTTGAACGCTGCGTCGGTCCAATCTAACCATTTTATTTCGCCAATCTTGTCCGGCTCCATTGCAGCCACATTTCGAGTGGCTCCAGATCTATGGCTTAAACGCGACCTAGGTGTGTTGGGCTCGGCTTGAGGCTAAGAAGGAGGCAGTCCAGGCTAGTGGAACTTGAACTAGCGATGCGAGTTGTGGTTGAGATTTCTCAGATCTGGCCCGGCGAGAACAACAGACAGAGCCAAGGCTGCGAGGAGGATCAGTAAGGCCGCGTAGAAGAGGCTTGAGAGTCCATATCGGTCGAGCAAATAGCCTCCGAGGAGAGGCCCAATTATTGTTCCGAGGCTTATCACGAAACTATAGACGCCCATCGTCGTTCCACGCCCCTCCGACGGCGCTAGGTCTCCAAGCCAAGCGAGTGCTGCTGGAGCGAATGCAAAACTGCCCAAACCGAACACGGCCAGGAAAGGTGCAATGAAGGTGAGACGAGCAGGCGCTCTGATTACGGTGATCGCTGATACGATGAGGCCGAGTAGCGATAGCATTCCGAGCGTCATCAGTCGGTTGCGACCATACTTGTCAGATAGACGACCGAAAAATGGCTGGGTGAATGCCAAGAGGAGAACGCCTCCAGCCAAGAGGAAGCTACTCATGAGAAGGGAAGGTCCAAGCCGTGGGCTGAATGTCAACGCCATTCCAATGAATATTGTAACAGCCAACCATATCGGGAATATCGCCGCCGATCGTCTGTTGGTGAGTAGAACACGCATAGTCTGTAGCGGGGATGAAGTGGAGTGCACGGCATCCGCATTTTTTTCTTTGAGGTACTTGTAAGAGAGGATTGCCCCTATGCCGGCTAGTATCGATCCAAAGTAGAAGGACGCAGCCATAGAGAATGCGTGATTCAATATCCCCGCCATGAGGATCCCTATTACATAGCCTCCGAGGTTAGCAGAGTCGTAGATTCCCATCTCACGTCCACGATTGGATACTGTGCTTATGTCTGTGACCATGGCAAGAGAGCTAACCACAATCATGGCAGCCGCGACGCCTTCTACGGCATGAATGGCTGTGAGAAAAACAACGTTTCTGCTCAACGTGAAAGCAAACAGGGTTACTGTGGAAATCGCCAAGCCAATGTAGATCCATCTTCTTCGCCCATATCGATCTGCTAGGATACCAAAGATCGGTCCACAGATGGTTTCGGCAATAGGGTAGGCAGCCACTACTATCCCAACAACCAAGTTCGAAAAGTCGCGCCGGGGGAGGTAGATTGGGAGAGTGAAAAGCACTAGGCCAAAACTGAAGCGCATCAGGAAAATTGCCCCATACAATGGGGAGGACAAAAAGGTCGAGCTGGTCAGTGAAGATCGTCGAATGAAGTCCCTTGGCAACACTGAACCACCAGCTCCGTCACGAAGTAGAGCAAGCCTGACGGTTACATCATAAATGCTGTGCTTGATTTCTCCAATAGGAATGGGACGCGTTTTCTTCTCGTCTATCAACGCTAGTCGAATTCGAAAGGAATATTCAGTGATCAGCCGTGTCCTAGTGCTTCTTAAGAGCGTTTAATTATTTGTGAACAGAACCGCACTCGCATGCCTCTGAAGACCTTACAAATAGCAATACTAGGGGGCAACGAAGCCGCTGTTGTTGTAGGTCTCAGGAACTTCCCCGCTCACAAGCTAACTCTTCTCTCAACCAATGATTCGATGAATCGGGCACAGGAATTGTCGAAGAAACTCACCGAGACATTGAAGCTGACTGTGGACGTTAAACCGCTAAAGAATGCAACGGTGGCAACCATGCTGGAAGCGGTGGGGGAAGTACTTCGGAGAGAGTCAGAGAGTTTTCAAGATTTCCTGATCAATGTTGGCTCCGCTGGGAAACGTGAGACTTCCGTTGGAGTAGCCGCGGCTTTTGTTCACGGAATCAAGGCATTTGACGTAGTGGGTGAACTGGCCGTCATGCTGCCTGTGATGAATTTCAGCTATACGCAGGCGGTTACGGAGCCTAAGATGAAGGTTCTCCGTGCGATAGAAAGGTCAAGCGGAGATGTAGAGAGTTTGGAAAAGCTGAGCATGCTTTCAAATTATGGGAAACCATTGTTGAGCTATCACATAAGAGGTTCTGAAGAAGGTCGGGGACTTGAAGCTCTCGGATTGGTTGAGGTTGAGCGCGGAAAGCGGGGCAGGCTAAGAGTAAAGTTGACGGATCTCGGCCGTACGCTCTTATCCGCTTCGGTCGCTAAGCAGTAACCTTCCCCGCCTTGTCGAAGATGCCCTTTAAGGCATACATCCTAAATGCGATACCGATTACCGAGCGAGAGCGAGAAAAATATCATATCATGTTTTCGTGTCTTTCGTTAAGAGGTCTATGCGCTCCTGCTGAGTTAGTTTATCGTTAATTTTCCTCTTCATAATCTTGATTCTGCAAAATACCGCATCGCCGTCTTTGATATCGAATATTTTGCGAATTTCTTCAGGTATTGTGATCCTTCCGCCTGCTGTTACTTCAGCGAAGAACGGTATGTCTCCGTCAGTTGCTTCTGTCGGCATCATAGCACCTGCTAGTCGAGCCCATGCCCTTCACTAAAAAGAGTTTTTTATTGTCAATTTCAGTAGATTTCGTGCTACACATTACTGCTGGGACACAGATCGTTTACGGGGCAAATGGCGCAACGAGCTGTCGGTGCCTTGCAGATCGCACGGCCGAAGGCGATTAAAGAGAGATGAAGTTGAAGTCTATCGCGAGAAGGGATTAGCGATTCTAAATTTCCTCGTATCTTTTCATAATCCGCGTTTCTGTGGAGCGATTCCGAGTCGCTTCGAGACGCGTTCAACGTGCGTATCTACAGGTATAACTGCGTGTTTGGCTACGAAGGCTAGCAGGATATCAGCAGTCTTCGGGCCCACGCCCGGCAGATCCATGAGTTTCTCTTTCGCTTGACTATATGGAAGACTCAGAATCTCTGACAGTCGTCCACCGTATTGTTGGTCTATGATAGTAGCGACTCTGATGATTCTTGGCGCCTTTGATCTGTACAATCCTGCTGAGCGAATGCAACGAGTGACATCGCTGGCTCGTGCTTTCGAAAGTACTCGGGGAGTGATTTTGTAGCGTTTCCCGAGTTTGCGCATAGCTGCGTCGCTGTTTCGATCGTTTGTGTTCTGAGAGAGGATTGTGTGAACTAGAGTCTCGAAGGGAGAGTCTGGTTTCCATGTTTCGACAGGAAATTTCTTCCAGATGATCTTAAGCATCTTGAATTGTGCTGTTCGATTCGGGTCTGTCAAGGTATGATATCCTGAGCATGCGTCGTGTGATCGTGACTACTTTTCAAGCTACTTTGGACGCGCACTTTAAAGGAAGCTATCTTTCTACCACAATTGAGACGCCAAGCAAGTATGAAAGCAATCCTACTCTCGGTCTTGGTCTTCGTAATAGTAGCGGGATTGCAGCCGGCTCAGGCAGCGGCCCAGGGAACCGTGCTGGTTGTTCGGATAAACTCCGACATTGCCAGTCCGACTGCTGAGTTGGTCGCGCGGTCCATCGCGGAGGCGGAAGTAGATGGCGCGAGGTTGATTGTCTACGAATTGAACACGCCGGGCGGCGACCTTCAGTCTGTCACGACCATAATGAACGATTTCAATAACTCAACGGTGCCCGTGGTCGTCTGGGTTACTCCATCAGGTGCTGCAGCATGGAGTGGTGGCACATACATTCTAATGGCTTCTCATATAGCGGCAATGGCTTCCGGGACCACCATTGGTTCAGCTCAACCCGACACTTCAACAGGCCAAGTTTTGAATGACTCCAAGTACATCAATGCGCTTTCAGGCCTAATGCGGGACAATGCGCGGCTGCATAGCAGAAATGAAACTGTCGCACAGGAATTCGTTACTCGGAACATCAACTTGGGACCGGAAGAAGCTCTCAGGCTCAAGGTGATTGATTTTGCTGCCGATACTATCCAGAACCTTTTGTCGCAGTTAGAACCTTACACTCTGGTTCAATCGACAACTCCGGTGGGGACGTCCGTTTGGAAACTCATTCCAAGTGGCTCAATGGGCGGTTTGGTTTATTCGAAAAGCTTCAATTTCTCAGGAATATCGCAAGCTGCTCAGGTTAACTATGATCCTGGAATCAGCATTGAGTTATTGCAGATCGTAACGAATCCTGTGATCACATGGGTGCTCTTGCTCGTGGGCATTTACGCATTAATTATCGGGTTCAAAACTCCTGGCTATGGGCTTGAGATAGCCGGGGCTTTGATGCTTTTCCTCGCGTTACTGGGTTTTGGGATAATTGGAGTCAACCTAGCGGCAGCGTTGATGATTATTCTCGGCGTAGCTCTAACCTTGATCGAGATCAAGACGCACATCGGAGTTTTCGCATTGGGTGGCATCTGCATGATTGTCGTGGGTAGTTTCCTTGCTTTTCCACTGCCCGGTTGGGACTTGCTTTCCATCAAAGCTGTTGAGTCGGCGAGGGAGACCCTGATATTGGTTGCACTTGTGATGTCCGGTATCTTTGGTGCCGTAGTCTACAAGGTTGCTCAGGCGCGGCACATGAAAGTGAAGACTGGCCCAGAACGACTGTTGGGGCAGATTGGTACTGCAGTTTCTGAACTGACGCCGCGTGGCGAGGTGAAGATTGAGGGGCAGATCTGGAGAGCTGAGACATTGGCAGGCGTTGTGAAACAAGGGGAACCTGTAGAAGTTGTAAGTAGAGAAGGGCTAATCTTAAGAGTCAAGCCCAAGCAGCCTCAACCTGAGGGCAAGTAGATGGCACTTGCTGATTTGATTAGTGAAGACTTTGTCGCTGGACTCATTCTGCTGCTCTTCGTACTTATTCTAGTGGCATCAGGCATTCGGGTCATCAGGGAGTGGGAACGTGCACCTGTGCTACGCCTAGGGCGTTTCACGGGCATGAAAGGTCCCGGAATTTTCTATATCATTCCGTTCGTCGACCGCATTCCAAACATCATTTCATTACGTATCCAAACAATTCCGTTCAGAACCGAACAAACCCTAACGAAAGACAACGTACCCGTCAACGTTGATGCAATAATGTTCTTCCAGGCAGTTGATGTGGAGAAAGTCGTCCTGAACGTTGAGCGATACCTCGACGCGACAACCTGGGCGGCACAGACAACTCTCAGAGAAGTCATGGGTAAAGTGAGCTTCGACGAACTGCTGGCTGAGCGTGAGAAGGTTGGGGTAGAGGCACGAAACATAATCGATGAGAAGACCGAACACTGGGGGATCAAAGTCAGCTCGGTAGAGATCAAGGACATAGCGATCCCACATGCTTGCAGGAGGCGATGTCACGACAAGCTTCAGCGGAACGGGAGCGTAGGGCGAGGGTCACACTGGCGATGGCCGAGTATGAGGCGGCGCAGAAAATGGTTGACGCCGCAAACCTCTACGAGAAGAATATTCGCGCTCTTGGAACTGCGATGGATGAACATACTTTACGAGCTTGGACTTCAAAGCAAAGGTACACTGATGCTCGTCCCAACAAATACTCCAACCGCCGGTGTCTCGATGGGATTTCCGCCTTTGGGAATTGCAAGTATACAGGATTTGGCGAAGGAAAAGAAAGATCAAGAAACTCAGTAACACGGGTCAAGGTGAAACGTAAGGCCTAACAGAACCCCAATGGGATCTTGTTGCCGTAACTCCGAATCTATGGATTGGATGGACTTCAATCAGTTCCATTTATTCCCAGTTCTGCTATTGAAAGGGTTTTTCCTGTCGCTTTTTTCCTGAACATAATAATCTGAGCCATGGTGCTCACTGCGACTTCTGCCGGGGTCTCGGCGCCGATATCTAATCCTATCGGAGTTGTGACTGCGGCGGATTAGCTCATCAGGAATCTTGTCGCGTTGCAGTTTTGCGAGAATCGTCTTTGCTTTAGATCGGCTGGCTATCATGCCAATGTACGCTGCCTTTGAGTTGATCACTTTTCTCACGGCGAGTTCATCGTATTCGCCTGTGTAAGTTAGAATGATGATGTAGGAGTTTTCATCGATTCTTAATTCCCTCAAAGCCTTCTCCCAGTTATTCGACTATCAATTGGTCGGCTTCTGGAAATCTCTCTCGTGTAGCATATTCAGGTCTGTCATCCACCACAACGATCCTGAAGCCAAGGATCTTTCCAAGTCTCGCCATCGGTTGGGCTACATGGCCTGCTCCGATGAGAATCAGTGTATCTGTTGATCGGAAAACGTTAATGAAACACGTCATGACGCCTGCGCAAACCGGCAGAGGCATTTTGACGGTGCGTGGTTTTCCTTCCTTAATAGCGTGAACAGCCTGTTCAATGAGCTGAAGTTCGGCGACGGCTCCACCCACGGTCCCGATTACCTTTCCATTCCGAGTTACAATCATCGACGCGCCCAGTGACGCGCGCTAGACCCTTCAGAACCAACGATGGTAACCCAAGCGAAGGGCTCGGATGCTTCAATCAGTTTGTGAGCTTCCTCGACGATGTCAGAAGACGATTTGATCGGAACATGTGTCAGATCCATATTCAGCCCTATCTCCCCAGTCTTGTATCAACTCTTCTCTTGAAAGCTATTAGAACTCGATCGGGTGTTGCTGGAATCTCGTTCAGTCTGATGCCGATTGCGTTGTAAATCGCGTTCACGATTGCGGGAGCAGGTAGAACAATAGGTGGTTCCCCGATTGCCTTCGCTCCATATGGTCCAAGATGACCGGGATACTCGACCACGATCGTTTTCATCTCTGGCACGTCAAGGGATGTGGGGATATAGTAGTCAGCAAGGTTCGGATTGACTACCCTGCCGTCTTTGTGGATTAGTTCTTCCATCGTGGCGTAACCAAGCCCCTGAACTGTGCCTCCTTCAATTTGACCTTCCAAAGACAAGGGGTTGATTGTTTTTCCAACATCGTATGCTGTGACCATTTTCAAAACGTCCACATGACCCGTTTCAGTATCAACTTCGACTTCGGCGGTCACAGCGCCGTAGGTATACTGCAGATAGGTAGTTCCTTGGCTTGTTTCATGGTCGTATTTGCATCGAGGTGCCGTGAAGGTCTCTGCCAGTTTGAACTGCACTCCCTGAGCGTATCCTCGCTCAACCACGTCGTGGTAGGATACGAAACGTTCCGGTTTTGTTCTGACATAGAATGTAGCGTTCGCTGTTTCAATTTGGTCTACAGGAGAACTTAGCATTGTCGCCGCGACTTTTTGAGTTCTTGCTGGAGTTTTCCAGCGACCATTTGCGTGGCCCGTCCGCCAATGGTTATCGTCCGAGAAGCAACAGTGGGTCCTGTATCATTGCAGTTGTCTGTGTCGGCTGGGTCGAGCTTGAAATACTCAACGGGAAGCTGCATTGTTTCGGCTGCTATCTGAATTAGACCTGATAGAGCACCAGTTCCATATTCGGTGAGTCCAGTTCTTAGTCTAACGTTGCCGTTTCTCTCGGTCTGCATGTGCACTGTCGCATAGTCTTTTCCTTCAGGGCCTAGACTATTGCCGTGGTACATGATGGCGATTCCCAAACCTCGTCTCTTGGTTCCGTCTATCTTCGAAAATTGCTCACGTTTACGGTACCAGTCTGACTCTTCGGCTGCTTTCTTCACACATTCTTCGAGCCCGCAGGCCTCATCGACGACTTGACTGGTTGCAGTCAGAGTTCCAGGTCTAAGGATATTCACTATTCGCAAATCCAACGGATCCATTCCAATCTTCTCTGCGATCACATCCATATGGGACTCTGCTGCAAAATGGGCCTGGGGGCCTCCGAAACCTCGAAACGACCCAGCGATCGTATTGTTTGTGTAAACGCAGTAAGCATCGGTCTTCACATTGGGTACAACGTAAGGACCGGTTGCATGGAAGCATGCACGGATGACAACTAACGGTCCAAGGGATGCGTATGCACCTGTGTCGGCGAGTAACGTGGCTTCCCAAGCCGTTAGTTTTCCACTCTTCTTCACGCCGGCCTTCAATGTGGTTACGAAGGGATGGCGCTTTGTATGCCCAATCATTGACTCTTCTCGTGTGTAGGCTAGGGCTGCCGTTTTTCGAGTTTTGACCGCAACCAAAGCTGCCATCCCAAGTACATCGAGAGGAATCTCATCCGACTTTGGTCCAAATGCGCCACCGGTAGCAGCCTGAATGACTCGCACTTGCTCGGGGCGCAACGCTAGAATCTTGGCGATTCCGGTTTGAACATGGAAAGGGCTCTGAATTGAACCTACACAGGTCACCGAGCCGTCAGGTTCCGGTATTACGAAACCGGCTTCAGGTTCTAATGGTACGGGTTCTTGAAACTGTGACTTGTAGGTGCCTTCAACAATTACGTCTGCCTGTTTGAAGCCTTCATCGATGTTGCCCTTTCTTAATTTCATGTGCTTTGCAATGTTGCCACCCGGGTGAATCTTGAGCGCGTCAGGTTTCATTGCATCAATTGTAGAGAAAATAGCAGGGAGAGGCTTATAGTCTACCTCGGCTAGGTCGACTGCTTCTTCCGCGATTGAAGGGTCAAACGAGGCAACGGCCGCTATCGGTTCGCCCACGAAACGCACTCTGTCGCTTGCAAACAATGTCTTGTCCGGTAGAAGCGCTGTGGACTCATTTACACCGGGAATATCTTTCGCCGTTACAACTGCCACAACGCCCGGAACCTTTAGTGTCCTTGAAAGGTCAATTCTTTTCAACATTGCATGTGCGTGCGTGGATCTTACAACTTTCAGGTACAGACTGTTTTCAGGTACTATATCCATCGTGTAAATTGGCCTTCCCAGGACTTTGTCTAGAGAATCCGCTCGCTCAATGCTCTTGCCGACAAAGAGCAGTTTTTCGTTCTTCGCGAGTTTTTCTATTGCCGCCTGCTCGTCAGCCATTGAGCATCACTTGCGCATTTCTGACGCAGCCGTTCTAACAGCGTCAACAATTTTCTGGTAGCCTGTGCATCTGCAGAGTATTCCGCTGATTGCAATCTTGATCTCTTCGTTGGTGGGGTATGGGTTTTGATCAAGAAGGTTCTTCGAGGCCAAGAGCATGGCAGGTATGCAGAACCCACATTGGCATGCGTTCCATTTCATGAAGGCACGCTGGAGGGGGTGTGTTTTTTCGACTGTTCCTAGTGCTTCGATAGTCGTAATTTTCTTGTTTCGCGCTTGAATGGCAAGAACTAGACACGAGTTAACGAGTTTTCCGTTTATCAGGACGGCGCATATGCCGCAGTCTCCAGTGCTACAGCCCTCCTTCGCCCCTTTCAATCCCAGCCTATCACGGAGAACATCCAATAGTCGCTCATGAGAATTAACAACCAGTGCGTGATCCTTGCCGTTGACGTTGAATTTCAAGAGGTGCTTAGACAAGTCCCCGTCCCCCAGATTTGCGTAACATCGATTGAGGGCGCGTTTGAACAGAACGCCTGCTACCTCTGAGCGATATTCTTCTGAGACTCTGAAATCTGAGCTTAGACGCAGTTCTTGCCTTAATGTAGATGTAGTTTCTTCCAGAACTTGCTTGGTCAGCAGTTTGCCCGCAGTACTTTTTCGCTCTGTCTAGCGCGTTCAGGTATTTTGCCAGTCACGCGATTGAAAGCAATACGAACGTCCTCAACGAGCCCACTCTTCTTATCAAGTTTCAAGTAGACCGACGTTGATACGAAGGCAATTATGAGTGAATTTCTCATACCAACCTTCTCAAACGTGCAAGCGGCGTTTTCATCCAGCTCTTGAAACATTGTTTCAACCAAGATTTCGTTGGCTTTAAGGTCGATCAGCCGCTTGCCCTTCAAGAATTCGTCAAGTCCGAAAAGGCGTTCTTCGAATTTGTTCTTCAGTCGAACTTTGGCATCGAGGACGAGCAATACCGGCAGGAGATCCTCGGACGATGAGGCGGCGCAGATGTTGCCGCCCACTGTGGCTACATTCTTGATGGATGGTCCGCCAAACTTGGTTGCAACTTCGCAGAAAACTGAATGGCGTGAGTCGATGACGGGTGATGAAATTAACTCAGCGATTGTAGTCAGTGCACCAATCCTTATCGTTCTTGCTTCTTTTCTGACGTAACTGAACTCCGATAGGCCAGAGAGGTCGACAATCACTTTTGCAGTGACTTCTCGTCTCTGGATACGATTTATGAGGTCGCTGCCGTTCGCGATCAGATTAACGCCGGTCTGATTCGCGTTTAGATATTCAAGCAGGTCCGAAAGGTCAGTTGGAACGTAAATATCGAACCTGCGCATCGCTCTCACCCGCCCGCAGCTGGAGGCACCAGTAGTACTAGGTCTCCGTCATTTAGCTTCCGCGCAAGATTCGGCGGATCCACCACTGTCTGGTTCACGTAGAAGAAAGTGTATCTTCGAAGTGCTCCGCGCGAATCGAAGAGCAAATCTTTCACTCGGCTTTGTAAACTGATAAGTGATTGTACTACCTCGTTTAGCGTGGTGGCTTCGAGTTCGAGTTCGCTCTTGCCTAGTTCATTTCTGAGTTCATGGAATAGTCTGACTTTGATCTTGGCTCCCATGGCTACCGCCGTTACCTTTCTCTCTCAGCGCTCTGTAGACACGTTCTGGCGTTGCGGGTAGCGTGAAAATTCGTACACCTATAGCATCGTAGATGGCGTTCGCGACTGCTGAACCGACTGGTATTATCCCGATTTCTCCAAGTCCCTTCGCGCCGAATGGTCCAATCTTCTCGTAGGTTTCGACCGGGTCAACTTGAATGTCAGGTACGTCACTGATCGTTGGAATTATGTACGTTGTGAAATTGTTGGTCCTGATCATTCCGTTTTCGATCTGTGTTTCCTCGGTTAATGTGAAACCAAGACCTTGAACGATCGCGCCTTCACATTGGCCGGTGTATGATTGTGGATTGATAATTGTGCCCGAATCAGGTGATAGGAAAAACTTAACCACCTTGGTGGCACCAGTTAGTGTGTTGACCTCTACTAGGACAACGGCGCTGGCGTACATGTAGGCCAGGTGTGGGATCTCGAGGCTACCCTCAAGCGCTTTATCCACTCGCGGTATGTTGACTCCCGCAATCACTCGTGTTTCAGCGCCAGTCTCTTGCAGATATTGAACAATCTCAGCGTAGCTTAGAGATCTTTTTGTATCATTTTGCGAAATAACACGGGAATCCTTGAGAAAGAGATTCTGTCTGTCCTCTCCAATCATATTAGCGGCTGTGTCTAAGATCAGATCAATCATTTTTGGTGCAGCCGCCAAGATTGCGTTGCCACCTCTCACTAGAGCCATCGAGGCTGATGATGTTCCCGTGTCGGGGGCTAGTTGAGAATCGGCGGATGCGATGTATACATCGGCCACATCACAATGGAGAGCTTCAGCTGCGATCTGAGAGTAGGCCGTGATAGCGCCCTGCCCGATTTCTGGGCAGCTTGCTCCGACGACGAATTTGCCTGCAGGGGTAATTTGTATTGATACGGCTGCGAAATCCGGAAGAGCCCCAAATCCAAAGCCTTTGACAGCTGTGGAGATCCCTACTCCCCGTCTAATCCACGGCAGTGACGGTGCTGATTTGTATTCTTCGCTATTCTTCCAGATGTCTGAGTTCTCGGCCTTGAGAAGTGTTTCATAGATTCCCGCACTTGGACCCATCTTGTATCCGAATGGTCCAACATCACCTTCACGCAAGGCGTTTCTTTTCCGTATCTCCATTCTTCCGATAGCAAGTTTCTCGGCGATTATGTCCAAGTTCGATTCGATGGCGAAATTGACCTGGGGAGCACCGAAACCTCTGAAGGCACCTGAGACTCCGTTGTTCGTGTAGACAAGGTATGCGTCTATGTCGATATTCGGAACCCTATAGGGGCCGCACGAGTTCTCGATAGCCACATCAAGAACGGTCGGACCGAGAGAGACGTATGCGCCGGTATCGGCAACGATGCGTACTTGGTTCGCGATGAGTTTGCCGTCTCCGTTCGCAGCGGTCTTCATTGTCGCGATCATTGGATGACGTTTGATGCCTGAGATGCCAGACTCTTCTCGAGTCCAGACCATTTTTACGGGTCGTTTGGTTTTCAATGCGAGAAGGGCTAAGTGGATCTGCACCGTGTTTTCTTCTTTGCCTCCGAACGCTCCACCGACAGGGGTCGATATTACTCTCACCCGTTCATGTGGAATATTCAAGGCTCGAGAGACTTGCATCTGGTCTCTGTAGGGTGATTGTCCTCCAACATAGAGCACAATGTCGCCCTTCTCGTCGAGCATGCCGAGGCCTGCCTCAGTTTCGAGAAACATATGCATCTGTCTTCCAGTGTGGAAAGTATTCTCTACAACGATCGTCGCGTTTCTGAATGCCTCTTCAACATTGCCAACGCGAACTGTTGCGTGCCTTTGGATGTTGCCGTTCTCGTGGACCTTTGGGCTTTCAGGTTTCATGGCTTCAAAAGGATCAGAGACAACTGGCAGAGGCGTGTATTCGACTTCAACTAGTTCCGCCGCGGCTTCAGCGATCTCCTTGGTCTCAGCCGCAACCACTGCTACAGCATCGCCGACGTATCTGACCTTGTCCGAACATAGAACGGGTTGGTCTGGCACAATGATCCCGAACGCGTTCAGGCCAGGAACATCTTTGTGCGTGAGAATTGTTACAACTCCTGGAACCAACTCGGCCTTGGTTGTGTCAATCTTCTTGATCAACGCGTGAGGATGTTTGCTCCGAACGGCCTTGGCCCATAGCATGTTCGGCAAGGTCATGTCGGAGAAGAACTTGGTCTCTCCCGTAACCTTGCCAGTTCCATCTTTCCTTGGAATAGATCTGCCAATCCACATGAGTTTTCTGCTTATCCTTGGAGGTTCTTTCATTACGCTTAACCGCCAGCGATCGGTGGAACGAGGAGAATTTCATCTCCGTCTTCAAGCTTGGATGATCTGGTGAGTCTAATTCCCTCACGCACGATGTGGAGGTAGTTCTTGTCTTTGGCTTCAACCGAGTTCAGCAAGTCCTCCGCGGTCGCATCCTTCTCCAATTGTAATGTGAGTTCTTTGACTTCTAGAGCCAATGAGGGAGCGCCGAAGATCTTGACTTTAACTCGCGTTCCTTCAGCTATCGCTCTTCTCCCTCCCTAGAGCAGCCTTATGTAGTGCTTGGAAAACGAGGGAGACGAGTGCGACCTTCCTGTACTCGGCTGAGCCTCTGATGTCGTCTATTGGAGCAGCGTCGTGCACGGCTAGAAACGAGGCTTTCTCAATCGTCTCCAACGTCAGTGGCTTGTTTACAAGTTCTTGTTCCAATCTGCGAGCGCGTTTAATTGTTGGCGCTACGGCTCCCAATGCCACATTGATCTTTCTGTATGAATTCTCTGGGCTTCTATTTCTCAAGACCACTGCTACATCTACGATTGAAATGGCGTTTGCCTCGCGTAGGCCCAGTTTCATGTAGGCTCCGCGATCATTTGGACTCAGTGCTTCAAAGTGGACTTCCTCGATCAATTCGTCTTGTTGCAGAACCGTCTTCCGGTAGCCGACAAAGAACTCCTCAATCGGGATCTCTCTCTCGCGTACTTGTTCCCGTGACCACGACGGCGCCTAACGCGTAAAGTGGGGGAAGGCTGTCGCCGGCGGGGGACGCGTTTCCCAGATTCCCTCCAATTGTCGCAGTGTTCTGAAGTTGAGTTGCCCCTATGTGCTTGGCCGCTTCGACCAATACCCATCCATGTTTCTGAGTGATTTGGTTATGAATGATGTCGCTGTATGTGGATAGCGCACCGACGTGAACATGACCCGATGAGAGGTTAATGGATCTGAGCTCCTTCAGCGGGAGAATGTTCAGCAGTCTGTTCGGTTTTATGACTCCATCTCGGAGTTGAACTATAACGTCTGATGCCCCGGCAACAATCTTGAGACCCGTCTCGGTCCCGTGAAGCATGTGGAGTGCTTCATCAAGAGTTCGCGGAGTTAGAACATCGATTTCTGATCGTGCCGCCAAGTCTACCTGCTCCATTTCTTTGAAGCTTCTTGGACGGCTTCGATGACTTTGGTGTAGCCGGTACATCTACATAGGTTTCCGGAGAGTGCGGTTCGTATGTCCTTCACAGTTGGTTTCGGGTTTCGCATCAAGAGTGCCGTGGCCGAAATCACTAGACCTGGAATGCAATGCCCGCATTGAACTGCGCCTTTTTCAATGAAAGCCTCTTGAACCGGGTTTAGTTTTCCATCTTCTCCAAGCCCCTCTGATGTGATCACATCCGCTCCCTGAACTTGCTGCATCAGGACTAGGCATGAGCAGACGGGTTCTCCGTTCATGATGACGGTGCAGGCTCCGCATTCGCCTTTGGCGCAATCTTCCTTCGGGCCGGTAATTTGCAGTTGCTCTCGCAGAACCTCGAGCAAGCTAAAGGCTGGAGGGCACTTCACGGTCACGTTTTTCCCGTTAAGCTTGAAGTTTATGACGCGCTCAATGCGCACAGGTCTTTCCCTCCGCTTCCTCAAGATCGAGAAGTTGCAGTTTAGGAGAAATCTTGGCGGCTCCTTCTTAACCATTAACTCGTATCCTTCGAGCCGTTATTGCAGGAATAACTGGCCAAGTCACAGGTCAAGCGGAGACAGGTAACCTCTAAATTGTTTACAAAGTAGCACATGTAATGGAGTCGAGGAGCAGTGTCCTCTTAGTAGCGTGGAATGTAATGGTCGAGGTTAAGAGTCTGGCCGAGAAAATCCTGGGCTATCTCCATGAAGAGCACGCCAAACGTGGCCGTCTCAGCATAACAATGGCCACTCTGTACAAGACCTTTGAGAAGGAAGCCTCCTATGATATAGTTCAACAAGCCATCAGATACCTGGTCGACAGAGATCTTATTGCACCTTTCAGCTACAGCCTGACTGGAAAAGGCAGACGCGAACACGTGCTTAGACGGAAGACCCGAACCTAAGCTTTCAATCACGGATTAACCTAGCTATCAATACTCTGATGAGAATCGAGGAGTTTGTGAAATAACTTTCAAGTGGGCGACCATTCAATCTGCTTTCGAATTCTCCAGGTGACTACCAAAGACAAGAGCAGAAAGCCAAGGGTGATCACGAAGATTAACGACTCGAAAACCGGGAGTGGCATGGCCTTCGCGAATGGAACTAGGGTGTCAAGGAGGCCCATTGGCAGAGCTATTACGAAATATCGCCACTTGCGGAACGTAGCCGCGACCAAGGTGAGGTACCCCCACGAGAAGTGCGCTAACAGCGAGCTGATCCTCTCCAATATTCCCCACGCGATCAAAGGCAGAATTTGCGCGGGGGATAGAAGAGTGCAGGTTGACTATTGCTCATTTGTGAGGCGAGCGTTTCGGACATGTTCGAAGCTAGGAGTACGTAGGAAGCGAGGAGATTGATGAGGGGAAGGGCGCCTAGGAGAACGCCGTTTTCCCAAAAGGCAAGTCCGATCCCATATGCTTCAGCATCCTTTGATTCAAACTTGGCCTTAGAGACGGCATAGTGGGCTACGAGGAACGCTCCACCCACTTCGAACGCCACTGTCTGAAGTCCAAGGTACAGTGCAAAGGCAAAGCTAGTCGCACCGAATGACTCAACGACCCACGTTTCTGTTGGAATTTGGACGAGGTACTTGAGGACGATCGCTCCAACATAGGCCACGAGGGAGGATAGGAAGACGGCTCTTGTGAAACTCCGTCTGTAGCGCCAATACGCCACTAGTCCACAGCTGATCAGGAGAACGATGAGGGTTGAAGAATGATCAGTGGATCAACGGACTGCAGTTCGTTCATGAATTCAACGTCTCTTCTCGATCGTTCGTTTTCGTGATCAATAAATCCATTTTTGACATTCTCACCGTAAATTCAAGTTGAGAGCTACCCTTGGGGTAGACCTTATTCCCATCCTCTCTGCTTGAGGGCATGGACCTGTGTTGACAGGGTTTAGAGTGGCGCTCTATCTCCAAGACAAGCATTCGTTGCCAGAGGAGTTGGAGTTTGCACGGTACGCTGAGAAGAAGGGTTTCGAGACTGTATGGCATGCCGAGTCCCGGCTTGCGCGTGATGCAATAACCCCTCTTGCAGCGATGGCGGCGGTCACAGAGAAGATCAAACTCGGCTCCGGGGTTATCAACAACTGGACGCGAAACGTTGGGTTGACGGCGACGACCTTTCTAAGCCTAGACGAACTGTCGAAGGGACGTTGCCTGCTTGGCATTGGTGCTTGGTGGGATCCGCTTGCCTGGAAAGTTGGAGTCGAGCGGAAGAAACCTCTGAAGGCCATGCGTGAATATGTCACAGTCCTACAAAGGCTGTTCAGAATGGAAAATGTGACCTTCGAGGGAGAATTCGTTCAAGTCCGCGATATTCGGCTTGACGTTGTGCACGGTGATCCTTCTACTCCACGCAAGATTCCGATCTACATCGGAGCAACTGGGTGGGAGATGATTGAGCTTACTGGGGAGATTGCGGATGGATTACTTCTGAACTACTTGGTGTCGCCGGAGTATAATCGCAAAGCGTTGGAACATTTGCGGGAAGGCGCGAATTGGGCTGATAGGAGTTTTGGGGAGATTGACAGGCCGCAGCTTATCGCATGCTCACTTGACCAGGACGCGGATCGGGCACTGGATAGTGTCCGGCCTTTGGTTGCCCAATACTTGGGTCAGCAGCCTCACATTGCAAAGGCGAGCGGTGTGAAGGAGAGTCTGATTGAGGAAGTCAAGACGGCTCTTGGTGGGTGGCCAGCAAAACCTGGTGGACTGGAAGAGGCTACGCGACTCGTAGACGACAAGTTGGTTCGACTCATTACAGCAAGTGGCACCGCTGAAGATTGTGTGAAGAAGGTTGAGGAGTATAAGCAAACTGGCTGCAATTGTCCAATTCTCTACCCACTTGGTGATGATGTCAGAGCTATGATTGACGCTTTTGGGACCGCAAGTTAGCATGGTTCATCAGAAGATGATTGTCGATAGGGTGCGGGTGACAGTGAACATTGAGGTCGAAGAGCTATAGCATAGCCAAGCCCCCGTAAGGTTAGATCAAAAGTGCTGCTTGTCAAGAAAGTGAACCTGAGGAGATTTACGTGAACGAACTTCTGGAGAATATTAGGCGTGAGTTTCCGCAGGCCGAGATTGATGCGAGCGGGAGACGTAGAGTTTTCTTTGAAAATGCAGCGGGTTCACTGGTTCTGAGACGTGCTGCTGAGGCGGAGGCGCGGTCGCGAATCGAGTGCTCCTGCAACGTTGGAGGGCCCTGCTGGGAGTCTAAGAAAAATGAGGAAACAATACTCGACGGCAGACGATCTGTTGCAGACTTACTGAATGCACCATCTGGGGAATGCGTGGTTTCCGGCGAATCAGCGACAAGCCTACTGTTCCACCTGGGTTACGCACTCTCGAAGGAGATGACGGGAGCTGAGAACATTGTACTTACAGAATACGAGCACTTCGCGAACATCAGTCCTTGGCTTGAACTCCAACGAAGAGGTGCTGTGAAAGAAGTTAGGTTTGCGAAATTCGATCCGAAGGATGGGACGCTGAACCTATTTCATCTTGCAAGCCTCATAGACAAAAATACTCGAGTGGTTTCGGTCACCGGAGTAGCCAATGCCCTTGGTTCCAAGACCCCTATTGATGAAGTCTTCAAGCTTGCGAGGGAGGTGGACGCCTATTGTATTCTCGATGCAGTTCACACCGTTGCACACACTCCTTTGAACGTGGATAGCGTCGGTTGCGATTTCGCTGTCTTCTCCGCGTACAAATTGTTCAGCAGGCGTGGAAGTTTCATGTATGGTCGACGAGAGCTCTTGGAAGATCTGGAACCTTACAAGGTCGAACCGGCACCGAATGATCCTCCGGAGAAATGGGAGATGGGAACCCGAGACCAAGCCCTCTTCGCCTCGATGACGGCTGTTATGAATTACTTGGAGTGGCTGGGTACCATGACAGAGAAAGAAGTCAGAAGCGAAGTCGATGCGTATAGCGGGAAACGGCGCCTGTTGAAGGCGGCGCTCTCATGGATCGAAATGTACGAACAGACCCTTTCCAACGCGATGCTCAATGGAACGGAGAAGGTGAAAGGCATGAATTCAATGAAAGCAGTTGAAGTGTACGGTCTACTGGATCCTTCGAGAATCCAACAACGCGTACCAACGTTCTCATTCAACATTATGGGCGTCGATCCGCACAAGGTGGCGGAATACATGTGGGATAAACATGCGGTAGCTGTTCTGGCGGAGAACAATGGAGGGTTCTATTCGAGAGCTCTAAGAACCTATGGGAAATCTGTCGCCATACGTGCGAGTCCAGTGCACTTCAACACGATCGAGGAAGTGGAGATTTTTCTGTGGGCCCTCGATGAGGCGATGAAGCATTTCGGTGCTGCGTGAGAAAATACTCCACAACACACGGGAGTCGACCGGGGGGTTGCAATTTTATGGGGAGAACATTCATTCGCAACTAATTTTTCGTGCGGTACAATCGAGAAGATGCTGCTTTAATTTTTTAGAATCGTCGTAGAAGAGAATTGCATAGCTCTTAAATATGTGAGAGAACACTCAAAAGCTTGACCTAAAATGGTACACATAACTGACGACGGCGTCTTCGACGCACCCCTAGAGAAGGTTTGGAAATATCTCAACGACGAAAACGGCCACACACATAGTGCAATAAAATTCACCAAAGTCCTCGAACAATCGGACAAAGGCATGACAGTCGAACTCGAAGTGAAGAACGGGAACGGAACTTCGCACATGGAAACCTGGAAGATGACCATGACCCCACCCAAGGGGCACTCCATGGAAGTCATCGCCGGACCAATGAAGGGCTCCAGAAACACGCACACATACACACCGATGGGAAACAAGACCAAAGTCATGGTGGAAGGAGACTTTCACGCCCAAGGCATGGACGACGCCTCGACCAAGAAAGCAGTCCTAGCCATGTGGGAAATGGTCTTCAACGAAGACAACGCCAACCTCAAAAACTATCAGTAAAACATCCAAGAAACGCTCAACCTTCTTCTCTCCTTTTTTTCCATCATGCTCACCCCGCCGATTTTTATTACAATCGCCTGCACGTAGGGTTCGTACATCCGCACAAGTGCCGTTATCGCGGTTTCAGTCAATGTCGTGGTTCTTCGGCACCATGTCAAAGGTTTGACTGCATTCAGTAAAACGAGGCTTTCATCCTCAGGTAAATTATAGCGAGCTACATGCACTGGACGTAGAAAAGTGGGCCAGGCTTATGTCGAGGGTGTGGTCAATGGCTAAAAATTTGCGGACTCCTTAACCATTGGTTGCGAGCGAAGTCAATGGGTAGCGAACTTTTTTCTCAATCAGTGATATGTGCTCGAGCCGTCCGTTGGCCATCTTGATCATGTGCCACGTTGACCTAGGTGGAAACTTTCTGCCGGAAAGAGCAGCCTTGATGACATCGTCCTTGCTCATGATAGTCCTGCGATCTGTCGAGTAAACTACGATCTCGTCGCTCAGAAAATCGACCAGATAGACGGGCGCTCTTTCGCATTGACGTTGCTTGAGAGCATTAAGTCTGTGCACACCATCCAAAACTACTAGAGTCCGGAAGTCTACAGCTAACGGTCTCTTCAGAACACCATCGGCTTCGATCAATCTAGATATTTCGTGCAGACGGCTTGGATCTATTTCTTCGTGTTCTCTAAGTTCTCCTATCTTCACTAGCTCAAGTCGCGTGCGGACCAATCCTCCGTTCAGCACTGCCGAGCTCAGGACCTTTATTGGATCTTCTGAGGTAATGACCTTAGCTTGTTTACTGATCTGGCCCTTGATGCCTTTTATTCCACGGTCGAGTTGTTTAGACAATTGAAACCAGCATCCTGCATAGCGCTATGAGAGGAACGCACACGAGAATAGCGAACAGCAGCACGTTCAGTTTCATGATCTTGAGGGCTTTCGTAATATCCGTTGGCTCTAGCAAGCGCGACGATTCTCCAACCACGTAGAAACCCGGCTTTTCAAGCATGACGCCGAGGGCTCCGGCCATCGCGGATATGGGCCATCCTGCATTCGGGCTAGCGGTTCTTGCATGATCCCTTTCGAGTATCCTCAGGCAGTTTGACCAGTTGAAGTTGAGAATCGCTGATGATACGATGGTCAATACTCCCGTTATTCGCGATGGAAAATAGTTTACGAATGTATCGAGCCTTGCGGAGAACCAGCCGATATACAAATGCGTTCTGTCTTTGTATCCTACCGTAGAGTCGAGAGTGTTAATCACTCTGTAAGCTACAGCCCCTGGAACTCCTAGGATCGAGTAAAGAAAGACTGGCCCCGTTACTCCGTCGACTGTTCCCTCCGCTATGGTCTCCACTGTCGCTGACAGCACCTGCTGGTCAGTCAGCTGGTTCGGATCTCTTCTAACGACGTTTCGAAGGAGTTCCCTTGTTTTTCCGTAGTTTCCTTCTTTAGCCGCATCAGCAATTGGTGCCGTGAACAGTTCCATCGCCTTGATGGCAATCGTAGTTTTGAGGAGGAATACAGACGCGATTAGAAAAGGGATGATCCCAAGGTACTGGCGAAGCGAGCTTAGGCCGTAGAACGTAGGTACCGTAAAGAGATTCACTAACACGGCTGTGAGAATGACTCCCTGCAGCCTCTCCAACATGGGTTGTCCCAACCAAAGCCTTTTCTTGAAAACTTCAGAAATCTTACCCATCCAGACTGTAGGATGGAGAAAGGGCGGCGGTTCTCCAAAGAGCAGGTCAAGGATCACGGCTAGCGGCAATATCAGGATGTCCGCCTGTGCGAGTTCCATGACACGTTAGCCTTCGCTGTTTTGATCTTAGCTACCTCAAGGATTCTAGCGATGTTAATGTTGGCACTTACGGTGTTACAGAGTAGGTCCAAGTTATCACGCCAGGCTTTATCGATGTTGAGTTCTCTCCCGACCGCTATACCCTTCTTCTCAGACAGATAATTGAGAAGTGCATACGTCACCGCCTCGTCGTCAAAGAGGCCATGCAGGTACGAGCCGAAGACGATGCCGTCATTACTGATGGCTCCCTCCGGATGGGATGCAGCACGGCTATTTGCAGGAAGGACTCGGAATGGGGTTTCATCCGCCTCGACTTTTGTCTTTCCCATGTGGATCTCGTATGCTCCTATTCGTCTGCCTGCTGCTCGGCTCAATATTGGACCTTTGCCTGTTACTTCTGCCGTGACCCGCCGAGTTGTTTTCTTGTAGCGACTGAATGTTGAGACGATTTGCAGCAAGCCCAGACCTTCATACTCGCTGGCTGTTCCTCCTTCAAGCCCAAATGGGTCGATGAGTTTGTTTCCTAGCATCTGATATCCTCCGCATATGCCTATGATTGGAACGCAACTCCTCCTCAACCTCAGAATCTCGCTATCTAGCCCTGTTTTTTTGAGCCATAGGAGGTCGTGTACCGTGTTCTTAGTGCCTGGAATTATGACTGCATCAGGATTCTTGAGTTCCCGCGCCGACTTTGCCATGTAGACACGCACTCCGCTGATTATCAACGGATGAATATCCGTAAAGTTGGATATGAATGGAAGCTTGATGACGGCTATGTCAACCGTCCCGTTCGGTCGGCTCGACAAGCCCTCAAGCGATACCGAGTCCTCCCACGGGAGGTCAAGGCCATCCACGTAGGGCATTACTCCCAGAATCGGTTTGCTCGTGAGTTCCTCCAGCTTTCTCAGGCCGGGTTCAAGTATGGAAGTATCGCCTCGGAACTTGTTGATGATAAAGCCCTTGACCCTCTCTCGATCTTTCGGTTTCAGGAGGGAGATGGTCCCTACGATGCTAGCGAAGACTCCTCCTCTGTCGATGTCGGCAACGAGTAGTACGGGTGCGCGCGCAAGCCTGGCAACCGTCATGTTCGCAATTTCGCGATCATAGAGGTTGATCTCGGCAGGGCTTCCGGCTCCCTCAATAACGATAACGTCAAACTCCGAGAGGAGCGCGTCAAGGCTCTTCTTGACGGCGCATATGCCTCTGTTCAAGGCGAACTCTCTGTAATAATCTGCAAAGGAAACGTCTCGGAAGGGTCTCCCCATCAGCACTACCTGACTGACCATTCCTCCCTTCGGTTTGAGCAGGATGGGGTTCATCTCGGAGCGCGGTTCGACTCCTGCAGCGAATGCTTGTAGCGCCTGTGCTCTAGCAATCTCCTTGCCATCTGGGGTAACGTATGAGTTGAGCGACATGTTCTGTGCCTTGAACGGCGCTACTCTGTACCCTGCTCGGGCAATGATTCTGCATAAGGCGGCCACCAATACAGTCTTGCCAGCATGAGATGCAGTCCCCTGGATCATGAGTGTCCTGCCTCTGCTCAATTCAAGACCTCTTTGAGAGTCGAGAGCAGCATTCTATTCTGCTTTCTCAGCTTGACTGAGATGCGGAAGTAATTCTCATTTAGGCCCCTAAACGATGAGCAGTCCCGGATCAGGATGGATTTGTCCAACAACGAACTCTTGAGCTCATTAGCTGTCAATCCTTGAGTAATTCGTAAAAGAACGAAGTTAGCGTCGGGTCTAAACGGTGTTAGTCCCTGAATCTTTCCTAACCCGGAGTAAAGGAACTCCCTCTCTTTCGCAACCAGTTTTCTGCTTCTCTCTAGGTACGACTTATCGTGAAGAGCCGCGATCGCAGCTTCCTGGGCCAGTACGTTCACGGACCAAGGCATCTTCGCCTTTCTTAGTTGCTCAATGAGTTTACGTGAAGCCAGACCATACCCAATTCTCAGACCGGGCAACGCAAAGATCTTCGTGAGAGACCTAGCTACAAACAGGTTTGGAAATTCTTCAACAAGAGGCGAAAGTCCCAGTTCACGGTCCTCTGTGAACTCGATAAAGGTCTCGTCGAGAAAGACACGGGCATTCCTGTCGGAAGTCAACTCAACCAACTTGAGCAGGTCCTTCTTCGCGATAGTCTTAGACGAAGGATTATTGGGGCTCGAAAGAAACACCGCTTTGCAGCCCCTATCTAGCTCGTCTGCGAATCTATCCGCATCTACTGTGAACTCATGTTGACATGTGAGGTAGACCGGCAAACCGCCTCTGTTTCGGACAGCTCTCTCGTACTCGCCAAACGTTGGTACTGGAATTAGAACCTTGTCGCCTTCTCTTACAAAAAGTTCCGCAAAAAGATAGATCAGCTCTGTCGAACCACTACCTTCGATAACGTTCTCAGAGGTGGGCACCCTCGCGTACTCTGCTGCCGCTCTTCTGAAATCACGGTACGAAATATCAGGATAATACGGTATCATCCATGTGGCATTCTTCAGACATTTCATCGCAAGGGAGGGAGGCCCCAGCGGATTGATGTTAGAGGAAAAGTCTAGAATATCTCTTGGATTGAGTCCACGTAGTCGAGCAATCTCGAAGACTTCTCCGCCGTGAACGCTTGGGTCAACAAAACTATCTACGGCAGGGGGCACGTCATTTCGTTCTCCTACTGGAGGACTTTTCGAATGCGTATATAACTTGAGGATGGATACTCCATCCATGTCACGACAGACCAAGACTCCTCGGAAAGAACACCCACGTCGAATAAGGAAGGGATTGATAATAGTCAACACGGGCGACGGAAAGGGAAAAACCACCGCAGCGTTGGGTGTAGCTCTGAGAGCAGCAGGCCATGACTTCAGGGTTTCGATGATTCAATTCATTAAGGGTGCATGGAAGACAGGAGAGGTCAGGGTCGCTTCAAGGCTGGCCCCGAATTTCGAAATCATACCAGTCGGTTTGGGCTTTACTCGGCTTAGCAAAGACCTAGAGCGCGACAAGGCGGAGGCGCAAAATGGTTGGAGGCTCGCCAAACAGAAAATCGCATCATGCCAGTACAACATAGTGATCCTCGATGAATTACCACATGCTATCAAACACGGCTTCGTTGAGCTTGACGATATTATGCAGACGCTAAAGAACAAGCATGATATGGTTCACATCATAATTACCGGAACAAATGCGCCCAAGGAGATTATCGATGTGGCAGATCTTGTCACGGAGATGAAAATGATAAAGCATCCGTACGAGAAGGGCGTAATGGCACAGCAGGGTATCGAGTTCTAAGACCAGTCATTTCTCGAGTCCCAGCCGCTACAATATGGCAATTGCTTCTCTTCAAGCCGCGCCTAACGGGTTAGTATGTCAAATGTTACGAGCCGAGTCGAGGGTTTTGAGAACCAATCAGTTAGAACTGTAGTAGCCTCGTGGAGTTAGAATCTTGTCATCGAATGTCCTAGTTGACGAGTTTCCAACCAATATTGTGCTCGTCATGTTTATCTCATGAGTCAACATTCGGTCCAACGTTGTGACGATTCGTATTTCTCCTTTCCTTGAATAGGCAGTTACGATGCCTACTGGCGTAGTCGGCTTTTTAGACTTCATGAGCATTCGGTAGACGAGCTTCAGAGGATCTTTTCTAGCTCGGCTCTGAGGATTGTATAGGACCAACACGAAGTCTCCCTCCACCGCAGTTTTGACGCGCTCCAAAATTTTCTTTCGTGGTACCAGTAAATCGCTCAAGCTTATGACAGCGAAGTCAGTCATTAGCGGAGCGCCTAGGCTGGCGGCAGATGCGGTCGCCGCTGTTACTCCCGGGATAACGCTCACGTCAACGTTTGTTCTTAGCTTGCTTGCAGTTTCCAGGACTGGGCCAGCCATTCCGTAAACGCCCGGGTCTCCACCGCTAATTACCGCCACCTTCTTCCCTTTAGACGCTAGTTTCAAAGCCAGTAACGCGCGATCAATCTCGTGGCCCATACCTGAAGCGTAAATTCGTGTACTCGGCCGAACTACGCTACGGATTTGTTGAATATAAAATCCGAATCCTACTATTGAATCAGAAGCACGTATCTCATGAACCGCCTTGCTCGTCATATGGTCAACGCTGCCAGGGCCGATGCCAATAACGGTCACCCTGCCTTTTGATGATGGCTTGGCGCTTGTTCTCTTGCTCATAGTTCCGCCCTGTTTCATTTAAGAACCGTTGCCCTCTGCGAACAACCGAGGAGATGACTTAGGTACGAGTAGGGCTACAGAATCTGTTAAGCTATCAAGTGGGATGACGCTTGGAGAGATGAATATTCCCGCGTCATAATTCTTCATAATCTCTTTGAGCTGTTCAACGTTCGAGATAATCATTGGATCGGCGTCTTCTATTTTCGGACAAGTTATTCCGCCATTAGTGACGAAAAGTAGTTTTCGTTCGTTAACTATAGCAGAGTTCACTCTGGTGAGGGATTCACAATTCACAATGTTGAGATCGTGTTCTTCAGCGATCTCTTCAACGGACTTCTTGTCGAGTAGTTCAGTGGCCGTGGTTATTACCGGTATTGCACCGATCGCTTGCGCGACTATCTTCGTAAGTCTGTTGGCTCCGCCTGAATGTCCAGAAAGGAGGCTGATCGTATACTTGCCTAGGTCGTCGATAACAATGACGGCAGGGTCGGTCCTTTTGTCGGCAATGTTTGGCGCTATGCTCCTAACAACGATTCCGACGGCCATCACAGCGATTATCGCATCGAACCTGTAAAACAGGTCGGCAAATAAACTGCGCAGGTCGACGTCGAAGGGGGAGATCCTGTATGAACAGAATTGCTTTGGAGCGAAGACGTCATACTGGATTTTTGCTGTCTCCAACGCGTCCGCCACCTTCATGGATGTGGAGACACCCCATTTTGTGATCGCGACTATTGCAGCGCCTCTTTCGAACAACGGGTTCCACTACCTCTTCTGTGAGTATGAGTGAAGAAAGAATCATACAGCTTCGAGCGGTTGTACTTGGTTTCAGAAAGAATTCTGCCAACAATAACAATTGCTGTCTTGGAGATTCCAGATTTTTTAACTTTGCTAGCTATGTCTTCGATTGTACCGCTGATTATGGTTTCTTCGGGCCAAGTAACTTTGTAAAGAACGGTGACTGGTGTATCACTCGAATAGCCGCCCCACGTCAGCTCTTTGCATAATTTCTGAATCTGTTGGACTCCTAGAAATATGACCATGGTAGCGGCATGCTTGGCTAACGTTCTAATCTCTTCGGATTTTAACACGGGTGTTCTGCCGCCAGGTCTAGTGATTATAACTGTCTGAGAAATTCCTGGCAGTGTTAGCTCTCTTCTTAGGCTGGCGGCGGCTGCTAGGAAGGAACTGACCCCTGGAATCACTGCGCAATCGATCCCCCGCGTCCTTAGTATGTCGATCTGTTCCTGGGTAGCGCCGTAGATGCTTGGATCTCCACTGCATAGTCTAAGAACGCGTTTGCCTAGCTTCACGTTTCGTGCAATCAATTCGACGATTTGGTCAAGATGCAGTATGGAACTATCATACTTCTTGGCCTTTGCCTTGGCATACTTGAGTATTGCATTGTTGATCAGTGATCCTGTGTAAATTATCACATCGGCCTGCTTCATCAATCTTTGACCCTTCAATGTCAGGAGTTCTGGATCGCCCGGTCCAGCTCCAACGAAGTATACTTTTTCCATTTCATGCATCGCTTGGTTTACGTCTGACAATCATCATTGCGAAGTAGTCTTCGCTTAATTTCAAGTTAAGTGCATCCAGGATTTTTCCTTTCCACAGTTCCTCGTCAGAGAAGGAGCATCTCTTAGCTATCAGAATCTGTGATTTGTCTGAGAATCCTGCAGAAGCTTTGAGGCATTTGATGGTTTCAGGGAAATTGCTGACTGCTTTCATACAAACGATATTATCGACTAGGTGACCTTGTTCCTTCAACAGTTCCATGTCGAACCTTGACATGATGAGGACAGTCTCTTCTCCGCTCGCGAGTGGCATGTGAGCCTTTGCTGCACAGGCGGAAATGGATGTGACACCGGGGACTATCTCGACTGTAATCTCTGGATACTTGTTACTGAGTTCGTTCTGAACGTACGTGAAAGTGCTGTAAAGGGTTGGATCCCCCACAGTAACGTAAGCGACAGACTTTCCCTGTTGAGCAAATTCGGCAATTCTATCTGTGTTCGCAGTCCATGCTCTCTCAAGTTCCTTATCATCTCTAACCATTGGGAAGACGAGTGTGATAACCTCAGGAGCTGATCGCCTATTTTCCAACACCTGTTTTATCACATCAAGTGCGAGGCTTTTTCTGCCTGAATTCGGAGTTGGAGCAAACACAACGTCCGCATTTTGAAGGACGCGAATCGCCTTGACCGTGAGAAGGTCTGGGTCTCCAGGTCCCACACCCACCCCAACCACTTTCCCACCTTTCATCTCCGTTTTCCTCGTTTCATGCCTGACGTGACTGTGATCGGGTTTCTTGCAATCATCATTGTCCCTTGGGGAGTGCTTCGGCTCTTAGCGATCGCGACTTGGATGACTTCAACATCCTTGAATCGGAGTCTACTCAATTCCTTTATCGAGACACATGAGGTCTCAAGTAGAATAGAGGTTATCACGATGCGCCCACCAGTTTTCAGTTTGTTGAATGAGCGTTCAATTATCCTAGCTAAGTTTTCTCCTCCGCCGCCAATAAGAATAGCATCAACAGCAGGCAGTTTCTCAAGTGCGAGGGGCGCCTCGCCCAGTATCAATCGAGCTATGTCTTCTAGGCGAAACTTTGAGAGGTTTTTTTGTGTTAGAGCAATCGCCTTCCTATCTTTGTCGATCGCATAGACTGTCCCGCCCGGGGATACCTGCCTTGAGGCTTCAATGGTGAGGCTGCCCGTTCCACATCCCACATCAATCACACTATCACCGGGTTTAAGTCTGGCCTTGGAAATCGCCAGAGCTCTGATCTCCTCTTTCGTCATCGGTATGTCCTCACTACGTTCAAAGAGTTCATCTGGAATGCCTGGCGTTCGATATCTCAGCACGAATTAAGTCTCCTAATTGGTAATGTTGTGTCGTCTCTGGGCCCATGGTCCGACTACCATTAGGCACATCGCCCCAAATTTCTCAGATGAAATCGTTCGTAGGTCGCCTTCCGTTACTCGCTCGGTAACGTATGTGAGATTCTCGCAGACCGCTGCCGGTGTTTTGGGATCTACGCCTGAATCAATCAAATACTTCGCAATCAGATCAGGCCGAAATGATTTTGGATCGGGTAGAATCATAACTATCTCCCTATTCCCAACGGTCTCCACAAGCTTAGCCCTCTCCGCGTCTGGTTGGCCGTGGAAATTGAGTATGGTCCCTATCTCCTCTAAGCAGATCCGTAGACGAGACGCGCAGACTTGAATGGAACTGATTCCAGGCACAATCTCAAGTTCTAAATTGTCAGGGGCTTTTTCAAGCAATGGCTTCAGCAACCCGAAGAAGGTTGGGTCTCCAGTAGATACCAATGCGACCGCTATGCCCTCTTGTGAGGATCTTAAGGTTAGTTTGATGATTTCGTCAAGGTTTTCCGCCTTGAGAGTGTAGGTCTCGCCGTTGATGTCCTCCTTGAATAAGTCTAGCGCTCTCTCAGCGCCGATGACCAATGTGGCTCTACGAATCTTTTGCCTTGCCGCAGGCGTGACATGTTCTCTTGCGCCTGGCCCAGCACCGATCAGGAAGATCTTCGCCAAAATTGAAGTCCTCTTGAATCGGAATCTGTTCCAAGAACCCGTCCGTCATGGGACACAATCACAATTCCCACTTTGACTTTGCCGTCTGCCTTCTGAACAACATGATCTTTGGCCGAATTTGCTATGAGGTTGAAAGTTACTTCGGACAAGTTGAAACGCTCTAGGATATTTGCCATTTCGTCAGTCGTATTGGCCCTCATGATCATCGCGATAACGTCTTTCGAAGCGCCGGCCATTGCAGCGTACGCGGCAACGACTTCTCTTCGTGCGTCTGCGACACGATAGTTCGTGTTGAAGATTCCAGCTGCAAGTTTCACGAGTTTGCCAGCGTGGCCGAGTATGATAATCTCCTCCACGCCTTTATCAGCAGCTTTTTTGATCATGTGACCCATGAAGTCCCCCGCCTGAATAACTTCGTCAGTCGATGTATCCAGCAGCTGCTTCGCAGTTCTCTCTCCAATATTGCCCGGAACAAGAATGAGCCGCTTATGTCCCTCTGCCACCGCCACATCTATCTGAGCTACCACAGACGCGATAAACGCGCTCGCGGAGCGTGGTTTTACAATTCCAGTAGTGCCCAGGATGGATATGCCCCCCACTATGCCAAGCTTGGGATTGAAGGTTCTGTTGGCAACCTCAAGTCCTTCTGGAACACTTATGATGACTTCTGCTGAGATATTGGGCGGGAGAACCTCTCTCACGGATTCAATAATCATCCTCTTGGGTACCGGGTTTATTGCCGGTTCCCCTACTGCGACCGGTAATCCTGGTCTAGTGACAACGCCCACTCCCTCTCCACCTTTCACTACAATCTCAATGCCTGGGTAAACGCTCACTACAGCACATATCTTGACGCCGTGAGTAACATCGTACCGCATGTCGTCACCCGAATTTTTCACCACAACGGCTCGGGCCGTAGTGGGGCCCGTTGCCTCACACTCCTCAATCGGGATCTCAATCTCTTCCCCAGTAATGCACTTGACCTTCACCGCGTTGACTCGGCCGTTTAAGAGTGCGAGTGTTGCAGCCTTCGCAGCCGCTGCAGCGCAGGTTCCAGTTGTGAAGCCCGTTCTTAGATCGATTTGCGTTTTCCACACTCGCCATTCAGCAGTTCGGTTAGCGCGCCATTGATAGAAGGGCGTTCAAAATCGCCACGGCAACGGCGCTTCCTCCCTTTACGCCACGCGTAATCAAATACGGTACTGGTAGCGTTGAAATTTCATCTTTGGACTCTGCCGCCTTGACAAAGCCTACAGGTGTGGCTATCACAAGAGCGGGCTTGGCAACATTTCGTTTCACGATATCTGCAACGGCTAGGGCCGCCGTTGGTGAATTTCCAATAACGACGATATCACCGTCCAGGCCGTCTTCCGCAGCTATCTGCATTGCAGCAGCAGTGCGAGTAATCTTCGTTCTTTCTGCCAAACTAATCGTCCTCCTATCTTCCGTGTACGTCAG
This sequence comes from Candidatus Bathyarchaeota archaeon, assembly GCA_963835925.1. Lineage (GTDB taxonomy): Archaea > Thermoproteota > Bathyarchaeia > 40CM-2-53-6 > 40CM-2-53-6 > FEN-987. Next base: position 72,697 of record CAWIHH010000001.1, read on the forward strand.
AACCCTGACGCCAAACTCTCGTATGGCTCGAGCGTTTATTCCACTTTCCACCATCTTCACGTCAGCCACCACGTCAGCACCTTTCTTCAGTGCTTCAACACCAGCCTTTACCGCATCTTTGCTGAAAATCAATAGTCGTGCGAATTCAGGTTCAGCAGTGGCATGGACAACGCGCTCTATTATCGGAACTACTTGAGAATCCATTCTTTCAAAGTCCTTGGCTAACAGTTGCCTAACAATTTTCAGGCTATCCTCGAAAATTTCAGCCCCAGTATCGTTTACGGGTTCGATCGTTGCTTCCGTTCCGAAGTCTTTGAGCGCCGTCATGGCTCTGTCAATTATTATTTCAGCCAGTCGTCTGTCCGCGCCGATAGGCTTACCGTAAGTAACTTGAATGTCTTCATGCCCCTTGAAATGAAATGCCCCACGGTTTTGTCCCTTCTTTAACCCCAACAGTTTAGGAATATCCTCGGTGGTATGACGACTATTAGCAAGGAAGACTGGGACAATTATGAGCTTCTCTGCGCCCTCTTCGACAGCGTTCGACATAGCGTCGGTGATAGACGGGCTGCTTAGCTGCATGAACCCACTTCTTACGATCATGAACGGCGATAGTTTTCTTATGATGCTGGCCAGTTCGTCAATGTTATCCTTATATGAATTGAAATTACTGCCGTGACCGGCAAGGACTAAGCCTATTTTGGACGACACGGGTGGATAAACCAGCCAGCTACGTTTTCATCAACATTGATTTAATGCTTGTCAATGTTTCAATGGAGCGATAAACCATGAAGCTAGCCAGAGTCGTCATAGCGTCTACTCACAGCGGAGCAGGGAAGACGACTGTAGCGGTGGGATTGATGAACGCGTTCGCAACAGGAGGACTGCGCAGTTCAGCCTTTCAAGGTTGGGCCAGACTTTATCGACTCGAGTTATCACACGGCGGCAACCGGAATTCACTCGAGGAACTTGGATACATGGTTGACTTCTCCAAACGTCGTACTCACAACATTCTTGAAATCCAGCCGCTTGTCCGACATAGCAATCATCGAAGGCGTGATGGGACTATTTGACGGAGTGAAAGGTTCTGATGATTCTGCTAGCACAGCAGAGATTAGCAGAATCCTGAAAGCTCCCGTTATCCTTGTTGTTGACGCTAATCGAATGGCCGGAAGCTCCGCCGCCTTAGTTCACGGTTTCAAAACTTTCGATCAAAGGCTGAGGTTGAAGGGGGTTATCTTGAACCGTGTCAAGAGTCAGAAGCATACTGAACTGGTTAGACACGCCATTGAATATGGTACTGGGGTTCAAGTCGTCGGTGCTCTGCCAAGTGCCGCAAACATGTCGATGCCCTCGCGTCATCTAGGATTGATTCCCGCTCCCGAACAGGGAAGTCTTACGGAATTCATGACCGGACTCGGAGAGTTTGTCAAACAATACTTGAACCTTGAACAGATTCTTGAAATCGCTCGCGATGCTGATGAACTAGACGCTGATCGAGAAGACAGCCCACATCCAGTGGAGATGCAGGCTGGGCCCAGGATCGGGATTGCTTTTGACGAAGCTTTCAATTTCTATTATCGAGACAACATCGAACTACTAGAGTCTAACGGCGCCGTGGTTGTGCCCTTCAGCCCAATCCATGACTCTGGACTTCCAAGTAACTTGAACGGCATCTTCTTGGGCGGCGGCTTTCCCGAAGCCCACGCCAAGAAATTAGAGGAGAATCGGTCGATGCGCGGATCCATAAAGAACGCTGTTCAAGATGAGATGCCTGTCTATGCAGAATGTGGCGGTCTAATGTATTTAGTGGACTCCATTGAGGATATTGAAAAACGCGCACACACAATGGTTGGGGTATTAAGTGGAAGAGCCATCATGAGCGAAAAACTTGAATCATTAAACTATACGGCCGCACATGTGATTCGCAAGAACCTACTCAGTGATGTGGGACTTGATATTCACGGACATGAGTTTCATTATTCAAAGCTCGAAAACGTAGCAGCCGATGCAGAATTCGCATATGAAATGAAGATTGGCAAAGGAATATCTGAACGATACGATGGCTGGGTGCAACATAATCTACTAGCATCCTATATGCACATTCACTTTGGGTATGATCAGCGTCTCGCCCAGAATTTCGTCGAGGCATGTAGGAGATACAGCCTTACCTGAAGAGATGTAACATAGACCGATGATGAGATGAATTACTCGTTCAGTGCAGGAGAAGAATAGTTGTGCTTATCGACATGAATCTTCTGGACAAAACCGTCCTCATCTTCGGGAGCGGGAAAGTCGGTGAAAGGAAAGCTGCAAAATTCCTGGCGGCAGGCGCCAAGGTTGTCGTCGTTAGTAAGGACTTCGTCAAGGGAATTAAGCGATTGGGTGCTAACAGTAAACTTCAGCTAGTCAACGCTGATCTCGACACAGACACACTATTGATTGATAGTTGGATTTCAAATGCTGACTTAGTCATTGCAGCTACTAATGATCATGAAATAAACGCACACATCGCAGAAAAAACAAGGAAGAGACGAACCCACGTTAGCGTTGTTGATGCTCCACAGCTGGGCGATTTTACGCTTCCAGTCATATCGAGAGTAGGTGAATTCCAAATCGCAATCTCTACGGGAGGGAAAAGCCCAGCAATGGCAAGGCTTCTTGGAAAAAAAGTTGAAGAAGTCATACGTGAGCAGGATATCTTGATGGTTAGGCTACAGGCTTACTCCAGAGAACTTGCTAGGATTCACTTCCATCGTCAGCAATCACGCAAGAAAGTCCTCTACACGATCATAGAGGATCCGCGGATTAGGCGTCTCCTAAAACATGGAAGCTTCCAAGAGGCGAAGACCCTTGCCAAACGTATTATCGAAAGCCAGCGAAAGGTTAGAGAGGATTAAGGAAGACTCACATGAGCCTTTCATGGTAACAATAGCAGGCTAGCTGGCAATCCATGAAGAAAGGTAAGGTCTACCTCGTGGGAGCCGGTCCTGGAGATCCAGGTCTGTTGACGACGAAAGCCCGAGAAATACTAGCGCGTGCGGACGTGATCGTTTACGATCGGCTGATCACGAGACAAATCCTACAAGAGCTTCCGAAACATATCGTCAAGATCTATGTTGGTAAGCGCTCAGGGACTCACTCCATTCCCGGCCAAGATGCTATACCCAGAATTCTGGTTGCAAACGCCGAGAAGGGAAAACTCGTTGTGAGACTAAAAGGGGGCGACCCTTTTCTATTCGGTAGGGGTGGAGAGGAGGCTCAGAAGCTAAGAGAAGCAGGGGTTCACTTTGAAGTGGTGCCTGGAATAACTTCCGCCCTTGCCGTTCCCGCCTATGCTGGAATCCCAGTTACCCATCGCAAGTACGCGTCGTCTGTTGCCATTGTGACAGGGCACGAAGTTCCTGAGAAGAGCAAGAGAGTAGACTGGAAGAAACTTGCTACAGCGGTCGATACAATAGTGATTCTGATGGGTGTAAATAACCTGCAATCGATTCTGACGAGCTTAGTTGAGGGGGGTCGCAACATTGAAACCCCCGTTGCGATAGTTGAAAGAGGAACATCGAGGCGTCAGAGAGTTACAGTGGGCAATATACGGACCATGGCTGCGCAAGCTGTTGAACGTAGGATCATACCCCCTGCAGTTATCATTGTTGGAGATGTCGTGAAGCTGCAGAAGGAACTCTTTTGGTTCAAATCGTAGCAAGGCGATATTGCTAGGGTCAAAGTGAATGTCGTTTTCGAGGGGGTACTCTCCAACATTGACAAACGTCAAACATGAAGAATTGATTGAGGCAACTAATTATCTTGATAACAACGGATCGTGCACTTGCAATCCGAAACAGTTGAGATGATATTGAAAGCAACAGACCGACTCGACCTGATGGACAGGAGATTGTTGGAGAAAGCGCAAGACGAATTTCCGTTGACTGTTCAACCTTGGAAGAGTATAGGCAACGATCTGGGGATTACCGAAAAGGAAGTGATGGAACGGTTGAGGGGGCTATTTTACCGAGGAATGATTAGAAAAATAGGTCCAGCGCTGGATCCGAGACGTGTAGGCTTACATGCTTCTACTCTCATCGCTATGAAGCTGCCAGAGAACAGGATTCAGAACGTTGCTAAGATTGTTAGAAAATATCGAGAGGTATCGCACTGTTACCAGCGCGAACACGAGTATAATTTTTGGTTCACTATAGCCGCCCGTAATGAACTGGAGCTGGAGAAGATGGTTGAAGAAATAAGACGCAGAGCAGATATTGCAGAAAACGATTTGCTAAATCTTCCATCAACCAGAATTTTCAAGATAGGTGTTCGTTTCAAACTAACTTAGTTTCGCCGTTCGTGACGTACGATGGATAACCTTGACTTGGAAATCCTGCTTGCGTTACAGGATGGAATTCCTCTAGTGAGAGAACCATTCTCAGCCATCGCCACGCATCTTGGAATTAAACCGGATGAAGTCATAGAACGGCTGAAAAGATTACGAAAGGAGAAGGTCATTAGGAAATTTGGATTATTCGTACGGAAGAACAAGGTGGGCGTAGCTGCAAACGCAATGGTAGTATGGGCAGTTCCCAGCAATCGCGTTCAAGAGGTTGCGGAATTTATCTCAAGATTCAGAGAAGTAACTCACTGTTACGAGCGTCGGACGACACCCAAGTGGAGGTATAACATTTACACGGTGATTCATGGCGCAGAACGCAAGACTGTAAGTGAATTTGTAAAGATGTTGTCTGACGCCGTCGAAGTGGAAGATTATTTGATTCTTTTTAGCGTAAGGGAATTTGTTCGACGTAGTACCGGCCGAGTCAGACATTAGGACTGGAGGACTGCTGAGCTTAGTGATGTCTTGGATTCTGGAACATAGTCAAGTTCATCTCTGTCCGATCGGGGGGAGCTCTGCCTCTGTTCGAGACTAAAGAGTTGGCAGTTCTCAACCGTGCAGGGTATTTCACAGGAGTGACGAATATTGACTTTCTCAACCTCTTCCAAGACTCGATTGGTCATTCTGCCAGTACTGAGAACGAGAACGTCTAGCCCTCTGAGCGCAGCCATGGCCGCGGATCTGCTAACGCCAAATTCGAAATCAACTCTAAAATTCAGCTTATTTGCAACAACCCTTGCAACGGTTCCCATTACGCCAATCCTCCTAGGGTTGAACTTCATGTGAATTTGCCGAACCTTAACCAGATCAACCTTTCTTGATCCGCCTTGATTTATGCTCGGAATTGTTACAACGGTAACCGTGCCTGGACGAAGGTTTACCGTGCCTCTCATATTGCGAAGTGCGACGTCTTCTCCCTTGGACGTTTCAGATATGGCCACTCCAAATGCTTGGGCGTCCTCGCAGCTCCTGTTAACTGCGCATATAACCCCGTTCTTCATCACAAGTCCCACTTCCTCACCTGCGCGTATCTTTTTGCAGGCTATAGCAGACCAGAGTCTTTCCATTCTCAAGCAGCTGGCCGCCTTCCTAGTCTTCACTTGAAGGAATTTCGTGTACCCGATTAATCTCTCTACGCCACGGGGTGTGAGAACGTACTCGACACCACTAAACGCAACTAATTCCTCGTCAAGCAATCTTCTGAAATGTTTCGAGACTGCTTGAACTGTTATCCCCAGCGAATCAGCTACATCTTTTTGTCTCATTCGAGACTGCCGCTGAGCAAGTTCCGTCAGAATCTGAAATTCCGTAAACCACCCGGGCTTCATCGGCCTCAACCAGCGTTGAGTAAGGGTTTACGCCGTTTTAAGTGTGGTTGGATTATCCCGCCGGCTGGGAGCGTGTATCATGGTGTCGGAACAAGCCGGTGCAGTCAATTCGTCGGTGGGGCTATCGCCGGATGAGAAGTTCAAGATTGCTATTGTGTATTCATTAATCGGACTTGCAACCGTCCTCGCCTTTGTCGGATCGACAATTGTAGGAAGGCTTACGGTTTTACTTGCTGGTCCTGGAATCGTCGCTTACGTGTTAGGATTACGTCACGGAATGGATGCTGACCATATCGCAGCGATCGATAACACAACAAGGAAACTAATGCAAGAGAAGGACCAGCGTCCCTTTACCGTAGGCATGTGGTTTTCGGTGGGGCATTCGGTGATTGTTAGCGCACTCATTGTGGCGCTGATCTTTGCCACCCGAACAGTACTTGGTCACTTACCCGCCCTAGAGAGCATTGGCCCAGTAATCGCAACATCGGTTTCAGGCGTCTTTCTGTTGCTGATCGGAATGGTTAACCTGGTGATCGTTCTCAACATCTACCGAATTTTCAAGGATTTGAAGCAAGGTAAGCTGAATCACACTGAGCTTGAGAGTCAGCTGGGCAATCGGGGATTCAACCGCTACTTCAGGGCCTTGTTCAAAATTGTGAAGAGGCCGTGGCAGATTTTCCCCATCGGCGTCTTGTTCGGATTAGGATTTGATACAGCAACACAATTAGCTCTCATAGCGATTAGCGTCGGAATTGGGGTTTCTTCATCCGTTCCTGTCTGGATGATCCTCGTGTTGCCGTTCATGTTCACATGCGGCATGGTACTGACTGATACGACTGACGGCGTTACAATGCGTGTGGCGTATGGTTGGGCTTTTCTAAATCCTATTCGCAAGGTATACTACAATCTGACCATAACAGTGATCTCTGTTCTCGTAGCTTTCGCAATTGGAGCCGTTGAGCTTCTCCAAGTAATAGCTACCGAATTGCACCTTACAGGTGCGTTTTGGGGTTGGCTTGGCGGTCTAGATTTTGAAACCATAGGTTTCGGAATCATAATTATCTTTCTTGCGTCTTGGTTAGTGTCTGTTGCCATTTGGAAATATCGACGAATCGACGAAACCTACAAATCAAAGTTATCTTCCACAAAGTAATCGCTGCGTTGCTGCTCTCGGACATGGATTTCGAGGTTCCAAGACGTTTAGCCGAGTAATTTGAGAAAGGCCGCGACAACGTGTCACGAAATCTCAAGATCCGTTCAGTTAGGCCATTAATATTCTCCGATTACTGGGTTCACGAATTTAAAAAGCACTGTGTCGAGGAGGCCTTTGTCGGTGATTCTTAGCTCTGGGATTGCAGAGAGAGTTGTGAAGGATAATGTTACGTAGGGAGATGGGAGACTGGAACCCAGTTTGGTCCAAGCGTCCTTTAGCTTTTCGACTTGGCTCGCGACGATTTCAACAGTCGTGTCGGACATGAGGCCTGCGATCGGCAGAGGAACGTGAGCAAGGACTTTCCTATTTCTAACCGCAACCATTCCCCCCTCAGAATCCATCAAGACCTTAGCGGCTGCAAGTATGTCAGTGTCGTTTGCTCCGGCGACGAGGAGATTATGGCTATCATGTCCCACAGTAGATGCGACGGCCCCTTCTCTAAGCCCAAGCCCCTTGATGAAACCTAGACCCACGTTTCCCGAAGCTTTGTGCCGTTCGAAGACAGCTATCTTCGCCATATCTTCGTCTGGGCTGGCAAAGATTTCACCATTCCTTGCGGGTAACTCAGATTCGAGGTTCCGCGTGAGAATGCTCGCGGGCATGACTCCGATCGCTCGGACCTTAACCGAACCATTCTCCGTTTTAGTCTTGATCGTTAAGTCGTCCTTGCTCGGGGGACGTTTCAGGTGAATCGATCGTTTCGCATAGTCCGGATAGCTAGGGGCTGGAATCTGGGCAGTTAATTTTCCGTTGCGACTTACGATCTTTCCATCAGCTATCACCACGTTTACTGCAACGGTCTCGAGTTTGTCGAGGATCACAATGTCTCCGTAGCGTGCTGGGGCTATACTTCCTAGTTCTCTGGCGCATTCGTAGTGTTCCGCAACGTTCAGAGTAGCCATCTGAATTGCCTCGATCGGATCCGCGCCTTCCAGAATCGCCCTGCGGACTACATGGTCAATGTGTCCTTCCCGCACCAAATCACTCGGTTCGCGGTCGTCCGTAACCAAACAAACATGGCGTGAATTCAGTTTCTCCTCAGTAACAGCCTTTATTGTGTCTGCAACATCCTTTGCGCCCGAAGCTTCTCGAAGCATGGCGTACATGCCATCCCGAAGTTTCTGCACTGCTTGGATTTTCTTTGTGGACTCATGGCATGAGGTGATTCCTGCCGCAGCGTACGCTGCCAACTCTTTATCCAAAAGCTCAGCAGCGTGGCCTTCTACAACTCTTCCGGCTTGCAATGTCGCCGCAATTTCCCCGTGTACATTAGGGTCAGCGGCTAGAACGCCGGGGTAATTCATCATCTCGCCAAGTGCTACGACCCCTTTCCAACCCATGGCCTCTTGAACCTCTCTTGGCCCAATTGAGCCGCCGTTTGTCTCGAAGCCGGGTGCTGCGGGGACACAGGACGGGAACGTGATCAACATCTTAAGCGGAAGGCCTGGGGCCTCGTTTATGAAGAATCGGACGCCGTCCAGTCCGAGAACGTTTGTGATTTCGTGCGGGTCTATGAAGACAGTAGTCGTGCCATGAGGCACCACGGCTCTGGTAAACTCTGTTCCTGTGACCATCGCACTTTCCACGTGAACGTGGCCGTCAATGAATCCCGGAGCAGCCCACTTTCCCCGCACGTTAATTATTTCCGTATCTGGCCCAATCGTATGTTCAACATTTCCAATCACCGCAATTCTGCCTTCCTTGATCGCAATACCCTGATCCTCCAAAATCTCACCGGAGTTAACATTCACAAGCGACGCATCTCGAACCACTAAGTCCGCTTTGACCCGCCCCATGGCGGTGTTCACAAGTAAACGGGTCATTTGGTGCAGGGGCTTTCGTCCTTCGATCTCAAACAATCGATAGAAATCCTCAAGGCTTGGATTCGTTTTCTGTTCTAATAAGACCGCTTCCACGCGATTAAACTTAGAGTATTCAGATCGCGATCAAAATCATAGGAACCTTCGCTAAGAATTTCGCTTTAGGCAAAAATGCGCAGTGCAATAGGGTAAATTGACCTTATTCTCGTACAAGCTCGTCAACATCTCTGTACCATTTCTTTTTTTCTCCGATCTGTGCTCTGATCTTCCAGCCCCTTGTTTTGGGTTTCTCATCTATACGAGCCTGCAGAGACGTGATTTTCGAACTTACATCTCTTCTATCCTCTTCAGAGAGTTTCTCGAGACTTTGAGTCGATCTTCTAACGTTCTCCAAGTTAATTGTGAACGTTCTCCAAAGGCCCCAATCACGGGCTGTAAGGCGCGCGAGCTGATCAGCATTAATTGTGTCATTGTCCGATCCGCCAATCTGATGTTCTCTCAAAAGCATTATAGTGTCTATGATATCCTTCTCGTTCAGTTTGACTATCTGCATCTTCTCCAAAAGGAGCTCAGCGAGGGGTATAGTCGGATAATCTACCTCGAGCCTATCTTGGAAAATCACATCGTGGCAGAATTCAAGTTTGTCTAGGAACACGTCGCAATGTCTGCCACTGCCACTTCCATCATAGAATATCAACCTAGAACCAAATAGCGCTCTCACTCGAGCGTCAATCTGGTATCCGAGCCCCGCGAAAAGTTTGCTGATTCTGGAGCTCTCCTTTCCGTAGGAAGCAAAGTCTATGTCAGTAAACGTGCGTCCTAACATTTCTTGCATGTAAGAGAACTTGGGGCAGTGTATGTGAAACGCCAGTGCCCCTAGTAGCCTCAATAGTATGTCTTCGGTCTTGGCGGCATCCATAATCCGATGCGTCTCTTCAAGAAAACTAGGGAGCGCATTGCCACTCCTTGCCAAGACCAATCCACAACGCAGCAGCAAGCCCCCTCCTCCCGCATAAATGAAACTTTGTGTCAACTCTTATCGCACCATTATGTGAGGAAACGACTGGGAACTCGCCGTCTTGAAGCGGACATGAAGCAGGTTGTAGTGGGTATTCTCGATATTGAACGTGGAGTACGGTGGCGCATCTTGCTATTCGTCTCCCTCGTTTTCCACTGGACGATTCTACGGATCTTTTCATCGTGAGTTTGACCGTCAACAGCTTGACTTGACATACGGAATTATTTTCTGGCGCAAGAAAACCCACCATACTCACCAAATGTGTTAAATCCCCAATCGGTGAGACTCCATTGCATGACCAGCCAACCTGTAGCGTTTGTTAGGAAGGCTTCAGGGCTACGCAGAGACGTCTCATTTTTGGACGTAGTTAGTCTGAATCTGAGCAACATGTCAGGCGGCGCAGCCCTTGGAATCATAGGTTTCACAACAGTGGCGCTCTCTTCAATGTCTGGGGTGAACTTGGTATATGGCTCCATACTGGCTTGGTTGCTATCAATCCCGGAGATCATTGTCTATACGATGATGACCACAAGAGTCAGTCGGACTGGTGGAGACTACGTTTGGGTCTCACGTGTTTTCGGCGGCTTTCTCGGAGGACCGCTTGCGTTCATGGGGTACGTTCTTGAGACGATGGCATACATGGCGCTGATCGCGCTGGCGGCAGTCTTTGCGATTGGTTCGGTTGGAGTTTCACTTGGATACTCGAACATGCTCCCTCTTGCGTTGCCAGGCGACATTCCCGGAGCGAACCAAGTGGGGCAATTTCTCATTGCGGCGTTAGTCTTTGTTGTCCTCATAGTGATCAACGTTTTCAAACCGAAATTGGGTTACAAAGTCGTTGCGATTGCCGTAGTACTCGCGATAGCGGCGACTTTTGTAGGCATTTTTACGCTTTTGGCTGCTGGAAGGACGGGAGTGCAGAATTACATGAGCTTCCTAAATTCGATCGGCTCCAAAACAACGTATACTGAAGTAGCTAATTCGTACACCGGCTCAACGTTCGATTTTGGGGCAACTATATTCATGCTCCCGTTTTTCGCCATCTTCGTCTATCCTTGGTTGAACGCAGGACCCGCTGTAGCTTCGGAGATTAAGGGTAAAGGTGCGCTGCGATACAACGTGTTCATATCGTCAATTGTGACTCTCATAGTCGTTACCGCCGGATTTGGAAGCATGTACTATGCTGGCGGGTTCAATTTCATTAACGGTGCATTAGCTAACCCAAGCCTAGTATTCGATTGGTCGTTTAACTTCTGGACACTCGCAATGGGTGTCTCTAGTATTCCCGCGGTGTCCTGGTTCATCGGCTTGGGCTGGATCTTGTGGAACGTGGCCATCATAGCCTACGCAATTATCGTTGAATCACGATACTTCTTTGCCCAATCCTTCGACCGATACCTACCCGAGAAGATATCGTACATTAGCCCGAAGTATGGTTCGCCTACCGTCGCATTCCTACTCAATCTCGTAGGCACAGTCGTTTTGATCGGATTAGCTTCGTTCTTCTACGGTACTCTGACTTCACTCTACGGAGCTGTGGTCGCGGCGATGATTTACTTCTTCTTCATAGGAATCGCTGCCATAATGTACGCTCTCAAGAATGAGAAAGGCCGATCCAAAGCAATTCTCGCAACCGCTGGTCTGTTGATGGCAATCGTATTTGCATACATCACTTACCAATTCCTCGCCTTCGCGTCGATATGGGGAGGAAACCCAATTGCGTATGGGTGGGTCGCGGGCAGTTTCATAGTTGGAGTAATAATTTATGCGGTATCGAAATCATACCATTCCAAGCGTGGCATTGACATCGCACTTGCGTACAAGGAACTACCCCCACTCTAGTTCAGCAATCACTGAATAACAGACCTTCAATCACCGGCTAAGAATCGTGAAATAAGCACACCAAGCGAGAATAAGCAGAAAACTCTGGGGCAAGTCCACAAAAGCTGAAAACAGCACTGTCCTGGATGCCATTCGAAGCCAAATCGTCAAACGTTTCAACCGGCGAATAGTTCACGTCAGAGGTTAAACAATATCCGATTCCGCATTATCCGGATGTGAGCTGAGAACTAAGCACTCTCTTATCTCCGACATTCACGATTGCCCCCCTGAGCACACCTTCGGAGTATTCGCTGCCAGGGTTAATCACCAACGTTCTTCCAATCCTAGTAGTTCCTCTGGATTCATGGATATGACCGCAAAGATCTACAAGCGGCTGATATTTCTCGACTGCGCGACGAATTGAGGTGCTGCCAGCCCCAAACATGACTGCCTGGCCCTTGTCAAAGAGAGGCTTCGGTGGATAAACTGAGTCGTCCAGTTTCGGGGCTTCATCTAATCCGCAGTTTATCGGAGGTACATGAATATTGAACACACAGTTCTCCTTATCCGATACAGAGGAAACAAGCTTCTCAGTCATGCCTTCAAGCTCTTCCTCACTATGGTCTCGCGGACATTTCCAGGGAGTGGGATTGCTCCACCCCAAGTTCACCATTTCGTGACGTTCATCAATCTTGAGGACTTTGTGATCGGCGTTCTTCACATGAGGAGTATCTCGGACGGCATCGACAATTTCCTGATAATCATCATTTCCACCCGTCAAATAACACGTCACGCCTAGCTCAGAGAGAAAGGGCTCGGCACGGTCGACCCACTTTGCTAATGTGTCTTTCATGAGGGTCATGAAGAGTTTGTCCACTTTCTCTTTGGATACTTTAAGTTCATCCATCTCTGTCTTGCTACACTGATATGGGTAGTAGCCGCTGTCAGAGATTTCCTTCTCCAAAGACTTGACCTCTTCGAGCCCACGCAAAGTTTTTCCACCAAGGTAGTCTGCTTTGAACGTCCCGTCGCCGAGGTCTACGATTGGAACAAGCATCTTGCCAGTTAGGTCGCCTCCAAGAACCAAGACGTCCACTTTGTAGAACTTGGCGGCACTCAACAGCTTCTCATAACAACGTCCCGAGCCGTGTAAGTCGGTTGCAAAGAAGATCTTCGTGAACTTCTTGTCTGGCATGTGACTCAACTGCAGCTTTATTTCGCTGGCTATTTGAGCATGACCTTCCTAGATTCAAGTGACAGCTATTGGCATCAACACTGATTTCAAATGGCACGATCATTACTCTCGACCAGAATAGACGCGTACTCAAGAACTCAGCTGTTCTGATCCAAGATGGTCGTATCACATATGTCGGGAATGCCTCCGACGCAAGGAAGATCGTCCGAGCAGAATCTGAAATTGATGCAAGTGGTATGCTGGTTCTGCCGGGTTTGGTTGATACTCACGTGCATCTTGCGCAAGCTTTGATTCGAGGTTGCGCTGACGATACTTCACTTATCGATTGGCTCCAGAAATTTGTGTGGCCTTTGCAAGGCAACTTCGAGGCTGAGGATGGCAAAGTAAGCGCCGAGCTTTGTATGCTTGAGATGATCAAGTCAGGAACAACAACTTTCCTGGAGAGCTTATTGCATTCCAGATACGGCTTCGATGGTGTGGCTCAGAGCGTCGACGACTCGGGAATGCGAGGGATTCTCTCAAAGACCGTAATGGGGCTTCCTGGTTACGGAACAAAAGATAGCATAATGCATCCCGGCATGATCGAACAGGCAGAGACTTGCCTGCGCGAAGTTGAAGATCATTTTGAGCATTGGAATGGGAGAGGAAACGGGCGCATCAGAGTCTGGTACGGTGCGCGCTCGCTTGGAGGCTGTACCCCAGAACTCTACAAACAGATCGCCAGCGGAGCACAAAGACTAGGCACCGGCGTCACAATACACCTCAGCGAAGTCCAAGAGGACGTTCGCTTCGCACAGAAAGAATACGGCAAGATGCCTGCCGAATTCATGGATGAAGTTGGTTTGGTTGGCCCAAACGTCGTGTTCGCACACGGAGTCTGGCTCACCGAAAAGGAATGGCGAATACTCGCAATGAAAGGTGCAAGCGTCGCACATTGCCCTTCATCCAACATGAAACTTGCCTCTGGCATCGCGAAAGTACCCGAGATGATGCAGCTTGGAGTGAATGTGTCCTTGGGGTGCGATGGTGGGCCAAGCAACAATTGCTACGACATGATACGGGAAATGAAGACTGCGTCACTCTTGCAGAAAGCAAGGCTGCTTGATCCGCTAGTCATGAATGCCGAGACTGTCTTGGAGATGGCCACAATCAACGGTGCGAGAGCTCTAGGGCTACAGAAAGAGATCGGATCGATTGATGTTGGGAAAAAGGCGGACATGATCTTGGTAAGGTTGAGAGCACCTCACCTAATGCCAACTATCAGTCCGTTATCAAACCTGGTTTACGCAGCTGAAGGGTCAGATGTAGACACGGTAATTATTGACGGAAAGATAATCATGGAAGAACCGAGTTGTCAAAACTCTGGATGAAAGCAAGATACTGAGGCAAGCCAGCGAGCGGGGGGAAAAACTGCTAGAGAGGTCTGGAATCAAAGTGGAATTCTAAATGGCCGGCGTTCTGATGTTTCAATCCACAAGCTTCAAAATTGCATGCGCATTGGTGTGAGCGGTCATCTTAGATGAGTATCAAATGGGCAAAATCGAAGTCGATAGCTGACGGAGTCTTCGAAACCATAGGCCGTACACCTCTAGTAAGACTCAGGAATATCCCACGCTCTGAGGGAGTCAGAGCCAAGCTTCTAGTGAAGCTCGAGTACACAAATCCCACGGGCAGTCTCAAAGACCGCATCTACCGCGAAATGATAACGAAGGCAGTGGAACGCGGTGAATTGAAACCCGGCATGGAGATTCTTGAGGCCTCCACCGGGAACGCAGGAATTGCCTGTTCCTTTGTGGGAACCACGCTGGGTTACAAGGTTACTATCGTTATGCCGGCAGGGATGAGCCAAGAGCGAATGAAAATTATCCGCGCGTACGGAGCTAACATAATCACGACACCGGGCGGAGAGAGTGATGTTGACCTTTGCTTGAAGAAAATTGAGGAGCTAAAGAGGGCAAGTCCCGGGAAATACTGGGAGCCAGGCCAATTCGGGAACAAAGACAACGTAGCGGCTCACTACAAAACAACGGGGCCTGAGATCTGGGAGCAGAGCGGTGGTCGAGTAGATTGCTTTTTGGCTTCGCAGGGTACCGGTGGGACATTGACCGGAGTTGGGCGATTCTTGAAAAAGAAGAATTCTAGAGTCGCCCTGTTTGCAGTCGAACCTTCCGAAGCACCAATCCTAGCCCGCCGAAAGTGGGGAACACACAAGATCGAAGGCATCGGAGACGGTTTCGTTCCAAGAAACCTAGACCTAGCACATCTCACTGGAATAGTTACTACAAGTTCCAGTGAATCGATTCAGATGGCTAGGAGACTTGCTAAGGAAGAGGGAATCTTCTGTGGAATCTCATCAGGGTGCAATGTCATTGCCGCAATCAAAGTCGCCAAGAAACATCCGGAGTACAAGGCAATTGTAACCATGATAAATGACACAGGACAACGCTACTTCTCGACGGAACTTTGCGGTGAAGAGAAGCACGTCGAGGTGCCGGAGAGAGAACACCCCCTCGACCAATACACGATAGAGCAATTAGACAAATACCAATCGCACTGGGAAATCATTGAATGAGCGACGGATTCTCGTATTGTTAGGAGCTAGAGTTGCACAAACTCCATCGAATGGGGCGCGAAGTTGAGTCAGAAGCTCTTTGTGAAGGAGATGAAATGTGCTCGTTGCGGAAAGCAATACGCTCCGAGTTCAGGCGCCATTCGATGTGTTAACCGCGATGACGGACGACTCGATATTAAGTACGATTACGACGCGCTCCGCGAGAGCTTTGAGCCCGGAAGCGCTGTCTAAGAGGCACAGCGGGGTTTGGAAGTATCAAGAGCTGCTCCCCATCTACGATCCGAAACATATCGTCAGCCTTGGTGAGGGCGGTGTGCCGCTCATAAATGCTCGAAGGCTGGGGGAGAAACTTGGCTTAGAAAATCTACTGGTTCTAGATGATACGCGAAATCCAACTGGTTCATTCAAGGATCGACCAATGACCGTTGGAGTCTCGAAAGCTGTAGAGTTGGGTTACAAGACAGTGGTATCAGCGTCCAGCGGTAATGCGGCTGCTGCTCTTTCCGCATATTCGGCAAAGGCCGGTCTCAAGTGCATCACTTTTGTCCCGGAGCTGGCGAGTGACGCAAAACTGGCGCAGCTCACCATGTACGGAGCTAGAGTTGTGAAGGTTCGCGGGCTTGAGTCAGGAGAGGATCCAACCGTCAAGATGCTGAAGGAGGCATGCGATCGCTACAATTGGTACCCCTGTCCAAGTTTCGGCCCTATGAACCCTTACCAGGCTGAAGGACCGAAGACAATGTCCTTTGAGATCGTCGAAAGTCTCGGGTGGACAACGCCCGGGTGGGTTTTCGTACCAGTCGGAGCCGGCGGAGCCTTAACGGGTAACTGGAAAGGATATCGAGACTTCGAAGAGATGGATTTCATCAAATCCAAGCCCAAGATGGTTGCAGTTCAATCCTCCGGCTGTGCTCCGGTAGTACGGGCACATGAGCAAGGTGCAGATCCAATGAAGATTCCGCCTTGGAACAGACCAGACTCCGTTGCGACAGGTTTGATGGATCCTTATCCATGGGACGGCGACGCTGCGCTGAAAGCCATTACGGAATCTCATGGAACGGCAGTTGCAGTCTCAAACAATGAAATCCTTCAAGCGCAACGACTTCTCGCGAGGACTGAAGGGATATTCGCAGAGCCGTCAGGCGTCACTTCCCTTGCAGGCTTAATCAGAATTGCGGCCGCAGGCGACTTGGACAGGTCAGATTCGGTTGTTGTGGAGATTACTGGGAGTGGTTTGAAGGATCCTCAAATGGCAATGAGAGATATGACGGACATGCCGTTGATTGAAGCCTCAGTTGAAGAACTAGAACGCGTTCTGAAAACTCAAACGAACTAGAGTACTCCACGAGCTGTGTACGGTCAAGTGCTTGTGAAGGATATCTGATTTCGGTGCGTGGATTCTTAGAGCGCGCATCATCAATACCATCGCGGATCGAATATTAGGGCGGTACCATTGATTGCCTTATCACTCTTATCGGATGATTATCTATCCAACTGTAACTATACTCCCCAAATTGCATACTCATATGCCCCCAGGCATTCTTACGAATGTAGCCTGCCCCAAAGTTGGGTTTTGTCTCTATAGTCACAGTCAATTCATGCGCCCCCCAACTGGGAGTGTAATAGGGGCCTTGATATGAGACATGGTGAGTTCTCATAAAATTCGCTTTCTGCCCACTCAATAGTTTTCGAAATTCTTGCGGGCTATAGTCGGTTAGACTCGATGGTGATGTCCTAATTCTGAAAAATCTTGCTTCCAGAGCCCAGTGATGTGCTACCCACCACCATTTTGTAATCTGATTACAGTTGGAAGCTATCTGGATCGTTCTATAGCAATGCAGACCAGCGTGTCCTTCATGTATTTTACGAAAATAGGCATCCCGTGATGGGCCCATCCCGTCTCCGAAATAACTAATCATAGCCTTACTCGTGTCAGGCCGTGGCTTTTTCCAGTCTTGAGAATTGGCTTCTACTCACGTTTTATAGTTTAGGTCGAACTATAAAGCCTCCTAGACTGCACGGTTCTATCCGTGCAAATCGCTCTAGAAGGACCCCTTACCCGATCCTGACATTGGACCGCTTCTTGTAGGGTTGTGGGATTAGGTTTTGAGCAACATCTTCTGAAGCAACTGGATGCGGTAAGCAGTTGGTGATTCTTGGATGGCGGAGAAAAAATGCGTGATTTGCGGTTGTAAAGATCACAGGTTGCTTGGCTGTTCAAACCATAGGGCGAGAAGGTGCAGTTGCTATGAGAAAGCAGAGCCGGGGAGCTAATGCCACTAATCCGAGGAACGAATCTTGCACAGGAAACCCCGTTTTTTCATGACGTTGACTTTGGTTGCAGCTAGGAGGATGAGTTTGACGAATATCCTTGATCTTTCATCGGAGCTAATTCCCTAATTATCTGCGTCTACATACTGGGCATTACGATAGTTTCGTTTCAGTTACAGCCTCATATACTGGTCGCGGCGGTTGGTATGTGAGACTTCAATTCTCGTAGTGGGTATGCCTCATGATTAATCGAAGAACGTTTCTTGCAAATTCAGCCAAGGTCTTGCTCGGAACATGCGTCGGTGTAGCTGGCACAAGATATGAGAACCAGCTAACTGCAGGCACTAAGACGGAACAACAAGATGAAATCCTGCATCAATGGTGGATTGAACAACCAATAAACCCCAATGGGGATTTCTCGGAAGGCGGAAAGTACTGGAAGGAAGGTTGGGTAGGACAAACAGACGCCAAGAACGTCACAGCCGGAATGAGGATTATTGACAATGATCACGGCGAAGTGTGGCTGAATAATCCAGACCCGAGTGCGCACGCGAACACGGCACTCATGCAGGCTACGGATAGTCCGCAGAAACAAGCGAACATTCGATTGACCAACTGGTTTCTTAGCGATCATCACCTAATGTTTGAAGCAGACGTGAGAGTTGACTATGACGAACCATACTACGCGGATAGCTGGAGTCGGTGGCAATAGCATTCTGGCTTCAAAGGACTTTTCGATCAGGACAGCGCTATCCATGGTTAACCATCAAAGGCAACGACTACGAGAAACTATACACGGAGTATGACGTATACAGGAGAAACATCATCTTCCTAGGTTATTATGCGCTCGACTCGGGCGGCGATGTAAATGAGTATCCAGCGGACCAACTGCCAATTGGCTACTGGAAGCCCATCAAAATCGACCTGAACGAATTCATTGCGCACGGTTACAACGCTCTGGGCGGGTGGGAACAGGACAATGGCCAAATAGCATACTTGCCCGCCTGGTACCTTGTCCCAGAAGCAAAAGGCTCAAGGCTGCAAGCCAGGTGGCGCCGAGTAAAAATTTGCACAATATAACGCAAAATTCAGAGAACTTGGCGTTGAATTACGCTTACGGAGTCTTGGAGGGCGAGTGCAGGTGTGCAATCAACTCTGTAGGGTTAGAACCATCAGTTGGGTTCTTGCACGATTTCAGCAACTACCAGACCAAACAGTCGTTAGTGTACGACTTGCAGGAACCTTTCCGCTGGCTCTCAGACATTTCCGTTATCGAAGCGTTCGAGTCTGAAACGTTGAAGCTTTCAGACTTCTATTTCACAGGAGACGACTATCGGTACCGGTTTGAGCCTGATGCTCGACAGCGGTTCATTGGTCTCATCCGGGAGCGATTCAATTCAGGAGCGAGCTACAAAGGGCGAGTTATGAAGTGGGATACGGTCATCGAGCAGAAAACGAACGAGTTAGGTAGAATTCTGGTTAACAAGTCTTCTATCGTCGACTTTTCAGAACCTTATCCAAAGTTGGTTAGAAATGATGATCGTCAGTTGAGAGCCACGATTATTGCCTTGACGCAATCCGAAGCGAGAGAGCTTGACATTGGAAAGAGCACTCTTCACTACCTGAGGCTTAGAGTGACAACCCCTAGGCCTCTTAATGTCCACAAAGGAATGTTGCACAGGCTGGGATCATAGAGAACTTAGGCGTTTCCACTTGCCTTGTGAAGCGTGCGGCACGAAACTCCTGCTGACTCAACCGTCAATCAAGAAGACGATGTGTCCGAAGTGTTATGGATGTATCACAGTGGATCGAGACCTCGCAATCACCATTTCCACCACACGATTATTGGATATATACATTCTATTTCTTCAATATCTGAGGCAGTTCAAAAAAACCAGACTGATTGCGCACCTTGGCTGGGAACGAGAAAAATATTCGAGGAAAGTTTTCGATAACTATCCTGAGCCAATCGACCTAAGCATGTTTGTCTCTTTCAGCTACCTAATTCGATTGCTGATGATTGAGGAATTCGATGGAAATATCGAGGCGAACGAAGCGAATACACCCGCGTTAGTCGAAACGTTCTCAAAGTATTTGGGTCTCTTGACAGAGCACATCTATCTAAGGGAAGGATTCGCTGAAATGGTCGCCACCGAGACGTTTGATTTTTCCACACTAACGGTAGCGGACAGGCAAAGATTATTCCTGCTCATCTACAACGAAGACTACGTTCCACTTCTTCGAACATTCGCAAATAACCAAATCTACACCGAAAAAGAAGGAAAGAAGAAAGGTGAAGAGTATCGCCCACTTTGGGAGACCTTCAAGAGGCAAATCGCGACAGAGAAAAAAGTTGCATACACAGCTCGTGAAATGATCCGGACCAACTACACAATCCTCAACGCATTGTACTGTGGCTTGCTCAAGAATGTCTTCTACGCACGTACATTTGATTTCTCAAACTATCAGGGGGTGGTGCATGACCCTGCGCAGATAATGGAGGTTGCTAACAGCTTTGCTCTCGTCGAAGGAGTTGCGACCGTTACGCCTCTCCACGAGTTTAGGGCTGCCCTCAAGCGGTATTTTGGAAGCCACGCTTGGGCAGCTGAGCCCCTTTTGCTCTTCAGTAGGAGGAATACAGCAACGTTTCCGCTTTTCATTCTTCTTGACGGCCAAGTTTTCATTTCACACAGAACCGCTTTTCTCATCTATGCATTCTTACACCCGATATTGATGAAAGAATACTACGACAAAGAAACTGCTCAGTTAACAAAGCAGCTTGAATCAGGAAAAGCAAGAGAAGAGTTCGAACGAGCAGGTTTTCGCTACGTGCCTAACGTTCTAGACAGGCCCAAGAACCCTCACATGGAAATTGACGCTTTAGCGGGACGGAATGGCGTGCTCCTTGTAGTCGAGGTTAAGGGGTGGGGATTAACCCCCTTCTACGAACACAAAAACAAACACGAATATCTTGAGCGGGATCTCAAAGGAATCGTCGATGGGATTAAGTACACTACAAAAAACGGCAAGTTGACACAGAAGAAGGCTACAAGTCTTTTTGAGAAAATAGAATATGCGACCAAGAACATGCAAAAGCACGGCTTCGACCCTGTCGAATTCAAAGCGATATACGGAATCATCGTAATAGAAGATTTTCCGCCGATCAACGAATACAAAGGAGTAAGAATAGTTGGGTTGGAGGACGTTAGCAAACTGCAGGTCTAAACAGCAGGCGCACATTTGTTTGCTGTGCTAGGTGTACGGACATCGTAGTTTGAACCGTCGTTCTGATGATTTTGCGTGTATACAAAACGCAGCAGTTTGTCGTCTTGGACAATTTTGTCATGTTCGAAGTCTTTCAGCTTAAGAAGGTGTTGAGATGAATTATGCGTGATACTGCTTGTCAAGTCCTCCAAGGATCAGACTAGAAGAGCTTTTTTCCTGTGTCGGCCATGCATATTCATCAGTTGACGTTCGTCACGCCATATGGCGAGATGGCGAGAACTGGCGTAATGTGTTAACGATCGTTAGATTCTCTGATTACGGTTTTGAAGAAATAAAAGCTAAACATGCGTCGCTGGAATCTCGTCTTGGCAGTATCTTAACGAAAGATTTTGCGATTATCTTACGAGCGTTGTCACTTGAGGAGTGGTATGCTTTCAGAGTCGAGTTAGTAGTGCTCGGCGTTGTGAGTTCCATTCCAGGTTTCAAAGAAGGCGTAACGTTTGACACATGTGAGAATCTTAACTCACAGACTGGAGTAGTTTGGCCTTATAATTATCTTCCAGAGGATGAAAGTTGGCAAGTCCTGGAAATTCGGTTAGGTACAGGGGCACTGGCAGATCGGCTGGATTTTCTTCAACCACAAGTGAGGGGCGCACGATTTGCCGGCATTTACAGCACAATAAGCTCTTTTCTAGAGATACCCTATGAGAGCTCTGAAACTTCACATCTCGTGGTGATTGCGCCCACCCTTGCGAGGTGTCGTATTGATTCATTTAACCTTGATAGTAAAGAGTTGGAAATTACCACCGAAATTCACAGCAAATTGTCGAATTGTCAACTTATCGTATTCGTGAAAAAGAACGGGAACAGGCCAGGCCAAGGCAGACCTCTGAGTTTAAGGAAATCAATCTCTCTCGACGCGATCAAACAGACAAAATTAGAAAATGGTTTTCAACTCATACCCTCGAAAGTCACACTACCTGATTTCAGTGGAGAAGAGGAGTTAGAACTTGTCATAATGACGGAGAACATATCACTATTTGATATCACAGAACCACCCGGTAAATATTCTCGAAAGAACGTCGAATCGAGAATTCGCTTAGCCGACGCCGGTCATGTACCAGAGCAATCCGGTTCCAGTAGTTCCAGTCCGGACCCGCGAAAAGTGTTCGTAGTTCATGGACGAAATCTTGAAGCTCGCGACGCCATTTTCGCCTTCTTACATTCAATTGGACTGACACCCCTCGAATGGTCTCAAGCGGTGCTAGCGACGAGTAAACCAAATCCATACGTCGGCGAAGTATTGGATGCAGCATTTTCTATTGCTGGCGCTGTACTTGTTCTCATGACACCTGACGACGAGGCACGACTTCGATCGCCATTCCGCAAAGCAGATGATACGATTGATGAAACTCAGTTATCCGCACAAGCTAGGCCAAACGTCCTGTTCGAGGCAGGAATGGCAATGGGGCGCAATCCAGACAGAACGGTGCTGGTAGAGCTGGGTCGCCTTCGGCCTTTTAGTGATATCGGCGGTCGTCACGTGATCAAACTGAATGGTTCGACACAAAGACGTCAGGAGCTTGCGCAGCGTCTCCGATCAGCAAACTGCCCCGTGGACCTCTCAGGAACTGAATGGCATAGCGCGGGAATTTCTCAATTATCTCGGCAACAACAAAAGATGATGAATCTGATCCTGAAGAGATTCTGGGGACTCCACAGGTAACGAGGGTTTCGATAGACACCGCTCAGCTCTCCTTCTCAAGGTCTATCAGAAGATCGCGTGACGAGTGGGTTGCAGAACGTGACAGTAAGCCGGCGGGAATCAAAGGAGGAAAACATATCATGGAAAGGATCTCACGCGAAATACTTCAGTTCAAGTCTCAGATACCTGAGCAAGGGTTTGACGATTTACATCAGGGACTAGCTCATATTCTGAAGAATGTGAAAATCGTGTTGCAGCGTGATATTTACATTGACGGCGGCAGATCATACGCTGAGTTTTGGCAAGCCGGCGATCATATCTTCCAAGAGATAGACGAGGTGTTTGGAAAACACTAACGCCGTTCAGGTAGCTTTTCGTTGCGCTTTGATGTGTGTGTGGTATCAATGGTGCGAGCACCTGAACTTGAACTGCCATCCGTCGTCGTTGGAATATTCAACGTTTAAGTCGTAGCCGTCGTCGTTGAGATACTAGTAGTAAACGTCACGACATCCGTCTCTGTTGTAGTCACAGTCGTCAAAGGGGACGTCGTAACCGTCGAAGTATACGTAGTCGGAACGCTTGTTGTGAAAGTTGTCGCCCAGGTTGTGGTTGAGGTTGTAACGATTATTGAGCAGATTTGCTGGACGCCCAGGTTTCCGGATCCGAAAACTGTTGCGGTCGTGCTGATGTCTTTCGGGGCGGCAACGTTGATCCCGCCCGAAGTGGTCCAGTTTTGGAAGGTTGAGCCAGCCGGCGGGTGGTAGGTGATTCCGTATGTGCCTAGGTTAACGCTGATGCTTTGACCATTGGTAAATGTTCCTAGGTTTCCGAAGGTTATGCTCCCGCCACAGCTTGGATCGGGTATCGTAAAGATGACTGTGAAGTCGCCTCCGGCATTAACAGCCGGCAGAACAAGCGCGCTCCAAGAAATTATCATCATTAGGAATAGGGAAACAACTCTGCTTCTTCCACTATTCCAACTATTCCTTGTATTCAATGGGCAGTTTCCCTATCCATTGATGATTGCTTGCATTCGAATTCTCAAGTATTTTCTGACGGCCTCTCGTATGAGGCAGGCCGTGATGTAAAACGACCACGCGGTTTGATATGTAGCATCAAGTAAGCATTACATGTCAAAGGGCACGAACCCGGAAAACGTTCCATACATGTTTATGCCTACTTAATTGAAACGTCGTCTCTGGTGATTCTCTGTGTGTGTGCTGCTACTGGTGCGCGCAAGCAGATTTGAACCGTAGTTCTGGTTAATTTTGTGTGTTGGTATAACGGTATTTACACAAATCATTTTCTAGAACTAGGGTAATTACCGTTCGCTTTCGAATGCTGAATGTCGTTACGTATATTTACTAATGTTGCTCGTAACTTTGTTCTGTTGCTCACAGCATGAGATTGTGAAAAGGAATTGGCTGAAGATAGGAAGGAATCGTCAGCTGAAAAGAAGATCAATAGACGTTCCATGTTGAAGTGGGCCGGGACTCTCGGCGCTGGGGTCGCCGTTGGCGCTGGCTTAGAGTTCGGTGCCGGGCAGACGTCCAAACCACCAATTACCACCACCGTGACAGTGACTCCGCCATAAGTATCGGTTTTCGCTACCCAAGCAACACCCAACGCTGCAACTGTGTCTGAAGCGTTGAAAAACCGCAAGTCGACAGGAACATTTCAGACTCAACCCCTGGCAAAGGATAAAGTACTCAGTCTGCTGGCGGCAGGTTGGGGTATTAATCGTCTAGACTCGGGCAAACGCACTGCTCCCTCGGCTATGAACGCTCAGGAGATTGATGTTTACGTTTTCCTGCCAGAGGGGGTTTACGTTTACGACGCCAAGGGAAACCAGCTGACCCAAGTCCTGGCGCAAGACCTCCGAACACAGTCGGGGACTACGGCCTATATGAAAGATACACCACTCCATCTGCTCTTTGTAGCAGACTACGCCAAATTCAGGAATGTTCCTCAACCCCAGAAGGAACTCTTTTCCGCGGCGCACACAGGGTTCATCGGGCAAAACGTGTACCTGTATTGCGCTTCCGAAGGGCTTGGCGCACACTTCCATACCAGCACAGATCGTGCTGGCCTGAGAGATCCTTTGAAACTGCGGGATGACCAGGCAATCGTTTTCGGTCAAGTGGTCGGATACCCAAAATGACAGGCCAAATCAGTTCAATCTACTCGGAAAGAAGTGGTCTAGAGCTGGATAAGCACCAGACACATTGATGTCCCTCAAAGAACTCAGAAAAGACATTTCCAGAGTCTGATGACGCGTACGACCTGTTTGTGGTGCCCCGCCTTGGGTGAGGTTTAACTACGGCTGATCTTCTCTTAGAGAAGGAAGTGGATCGGTGAGAATAGTTTCATGATAACCGCGAAGATTTGTCTTGATGGTAAGGAGCTTGCGGAAGTTGATTTGCAGCCTAAGGAGTTCTCAACTGGGAGTAAGGGCTATCATAGGTCAAGTAAGATAGAGATTGAAGGGGAGCGGTATCAACTTAACTTCATGCTGGTCAAGATTGGTAGTAAGACCAAGGCAGAATAGGTCTTGCATGACCGCCTTGAACCAGTTTCGTTTTGAGTTCTAGCAGTCCCGGGCCGGTAGGTAAGGTTCCTATCTACAACGTGACACGGGTACCGAAAGGGCCTGTTCATAGTTTCTAATAGTCTTTTTCAAACTCGTGTCCTGGAATATTGAGTTGGTATGAATCAGTGTCCGAATCGCGACTGCCTTTCGTGTATCCCGTTTGTCCGAGGTGCGGCGAAACGACGTCTCTGACATTTGAGGGGGGTCAGTCGATCAGGAGCTGTACTCGGTGTAGGTGGATTGAGACTCACGGAAAAAGTTTGTTCACGGCTGTGGGGGGTCAGATGTTCTGCAAGGATTGCGGTCGATTTCTTCTTGCTTCTGAACGTGTCGAAAGTCGGCATGGCTGCTGTATCGTGTGTCATCAATCGCACGAGAAATCACACTGAACCTACGGGGCGAAGGATAGGAAGTGAAGGTCACGTAGTGTGGAATTCTATCAGACCAAGAATCAACCTTTCGACTCCGCAAGAATAAGGAATCGCAGGAGAACAGAGTAGGGATTCTTCTTGTAACTGAAAAGGATCTAGATGCTAAGTCTTGTTTGACATTTTAGGACTAGTCGATTCGTGAGTTCGCACGGAGACCATAGGACCGAACCGCTTTCGTGCATGATCAACTGTCTGTGGCCAGTGTGATCAGCGTGTATGCACGTTTCGTTCTCCAAGGCTCAAGATTCGTGAAATGTTCTCATCTCGATTCGCGATGGGATTAGAACTGCTACTCAAGCCTTCCCCTCAAGGGTCGAAACGAAGCAGCCAAGTTGCGGTTTCTCAGTTTTCGTGCGTGCTTTTGCGTCCGCTATTTCAGTAGATTATGCGTTAGGGCGGCTTTGATAACACAGGTTTGTGTCACAAGCCCTAGGAGTTTCGAATTGTCGTTCACCACAGGAATTCTCTGAATTCCAGTCTTAATCATCTTTTCAGCTATCCATCGCAGTGGGGTCGTCTTCTTGGCTTTAATCAGAGCGCGAGTCATTAAATCTGAAACCAGAAGGTTTGAGACGCCTTCCCCTGCTAGGTCAATGTCTCTTTGCGTGATGATCCCCACCAGGACATTGTTGTGCTCAACAACGGGGAGCGCTCCGATGTTGTGCCGGAGCATTATCAGACGTGCGTATGCGACCTTGCTCTTTCTGGTGACCGTGAAAACATCACTAATCATAACGTCACCCGCCAGAACATCCGGCATCTGCGATCTCCACCATCCAATTTCAAGGTGCCCCTTCTAGAATATGAAGTTGGTTGGAATGTGTGAATTCATTTATCTGCTTCAGCTATTTCATGAAACAGGTTCCCAAACGAGACCGAGCCTGTCCTGCGTGGTGCGTGCGTCCCTCATTTCCTGCAGGCTGGGACGACGCACGATCTCGTGATATTTCATTGGTTCTCGCACAACCAGATGTTCCGGCCTGTATTGACTCATCAAGTTAACTAGGGCACGTGAGCAATTTTCAGCGATCCAATCAAGAACTGGCTTGGTACAACATTCGACGTGACCTGGCATAACGAGGTGCCTAATTATCAAGTCGCCACTTCCCTGAATCATGGCGTGATTTCGCGAGACAACTTCGAAGTATCTCGATATACGCGAGTACTTGAGAGCGCAACTGTCGTTTCCCCATTTGAAATCTGGCAGCCAAAGGTCCACAATATCCGCTAGGATCCTCATGACCTCGGGTGTCAAGTACATGTTGCTATTCCATACGATCGGCACGTTTACCGAGACGAGATTGATAGCTTCCATTATTACATGAAGGTTCGGTGTTGGTTCGCCTCCAACTAAGTTGATGTTTGCCGCTCCTTCACTCCTCAACGATTTCATTATGCGGGAAAGGGTCCCGGGGGAAACGGGGGTCCCTGCGTGCTGGTCCTGTGAAATGTCCCAGTTCTGACAGAAAGCACATCGGAAAGTGCACGATGCGAAGAAGATTGTACCCGAACCTTTCCGATCTACTAACGGAGGTTCCTCGCCAAAATGACGGAAGAACGTCGCAAGCCGAGCTGTCGTATCTAAGTGGCAGGCGCCCTTTCGCTTGCCCTCGACGCGGTCGACCTTGCATCGCCATTCGCAGAGAACACATTTTCGGAGAATACGATTCAGAAGCTCAACCTTGAGACCTAAGAAATTGAATTCTGGCATATCCGTTCCTTTCTGCAAGGCCTCGTTTTGTTCAATCTTCTTCCACTTTCCCAGAAACTCTAGGCGCAGACTTTCATGCTCTTGCCACAACTGTGCTTCTGTCATTAGTTGTGGATGTTTGCTGCTGGCAATTTGTTTGCAGATAAGGAACTTTGCCGGCCTCAGATTTCGCATTACCATGAAATACCAAGACAGTCTCTTCCGAACCGTCTGGTTGGCCCAGAGGTCTGAGCCGTAAGACCTAAGCAACATCACCGGAGAAACTATTCGATCAACCGGGTACTTTAGGATAATTAGACGTTACTTCGTCCAGAGGAGAAGTTAAAACTTGAACAGCCAAATGCTGTCCAGAGCCGTCTTCTTCACTATCCGGCTTGTTTTCACCAATTATCTTCTGTCGAAAGAATATTTAACAGGAAACTGAACCGCCAAATTCTCCATAACCAAACATAGAAGCAAGCGAATCAACTTCATGCTATGCAAGATCGAAAGCAAGAACAAGGCCGCATAATTAGAACAAAGAGCTGAAAGATCGGCTGAACCCATGCCAGATATCATCGAACTCCCCGACCTGATACGATGCGAATACGCACAGAGGCGAGGTTGGCCGAGCACCTTTCGCCAAGGGTCACGGATTTGCGACCAGTGCGATCAGCATGGATGCAGGTTTCACCATTCAAAACTCAAGAAGATGGAAACGCCTCGCGCACATTTTGCAACTCAACTTGAGCAACCAGCCGAACCCCGTCAACAAATACCGCCTGTAACTATTGAACACGAGCAGTTGAATCCGAGAGATTTGACCCCGGAAATCGTCCTAGAACACTTCCCGAGCCCCTCGCTTCGTCCATATCAGAAGGAGATCATAACTCGAGTCGTTGACGCTTTCAGAACCGGAAAAAAATGCGTAATCCTCGCAGCCCCGGTTGGATTTGGAAAAAGTTACGTTAACGCTGCGTTAACTTCTGTCACCCGGTCGTTCTATGCGACGCCTCAGTTGGCGTTGATAGATCAAATCATGAACGATCCATACCTCAAAAACAGGTTTGTGGAGATTAGGGGACGCCGCAACTATCGATGCTACTATCCACCCCACCGCCGGGTGGACGTGGGCAAGTGCGTAACCGAAGGCTATCGTTGCCAAGAACGGTTCGAGGTCTGCCCGTATTGGATTCAGAAAAGGAGGGCGATCTCGGCACCGAGCATCCTAACGAACCTCTCCTACCTTGCCTCTGAAAGTCAAACTGAGGGAAGCGAATCATACCTCGGTTCCAGAAGTCTCCTGGTCTTGGACGAAGCGCATAACCTTGAGGAGCAATGCCTCAACCATGTCTCAGTAAGGGTCACACCTTTCACGATTCCCTATGAGGTTTACAATGAGGTACTCCCGCAATTGCTCGATGTGCATAGAGATTCTGACGTGAAACTCATCCTCGACGCCATAGACGACCTCTTGAAAAACATACTCGACAAGTCCAAGACGATTGCTGAAACGACCGGTCTCTCAACAGTCCAAGCCGACGATTTGGATAAAATCGATCAATACCTCGCAAACTACACGCTTTACAAGAAATCGAAATCGGAATGGGTTTGGCAGGTGAGAAATGATCAATTGACAGTTCAGCCCGTCTTCGGCCGCGAGTTTATCCGTGACCTTGTCTGGAAGCGGGCCGAGTACTACATCATCTCATCAGCCACCATCCTCAATCCCCGAGAATACGCAGAAATGACTGGTCTACTGGACTTTCTGAAGGAGGACGAGATATGCTTCCTCACAGTCCCAAGCACTTTCCCGGTGGAGAACCGCCCAATCATCGACGCAACGGTCGGACCGCTCTCAGCCCAATACCTAGCGTCCAACATGCCCAAGGCAGTTAGAGCAGTCGAGGAGATTCTTGAAAAGGAGCAGGGGAGTATTGCGATCCATTGCTTTTCCTATCGACATCAAAGAGCCCTCATCGAATCAATCTCAGAACACTTCAAACCAAGACTGATCGTGCATTCAAGTAGAGATCGTGAGGAGAAACTGAACGAGTGGAAGCAGTCACGCGGCAAGGTCTTCGTTTCGGTCGCGTTCAGCGAAGGCCAAGACTGGAAATACGACATGTGCGACACGCAGATCCTTCTGAAAGTCCCATTCCCAGACCTGGGCGACAACCGAGTGAAGCGGCGCCTCGAAATGGGATATCGAGCATGGTACCAGAACCAGGCCATGTTGGAGGTCATTCAAGCCTACGGCCGCGCAATAAGAGCTGAAGACGACAGGGCAAGATTCTACATTGTAGACGGAAGCTTCACACGATTAGCACGTGACTGTTGGCAAGTGATCCCAGAATGGTTCAAGGAAGCGTTACCTCCCTCATTTGGCCAATCTGGAACTGCACCTGAATGAAATCACACGACGAATCACACGGTTGCAAAAGAGTTTGCTTAGCGGTCGCACTCGTACAAGATTCAACGGCAATTGTTAAGAGGTAACCGATACATCCACAACCTATGAAGTTTTGGCGCGTCCTCGCGTTCTCTTGTCTTCTGATCTTGGCACTCCCACTCACTGTCCCTGGAACTCGGGGAGTTGTGTCTCCGTCAAGTTATCAAACCCTGCTTCAGGATGATTTCTCTCAGGGCCTAGGCAAATGGCATTCTGCCCAAGGCGATTGGGCTATTCAGAGCGGGGAACTGCGCGGAGCTTCAAGCAAGGGAGAGAGCGTAATATCCGCTGGAGCAAGTTCGTGGACCGACTACGTTTTCTCCGCCCGAATCAAGAGTCTCACCAACTCATCGGATGATCTCCTGGTTCGATTCCAAGATTCAAACAATTACTATCGTATCGCCCTCCTCATGGATCATATGGAGTTGTGGTCACGGCGACAGGGAAATGATAAGCTGCTCTATCGTGAAGAACCCTACTACACTATCAACACGACTGATTGGCACGATTTGAGAATCAAAATCTACGGTACAGTTCCAACCATAGCCGCATACATCGATAACTACCCCGAGATCACTATCAAAGATGTCTCCGGCCAACCGATTTCAGATGGAATGGTTGGATTGGCCGTTAGCCAAGGCGCCTCATCAGCCTTCGAGACAATCAAAGTGACAACATTACATCCAGACTCTACCGGCGTTCAAAGAATAATCCTCCTTCTCGTCGAATTCCCCGACGTCAAGCACACGAAGACGCCCGATCAAATGTATCAGAACATACTTGTAAAATTGAATCAATACTACACGGAGGTTTCCTACAATCAAACCTGGATTGACGGAACCGTCACCCCAAGCTGGAAAATGCTTCAGAACCAGTCAACCTACTACGATCTAGCGCAAGTAAATGGTTCCGGCTTTCGGAATGGACGTGATCTCCAGTTTCTCAAAGACGCAATCCTAGCCTGGGATAACGAGGTAGACTATAGGCGGTACGATTACGTTTTCGTTGCAGGCGCGGGCAGCTCTGTGTGGGGCTACACGTACTTCCAAGTGCCCATCGCCACAACGAACGAAAATGTGACGATAACTGCTGCGACAGCTCAAAACGAGAACCAGCTTTGGGACGTGTACGCTCACGAGTTCGGTCACCTTTCCCTAGGTCTCCCAGACTTGTACAGCTATTCAATCGCCTTCACAGGTCCAACTGACTTTCGGGTGGCCGCCATATACGTCGGTCCTTGGGACTTGATGTCAAGAGCGAACCTGCGACCCCAGATCGGTGCCTGGGGAAAGATTCACGTCGGCTGGATCCCCGAAGACAGAATTCGAGAGCTGTACTCAAACCAGTCAGCGGCCGCAACCCTTAACCCGCTGGAAAACCCGACGTCAGGAACCCAAGCCCTCACGATCTACCTTACTCCAACAACATACTTCATCGTCGAAGATAGGCAACAGGTAGGGTTCGACAGCGTTCTCCCCGATAGGGGCGTGCTGATCAGCTACGTTAACGAAGGAAAATATTGGCTTGGCAACGGGCCGGTTGTTATTCAGGACGCTAATCCTGCTAGTGGCCCAAGATGGCAATTGCTGCATCCGACTTTCGATATTGGCCCCCAGGCCAAATCACTGTACACAAATCAAACGTTCAATCTGTCTGTGGATTTGCTGGACCGGTTCCCTAATGGTTCCTATTTAGTAGCATTCGGCAAGGCCGATTCTATGGACATGGCTAAGGCCGCTTACATGAACCTTAAGGAGGCGAAGGCGGCAAACCAGGGTTCCTCTCAAGCGCAAGCCACTCTCGGATTGGCATGGTCACGTTTCTTGAGCGGCGACTTTCAACTTGCAGGAATCCTAGCGAACCAAAGCAGAACCACATCTGAACGAACAAACAGCACATTCACATTCAACCAGATGCCCCTACCACCAATCACCGCGCATACCTCATCTAACATGAATTCTACAACAAGTTCTAACGCCAATAATCTCCCCATCAAGGTGATTGCGGGTGCAATCGCGATTGCGGTCATTGCGGTATGGGTCATAAGGTCCAAGAGGAAAGAAACCGTCGAATGGAAACGATCCCAGTAAGACTGCAAGCACGAGTGTAGAACAAAAAGGGGGGAGTTAAGCGGCCAACCGTGGCCGCAGGTCCGAATTGCTAGTTATTGATTCGTGTTTCATGTTTACCACACGGACCATGCCGCAAGAACAAATATTCCCGATGGGCGTTAAAGAACCTTTTCGAGCCACAATCCTTGTTCAGGCACAGTCTGCGAGGTCTGTAGCTCCAAAACAGGTCCAAAATAGGTAAATGCCTTTGCCGTTCTAACTTTGGCGATTTTAGTGGACACCTCAACTCTCTCATCAGCATTAACACCTTTGACCCTCCCGCTTAGGGGAGGCCACTGAATCAGAAGAAAGCCAACTGTCAAGGCACAGGGAAGAAAAACTACTCAGGATCCTCTGAGCAGTAGTTTATTGCAGTAATATTGAAATTGAGATTTTCAGCCTGTGGTTGGTGGTGGTCTTGTGCCTACTTGCACCGGGATCGTCATCTGGTTGCCAGCTCTGATAATCCCCACCTGAACCGTCTGCCCAGGCACAGCATTTCTCTCCATCCACGCAGCCAGCGCATCGTAGTTCACAATCTTGTTCCCGTTCAACGAGACTATAATATCGCCGCCGAGCGTGTACCTTTGATCCTGAATCGTCGCGTTCTGTGTACCACCTCTCAAGCCCGCCTTGCTCGCCGGCCCGCCAGGGACAACATTCTCAATCAAAACTCCCCAAGTGGTGCTCGTCTTCATTGCTAGCGAGAGCTGATAATCCATAGGCACCAGCTGGACGCCTAGGTAGGCGTGCCCATTATACACGCCGTCCTTCACAAGGGCCGGTAACTCTCGAGAAATGGTGTCAGACGGAATAGCGAACCCCAAGCCTTCGGAACCACTCGTTGAGGCTGTTGTGATTCCCACAACCTCTCCAACCCCATTAAGCAGCGGTCCACCAGAATTGCCTGGATTTATCGCTGCGCTGAACTGTATTGTGTCAGCGATCGCGAAACCGCCCGCTGTATCCTCTTGAAACGTTCGCCCAACTTGGCTTACAATGCCCACCGTAATTGTTCCCGAAAGCCCATACGGGTTTCCAATCGCCACAACCGACTCACCAACCTTCAAGGCCGACGAAACCCCCAACTGCAATGGATGAAACTCCGACGCCGCAGCATTCACAGACACCACCGCGAGATCACTATAGGCATCAGAACCAAGTAGCTTAGCTGGGTACGCATTTCCGTCAGAGAAGGTAACGGTGGCATTCTGAAGCCCGTCCATAACATGGAAATTCGTCACAATATAGTACGAATTTGAATATGTCACCACAAAGCCTGTACCGAGTACGCTCGTCAAAGCCGGGAAGAAACTGGATTGATCAATCGCCATTCCCTCCACTGTGACAACGCTACGATTCGATGCAGCATAGATCCCGACAGGATCAATCTGTACACCGCCCGACGCGGGTTGCGTCACTGTAGCCTGCCCGGCCATCATGGGGGCATTGAAAAGCGGACTGTAGTACAACGCAACCGAACTTAGGATCACAATAACCAAAAGAAGAATCACGATCGTCAGACGAGTACTATTCAAACGAGACTTCAAAACAAAGACACCTTAACTCTACTCTACCTGAAAAGACTTCGCCGACTACACACTGTAGTTCTATTTAATCATAGCCTTACCCGCTTAAACCACCAGCCATCCAACGGGGGAGTCTCAGTGAGACGATCAGGCGGTCGCACTGGTAAGGTGAGTAGTCTAAACTAGGAATAGAATCGAAACTCCAATCACAGCTATTCCAGCGCCCAGTATCCCACGCCAACTGGTTCTTTGCCTGTAGCGTATCCACATGGTGGGAATTATTAGAACCGGCATCAGAGACATTAGAGTCTGAGCGACGCCGGCTTGCGAATAGGTTACCGCGACCATGGACAGTGTTACGC
Organism: Candidatus Bathyarchaeota archaeon; assembly: GCA_963835925.1. Taxonomy (GTDB): domain Archaea; phylum Thermoproteota; class Bathyarchaeia; order 40CM-2-53-6; family 40CM-2-53-6; genus FEN-987. Next base: position 106,417 of record CAWIHH010000001.1, read on the forward strand.
CTAAGAAAGGTCCGATGAATGCCCCAGCGGCGGTGTGGCCAATCCCTTCCCTGTTCTTGATGGCTTGTTGAAGTTCGGGCAATTTCCGCGCAAGCAACAGAACCACCCAGACTGATACCGCTCCAAAGATCAAGCGCATCAAGGTTGCAGAGAGTGGATTCAACGTTGCATCCGGGACAAGGTCGATTCCCTTCTTCGAGAGTACCAGTCCTATTCCTTGGCCAACCGCTCCGATTAATGCGAATAGTATACCATACCTCTTCAGTCTTTTCGTTACTGGCACCTCACCGGTCTGCTCTTCTTCTTCCAATATGACAACCACCACACCAGCTAACGTTACCGCTATCCCAACTATCACCATTGCTGGCACGACTTCCCCTAGCATGACATATGCTCCGAGAGACGCGAATATTGGTGCCAGAGCCATGACCAAGACTGAACGCCGTGGTCCAATGGTAACATATGCAGCGAACAAACCAGCATCTCCTATCGCCAATCCGACCACTCCACTAAGACCCATCCAGAACCACTGTGCGCCATTCGCGATTGGCAATATGGTCCCCAACAGAATCAAATGCGTGACGATAAGGAACCCCACCGCGATTACTGTTCGATAGGCGTTGACATTAAGCGAACCAATTCGTTTCCCCGCAGCAGTGAAGAACAGAGAGCTAACAGTCCAGAGACATGATGTGGTTACTGCAGCACTCTCGCCAATAATACTTGGGTCCAAACTCATTCCTCAAATCCTTGCGATTAGACTTTCTGGGTTGCAATCGTTGACTTGTTTCCGCAATTTGGCATCCAGCTTCTTTCAACCTCATGGATTACGGTTATTTACGCCAGATGGATGTTTCACTAGAAGGAAAACTATGACAAGCTAACGGGCCAGCTGACCCTGCGTTCATTCATAGATTCACGAAATCGTTGACTTCATTCTAGCCTTTTCTATGCCAAGAACGACTGATAGGTCGACTTGGCGTTCAGGTATCTTCCAGTATCTTCTCAGTAGCTCGTCCTTGTTTAGTTGAAGTTTGAATCCATTTTTCTCATAGAAACGGATCGCCCATTCGGCAGCCACCCAAGTTCCAACTAATATTCGCCGCGTGTTCGCTACACCAACGACGTGCCTGAGAAGTTCTCCCCCTATCCCGCTACGTCGATATTCAGGCAGCACGTACAGGTGTCTGACCAAGGTCACGTCCATGACTGGTTGATAACCCGCGACTTCGTAGAAGTTTGCCCTCCAGTTCATATGCGAAGAAGGTCATCTGACGCATCTCCTCGTGAAGCTCCTCCGAACTCATGTATGGTTCTCGATAACGATCCTCGGGAATAACGCCTCTATACGCACTTGCGGACTCATTGATGACTTTGAGAATTGAGACTCCATCTTTATGATCACACATCCTGATCAACGCAGCGCCCCTCGCAATTCAAGAGCGACTGGTCGCTTAGATAAGCGCCAATTGCTATACGATCTGAAGGCTTCGCTAAGGAGTGGAAAAAATGGAATCATTTGCTCAAAAGATGCGACCAGGAATGGCGGAGACCGATCAGTGCGAAGACGATGACAAGCACTCCCAAGACAATAGTCGCTCCAAGAAGAGTCATTGTGAGTTTGCTCAAAGACATCAAAGCCACGAGTAGAACCGTGACTATCAGAACCAGTATAATGTTGCTTCTTCTGGTTCTCGATCTTATGCTCAGGAGTAATAATCCTCCAGCTATCAAAAGCACAACTAGAAGTTCGATGTCGCTCATGACCGGCCCTCACTCAATCGAACAAGATTTATTTTTCTATCGCCATGAGTGAAAACTAACGAAGGAAAATACAGTCGCCTTTGCAAACAGACCAGTGAACGTGACCACTCGGAGTGTGACCGTTCTCTTGCGCTGGAGCATCGCTCGTACTTAGCTTCCGCTAGAGGAGATTTTCTAATGCAAATGACAGAGTGGTTACCATCTTAGTTCTTTGAATGCGGAGTTGGATTTTGATATCACGGTCCAATTCACGGTTCCATCTGCAAGTAGCATCCAGCCCTCTAGGTGACTAGTCGTCCGCAGAGAAGTGGCAAGGTCGATTTCATCGCCTTCCGCGCACTCCAAAACCACAACGTTACCCGAACTATCTACCTTCTGAATGAACACCATCTTACCTTCGCTCGACGCGGCTGGAAGAGTAATGCTGATCGGACCCTGGGTTGCGTCGGCGAAGATTGCAAAGTCAGAAGGTGCCATGGTGTACTCTGGTATTTCAGCAGTCAATGTCCGCTCGATGGTATCCAAGGATCCATCCGGCTTCGAGAAGGGCCAGCAACATTGGTAATCGTGATGTCATCCCTTAATCCTTTAGTCAATAGTATTCAGCTCTATTCCACTCGTAATGTCAATAATTACAAACCTGAAAGCCCATTCACACTGGAAATTACTGAGGGTTCGAGGCTGAATGTGCGCCGAAACGGAAAGAATAGTAGATCAGTCACCCAAGGCTGGCGTGTTTCGAGTCGTAGTAATTCCAAGCTGCTCTGATCGTGGTTCTAAATTGATGATTTGATGAAGAGGTAGTTCTATCGGAGCGGCGTCTCTGTCCCTTGAGAATTTCTCTGTTGAATTGATGCTGAGCAGTCTGTTGTTTTTGAGAGTTCCTGATTTCGGCATTGTGGGAGTAATCAGGAAGGTTGTTGCGGTTAGTCTTGCGCTAACCTGCCCCATGAAGTCGAGTAGTTCTCCTTGCAGGATTCCCCAAGCAGCGAGTATTCTTCTTCTGACTTCTCTGGACTCTTCGTTCCATGGAAAAGCGCAGATCTCGTCCAATCCAGCTAGGTCACTTGAAACTGGGGATGACTTCTTTGCCTAGGAGTGTAAGGCATTCGTCGAATTCGTCAAACCTGAATCTAAGTCGAAGACTAAGTGTTTAAGCTGCGTTTACGTATCCCTCAACATCATTGCAGCAATCTTTGGGGCTTCCAAAAATGAACGACCCTTCTAAGTCTTCAGCCTTTTCGAACTTGCCCGAAGGGGGTACTCTTCCACCACTTCTGTTCATTAGCGTTCTCAATCAAGCCCTTCAAATTAACCTTCTTCAGGGCGGTTTCCTTGTTCTTGTCGATGGAAACTACTGGTATCGCGGCGATTGTTGGACGAGGTCTTCCCAGTTTCTTTGAGAGTCTTTCTATCTTTTTCACCCGGGCATCGAACGTGGGAAAGGTGATGCGGCCGGGGATCCAGCCATCACAGTAGGTTACTGCTCTTTTCGCTGCTGCCGGCGTAGCTCCTCCGTACCAGAATGGTATTTCATTCACAGGCTTCGGATTAATCGTAACATTTTCAAATTTGAAGAACTGCCCGTTAAAAGACACATCGTCTTCCTTCAACACTTTTTTCACGACCTCGATGTTCTCTTTGACGAAATCTGGTCGCTTGTCATAGGGATACCCTAATGCATCATATTCAAGCTTGAACTGTCCTGCTCCGATTCCAGCAATCACTCGCCCACCAGAAATTTGACTTAAAGTCGTGAGGTATCTTGCCGTCATGATTGGATGCCGTACTGGAATAAGCGTCCCAGTCCCAAGAGTCAATCTGCTCGTCAGCGCGCTAATGGCGGACAGGACATTGAATGGTTCTAGAAAGTTGTTGTTTTCACCCTCCATGCCATGGGGATGAAATATCATATGGTCACGAACCCATACAGAATCGAAGCCTAAGCTCTCTGCCTTCACTGCTCCTTTCATGACGAGATTGATATCGCAATTCTCTCCGAAATGCGGCAACAGAATTCCAAATTTCATTTTGGCCAATTATCGTTCTCTCTTAGCGGTTATTCTCGTCGGCTCCAATTAAATAATTCCATTCTTTGAAATGCTCGCTAAGTTCAAAGTACTTCTGTAGTTCGCATCAAGAAAGCCAAATTCGAGGAGGGGCAACTTGTTACGATTACTGATTCTGGGCCGCCGCCGGTTTCGTGAATCTTCCATATCCTGGCTTTGCCAATATCTCTCCCTCTTCCATGACTATGGCTCCTCTGACTATGGTGTGCGTCGGTACTCCTTTGATTTTTCTCCCGACGAATGGAGTCCAGTGGACTTTTGTGTAACGGGCATATTTCTCATCAGTTATTACATCTTCGCGGTTCATGTCGACAATGGTGATGTCTGCATCCGACCCCACTTGAATCGCGCCCTTTCTTGGGTAGAGTCCGAGTTCCTTTGCAATCCTTTCACTGCAGAGACTGACCATCTTCTGTAGACCTTGGGGCCCATTCCCAAGCATTCCTTTGTTGACTGCAGTCAACATTAGCGGCACGTACGTTTCTAGCATTGGAAACCCGCCGCCTCTATTTTCGGGTCTTCCGCTTCTCCGTGATTCAATAACGTCCTCTCTGGAGGTTGGTGAGTGGTCCGTGCCAACTACATCAAGTGTGCCATCCCGAAGAGCTTCCCATGTGGCTGCCTGGTTTATTCTCTCGAAAGCTGGATGTGGTCGGTGAAGTTCTTTTGCCTCTTCCTTCAGGATTGCAAAAGCTCCAAACGCTTCAACCTCTGCCAAGAACCCGGTCTTTCTACGCTCCTTAATGCTGCGCACGAGATCAAGATACTCTTTCAACCAGCAGTGAAAAGCCATGTACTTGCAGTTCGCTTTAGCGGAGAACCAGTCCAGTTGTACGGCTGCTGAAGTCAATTCGTCGCTGACATAAGTGTTCCCCCAGTATGCATCATAGTCCCCTCTTCGACCTTCCTTCGCTAAATCATCCAGTGTCTCATTCAGTACGTCATGGTTGCAGGGGTGTACAGCGCAGTACAAGCCTGTCAGTGCGACTGCCTTAAACGCCTTGTATATGTGGGCCGTATTTGCTGTCCCTGCATCAGTGTCGTACGGATACTTGGTAACTTTCTGGAAGATCTTGAAGTACGCTGTTCCTGCCTTTGCGAGTTCAGCAACCTGCCCTTTCTCGTAGAGGAGTGGTGAGGCGATTGGGTTAAAGTCCACGACGGCTTTATTCTCCCCAAGACGAACTTGAGTTAAGTAATTTTCAACGGTATTCGGAACAGGGTTCACGTTCGGTTCAGCGCAAACAAATGTTACTCCTCCTGCGGCCGCGGCCTGTGTACCAGTCAAGTAGTCCTCTTTGCTAGTGTAGCCCGGTTCTCTCATGTGAGTGTGTATGTCTATTATGCCCGGAAGGAGAAATCTTCCTGTCGCATCAATGGTCTTGTCTCCTTTCGTGAGTTGAGATGGAGCCGTTATGGCGACGATTTTTCCGTTTTCGATTGCAACGTCGGCTCTAACAAATTCGTTGGGAGTGTACACCATGCCATTCTTGACAAGTAAGTCTACCATTTCTGACATCTAGAGGCCAGTTCAGTGTTTCAAGATATTAAAGATTGAACCGATCTTGATTTGAAATTGAGGGCTCAAATTTGGAGGAATCAAATGAATTCCGGTCGGGCCCTAGTACGGAGTAGCCTTCAAAGTCGTGTATGTTGAGATCCATCGTCTCAACTTCCTGATCATCAAGTACACCTTGACTATTGAAATGAAGAGCGGGCGCACGAGATGATGAAGGTGCAGCTTGAGCAATTCACAAAGAGGTTTTGTCCGGGGAGGATGTATTTGCAACCGTAGTACTGACGAAGAGTGTTTCTATCAAACCCACGGTATTTCCTTCTCCCGATTGATCAACCAGCTGGAAAACTAAGCGGTGGCGCTTCGTGGACTTATAGAACTCTAATTATGCTATGTTGGAATAGAATGCAGACTTTGGTCGATGCATCGAAGCAGTGCCTTTTTTACAACTCCTTTTGCTAGTCGAATTTTGTACCGGTTCTTCGTGAGAGGCCGAGCTCCTAGCACAGCCAGTTCGCTTGCTTGCACAGCCAGACTAGGTCCGATGGCTTCACCCCTAATTGCGTTTTCCGCTTCCCTTGCTCTGTACGGAAATGGAGCTACGCCGCCCAGCACGATGCGAGCGTCCGCACAGATTCCGCCTTGGACCGTAAGAAGAACCGCCACGCTCGCCAGTGCGAAATCCCAAGCTCCGCGGGGCCTCTCCTTGAGGTAAACTCCAACAGTACCTTCCAACGGCTCAGGAACATAGATTTCTGAGAGGATCTCTTCCTCCTTCAAACACGTTTCGAACACTTCCCTTGGGCCATTGTAGAATTTCTCGATCGGAACGATTCGTCTGCCTCTTTGACCCTCGATTTGAATTGATGCGCCTAGTGCCATCAAAGCGGGAGCCAAATCTGAAGGATGCGCCATAACGCACACGCCAAGCTCAAGGATTGAGAAGTAAGTTCTGTTCTCTCCCGTAATGGCATAACACATTGATCCACCTTTCTTGAAGCACTGGAAGTAGGGAGATCTGAAATACCAGCACCATGGCCGCTGGCAAAGATTTCCTCCGATCGTCCCCATGTTGCGAATTTGCGTGGTTGCAACGCTAGCTGCGGCTTGTGCCAATATGGGGAATTTCTGAAGGACAAGCTTTGACGTCTCTACGCGTGCAAGAGGAGCAGCTGCGCCAATGGTCAAACCTTGTGTGTTGTCATATTGAATTCGCTGCAAACTCGGGATACGCTTGATATCGATGAGGACGGTAGGCATGACCATTTTGGAACCCGCGATCCTGTCCTTCATCAATCCTAGTAGGTCCGTGCCACCCGCAAGAATCTTCGCCGTGGCCCCGTACTGAACTAACCAGTTAACCGCCTGTTCAACAGTTTCAGGCGCCAGGTACTCCACCGGTGGGATTTCGTACAGCATGCTCTCTAGGGCCTCAACTTGGATATAGAGCGTCAAGAACCTTGTCGTGAGTCATGGGGAGAGAGTTGAGCCATATTCCCGCGGCGTGGTGGATGGCATTTCTTATGGCAGCTGGTGTGGCCACGACCGTTGCCTCCCCGATGGCTTTGGCAGAGTACGCGAAGAACGGATCCTCTGCCTCAACATTGAAGGGGACAATCTCAGGCAACTCCAAAGATGTTGGGATACGATATTGGTGCAAATCCGGATTCAACATCAATCCAGTCTTTGCATCGAAGACAGGTTCTTCATATAGGGCGAACCCTAGGCCCAGTAGAATTCCACCATAGTGCTGTGAAAAACAGAGCTTCGGATTCAACGCGCGGCCAAGCTCGTGGGCTGACACAATCTTGGTCACCTTCACAGCTCCTGTTTCTACGTCGACCATCACTTCAGCAGCTTGGGCTCCAAAGGTTTTCATTATGACATCGGACGGGTTACGTGCCCGTTTTCCAAAGCCTTTCACTTCGTTTTCAGGACCAAGGGCTTTGCAGATTTCGCCAAAGTTGACTTGTTTCGAAGGGTTATCTTTTACGTATATTTTATCGTTCTTCGAACGCAATTCCGCCACGTCAGCATCCAGGATCTTGGCTGCGACATTGAAAATTCCTCTTCGCGCTTCCGCTGCAGCTTGGAGTACTGCGGGGCCCAACTCGGCCGTGATCCGTGAAGCATGTGTACCCGGTGAGTACTTTGTCTGCTCTGTATCACCGTATTTCATCTTTATTCGGTCGAGGTTCACGCCCAGTTCTTCGGCCGCAATCATTGATAGAATTGTTGCTTGTCCTCCTCCGGTATCGACCACGCCGACGAGCAAAGATACAGTACCGTCCCTCTTGATCAGAATATCCGCGTTAGCTTCAAATGGTTCATCGCCAGTTCCCCCGTAGAGATAACTGGCCATTCCGATCCCTCGTTTTATCGAGGAGCCGTTGTTGTCTTTAGTCAGTGCCGCTCGGCGTTGCCAACCTATATTCTCGGCTACTATGCGCATGCAACGGTCTAGGTTCTTGGTTGAATAGGCTATTCTCTTTTCCTGGTCGCCCCAGGCGGTGTAGTTGCGGAAGCGGAGTTCGAGTGGGTCGATCCCTAGTTTTGAGGCCAACAGCTCAATGTGGGATTCCAAAAAAAAGTTTGATATAACTCGCATGACGGATCTCATGAATCCCGTAAGTTGAGAGTTGGTATAGACACCATAAGCCTCGAGATACGCGTTGGGGCACTCGTAAAGTTCGAATGGATGCTCGATGGTTTTCTTCCCTTGGTTGCCAAAGGTAGTTCCTGCTCCGATGTTCACGTAAGTTTTTCCAACGACAGCTGTGAGGATTCCGTTTGACTTCGCGCCCATCTTAAGCGTCATTTTTGCTGCAAAACGATGAGGGTGATTGACAAACTCTTCGGGTCTGGTGAACTCGATACGGACAGGTCGCTTTGTAATCATCGCGAGTTTTGCCGCGTAATGGACGAAGCGTTGAGCAGCTGCCTTTGAGCCGAATCCTCCTCCCATGTATTTCGTGATAACTCGAATCTGCTCAGGGGGCAGGCCGAGAGATTTGACTAAATTGCGTTTTTCATTCCAAACGCCCTGCCCGGACTCGTGTACTGTCAAAGTCCTGCCGTTCCAGTCTGCAACCGCGCACCTTGTCTGGATAGTTGCATGGTATTGAAATTCCGTGGAGTACGTGCCTTCGACAATCACATCCGAGTCCGCTAAGCCCTTCTCAACATCTCCCCTTTTCATGATCTCTGGCTTTCCATTGTAAATGTTGCCTACTGGAGGGAACTGGGGGGCACGTCTCGAGGTCGGATCAGGAATATCAAGCGGGTCCGCAGAAACGGCATCAGGCTTCAACGCCTCTTCAATACCCAATACGTGCCCAAGGCGTTCATATTCTACGGAAATCATTTCGCAAGCCTTCTGTGCTGTCTCAATGTCATCCGCAGCCACTGCTGCAACCTCCTGTCCTGCATAGGAGACAATTTCCGGAAATGCTGGCTGAGGTATCATGTACCAATACGTATTCCAGTCTGGGCAATTGCCTCTGTAAATAATTCCCCTCACTCCTGGGAGTGCAGCTGCCTTTGAAATGTCGATTTTCGTTATTCTTGCATGAGCGTACGGACTTCGTAGGAATTTGGCATAAAGCATGTTCGGAAGAGTTATGTCTCCTGCGTAGACGGCATTCCCAGTCACCTTTTCTAGGGCATCAATCCTGTCCACATCTTTTCCAATTATACTAAGTTCTCTGTCAAGAAGTGGGGGAATCTCCCCTTCGACTAGGAGTCTGCTAGCCTTCATAGTGCTTGCCTCTCTTTACGCACGACTGCTGCCGTCTCTAGCGCCGCCTTTATGATGTTCGGGTACGCCCCGCACCTGCAGAGATTCCCGGCGATGGCGGTCTTCACGTCTTCTTCGTTTGGATCAAGGTTATTGTCTAGGAGTCCCTTAAGTGACATCAACATTCCAGGAGTGCAGAAACCGCACTGTAACGCATCCTGTTTGATGAAGGCCTTTTGTAAGGTGCTAGCGCCAGAAGTTGATACAAGTGACTCGACCGTCTCGACATTATGTCCATCAGCTTCGACAGCAAGCATGGTGCACGAATAGATGGGTTGGCCATCAAGGAGTACCGTGCAAGCTCCGCATTCAGCTCTGTTGCAGCCCAACTTAGTTCCCTTAAGTTGCAACTGCTCTCGTAGTAATTCTGCCAGTGTCCATCGAGGATCAACGCTTAGAGTGTAGTCTTGATTGTTGACTTTGACGGTAATCGTTGGTTTCTTTTGGTGCATGAAAGAGGAACCGATTGCTGATCTTAAATCAGTTCCGACAGCAAATCAGGCTTGAAATTGTCCACGATACATCTTACAACCGGGCCGCTGCCGAGAGAAGTAGCTTCCGCACTCCTGTATCTTGATAACTATCCCAACGACTTTTCGATCCCCAAGCGCGTGTTGACCATTAAAATGGGGGCGGGCGGACGATATGACCAGAATACAGCTAGAGCACCTCACCAAGCGTTTTCGCCGCGGCAAGGATATTGTCACGGCCTTAGACGACTGTAGCCTAACTATCGAATCCCGAGAGTTCCTTGTTGTGGTTGGACCATCCGGCTGTGGCAAAACAACGTTGTTGCGGGTAATTGCAGGGCTGGAGGAGCAAGACTCTGGTCACATTTACTTGGACGGCGCATTAATTGATGGTGTACCGGTAGGCAGGCGGGGGGTGCAGCTGATCTTTCAGAGCTACGCACTCTGGCCCCACATGAGAGTACTTGACGAGCGCAAGTATAGCAACCTCAGTTTCCCCCTCAAGCTAGGAAAGTGGAGCGCGGAAGACATTGTTCAGAGATTGTCGGACGTCACAAGGCGAGTTGGCCTTGAGAGCAAGCTGTTCCCGAGAAGGCCCGGCGAACTTTCGGCGGGGGAAAGACAACGAGTCGCATTGGCCCGCGCCATGACCACATCTCCACAAGTGTTCCTCTTGGACGAGCCCCTTTCCAGCCTGGATCCTCCTAGCCGCGTTAAGGTGCGCCAGGAGATCAAGCAGTGGCACACACAGCTTGGGGTTACTAGTGTGTATGTAACTCACAACATGGCCGACGCCTTCGCCATGGCGGACCGGATCGCAATCATGCGAGAGGGACAACTAGTCCAAGTGGGAACCGTTCGTGAGCTTCGTGAATACCCTGTGAACCAGTTCGTCCGCGACTATCTCAGAAGCTAAAATCGTTGAAATAGGTTTTCTCGTGGTCATGGCCACGAGAAGTTCTGGCGGCTCGCTGTGATTTACCGAATCTATTGGAGCGAAGGGAAAACTCGGAACAATCGAACAGGGATAAGGGTCCCTCACTTGGTGAGCAGGACGGTGAAAGCAATCGTTACCAATGCATAATCTAGATTGAAAAGTCTAGGAAATCTTAATATCACGTCCTGCCCAGATTGTGAAACATGCCCGGACATATTCAGAAACATATTCACCGATACAAAATAGAGGCAAACGTCGAGGAGCGCATAATCATCCGCAAGAACGAACGTAAATCAATGCCATCCAGAAGTGAAGGAGGAGACAGAGTGTGGTTCGAATTCCCCAGCTACACATTGGACTGCCACCTCACAAAACTGCCGCCCGGCGGCAAATCAAAGAATCACAGGCACATGGACGAAGCGATCATACTGATCGTCAAGGGCAAAGGCTACAGCAAGATCGAAGGAAAAGATGTTCCGTGGGAAGAGGGCGACGTACTATTTGTTCCAAAATGGAATTACCATCAACACTTCGCTAGCCAAGAGACCGGAGCAGAGTACTTTGCCGTGACGAACGTGCCGCTGTTGGAGAACATTGGTCGCTACAACCTGCACGACGAAGAACACGAATGATTGGAAGTCAACACGAGCCCACTTTTTCTTCCATTGGGCGCTTTTCCCTGCCCGCCACTTCTCTCTCTTCTAGGTTTGGGGCCAAGCTAGGAGTAAAGTCACTTGTGCTCAGTGACGCTATCTGAACATTACCTTGTCGGCGAATAGCTCTATCATTTCGAGCAGCTCCGGCGATCGAGGGGTAGATGAACTTGAATTCGAAGTGGCTAACGCATACAGAAACTGGGCAGCGTGGCTCAAAAGTTGACTGTTTCCAGCGCTTCCTAGCCTTCGTGGTCAACATTAGCAAAATAAGTTTGGCAGTAGGTCATGCAGCTTTACGCCTCACGACATTTGAAGTGCATCGTCGAAACATAGCGCCTTTGTCTAATAATGGAACCAGGCACTAGAATTTTATATTCTTCGCTTTCTCCGGCTGGCAAGAGGCTTCTCTTTGAGTAAAGTCGTCGTGGTTGGCGGGGGTTTTTCAGGTTGCAGCGCCGCAGCCGCAGCCGCAAAGGTTGGCGCAGAAGTTACTCTGCTTGAAAGGACTGACATGCTTCTTGGTTGTGGGCTAAGGGCGGGCGTGATGGATCAGAATGGTAGGATCAGCGCCTACCTTGAAATGAAAGTTATGGGCGGCGAAGACATTTTCGAAGCGATAAGATCTGTAATGATTCATCCGCACGTTGACATCCCTTCAACCGAGAATGGATTTGCGTATGATGTCACCCTTTCTGAGTCTGCCGTCAGAAAAGTGCTGCGCGATCTTGGGGTTGAGATTAGGTTAGAGAGCCGCGTTGACAAAGTGGTTCAGAAAGAAAAAGATGTTATCACAGCGGTTGGCACGTCGCGCGGCGAAACAGAATACGCGGACACATTCGTGGACGCTACCGGAACCTTCGGCACAATCAAACAATGCTCAACCTACGGGCCGGGATGCGTTATTTGCATTCTACGCTGTCCTACGTACGGTGACAGGTTCAGCATTGCGACTGCAGCTGGAGCTCCTGAGCTTGTTAGGAAACGCATCATAGACGGCGTTGAGCATGTTGGAGGTACAATCGCCTCAGTTTGCATGTACAAGAACACACTGTCGCCGAGAATAAGGAATGAACTAGACACGAAAGGATGGATACACGTCCCGCTAAAGCGGGAGGACATAGACTACAGTAAACTTGAAACTAAAGCCTCCACTGCCTTCGACGCAAAGGAACTTGTAGAAAACATGATTCTAGTCGACGTAGGCCCGGTCGCTAAGGCTTTTCATTTAACTTATTTTCCTCAGGAGAAACTTCGTAGAATTCCTGGATTCGAAAATGTCGTGATCGAACACACCCAGAACCCACTTAACCACGGTAGAGCTAGCTTCGTCCGCTTCCTATCAATGACGACTAGGGATAACTCGTTACGGGTATCGGGCTTTAGGAACTTGTTCTGCGCCGGTGAGAAATGCGGACCTTTGCATGGCGTGTGTGATGCGATTGTGACAGGATGGGCTTCTGGTTACGAAGCCGCGAGGGTTGCCTTCGGCTTAGAGCCCTTCATTTTCCCGAGAACGTCGCTCCTAGGCGACTACATCGCTTTCATCGGCGAACGAATGGCTGCCCCTGGCGGCTTGGAAAAGTCATATTCTCTCGCCGGAGGACCTTACTTCCGTCGAATGAAGGAACTCGGTCTCTATTCGTTGAGTTCTTCGGATATTGAGGAGAGAGTCAGAGGGCTAGGACTATCAAACATCTTTGAGAAGCGACTCGACTAGTCGCACCACTGGCGCCGTAATCTGCCCGTAGTAAATCTCAGAGGCCGACTTGATACCTCGACTTGGTTCTATTAGGGATAATGAAGGTTCGACTTAGGTGTCAGACGGGTGATAGAGTGATTGCGCTTGGCGGAATGTAAATGTAGACTTTGTCCCCTGTGTCGCTGCTTTCAGCCATAGGACAAAAACGATGGCTTGTGATAAGAAGCTGTTTGTCACCTATGCGAACAACGTGGTCCGATACATTGCCTCTGTAATTCCTTTCAACCGCAATTCCCTCAAGCACATTTTCCTTGTTGGGTGGGGCGCCATGTTTGATCGATATCTCGTTCGGCCTTAAGGCTACTAGACATTGCATTCCCTTCTCTATGTTTGGCGGCGGAAAGCACTTCAACACGATTCCCAAATCGTCCACGTCAACCTCTCCTCCGCCTCCCGCTCCTTTGGAGCGGAGGGTACCGTGAAAGATGTTCGATCTGCCTATGAAGTCAATTACGAACTCGCTGTTGGGCCTCTCATAGATGTCTGAGGGTGCTCCCTCCTGTATTATCTTTCCTTTGTTCATAACCAAGATTCTGTCTGAGACCACGAAGGCCTCTTCCTGATCATGAGTGACGTAGACCGACGCGATTCCTAAAGAGTGCAATATTCGTTTCACTTCCGATCTCATCGAGATAGCCAGCCTCGCGTCGACGTTGCTCAAAGGTTCATCTAGGAGAATTAGTCTGGGATTGTACACAATGCTTCGAGCGAGCGAGACTCTTTGCTGCTCACCCCCGCTAAGCTCGAAAGGATATTTCTTGATCTTCTCCCCAAGACCTACATCTCTCAACGTCTGTGTAACTCTCTCCTCTATTTCTTTGCGAGGAGTCTTCTTCATCTTCAATCCGAATGCAACGTTATCAAACACGGTCATGTGCGGCCATAAGGCGTAATTCTGAAACACGAACCCGACATTCCTAGAATATGGGGGGATAAACACACCGTTCTCAATATCTGTAACTACTTGCCCTTCAATCTCGACGGTTCCTGAATCAGGGACTTCAACTCCAGCGATACATCTTAGTGTTGTACTCTTTCCACACCCGCTTGGTCCAAGCAGGCTTGTCACTATTCCTTCATTGACCGAAAACGATACGTTATCGACAGCTACATTGTCGCCGAATCTTTTGCTAATACCCTTAGCCCTTACGGCTTCCAACTATCTCACAACGCAATTGAGAGTTAGTTCTTTCTCACTTGGCCACTTTGGCTTGCGCTGCCGTCTCATTCAGTTTTGCGGCTTCCTCTTCCGCCGCTTTCACACAAGGCAGCCCATACTGAACGTAGGTTGTCATACCTCCTAAGAAGAAGACAAGCGCCATGGCCTCATGTATCATTTCGGGCGTTGCCCCATGTCTCACGGCACTTCGAGTGTGCATGACGCCGGGTGTCTGCGGTGCTCCGCCTCTGCCCTGAAGAACTTCTATCACTACCGAAATAATCTCTTTCATGTATTTGGGTAAAGCTCCTTCAGGGTCCTTCTTGCCCGGTTGAACAGCTTGCCTAAACTTGGCAAAACCCTCTAGCATAGCAGGGTTGTACTTCGCCATAGTGAGATGCGAAGGACGAAGGCCACCAAACTCCTCAATCAGATATTCGCAGGACTTGTGGGGGTATCTTCTTGGCGTAATCTTCGGAGCTCATATCGTAGAGTTTCAGTCCGGTTTGTATTTATCCCTTCTGGGCAGTGGTCTTTCCAGGATGACAGAAGCCATTTTTAGGAACAGGATTGGCGCGTCGTTTCTTTTCACTTGAATTTTCGACGGAACCATATCGAAGCGTTACCGGCGAGAGTACAGCTGGGTCGTCCAATGCTTTAGGCGTGTGTTGACGCTTTCTTGATCGCTTTGAATATGTTTGGATATAGGCCGCATCTGCAAAGGTTGCCAGCGATCGCGTCGATAATTTCTTCGTTACTGGGCGAGGAATTTGATCGAAGCAATGCGTATGATGTCATTATCAACCCTGGCGTGCAGTAGCCACATTGTATAGCGTTGTTCTCCACGAACGCTTGTTGAATGGGGTTAAGTTCTCCATCTATTTCCAGTCCTTCAATTGTCGTTATCTCCTTGTTCACTGCTTTCAGCGCCGGGTACATGCAAGAGAAGACTGCCTTATCATTCACCATTACCGTGCATGAGCCACATCCTCCCTGATCGCAGCCTCGTTTGGTTCCAGTGAGACCGATGCGTTCCCTCAGTACCTTGTTCAAGCTATCGTATGGATTCACGTCTACTGTGTACATCTTACCGTTGACTTTCAGTTCAATCGTCTTGGTCATTGTAAATTCTTCGCCCTCTCATAAGACGTCAGAAGCGATTCTGCAACAAGAATCTTAGCGACTTCTTTCTTGTAATCTGACGACGCTTGAACTGAGGCGGGGGGACTCGTGTCATCTAACCTGCGCACAGCTTCATTCACGTCAGCCGTTGTCAATTTCGTGCCGATGAGGCTTTTCTCTACTTCCACAGCCCTGAACGGCTTTTCGTCATAGTTTCCAAGCACAACGCGAATCGCTTCGCACTTTCCACCATCATGAACTTGAATCAACGATGCCACGGCAACAATGCCGTAATCGAACCCAGTTCTGCCCAGCTTGAAAAAGGAACTTCCTACTCCATGTTCGTATTTTGGAATCAGGATCTTCTCGACCAATTCCCCGGAATTCAGGTCAGGGGTTGCGAAACCCTTCAAAAACTCACTTGCGGGAACCACCCGTTTTCCATCGGATCCTACAATGACGACGTCCGCGTTTAGGGCACAGAGTGCAATAGGGGGGTCATACTGGGGCAAGGCGGAACACAAGCTTCCGCCGACTGTTGCCACATTTCTTACTTGGATGGGTTCAACTTTCCGGATAGCTTCCTCAAATGCTTTGTACCGTGGAGCCTTGAAGAATTCGCTTTTCCTCAGTTCCTCGAGCGTTGTGTATGAACCTATTTCGTAGACCTTGGGCTTCTCAAGTATGTAGTCTAGTCCAATGCCTTCAATGTTTACTATCGTTTCAACTTCTGATAGGAGTCCTCTTTCGAAGAATTCAAAAAAGGTAGTTCCTCCTGCTAGTATCCTTGCAGTCGGATCCTTTAACAGCTCAAGCGCTTCAGGCAAACTCTTGATTTCTGCGAAGTTTCTAATCAATGCGCAGTCTGAAGCATGCCACTCTGACCCGATTAAAAGTTCTTTCGAGTAAAATCGAATTATTACGAGTCGGCGTAATTACGATTTGGCTAGATAACCAATCAAACTAGTAAAGAATATGCCTAGCTGACAGCAAACATGTTCCAACGCTACGGCTGGCACATAGAACATGCTCAGGAATGCTGTCTCATCAACATTGGAACTAATTGTTTGAAGCGAACCTTCTTTCACTCTCGGCTCCACTCAGGTAGGCAACCAGCTAATAATTAGTGGCCGGCTCCCGTTCGCCATACCCCTCTGAAAAACCGACGGCAAAGCACAAATGGTCCCATGAAGGATTATACTAGAAGGCCTAATTCCATAGACAACGGCTGGTTTGTCCATGAAGTTATCCATATTTCTAAAACTCGGAGGAATCTGGGCGCTTATCGCAAGCGTAGCATTCATGCTCTTTATTCTATTACCACTCGGAATTGTTGTCTACGGGAGTTTTACTACAACCACGCTTGGGCGATACGTCGGTTTCACGTTAGCAAACTATCAGGACGTAATCTCGGAGCTAGTTCCGCTCTTCTTCAACTCTTTTTCATACGCTATTGGTTCAGCCCTACTGGGGGCCGGTTTGGGAACTATTCTTGCATGGATAGTTGCCCGAACTAACACTCCGGGCAAAACAATAATTGAGCTCTTCCCCCTTTACCCGATCTTGATGCCCCCGATCGCCAAGACAATCGCTTGGATAACCCTTCTAGCGCCCAGATCAGGAGTCCTGAACAACGCTCTGAGCTCGATAACCGGGCAAGAAGTGCTGCTCTTCAACGCGTGGTCAATCCCTTCCATGATATGGGTATTCGGTCTCACACTGGTTCCCTTCGGGTACCTCATGATGCTACCTGTATTGCTGAAGCTTGATCCCGCTCTGGAAGAAGCCGCTTATGTGTGTAAGGCTGGCCCTCTAAGAACTCTAGTCAAAGTGACTTTCCCGCTTCTTATTCCGGCTTTCATCTCCGTGTTCATCCTCGATTTGCTGAGAGGATTAAGGTCATTCACAACACCATCTCTGATGGGTGCTCCAGGGGGCATCGAAGTTTTCATCACGAAGGTGTACGACGCGATACATATCAACAATAATCCTGGGTTGGCAACCGCCGACAGCAGTATCCTTCTGATCATCATAATTTTGACGATCGCTGTGTACTTGAGAGTAACCCGGGTCACTCAGAAATATGCTTCAGTTTCTGGAAGGGGATATCGTCCTCACATCATGGACATAGGAAAATGGAAGTATCTCGCACTGGGATTTGTTCTCTTTTATTTCGCTGTTGGCATTCTGATCCCCTTTGTCACCCTTATCATTTTGGCATTGATCCCCAATTACTCTTACGATGCATTCGTCAACTTCACTTCACACGCGAGTTTGGCAAGTTTCAAGCTAATGCTCGGTGATTCCGAGTTCGTGAGTGGTTTCTATAATTCCTTGGGCTTGGCGGCTGCAACTGCAGCCATAGGTGTAATGGCTTCGGCGGTGGTGTCGTTTGTTGTGTTCAGAGTGAAGGGGATTGGTACCAGGATCTTTGAAGTAATTGGCACCATGCCACTCGGTGTTCCAGATCTGATTCTATCATTGGGTTTCCTGCTGTTGTTCATTAACACGGCATTGTACGAGACGATATGGCTTATGCTGATAGCGTTGACAGTCAGCTTCTTCCCATTCGCTCTGCGCACTACCTCTGCGGCAATGCTAGGCATAAAGGACGAGTTGGAAGAAGCGGCCTGGGTCCATGGGGGCAAGTGGACGGACGTCTTCACACGAGTAACCCTTCCATTGCTGAAGCCAAGTTTGCTTGCAGGCTTCTTCTTCATCTTCACGGACGCGATGAGGACCATTGAACCAGTTATACTTCTGGCGGCTCCAGGGGCAACTTACGGCCCGGTTACAATCTTTGACTACTTTGATATTGGAAATTGGTCACCTGCGGCTGCCGGCTGCGTAGTCTACATGCTAGTCCTGATAATTGTGGTTAGCGTGGTGAAATACGCGTTCAAGATAAAATTCACGATGTGAAAGCGAGACAGAGCACAAGAAACAATGTCAGAGCACGATTCGACAAAGAAAACGATCGGATAAATAGAAAGATGTTAAATACATACTGAGCCGAGTAATATTCGGTGTAATTATGGATTGGGCTAAGACAGCTGTGGCTTTGTCGATTATCGCTTTGATCGTATCCGCTGGAAGCATTGTTTACACGAGTCAAATGGTTACTTCTCTTTCGCAACAATTGACTCAGGTAAGTCAGGCTGCGAGTCAGGCTTCGGAGCTGGGTGCAGCACAATTGTACCCGGGAGAGGCTGACCTCTACTCAAAAGCAAAGCAGGAGGGGAGTGTGATCATGTACTCGATCTGGGACCCGGGCGACCTAAGCGCCCTCGCCCTAGCATTTCAAAAGAGGTATCCCGGAGTCACCCCCAACTTCATAGCATTAGATAATCCGACATTAATCCTGCGTGAGCCAAGAATATCAAGCAAAAAAACAGACCGTAGACATAATTGGATCTGATTCAGCACCCCCAGACTTGTACCCTCTTGGGGCCATTCAGGATTATCAGTCAGTACAGAAGAGCAGTTTGATAATCAATGACCCGAGATATGTCATCGTTAGCCTTCAGGTTCAAGTGATGGCCTACAATAGCAAGCAGATCACTTCTGCTGATCTTCCCAAGAACTGGGAAGATGTCACGAACTCCAAGTATGCGGGTAAGGTGGCCATGGATAACCCTCTACGAGGCGGCCCCATGACCTGGCTCCTTGTTGGGTTGAAGGACTACTGGAAGGACGACACTAAATGGACTAATTTCGTTAAAGGATTGAAAGCCCTGAATACACCAGTCTTCCAAAGCACGTCTCAGCAAGCCCGCCTGCTGACAGCAGGTGAGTACGAGCTGTGCATACCTTGCCTTAGCCAAGATATTCTTTTGGCTAAGTCAACGGGAGGGACAGTGGATTGGATTAAGTCGATTCCGCCAGTACTCTTCCCGCGTGCCGCTGCAATCTACAAGCTGGCACCGCACCCTAACGCTGCAAAATTACTAGCAGAATGGTTAGCGTCTACAGATGCTGCCCCTGTCTGGTGTGGCCTGCAAAGGACTCCTGCGAGGGCAAACGTTCCGTGCCCCGTGGCGGTAGAGCAAATGTTCCCAGCCGGAAGCGCTACAATACCAGTTCAAGTACCAGCCGACCCAGCCGCATGGATCAATACTAACCTCAAACCACTCTGGCCAACACCCTAGCTCCAACTCATTGACTAGACTATCAGCCTTCAGCGCTTCTAGAAACGGAGGGCACTAAGCGTCTACTTCACTACTTTTTTTTCTGTAAAGATCTGCTAACTACCGAGATCACTTTTCACAGAGGACCAGTAGTGGACCTCTTCGAATCAATTGGCGTTGCAGTCGGTTAAGGATGAATAGTCCAAGACTACTTTTGCGGGTTAAGTCGAGTGTTCAGCGCTTCGATTTTTGCTTGTGTAGCAATTGTTCGGCTTGAGGAGTGTGTCACAGTGTAGCGGAGTGCAGGGAGCCTAGATCTAAGGAATAGTGAGAAATTAGCAGGTTCTGAGATTCTGCGAATTATCAGGTTAGAACTAGATCAAGAGTGAAATTGCAATCGGTCAGGGAATTGTGTGTTGACTTGGGATTGATTTTCATTGGAGGTTTAGTTGCGCCGTTGTCAAGCTCCGATTTCTTCGTTCGAATAGCAGCCAGAAAAAAAGATATAAACGATTCAAAACCAGTTGCGTTCGGCTGCGAGAATGCAAAGACAAGTTTCGGAAAAGCAACCGGTATGGGTCGGGAAAGCGATTACGCGTATCGACGGATATGAGAAGGTGACTGGGCGGGCTATTTACGCCAACGACTTCAAGCTGCCAAACATGCTCCATGCCAAGATCAAGAGGAGCGTCTTTGCTCACGCTGCACTAAAATCGGTCAACTTGACCAAAGCTCTTAAGATGAAAGGAGTAGCGGCAGCAGTAATCGGAAAGGACTTCAAGTATGTATACAACCCGGAGAACCCTCCTCCCATTGCAATAGACGAGGTTAGATTTGTCGGAGAACCTGTAGCCGCGGTAGCCGCGGAGGATGAAGAAACAGCCAAGGCCGCTGTTGAGGAAGTAGATGTAGATTATGAAAGCCTACCATTCGTATTGACTGCAGACGCTGCGATGTCCGACAACGCCCGAGTTCTAGTTCATAGAACCGTGCAGGGGAACATAGCCGCCCATGTAAAAGTGAGAGTTGGAGACGTCGAAGCAGGATTCAAGGAATCAGATGTCGTCATCGAAAACACTTACACCACCCAAATGGTGCAGCATCTTCCCTTAGGCCCATTAACCGTTGTATCCGAATACAGGCATGACGGCGGTCTAAACGTGTATATTGGATCGCAAAACGCGAATGACGTTCATGAAGGCATAACGAAGTTACTAGGACTAGAACCATCCCGCTGTTCGAGTCATGGAAATGCCCTATGTAGGTGGATGGTTTGGTATGAAAGGCGACCTCGAAGTTGCTGCTGTCTGCGCGCTATTGACCTTGAAGACTAGGCGAAATGTCAAACTGCAGCTTACCAGGGAAGAACTATTCAGCACAGTTGCTGTTAGACACCCAGGAAAGATATCAATCAAAGATGGCGTTAGCAACGATGGTCGCCTGTTAGCCAGAAAAATGATGGTCGTGTTTGATGGAGGCGCATACTCGAGAAGATCAAACATACTTCTGAGGAACGCTATCTATGCGTCCACGCCAATATACCGATTCAAGCACTTTCACTTCGACGCCTACAGAATATACACAAACCATGTTCCTTCACAAAACATGAGAGCCCCTTATGGTCCACAGATGTTCTTTGCGATTGAGAGTCAGATGGATGTAATCGCTCGGAAACTAGGGATGGATCCAGTTCAATTCAGATTGATTAACGTCCTCAAAGAAGGCGAAAGAAGCATAGTCGGCGAGAGAATATTCAGCGCGGGATATGCGGATTGTCTAAACGCAGTGAGCAGCAAACTGACTCGGCGCAGTTCCAGTGATGGCCCATGGAAGCATGGAATTGGAATTGCGCTGACTGAAAAATGGTCTCCTGGTAACTCACCGTTCGCTGCGGTGGCGAGGCTGAAGTCTGACGGCAAAGTGGAGATTTGGACAAGCCTTGTTGATGTAGGACAAGGTACCTACACTGGCATAGCTCAGATAGCTGCAGATGCTCTTGGACAGGATGTTAACGACATTATCGTCTCATCTGCGGTTCTTGGTGCCGACAGCCAACTAGAACTGCCAGGCACCGGCCCGAGCGGTAGCAGACAACTCTACAATTGCGGAAACGCCGTAATCTTGGCGTGTCATGACTTGAAGAAGAAAATCCTGGAGGTCCTATCCAAGGAAACCCATACTCGAATTCAAGAGCTAGATCTAGAGGGCGGCTTCGTGATCCATGCAGATACAAGGGAGAAACTCTTGCACCTTCGCGATATTTTCAAGTCAATCCCGCACGCTGGAAAATTCGTTGACGTGGAAGGACTCTTGATGGGCAAAGGCTTCTGGTTCGAGAAACTTGAAGGCCTACGACCAGAAGACGGAACTTCTTTGGGAGACAGAGTCGTCGCTTTCTACACGCCTGCCGTTACAGGAGCCGAAGTCAAAGTAAACGCGCAAACTGGTGAAATCAAAGTGGAGAGACTGTTGACCGCGGTGGACGTAGGTAAGGCCATCAACCCGGATCTAGTGGAAGGACAGGTGATCGGCGGCAGCATGATGGGTTTAGGCTATGCGATGCTGGAAGAACTCCAACTATCAGAAGACGGTTGGGTAACTAACCCTAATTTGACGGACTACAAACCGCCCTACGCAGCTGACTCCCCCATGGAGATCATCCCGATCATTATTGAACATCCCCATCCCAACGGTCCTTTTGGCGCGAAAGGTGTCGGAGAGGCACCTATTCTCGCAGTCGCCCCCGCCATAGCAAACGCCGTCTATGACGCAACAAATAAGCGAATTAAGAGTCTGCCATTGACGTGCGAAAAAGTACTGATGTTCCGCGAGAACAGCGCATAATTCCACCGACATCTGTACTAGTAATTGCGGATCAAACAATTCTTTCTCTCCCAACGCCACCTCAACAAAACCACTCAGTTTGGATCCAAGTCACTGGATCTACCGTTGCCAATTGTTCACAAAAGAAAAATAGCCGCCATGTCCTAGGATCCACGTTCAGACATGAACTTTGAAGGAACTCAAGAGATTAAAGCGTCAAGGCAACGAGTTTGGGAATTTGTCACAAACCCAAACAATCTGGCACAGTGTCTACCAGATTTGAAAAGCCTAGAAGTTGAAGGGGAAGACAAGTTCAATGCCATTGTGAGAGCTGGAATTGGTTTCATCAAGGGAGACTTCAAGTTTAAGCTGGCGCTCCTCGACAAGGTTCCTCCTTCCCACGCTCGACTTAATGGAACTGGAACCGGAGCCGGAAGCAGCGTAGATTTAGACGCTTCAATGGATTTAGCCGAGACGGATGGTCAAACCAAACTAACCTACAAAGCAGTAGTGAAAGTCGGCGGAGCAATGGCCACCCTCGCGCAAAGCATGTTCCAACGAAAGGCTGAAAGCATCGTAACTGACGTTTTCAGTTCAGTAAGAAGCCACGTGGAAACATAGTTAAGTCGTGTAAATGGACTCCCCTTTCGCATTATGGAACCGCATCGATTTGGCCATGTAAGTTCTTGACATCACATTCTTCTCGGTAATATCATATCTCCCGTATCTTTCCAAATGTCGAAGGGTCAGTTTCTGCGAATCCGAAATCCAGGTCCTGCGAAAGCTCACTCACACTTAGCATTCCCCATAACGCTGGAGACTTGGTGGAAGCCCTCTGACGAGTAAATTTGCTGTTGAGAATCCATAAATCTCCATTAGAATGATCTGTGTCAAACAGGAGCAACATGCGCCCTTGAGTGACGTTAGTTTTGGCTTGAGGCTGCCCGTATCGGGTCCCCTTGCGGGGCTGAAAGCGTTGCAGACTGTCGCCGAGAAGGCAGAGGAACTGAACTACCAGTCCATTTGGGTGCACGACCATGTTCTCTGGAATAAGAGCACACATGAGCATCACATATCTTCGGGTTCAGTTGAAGCCTTGAAAGAGCGAACCGACCCTGTATTCTTCGAGTCGCTCACTTGCTTGTCCTATCTCTCTGGTTTGACACGAAAGATCAAGCTTGGCGTAGCGTGTATGGTGATGCCATGCAGAAACCCAGTTTACCTAGCGAAACAAGCGGCAAATCTGGACTTGCTCTCGAACGGCAGACTGATACTTGGAGTGGGACTCGGTTCGAAGGCTACAGTACTTGCAAACGAATTTGCTGTCTTTGGCGTGCCGACCTCAAAGAGAGCGGAAAGAACCAGAGAGTATGTGAATGCAATGAAGGCATTATGGACGCAACAATCGGCCAGCTTCTCAGGCAAGTACATACAGTTCACGAATGCCGAGATCTACCCGAAACCCGTCCAAAAACCGCACCCACCCATATGGGTAGGCGGATGGTCTAAAGGCTCGGTTCAGAGAGCCGCCGAGTATGGAGACGGATGGATCCCCGGATGGCTGACACCGAAGGAAATGGCTGAAAGCGCAAAAGAACTCAACGACCAAGCGACCAGATACGGACGAAACGCAGACAGGATAACGATCGCAGCCGAAAAATATCTATCGCTCTCCAAAGACCGCGACAAGGCAGTAACAAAAGCATTGAACACAATAAAACAGAGCCGTGACACTTACGAAAGAGTGGTTGAGAACTTGGATCTCGCGATGCAAGCCCACGTATTCGGTGATCCCGATGCTGTGAACTCAAAAGTGGACAGCTTCGTTGAGGCGGGTGTCACACATTTCGAGTTCAAGTTCATTTATTCATCCATTGTCGAGTTGCTTGAGATGATGGAACTCTTCAGCGATACAGTCATGTCACGTTTTAGCTGATCTCTGCTTTCGACTGTGTTGCTTTCCCATCTTCTTCAACATCGGCAGAATTTCAGAACCATGTCTCAGCGTACCGATGCTTCCCTTCTTTGCTTCAGACTCTGTGAATCGCCGTGAACCGTCCGGCTTAAGATTGGGGCCGTTCACCATGATTGGAACGGGATCGTCAGTGTGCCCCTTGGCATTGCAGGGCGTTGAATGGTCGGCCGTGACACACAACAGTTTCAACTCTAGCCCTGTGAGTCCTGTGAAGAAGCCGGCATCGATGTCCTCGATAGCTTTCTTCTTCCCTTCAAAGTCGCCGTCATGCCCAAACTCATCAGGTCCCTTTAGGTGTACGTAGACGAGATCGTATCGATTTGTGAGTTCGATCGCCCTCTTGGCACGTTGAGAGTATCCGGCCAGTGAATGGTCGGTTGGAAAAACTTCTACATCCATCCCCAAGACTTTCGCGATTCCAAGTTCGACCGGCATGTCAGCAAGCGCAATGGATCGGAAACCGAATCTCTGTCGAAGGGTGCGTACGTTCGGCAGCTTCGCGCCAGCATCGCGCATCAATAAGAAGTTCGCGGGCAGATTCCCCTCTTTCCTTCTTCTCATGTTAACTGTTTCACTTTCGAGAACTTTGTGAACTTGATCTGAGAATTCGTTCAGTAACCTTGCCGTCTGTGCGGCGGCTTTAGTCTTGTTTAGCGGCACGCATTTAGTAACCAGGACCGGTAGTTTCAAGTCTGATTTTGTGATGCTGAGTCTTCCAAAACGGGTGTAAGCTGGATCAAGGTTGGAAATTGAGTCTGAGAGTTTCCCACCGTCACCCTTAATGACTAATGCACATCGATGCCCGATTGTTGCTTTTAGTTCGAAGTCTGCCATCGCTTCAAGCGTAGAATCCTCATTTAAAGACGCAACGAGTTCTTTGGCTTCGTCCACGGTAACGTTTCTGCCAGCTCTCCTGTCGATTATCTGCCCATCCTGCACGGTAGCAAAGTTGCATCTTAACGCCAAATCTCCACCTTTGAAATTGAGGTCACTGCCCATAGCTTCGACCACGCCTCTGGAAAGGTTTGATTTGGATGGATCGTAGCCGAGAAGTGAGAATACTCCAGCATCACTCTCCGGTGCTATTCCTTTTCTAACGGTGTAGACAAGCCCCATAGTGCCGCGTGTGGCAAATCCATCCAGATTCGGTGTGAAAGCGGACTCTAGGGGCGTCTTATCGCCGAGCTCAGCAACCGGTCTGTCACCTACACCGTCCAAGACAACGTAGAGAAGCGAACGCGGCAACCACTCAACTCCGAATCCTTTGCGGCGTTCTTACCCGCCGAGCATCAAAATCAACATTTCCTCTCCGCCTCTTCGATTTTCACGTATTACTGGTATAGAATAGTGATCTAGATTGGGACACAAAGGATAGCTAAGATTGATTACCTTACGAATCTGAAATCGGACAGTATGCCCTTTCCGTTTGAAGAAACTAACTCGGCGGGCAAGTAGGGTAGTTGCCAGCCTCGTAGGTCGGAGTGAAAGCAAAGGTGATTGGTGTGTTCACCTCCTTAAACTGTAGCCTCAATTCAAGTTTGGCTGACACGAACGTACCCCGAGCGAACATGGGGCCGCTAGTTGGAATTGCAACGTTCCATTGACCTTTGGGGGAGGGGGCTACGTGTTGAGTTGGGAACGGGATGCTGGTGTGGTTTGAAAGAGTCATTGTTCCCGACAGTGAACCATTGACATAAGTTAGGACAGAGTTGTAGCGATTGGTCACGTACAGATAATATACAATGAAACTTTCGTATGGAGGCGGATTCGTATAGACGCACCCGACCCGAGAGGATAGGCTGAAGTCTTCTGGTCTAAGCAATATCGCTGGTGTGGAGGGGGGTGTGGAGGTTGGTGGGGTTGTGTTCGAGGAATTGTAATTTTGCGCTATTAGTGCTACGACCACAATTAAGGCGATGATTCCCGCAGCATAGCTGCCGTAGTGAGTTTTCCTTTTGGGAGGGCGTTTTGTCATACTAACTCATTCAGCCTTCTCTTGGCTCTCACATTTTGGATTATCGTTAGCCGCGTGGTTCTCTACTTAAAAGTAATACCAGTTACTTCAGAGGATGCTCTGTTGTCAACAGGTCTTTCCGAACAGAGTACGACTAGCTCTCTGTGTCCTGAGATGTTTGAACTAATTGGATTCAGACATGTCGGGATAAGCTTGATGTATCATTCCCTTCGAGTCTATTCCCAGCAAGGTTAGTCCTAGCTTTCTGAATACTTGTCCTAATTGTGCGAGAGGTTCTTAGTGTAGTAATTAATGCGCCTAGTTCAAATCCGAAGCTTATTGCCTCTGCCAGCTGTCCCAGATCCCATGTGACGCCATTGTTAGGTGTCTTGATTTCCACGGTTGAATCGCAGGATGTGGACTCTCGGCTAGCACTAGGTGGACGAATTGACTAAATTCTCTTCGGGAGGCAACGTACAAGAACTAAAGCACTAGCGAAAAGTACACCAACCATGACGAGCCCACTTGACGGATACTCCGGAGTGCTAGTGGTAGTCGAACTAGATAGTACATGTAACCAGTAGACGTACGTATACGACCAGGCACCCGAAGTTGCTCCGCCTACATATAACGTGGAATGGGAGTTATCAATGGCCCCATTGTAGGTTAGCATGTTCGTTACGCTTGTTGAAGGTTCTGTCATCCATGGACTATCCGTTCTAGTTAATGCGTTCATCGAGACTGATGATGGAGTCATGATGGTTTCGGCGAACAAGTAGTCTAGTTTGTCTGTCAGCAATTTGCCCCCACTTGCCAAACTCGGCGGATTATGTATTCCCTTGGAGTTGTATATGAGAGCAGGGCTGGAACCGCTCCAAAATTCATATGAGGCGTAGTAACCGTTGGAAGAAGCTGGATTCCATCCACCATTGACAGCTACTGGGCCGCCAGAGTACACTCCAACGCCTATGTTATCGGCGTCATCTACTTCTCGCATATACATTCCGCTGAATTCTATCACGATATTCTGAGTGGCGAGAGGACTACTATAGATGACCGCTCCTTCCTGTGCGCTTCCGCTGGTAAGTTGAACTCCGCCTACTCCTGTTGAAGCGTTCAGACCGCCTAGGAACTTAGCCGAACCTTGGAGAAGCCAGCCTGCAGGGAGTGTCTTTCCGGTGAAGTCAACGGACAGAAGAGTGTTTTGTTGGGCTTGCGAGACTGGAAGAACCAACAGTGTAGGCACGGTGATGGATGTTATGAGTATGCTCGTTAGAAGGAGGGTAACACGTTTCACAACGCAACCCCTAGCGGACAAACTCCTGACTTACTATTTCTGACTTGTGTAAGCAGGTAGACATGACTCAACGTCTAGGTCTATCCACTTCAGGTTCCAGCATTCGCCAAGTCTTATTCCTGTTTCTTTCAATGCTTTAACAAAGGTTGCTGACTTCTCCCTAAGTCCTCTTACGAGTTGGTCTATCTCAGTTTCTAGTGGTAGAAGCGGCGTTCCTTCTATACGTCTATAGTGGCCTCTAAAACGGAATATGCTTGAGCTTATAGAAGCGTTCCAGGTCTTCAGATTTTCTGCTTGCGAGTCTCACTAACTTTATGCGTGGCTAGGCGGGCTTCAGCTGTCTCAGGTTCGAGAGGGTCAACCTGCCTGACAATCGCCCTTAGCGTTCTAACTGTAGCCCGAATAGTTGTATCACTGTAGCCTTGCTTTGACAATCAGAAGGCGAAGGGAGCAATCTCGCTTCGAGATGAAACGGTACGGGGTGGGTTTTGTGGCGGGCCCCGCGGGATTTGAACCCCGGACCCCAGGCATCCCCCGCTTCGATTCTGGAAGCGTTTAGAGGGCCTGTGCTTTAGACGCTCAACCCGCCATAGCACTATCCAAACTGAGCTACGGGCCCTAGCACCACGGTAACGATGGTCATACCTTAAACTTAGAGGTTTCAGATCGGGAGTTTCATTCAACAAATATGGCGGGGCGGTACGGTTCCGCAACCTTTGCTCTTCCCCGAGGGTCATAAAGCACCGCGTCCTCTTCGCCATGAACCTCAACTTCGCTCTTCAGTTCCCTCGCAAAGAACTTCTGCGCCTCAACTAACGCCATTTTCTCTTCAATCTCCGCCATCTTGATTTTCCGCTTGCGGAGATCCGGCGGCATCGTTCTTGCTTGTTTAATGATCTTCGCCGCGAATTTGGGAAGATCTTTGGGGCTTGGAGACTTCACGTCGATCATCTCTCTGATTAGAGCATCCAGAGTGTCCGGTCGAGATTCAGCTCTTTCTAAGGCTTCGGTGTAAACACGCCATTTCCATTGGGCGGCGGTGTAATAATGCACCTTCTTCGGGGTGATTTTGGTTGTGGCGATGATCTCCTGCGTATCCTCAAGCGTATGCTTCACTAATTCCTCCAGTTCATCCGATCTTTCATCTATCTCTGCCTCGTCAAATTTCGGCCATTCGGCGGCTGAGACAAATCCCCTTTGCCCCATTATTTTCCAAAGTTCCTCGGCCAAATGTGGAGAGAAAGGAGCCAGAAGTCGCACCCACGCCAGTATGAACCGTCGCACGATCTCTGAGTTAGGCTTCTCGGAGCGTCGCTCGTACCATCGCAGGTCATTCCAAACGTCGTAAATGGTTGCAGAGAGTGCTGTTCGAGTCTTCAACTTCTCAATGGCTTCGGAAACCAGCCGTGTCCTTGCGCATATTCTACTAATCAGCCATTTCTCCAGATGCCCTTTCGACGTTGATTCATCGCGTCTAACGGTGTTCTCTTCAACTAGGTGAGCGAAAGCTTCCAATCTCGCTTTGATCTCCCGCACATTCTCGAACCGCCAGTCCGGGTCATCCATA
Organism: Candidatus Bathyarchaeota archaeon; assembly: GCA_963835925.1. Taxonomy (GTDB): domain Archaea; phylum Thermoproteota; class Bathyarchaeia; order 40CM-2-53-6; family 40CM-2-53-6; genus FEN-987. Next base: position 135,408 of record CAWIHH010000001.1, read on the forward strand.
CCTTCCGCAGCCAGAAGCGCCGCCGACCGGACTGCATCGGCCCCGAACTCGTCACAGGCTTTCCAAATGGGTATGAAGTTGCCTTGCGACTTGTGGATCGGTCTTCCTTCCAGAAGCATGAACCCATTAACACCAATTGCTCGAGGCCAGAAGCGTTGCTCGAACAATGCAACGTGATGAAAGATGAAGAAGCTCAGATGATTTCCAACCAAATCTTTTCCTGAATTGCGCAGATCAACCGGATACCAGTACAGGAATTCCTGTCGAATCTTCTCCAATAACTTCGTATCAATCCCAGTTTGCCGGGTCAACAGCTCTGAACTGCCAATTCCATAGAATACGAAATCGAAGAATTCGGGCGGCAGCTGCTCCGCTCTTATCATGCCGGCGTTCACGAATTTGCTGACCGCATAGTACGCCATGTATACCGTTGAATCGCTCAGAGTTTCAACGATCCAGCCTGAGGTCCAAGGGAGGGGCGTGCCCAAACCCGTCTTCCGCGCACATGGCCAATCTTGTAGCCAATCAATGACTCCATTAAACCAATTCCTCGCCTCCTCAGGGTAAAACTCCATCTTAGAAATCGCTTGGTGTGCAAGTGCTTTCCAGTCCGGATCTGAATACTTCAGAAACCACTGGTCTTCCAGAACCCTCGCGACGCATTCGGTGGTGCAACGGCAGACTACTTTCTGAGGCAGCTCGTAAATCACATCCGCAATACCTTTGCTCCTGAAATCTCTAAGGAGGCCTTGCTTGACCTCTGCTACTTTTTGCTTGGAATAGGGACCGCATTCGTCTTTCAGAATCCCTTCGTGAAATTCCGCTTTGTATATCTCCTTGGTGGCCTCTTCAGCTCTTGGATCATTCTGATCGCGTAGTCCCATTCGGTCGACTATCTCTATGGCGGGGTATTCTCCGTAACCTCCAACTGATATGATCGAGATCGGCTTGATCGCCAACACTTCACTTGGATTTATGTGGAACTTCTCCAAGGCTGCTGGGTTTCTTTGTATGTCCCTCAGCGCCAACCAGTCGAAGGGTGCGTGTGCCGGCACGCTGTAGACTAATCCGCTAGCGTTTTCAGTGTTGACAAAGCTGCCTGGCAAGATCGGCAGTTCTCTACCCAATATGAGATCAACGCATTTTTTGCCCAGTAACTCGAGGCCTTTCAGTTCCCGAATGATACGAACTTGTTTGAGCTGGTTCTGAAGCTTCTGGGAGGCCGTTTTACTGATAATCCACCGCTCCCCGTTCACTTTGGCTTCCACATAGCTTCCTTCAGGGTTGACCCAGAGGTTCGTGACTCCGTAGATTGTTTCAGGTCTGAAAGTTGCGCAAGGGAGAAAGACTTCGCCCATCTTGAATTTCATGAGTACGAATTCTTCGGGTCTAACGCCTTCGCCTTCCAGCCTATCTGCATCTCCAGTTGGACTCTCGTCCTTTGGGCACCAAACAACTGGGTGTGTACCCTTGATCACGTAACCTCGTTCTCTGAGTCGCAGATATTGCCAGGTCACAAATTTGCTAAATGGCTCATTCAAGGAGCTCGTATGAAATTCTCTTCGCCAATCGATCGCCATGCCTAACCGTTTGACAGCGTCTCGGTTAACGTTGGTATAGTACCGCGCCATGTAGGCTGGGTCAACGAACTTTTTCAGCTCTTCCTCGGGGACGCCATCAACTTCTCTAATGGGGCGAATGAACTCCTCATCTCCCATTCGGATGCGCTCAGCTGCACCGGCAACAGTCTTCCCGGTCCAATGCCAAGCCCAGGGGTAGAGCACGTTGTACCCGCGCATCCGCATGTAGCGTGCGTACACATCAATCCGAACTGCCGTGAATGCACTCCCAACATGAAGTGGCCCGCTCATGTAGGCGAATGGGAAGGTTACAAAACACTTCGATCTTGAGGGATCCGGGTCGGATTCGAAGATCGCTGCTTTCTGCCACTCGGTTTGCCACTTATCTTCGAGCCGCTTCCAGTCAACATCCATATCAGGTTACTCCGTGAGCATCGATTTCAACGTGGACTCAGAGGTTTTCATGACCTCTTCGACCGCTTTGATATTCGTCCCGCCAGCTTGGCCGAAGTAGTCTCTGCCTCCTCCACCGCCCCCGACAATTGAGGCGAGTTTTCCAGCGAGTTTTCCAGCATGCACGCCTTGCCGAAGAGCCTGCTTCCCTGCACCAACGAAGATCCTGACCGAATCCTTGACCAGTAGGAGAATAGTCACCGCAGTTGGATCCTGCTCCGTGATCTTGTTGTTCAGGGAGATTAGCTCGCTCTCTTCACCGTCCACATACTTAGCTAGGCATAGCTTTACGTGACCAACTTGTTTCGAAGAATGCAATAGCCGTTCAGCCTCCTGTGCTGCCCACTGCTCGGAGAGCCCTTCAAGTCTCTTCGTCAGCTTTACTTTCTCGTCGACAAGGTTGCGCACATATTGGTCTACTTTCTCGATGGGCGCTTCAACGGTTGTTGAAATGTCCTTCAGCTTTTCTTCCTGTTGTTGGAAGGCACGCAAGGCCTGGGTGCCGGCGGCGAAGATGATTCGCTCCACGCCGTCCTGTATGCGTTCGTTGTGCAGGATCTTGATGGTCCCAATCTGTCCGGTTCTTGTGCAGTGGGTTCCGCCGCAGGCCTCCACATCCCAGTCGCCGATTTTGATGATCCTCAGCTCACGACCCGGCACAACGCCGCCCTGGTAGAGGATGTATCCGTAGGCTTGCTCAGCTTTCTCCCGTGGCAACCAGATGGACTCGACTGGAATATCCTGCAAAGCGGTCTCTGTGGCTAACCGTTCAATTTCACGAACTTGCTCCTCTGTGATTCTCTCGTAATGAGATATGTCGATGCGACTAGACTCGATACCCTTCTGAGCGCCTGCCTGCCAAGCATGCTTACCGAGAACCCGCCTCGCCGCTCCCAGAACCAAGTGAGTCCCTGTGTGATGGCGCATCAAGCTCACGCGCCTCTCCCACTCAATGGAGCCTCGAACATTTTCCCCCACTGGCGGAGGATCTCCATCGATCTGATGCAGAATCACACGACCCGTTTTCTGAGTGTCAACTACTTTGATTGCTCCGGTTGTTGTCTGCAGTGTGCCCCTATCGCCCATTTGGCCGCCTCCTTCAGGGTAGAAGCAGGTTTGGTCTAAGGCAATGAATGTATCGTCAACAACTGCTAGCACTTTGCCCTGGAATTCCTTCTGGAATGGATCCTTGTAGTAGAGTGGGACTGTTTCGGGCACCTGTTGGACCTTGTCCTTCAATGAAGCTCCGGTCTCCGACTCCATCTCTTCGTTTGAAACGCGCTTTCCACTGAGATGTTTTTGGGCGACCATGCCGTAGAAATTGCCAGGAGGATTCACCGCTACCCCCAGGGGTTCAGCAATTTCTCGCACTATGTCCGGGACTAAACCATGCGAATCGTATAGTTCGACGAGAGTCTCGGGCGAGATCTCCTTCTGCCCTTTCGCTTTCAGGTCACTCGAAACCTTCTTGACAAGATCAGAGCCGCGTTTCAGGGTCCTGCGGTACTTGACCTCTTCAGACTCGATTGCATCTGCGACCTCGTGCCTCATGTCCCTAAGTTGCGGGAAATCATCACCCCAATAGTCTATCTGTAAATTCAATATGTCGAGCATCCTGTCTTCGACTCCGAGTTGGCGGAGCATTCGATAGGTTCTCCGAATCAGCAGACGCGCCAAGTACCCTGCTTCAACGTTCGACGGCACAACTCCTTCTGACAATAGGAACGCTATCGTTTTTGTATGATCGGCTACGGCCATCACATTTTCAATTGGCAAGAGACTCTTCTCCAAATCTCGCCAATCAAGATGAAGAATGTCCGCGACCTTCTTGCGGGCGTTAAGGCGGCTCTCGCCTCTCTCCACGTTCATGTGGCTCGAGAACGGAACTACACTCGTCACTAGTTTCTCATCGAACCTGACGGAGGCTAGATTGAATATTTTGTCAAGTACGGAACCGTAGATTACTTGAAACGCGGTCGGTTTTCCCTGGCTCAGCCACGCCCACCGCTCAATCCCATATCCAGTGTCCACAACACGAATCGGCAGTCTCACCAGCTGCTCTCCCTGGACTTTGTATTGCATGAAGACTAGGGTTGAGATTTCCAAACCGGCATAGAGGCATTCGAGATCTGGCCCAGCGTTTCCTCCTCCTGACCAGAAATGCTCTTTGTAGGACATGCCTTCGGATTTCAATCCAAATTGTTCGACCGCTAGTTGATGGTGATATCTGATCGTCTGGTCCATCCAGTAAATCTCCTTGTCTGGATAGTTGAAAGCGTGTGCACCCCCCATCTCAAACATCAGGTCATGTCGACCTAAGGTAGGACCGACGTTGTCGATGTCAGTGAATCTGATGCTTGGCTGGCTGACGACGAGTGGGTTTGCCGGTGGGGGAATCATGCCCTCCGTGACGTAGGGTTGGAAATCGTAGATGGACGCGCCGACCAAGAATACGTCGTCTCGCCATCGTGCTACAATTGGATATGGTCTGATCCGGGTGTGCCCATTCTTCTCAAAGAACGACAGGAACAACTCGCGCATATCATGAACTGAATATGGTCGTTTGGCTGGAGATTTGCCTATGAAGGAATATTCCACACAGGGGCTGTCACCGCAATATCGCTCGTCTGGTCGCTGGGTCCAGAAATATGCCTTGCAACATTCGCACTGTTTACGCACGAACCCGTTCTCTTTGAAGAACGGCACTGCGAACTCCTTTTCACTAATCTCCACTAGCCCATTCCTCCAGCCGACAGATCAGAACGAAGCAAACTGACTAGAAAGCTATTTGCCTGCTTCTCTCTCGGTCACCTAATTTTCAGAGTAAACTCAGATTGACTGTGGCTTCAGATGAAAGAGATGACGAGAAGAATAAGGCCACAATTTCGATTCCTTACTTGAACGAAGTAACGGTTATTCACCGCTTTTTTCCAGATAGGTAGTTGATTATTGGAGTCCGATAGCGAATGTATTTCCGATATACGGGAATTCGAGTGCGCAATCTTCAACGCTCCCTACGTTTCTACACCCGAGTTATGGGAATGAAGCTCAACCTCGAAGGGAAGATGGAACACGGAGGCATTTGGATGGAACTCAAAAGCCCCCACTCGGCTCAAAGGCTTGAGCTAAACTACTATCCTCCGGGCACAAAGTATCACGAGAAGTTCAAAACCGGAAGCGAAATGGATCATCTAGCGTTTTGGGTCAAGGACGTCGATAGCGAGTATAAACAACTGTTGAAGAAGGGAGCTAAGAAAGCGATTGAACCGTTTGCACAAGGCAAGTACAAATTCGCTTTCTTGAAGGACCCTGACGGAATCTGGATTGAACTCATCGGAAGAGCGAAGCGTCAAAGTTGAGATTCGGCCTGCAGAGGTGCCCTGTTTAATCTGTTTGTGGAAAGTCTCCGCGAAAAAGCTCCTCAATCGCTCTTCTGGAGGTAGCCTCAGGTTCTTCTGCTGGGTAGCCGAGCGCGAACATTGCAACGGGTCGTACCGATTTGTCACCAACCACTTCCTGAACCTGTTCTTCATCAAAGGATCCCACCCAGACGGTCGCTAAACCTAAGTCAACAGCGGCGAGCATAGCGAATGTCCCCGCGATCGTAGCGTCTTGAACGCTGTAAAGCTCGGTTCCTCTCTCACCATACTTTGGAGCTGAACGCGACGGATCGGCGGAGAATACTAAACAGATCGGAGCTTCACTGAGGAATCTTTGATCGAAAGCTGCCTTTGCCAAGGCATCTCTCTTCTCTTGTTTCCGGAAGACATGAACTTGGTAGGCCTGCAAGTTTCCAGCGGATGGAGCCATGTTGGCGGCTTGAAAGATCTGCTTCAGCTTCTCATCCTCTACGGGTTTCGAACTGTAAGCCCGGACGGAACGCCTTCGGTTTAAGACTTCAAAGAACTGCAACCGAAATCGACGGAATTATCGTGAAAGACGAATTAAAGTTTCCAATCAAAACCCGTCAAATTCTGCCTAGACTGGTGCCATTGCAGACAAAATTGTTAGCTTCGAAAGGAACAAAGCCGCCAGTCATTTGAGAAGGCAATGGAGCTCCTTGTTTTTCCGGATCGCTTTCACTAGGGAGTTCAAAGATTCTTCCCATGAGGTTTAGGAAAATCGGTTGAGTCTTTTTCCATCGCAACAACAGAAACGAATTGCGAGTTCACCTATAACGTAATGTAATGACTGGCCCCGAAGAGCAAGAATTCGATGTTTTTGCTGTCCAGCAGCCTCGGCTCTATCGTACTATGTTCCTGATGTTAGAATCACTCTTCAGAATCACCATAACCTCGCTTGGTTCTGGGTCTGCTTCTTGGCCCAGACTGTACTGCGCCTTGCTTCCCACACCAAGATTGATGGAGATCATAAAGTCGCTTTCCCTCAGCATCATTCGTGAATCTGGCTCCACATCGGCAGACTGTGAATTCGTCAGACATGACGAAGCCAACTCTGGCAGAAGTATCAAGAGAGGTTACTAAAATGCTACTCTGAGCTTCATTCGAAGTAGTGTTGCTTCAGACTGCTGAAGGAAATTAGAGCAGTATCCTGGGCAGGAAAGGAGTTACGAGTTGAAATGCCGCGCTCTCTATACAGGGAGGGATTTAGGCATCTAGATTTTTGGGCCCGCCTTCACAAGTTCCGGGCAACTTGCCTCAAACTTCTTGAAGTTGTTAACGAAGTGAAGAGCTAGCTGGCGGTATTTCTCCATGTATTCCTTCTTGCTTGGCCAAGATTCAGCGGGATTGAGGATGCCTTCTGGAACACCTGGGCAGTTCTTTGGAACTTGAAATCCGAAGATTGGGTCTGTCCAGAAGTCGCCTTGGAGCAAGCTACCGCTTAGTGCGTCATTGAGCATTGCACGTGTATACGAAATGCTGATTCGTTTTCCGATGCCGAAAGGGCCGCCAATCCATCCCGTGTTGATGAGCCAGCACTGGACATTGTATCGAGCAAGTTTACGCTTCAACAAATCCACATAGACGGCCGGTTGGTGTACCATGAACGGCCCGCCAAGACAGACGCTGAACGTGATTTCAGGTTCCCTGCCGAGTTCGATCTCCGTCCCCCCGATCTTCGCAGTGTAACCTGAGACGAACTGGTAAAGCGCCTGTTCATGAGTCAATCGCGCGATCGGAGGCATGACGCCGCGCGCATCACAAGTCAGTATGACCATGGTTTTCGGGTGACCTCCTCTCTTTTCCGGCGCAGCGTTCTCGATGAATTCTAGAGGATAAGAGGCACGAGTGTTCTCTGTAATTGAATCGTCGTCGAGGTCTATCATTCGTGTAGTTTCATCCAAAACCACGTTCTCCAAGACTGTTCCGAACCTGCGAGTACAGGCGTAGATCTGGGGTTCAGCGGAAGAGGACAAACGGATGACTTTGGCATAGCATCCACCCTCGAAATTGAAGATCCCCTTGTCATTCCATCCATGCTCGTCGTCACCGATCAACCGGCGTTTGGGATCGGCGGAGAGCGTTGTCTTGCCTGTGCCGGATAAGCCGAAGAATATTGCAGTGTCACCGCTCGGGCCTATGTTCGCTGAACAGTGCATAGACATCACTCCATTCAGTGGAAGCTTGTAGTTCAGAACAGTGAAGACGGACTTCTTGATCTCTCCCGCGTATGCGGTGTTGCCAATGATGCCCATTGATTGACCAAAGTTGAGTGCGATGAATGTGTCGCTTCTGGTACCATCAATCTGCGGGAGCCCTTTGAAAGATGGTACGCATCAGGATTGTGAAATCGGGTACGTGTCGCCGGTATTCTTCATTCGTTTTGGGTGGGTTGAACATGTTTCGGGCGAAGAGGCTGTGCCAGGCTAGCTCTGTGATTATTCGGATCGGCATCCGATGCTCAGTGTCGACCCCAACGTAGCAATCTTGAACGAACACATCTTTGCCTTGAAGGAAGCCCTGCAAACGCTCGAAGAGTTCATTGAACTTGTCCGGGCTCAGAGGTCGGTTGTATTCTCCCCACCAGATGTTCTTCTCATTCTCGCTCTCTCTGACGATGTACTTGTCATTTGGAGATCGAGCCGTTTGGTTGCCGGTGTTGACGGCAATTGCGCCTGATTTGGTGATCTTTCCCTCGCCACGAAAGACTATCTCCTCGTAGAGGGCCTCCACTGGCAAGTTCCAGTAGGCTTGATGGAGGTTTGTTAGTCCGTGGCTCTCAATTCCGTGATCACTCTTGAGGTCAGCAGCTTGATCTTGGGCGGGGGTCTTGATGTTCAGTATGTTGTTCATAGCCAATCCCTAACCATTTTTCTGTCGCCAATGTAGATCTCATTTGGAGAGTCAGGATCAAGCGCCCACCGGATCCTCGCGACTCCTTCAGTGATGTCTTTCACTGATCCAGCGTAACTGAGCCGTAACCGACCTTCCATTCCAAACTCTTTGCCCGGCACGGTTACTACAAGCGCTTTCTTCAGAAGAAGATTGGATAGTTGGACTGAGTCTCTGATATAAGCGGAGAAATCTGGGAAGCAGTAGAAGGTTCCGTCGGGCTCGGTTACCTTGACCCCTTTAATGGATCTCAACTCTTGGATCATGATATTACGGTTGTTTTGAATTGTCAAACGCAGGTTCTCCACAACGCTCTGGAGACCGGTCAGCGCACCTTCGGCTGCTGCTTGCAGGATAACTGAAGCACATGAAGTCGTCTGGGCCTGGATGTTCGTCATAATCTCAACGAGCCTTCTGGAGGCAATGGTCCAACCGATGCGGAACCCTGTCATCCCGTAGAGTTTGGAAATGCCATTTGCCACTATGACTTTCGAATCTTCGATGTCTTTGCTTGTGAACTTGTAGCAGGGCACGGCTTTCTTATCGTCGAACACGAGCTTATGGTAAATGTCGTCCATGATGAGGTAAATGTTCTTGCTCTCACAGAACTGAACGATCTCTTGAATGAATCTTTCAGAGAAAACCAAACCGGACGGATTATTGGGGCTATTTACTATGATCGCCTTTGTCGCTGAACTGACTACTCTAATGATGTCTTCCATCCGCGGATGAAGACTACCATCCTCAGGAGTTACTACGATGGGAACACCGTAGACCATCTTGACAATTTCTGGATAACTGACCCAGTAGGGCGCTAAGATGATTACTTCGTCGCGTGGATTGAGTAAAGCATAAAGCACGTTGAAGATCGCTTGCTTGGCACCCGATGAGACGATTATGTTCTCGGGTTCAACGAGCTTGTCGTAGTTTTCTTCAGTGTAACGGATAATTGCTTTCTTGAGGGAGGGATTTCCGTCTGTAGGCGAGTATTTGATGTCGCCTGTTCCCAGTTTTGCAGCAGAACTCAAAATCGCACTGATCGGTGCTTTGTTCTTGGGTTCGCCGATTCCGAGATGTATAACTGGCTGACCACGTTCAAGCAATAACCTGGCTTCTTCGTTCAGCCTTAAGGTTGGCGAATCAGCTATTGAACTGGCTAAGTAACTGTAACTCATCGGAGGTCACCCCGGATAGCCAACTGAGAATATCAGGCTTATGCAACCATGCGATGTATCGATCCGCACTATACACGATCTTGATCCTTCAGAATTAGACATAAGGAAAGCCCCACCGAAATCAAAGAATCTCGGCAACGCACTGGGAGTTGCAGGGAAGAATTTCACTCGAAAGGAACGTTGCAGTGGAACTAGCCGAATAGAGCGCCCAATCCGGCTAGAGCTTCTTCGCCTTTCTTCTTGTCATCTTCAGGTTTCTTTTCTTCCTTCTTTCCTTCCGCGGCAGCTAGCTGGTGCGGCGGCCACTGGCATAGCCTGCGCAGCCTTGAGCGCATCTTCGATCTTGATCTCTGATAACGCGGCAACTAAAGCCTTGATTCTTGGTTCTTCAACCTTGACACCCGCGGCCGTCAGAACTTTCGTGACACCCGCTTCCGTCACTTTTTCGCCTGCCGAATGCAGGAGTAATGCTGCGTAGACGTATTCCATTTGTTCACACCGAAATTGATTGGGGCCCTCTGCTTACTAAGTCCCTCTTTTCAACCTTTTCCTTCAGCTCGCTTCTCCACTTGCGGCTTGTTGTGGGGCAACGGCATCGGGTTTCACAGCCGCTATGGCTGAGGAGAGCGCATTCATGTTCCGGTAAGCTCTTTGAATTATCATTTCAGCAGTGGCTTTCGTGAAGAAACCTGCTTCCACACTAACCTCAATGGCTTGGCGATAGGCCTTCGAGATTATTACTGGGGCAGTCTCAGGAAGCATAATATTCGCTTCAACCGCAACACCAAACGCCAGCCTTGCAGCGGAAGCGAAATCGTTCTTCATCTGATCGAGGTCGAAGGCAAGATCATCTGGGCCGAGGACTAGACCATCATCGTAGGCATATGAGAGTGAGAGCCCAGCTTCCATTGGTTTCATTCCGAGTTTGGAAAGAAGTGAAGCAGTCTTTGTTGAGATTACGTCCCCCTTCGTTGCTACTACAGTGTCTTTCGCAACGAAGATGCTGCCGCCTTCTATGCGTGTCTGCACCTTGGCCTCGTTGAACTCACTGATAACCGGACCCGGCTGCATACCTGTATTTCCAGCGGGAATGACTATTTCGCTGGTGGCTATATCGCCGCCCTTCGCAGGAACCCTCACTTTGTTCTTGTTAAGGAACATAATGAGTTCGAAGGGATTCATCTGAGTGAATATCAAGACCTTCGAACCAGTCAAACCTTCAGCGAATTTACCAATATTCTCCTTTTTCTCAGAGATAGAATCCGAGGCTTTTCGCAGAATCGAGTTCTTCGCAACAATGAGATCTGCTTTGCCTCGCAGTTTCTTGCGAATCTCTTGAATCTGAGAGGACCGCACTTTCTGGAGGTCGGCGACTGCGACGACTGAATACTTCTCCAAAAGTTCAACCAGGTCACTGAAGATCTCTTTCTTCCAAACAGCGACCTGTTGGGTTAACATTTCATTATCACTTCGCGAAGCTGATCTTTACCGGTTTACTCATTGTGGCTTTGAGGAGTATCTCACCGATGTTCTTGAATCCTCGTTCCAGTTTCTGTTCTACTCGCGAGACAACAGCCTGAACATTCTCGACAAGTTTGTCGTCCGGCATGTTCTCAGTGCCTATACGACACTGGAGAACTGGCTGCTCCCTCATCCGTACTCGGACCATCTTGCGATGGTTGGCGACTACCTGGTCGATCGCGGCATTTGGTGGAATGGGCGTCGGCATTTTGCCCCGCGGTCCAAGGAAGGAACCTAGCCCTCTTCCCACGAGTGGCATTAGCGGTGCCTCAGCGATGAAGAAATCGTAATCCACGGCCAACTTCCGTGCCGATTTCTTGTCCTTGCCCAAATTCTCCAGATCTTGCCTACTTACCAGCATGTCAGCTCCGGCCACTTTTGCTCTGGTGGCCAAATCTCCTGATGCAATCACGCATATCTTCAGGGACTTTTCAGGAGGATTAGGGAGAGCAATGGCTTCGTTGATTCGATTCTCGGGCTTCTTCAAATCAACTTCTCTCAGTTTCACGACCAAATCTATTGATTGAGCGAATTTTCTCTTGACTATGTTCTTACGTAGCTCACCGATCGCTTTGCTGATTTCGTCTTTGGCAAGTGGCAATTATTAGCCCATCTGGTCAAATTTCCAACGGGTGATTCCCCCTGCCTAATAAAAACGTTTCAGATGACGAAAAGTTACCAAGCTTCAGATTAATAGCACACCCTAGTGTCATAGAGGCAGGGTTGAAAGCTTCATTGTCCGAAGTGAAGAAGTTCAGAATTACTGGCGAAATCAGGAAAGCACAGACTCGGATTCCATTCTCAGTTGAATACAACGCTATGATTCCGGAGCATGCGATGCAACGCCTCTACGCGGAGATGGGCAGCAGACATCGCGCTCGAAGATTCGAGATCAAAGTCATGACCATTCGCGAAACTAAGGAAGAAACCCCCCAGGCTAAGGCTTAGAACATGTCAGTTCCATATCCTCAGATGAAGGAAGAAGAGATAGTCCGTCAGCTTGCCACCGAAATCCGAATCCTGGAAGGATCAATCACAACGCTACAATCTAGGCTAGAGGTCGTGAGATCAGCAATCACCGAGGTGGCGCTTGGCCCACGCTACTCTAGAGGGACTCACAAAACTGCAGGATGGGGACGACACTATGGTCCCGGTTGGAGCAGGATCATACATTAGAATGAAGATAGCGGATTCGAAGAAGCTCGTCATGGGCATAGGGGCCGGAGCTGCTATGGAGAAGGACGTTACGAGCTCCATCGAGGAGTTGAAGGGGCGAGTCCAAGAGATGGATAAAGCTAGGAATTCGATCCAACAACAGCTGGATCAGACCGTGGCCAGATACGAACAAGACCGAGAAGCCCTAGATCAATTGCTTCGACAACAACAGGGTTCCGCCCAACAGACCGCAAGTTAATGCACAACCTCAATTGGACCGCTAGCATAGACTTCATTCCGTTCTTGCTGGCGAGGACCTTGTCTGCAAGCCCAGCTAGGTGCTCGTGAAGAACCATGTTTGAAAAGCTCAAGTCGAGTTTCAACAGTCTAGCCCAGAGAATTTCACAAAAGGAACTGTCAGACAAAGAGACTGTACAGATTCTCGACGATTTCCTAATCAAACTTGTGGAGAACGATGTCGCCTATTCCGTGGCGCAGAAGATCTGCGACACCCTACGCGAGAAGCTAAAGGCTGTGGAGGTGCGGCGCTTTTCTGATTCCACGGAGCCAGCGAAAGCGTTACTCCGAGACGTTCTGTTGGACGTACTGAAGGGAAGTGGCGAGGAAAAATTCTTCAAGGTTCTGGAGGAGCGAAGAAACGAGCATAAGATCGCTATTTTGCTCTTCGTAGGAGTAAACGGGACAGGCAAGACAAGTTCCATAGCGAAGATCGGCAATCTACTACTCCACAAAGGTTTCTCAGTGGTGATCGCCGCCGCGGACACCTACAGAACAGGTTCGATTGAGCAGATAGAAGAACACGCCGCAGAATCGGAATCAGAACCATTAAACACGATTACGGAGGAGATGCAGCCGCGGTTGCGTTCGATGCGATAAATTACGCAAACGCTCACGCTATCAATGTCGTTTTGATAGACACGGCCGGCAGAATGCAGACTAACAAAAACCTCCTAGAGGAGATGAAGAAGATATCCAGAGTGGCGAAACCAGATCTGACCATATTGGTGGTTGATGCACTTACTGGAAATGACGCTGTGGAGCAAGCTCAAAGATTTTCCGAAGCAGTCCAAATCGACGGTGTCGTGCTTACCAAACTTGATGCGGATACAAAAGGTGGGGGCTCAATTTCGATGGCCGCAGTGACCAACCGACCTATCCTCTTTGCAACGGTAGGTCAGAACTACGAGGATATCATTTCGTTCGAACCGGATCGGATGGTTCAAAACATACTCGGTTAGGCTCGGTCAGCTTGGTCGTCCTTATCATAGCCTCCAAGCTCGACATGGCCGCACAGAACATTGCTCGAGAATTAGTGCAACTAAGAGATTTCCGACCTGTCCCCGGAACTTCTGGGGAACTCTTTGAACAGGGAGACGTATTTCTGAAGCATGTGGATACAGATGGAATTCACACTGACAATCTAGGCGTGGATGTTAAGGTTGATCTAGTGATTTTCGCTTCGCGGCATAGAAGCGAAAGCGGGGAACCAACGCTGACTGTGCATTGGCCGGGCAACGCAACCTCCCGAGCAGACTTTGGTGGCAACGCCAAAAGTCTAGCCCTAGCGGACCCTCCGAGACTGCGCGCTGCCCTGCTTGCTTTGGATGCAGCTCGCGAAGCCAGAAAGCTGACCTATGCGGTAAGTCTTGAAGCGACCCATCACGGACCGACTGAGCTAGATACACCGACCCTCTATATTGAAGTCGGAAGCACAGAAAAAGAATGGAACGATCCGCAAGCAGCTGCCGCAGTAAGTGAAGCCATATGGAAGACAGCAACTGAACCCGCCCCCGGCAAGAACGCAATCGGCTTCGGGGGCGGACATTATTGCAACAAGCAATCGCTAGCCATTCGAAAAGACGGATACGCATTCGGACACATCCTTTCGAAGTATTTCTTCGAAGAATATGACGAAGACATTGTGCGTATGGCGTTCAATCAAAGCATAGGAGAATGCCGCACCGCCGTCATCGACTGGAAAGGAGTTCGTGGCCCAGATCGAGCAAAACTCTTACGTACACTTGAAGAAATGCGGATCGAAGTTGTACGAGTTTAGTTCAAAGGTTAAAATAGCCGAGCTTTCAATTCCACCGACACCCTACATTAACTCACTCGCAAAGATCAGAAGGATTTCCGGAATGAACATAAGCGAATTTCTCGAATCGACGAGGCGTCTGTTGCTAGTTACAACAAAGCCTTCTAGAGACGAGATTTCGTTAATGGTGAAAATCTGTTTCGCTGGCGTTGCCATCGTAGGCTCGCTCGGATTCATAATTCGCGTTCTATTTCTGTTCCTGAATCTGCTTCCTCAGGGCGCAAATACAGCAGCTGGAGCAACCCCTGGATGAGCGCGGAGCGCAAGATGCTCATCTACGCGGTTCGCACGACCAGCGGCCAGGAAAGAACCGTCGTTGACCTAATAGCTTCGAGGGTGGGATTGAAGAAACTTCCCATAGTCAGCATCCTAGCCCCAGACATTGTGAAGGGCTACATATTCGTAGAATCAGCAGGTCCACATTATGTGGACGACCTAATTGCAGGTGTTCGTCACGCAAGGGCACGAACAAAAGGTGTCATCTCAGCGGAAGCACTTGACCGATTCGTTGTGACAAAACCAGTCATCGAAGACCTGTCCTCAGGGGATTCTGTCGAAGTAATAAGTGGCCCCTTCAGAGGGTTGAAGGCTCGAATAACGAACGTTGACAAACTAAAGGAAGAAGTGACAATAGAGCTCCTAGAAGAGGGCTTCGCAACGCTTCCAATAACCGTGCACGCAGATTATGTGAAGCTCATAGGTAGAGGCGGTGTAGGACAAGTTGGGCGACAAGAAGCAAGTTGAAGCATTACTAAACGGCGGCGAAGCTAACGCTGGTCCCCCGTTAGGCCCGGCGCTAGGTCCACTTGGAGTGAACGTACTCCAGATAGTGAATAGAATTAACGAACTGACGAAAGCCTACGCGGGGATGAAAGTCCCAGTCCGCGTCGTGGTTGACGTTGACACCAAAGAATTCGAAGTTGAGATAGGTACACCAACGACATCTGCTTTGGTCGTCAAGGAGCTAGGTATCCAAAAGGGCTCGGGTAATCCGAAAACCGAGAAAGCTGGGAATCTAACTATGCAGCAGGTCGCCAAAATAGCGGAAATGAAAATGCCGAGTAGCTACTCCAAATCAACCAAGACCGCCGCCAAAGAAGTCATGGGCACTTGCGTAAGCTTGGGCATCACGATAGAAGGGCGCGACCCCCGCGAACTCCAGAAAGAACTGGACCAGGGCAAATGGGACAAGGAATTCAAGGAATCCGGTTAACCACTCGCTTCCGAAAATGTCTGCCTGATCTAACGATCTGGTGGAAGCACTACACCATCAGAATTCTACTGATCTGCATAAGCTCTCCGCCTGCGAGTCAACGGACCTACCACAGCACCCTTCGAATTAGCTAGTATTCCTGATCTAACGAATTGAACGCCGCCGTTCGTAGTACTGAGCTCGACCTCTACCTGCAGAGCCGACTGAATGATAGATTGTTCTTCCTTGAGCGTGTTGGGGCTGATCAGCGCGCCTTTGTTGGTAGCTATTCCCAGAGCGCCTACAAACGGCAATGTGCCGATACTGCTTGGAACAGATTTCACCTTCAATCCCTCCTCGACTGCCTTCACAACTTCCTCTGGGGCATCAGGGTGTACTGCGGCTCCGAGATCGTTCGCGAGAACTACGTTTCCCAAAGCCGTCCAGCGAGACTTAACAATTGTGATCTCGCAGAACTCACGCAATCTCTCACACTCATACTCGCGAACCGTATGAGGAACGAGTATTCCATTGGAGTTCCCTGTTACAAGCGCTCCTACCAACGTGGAGCCAGCTATTGTGGTCCTGCACACCTTCACGCCCAGTGCCTGTTCAAACTGGCCGATCTTCCGAGCGGTTAATCCTGGCGGAACGATGGCCACGTTTTCAGCACAGAAGCAGTAGACTCCGATGTTCGGACTTCCAAAGACGTCCGCTAAGATGACAGTCATTCCTATGGTCCCATCAGGCTATGCAAGAGGACCAACGCATGCTCATTCATGCTGCTTTCGCAGGATAGACGATTACTTTGCCCTCTTTGTCTTTCACGGCGCGCACAGTGATTTTTCTTGGTGGCTTGTTGATGCCTCTACTCCAAAGGGCTTGGTTAACTTCGTTACTTATAGCAACCTCTTCAGATTTCATATGTCGAGAAACGAAATCGTGAACATCCCTCACCGCTCTTGGCGCCCTTTTACCTCGAGGTGTGACTACCCATACGTGACGAAGAGGAATCGTGTATATTTTCTCCTCAACTACTTCTATCTCTTCTTCCTCTGGTTCGCCCTCTCCTTTCTCCTCGGCGGCAGGAGCGGACTCAACCACTTCTTCTTCCGCTGTTTCCTGGGTCTCTGGAGTTGTCTCAGTTCCCGATTTAGTTTCCTCTTCTTCCGCAGTCGCGTTCACGATTTCTTCTTCTTTCTTTTCAGATTCACTCATCTATCGATCTCTCCCGCTAAGCTTTCAGCTTGGTCTTGCGCCAGTGGCGTTTCTTCGGATGGGTTCTGGTGTGCCCCTGTGTCTTCGCTACGACCCATGATGGAACAGGTTTTCTAGTCTTCAGAGCTCTGGAAAGTCTATGTTTCCGACCAGCAGGTTTGTTCCTAGCCATGATCAGGCTCTCCTTATGCGAATCTCTTTGCGCTGTGATTGAAGGCGCGCCAAGGCGTCTTTCAGTTGGTCGTCGCCTATTGGCACTTTGATTTTCCCAGTTTGCGCGAGTTGGATCAATTGAGTTTCTATCCGTTCAGCGAATTCTGGTTTTACCATTCGAATATTAGTCAACCTCTGTCTCGCCTCTGGCGTGAGTACCAACCTGAGTGCGGCTTGTTTCTGTGCCTCGTACTGCTTCTTCGACTCCGTCTGCCGCTGTTCCTCGCCTACGGCACGTTGAAGATCCGAGTATCTTCTCTGTCTAAGCGAATCAAGCTCCTCGTCCGAGTACTCGTCCTCTTCGCTCAATGTTACTGGCCTTCGGGCTTCTTGACACCCTTCTGAATGTCGGCAGCCATTCGATTGAGAAGGCTAATTCCTTCAGGTGTGAGTCTTCTGCCTTTCTTGGCCTCAACAGCGATGAAACCGGCTTTCTGAAGTTGCTGCAAGGGTTCCCTAATCGCTGAACCGCCCGAAGCTCTAGAATGCTCGATGTGCGTTCCCCGCCTCAATCGGCCCGCGTATTCCACCCTCAGACGTGCTACTCCAACGGGGCCGTGTAGGTACATTTTCCTCAAAAGCGAAGCACAACGAGCGTACCACCAATCGGAATTAGTTGGAGGGCGTTCCCCTTGCGAACCGGTCTTGGCAGTCAAAGCCCAAGTCGGCGGAGCCACATCACCTACATTCTCCTTCAGAAACTTCGACAGTCTGTCGATTAGGACATCTGAAGGAACATCAAGTGGTGTCGGCATTGAATTTCCATCCAGTAGCGAAGTCTCGTCGTTAGAATCGGTGAGCGCAATATAAGTTTAGTTCGGTTCACCATTCAAAAGACGATATTGCCTCATAGCTCAACGGTTTTCGTGGGATGAGGCTAACTCTCGTTGCTTGTAGAGTGTGAACGTATGACCCAAAACTTCGACGAGTGTTGAATTCGTCAAGACCGCGACTTTCTCGGCGACGGCACTTGTCTCAGTTTCTGCTAGCGCAGACTTGTGAATTTTGAGTTTCACGAGCTCGCGGGTCTTCAGCTGGCCCTCTACTTGCTTTACCAGAACTTCTGACGCTCCCTGTTTGCCAATCCATATTGTTGGGTCAGCAAGACGGGACTTTGATCGAAGTCTTCTCAGTTCTTTGTTCTTGAAATCCGTTCCCTCACAGTCGGATACCGTTTCTTAGCCCCGCACTCTAGGCATGTAATTAAGACCGTCGTTCCGAATTCTGATCTAGTTCTAACACGGCAGTTCACGCCTGGAACGAGAAAAGCTCCACAGCTCCTACAAATTGACATCTTCTGCTCCTTAGATAGGCGCACTCCCGCCTTCATTCCGATTAAGCGCGCGAGTTTGACGTACCTTTTTGAGAGAACTCGATCTTTCGGAAACGTCCTCCTCGCAAGGTCCAGCAGAATTTCAATTCTCTCGCGGGCAATCCCGCGAATATTACCACTCCTTCTCCAAGCCAAAGAGCCGACCAAGCTAATGTCTGGGAGGTGTCCTTGTAACCTTTTTGTGGATTGAGTACCATTCGGCTAGCCAACAGAAGAAAGGATTATGATGCTCACACTGGTTCTTGTCGAAAGCGCCTTACAGCTTATTCCTAAGGAGATTCAAGAACATTCACAGGTCAAACAGTACGCTGAACGCAGGCGGAAGTCGCCCCGAGAGGTATTGTTGGATAGAGCTTTCCACAACGCCGCCATGCAGCAACTAGCCAGACTACACCATGAGCCTCCCGCGGAGAAAATGGGCCGACCAGACATTGTTCACAATACTCTTCTACAAATTCTTGAGACTCCGCTCAACTGGACAGGTTACCTTCGGACGTTCGTTCACACTCAGGACGATTACGTCATAACAATTAATCCTAAGGTACGCTTGCCGAAGAATTACGTTCGGTTTGTAGGCCTCGTTGAACAACTTTTCTCAGAAGGACAAGTTCCGAAGAACGGGGACCCGTTGCTAACTGTCGACAAAATATCTCTTCGCAAATTTCTAGGCAGGCTTAGGCCGGGAAAGGTTCTGGGTCTCAGCACGCTTGGGAAACCCGTGCTACTTCGCGAACTCGCCCAATATGCGAGTGGCATAACGGATCCCCTAATGGTGGTTGGAGCGTTTCCTAGAGGTCATTTTACACCGGAAACACGGCAGCTCGTAAGCGAAACGTTTAGGGTGGACATACGGTCATTGGACGCATGGGTCGTAGCAGGCCGTTTTGTTTATGACTTTGAATGGTCAATAGGGCTCGCCAAAAACCGATTGGATCCAAAAGATCAAGCTGGTAACATTTGACCGAAGACACAGAACTAGAGAGGCTCAAACGCCAACGGTTGGCAGCTATGCAGAAGAGAATCACGGTTAAACAGCAACAAGCACAAGCCGCATCGAACAAGCCTGACCCTAGCAGGGTTTTGCAGAAGGTGTTCGTTGGGCGCACTTGGGAAGTTTACTACGCCGCCAAACGACAATACCCCAGAATTGCTGAACAGATCTTGCAGGAACTCGCTCAACTGGTTCAGGCCGGTCAACTGAAAGGAGAGATTACTGGAGAACAGCTCTATGGTTTGCTTCGACAGATCGGTTTAGATGTTCGACTTGAAACCAAGATTCAGGTCCTAGAACGTGGAGAGTTGAAGTCACTAGCGGACAAGTTTCGAGGCGACTAGGGCAGGTCTGTGGAACGGTGAGTGGAATGGACTATTGGCATGACCTCGACACTGGACCGGATGCCCCCGATACAATCTACGCAGTTATCGAGAACCCGAAAGGCACTGAGAACAAGTACGAATACGATGTGAAAAAGAAAGCAATCGTCCTAGACCGCGTGCTCTACTCTTCCGTTCACTACCCGGGCGACTACGGTTTCCTACCTCAAACATTGGACGAGGACGGAGATCCACTCGACGTACTCGTTCTCGTAACGAACCCCACATTTCCAGGCTGCATCATGACCGCACGCCCAGTTGGACTACTCCGCATGCTCGACAATGACAAACGAGACGACAAGATCTTGGCCGTGCCGACAGGAGACCCACGCTACGACGAATACCATGACCTAAACGACTTGCCAGAGCACAGTTTGAAAGAAATTGCATACCTCTTCGAGACATACAAAGTGTTGGAAGGAAAACACGTCAAAATTCTAGGATGGAAAGGCGCCAAAGTTGCAAAGGCAGCAATTCAGCATTGTCAATCTCTCTACCGCAAGCGGGTAACCGGTTGAAGATTATTGGTTCGATTGCACGAACGCATTAGCCAATGGACTGCTTGGACAGGTGAACCTTTAGTGTCAAGTGTTTCTACAGGCGCCATTGTGCGCCCTTGTCTGATTTGAGTGATTGGTGTGCATATTGTCGAGTTGTAATTACTTAGAAAGTGGAAGTGTTGGTCAAGTTATGATTTTTGGCTTTTTTTCTAACTGCTAGTTAATGAACTTACCGCGTCCCTGTGCTGAAATACTGAAATCGTAATCGCCCCGACCTTCGCCAACTACAAACGAATACTGCATTACGTTATTGTCGAGATTTGGATCATTGTACTGGTTGTTCGGGTCAACTACCCAAGTCACTACGTGCGCACCCACGCTCGCATTTCCAAGGCCTCTGCGAATAGATTCCGCTGACATCGACCCCCGAAGCGAAACTCCCCTCAAACCATAGGTCGCCATCCAAGAAGCAACGAGCATCAACCCATTGAATTGGGCCATTATTGGTTGCCAGAACCTGCACATTCACGTAAAAGGCCACGAGATCACCCTTGGTCGGAGCCGAAGGCGTCGTCCCGACGCTCAATACCGCAAATCAACCCAGGGTGGCTGAACGTCAGGAGCCTCGACCAAGTGGAAGAATGCGACCCAGACTAGTGAAACCAAGACAACGGCAATATACAATGATCGAAGGTCCTTGTTGTGGCAAGACATCAACCATTGCCATCCTTAATCGGACTCGATTCTCGCTAATCTCTCGATTGCTACTAGAATACAAGCACAACGTGTGAGGACGTACTTATGTTGTTGATGAGAAGCCTACGCAAGAACTCACCCCAGTTCTTGGACGCTCAGTATCTAAGAGACTATCACCAATTACGAAAATTGATGGACCCGAGCTACAAGACTCATTCGTGCAATCAGGTAACCCATCTACTAACTTCGGCAACCTGAGGCCGTTCCACTGGAACAGGGATTGAGCTCGGATAACCGACCCCACATCCGTCCAAGGCATATTGCCCGTAGGGTATGCTCAAGAGATCGCAAAACTCCTTGTCTTCCGCCATTGCCCCCGTTATCGTGAGCAAGTGGAAGCCAAGGCCCAGCGCTGTTGCCTTAAGCCACATATTTTGCATGCAATGCGAGAGAGATTTGTCCGACGCCGTTCCTTTGCGTTCGGCGACAACGATGTAGTATGGATCGCTACCGACTCCAGGTACGCCTTGCTCACCCATCGTTTTCAGTCTTTTAGCTATGAACTGCCCGTGCTGTTGCAAGGAAGGATTCTGCTCCATTTGCTTGGCAAGTCGCTCGCTAGCCGTGAGCGCTCTCCGTTTCATTATTTCCTTCAAATTTGGTATTACCTGACTGTCGCGAGGGATTACTCTAAATTGGCGGTCTAGATTGACGGTCCCGCCCTCCCCGGATACGGTGCCAGTAAGCCTGCTCGAATGATTTGTTCGATGAGTTCCGCGGTGGAATGTCAGGCTTGAACTCTCTGATTGAGCGCCTTGCCTTGAGGATCATATCAAGCGAATCATTTTGTTCCATTACGCCAGATGAGTACATGTTATTCATCCTCTGATTGCTGTCAGCTACACACCCGATGATAAAATGATATTGTGATGACATCATTGCCGTTAGCGTAGATGATTAAAACGTCTCTAAATGAAGTCTCAATAGGTTTTGAAACGTACTTCGAAATATTTTGGCAATGAGAATTCAGTATTTGATTGTGCTTCTACTTCAAAATTTGGTGCGGTCGCCGGGATTTGAACCCGGGCATCTTCTCGCCCTGTTTAGGAGCGATCAGAAGCGTGGCAGGCTTACGTCGGCAGAGACGCACCGCCGTTCCCGTCCTAGACCAGGCTAGACTACGACCGCTACAAGCTAAACCCTAGCCCATGACCCTATAAAGGGACCCACAAGCCCAAGCTTAGCGCGAGCGAGATAGGGACAATTGGTGGATAATAGGATTTCTAGATGCAATAAAAATCTCAATCGGTATTGTATGTTTGCACAGACTAGAGAGCAGTAATTCGTGATTTTCAGGTCATGCCCATTTTGGCCAACGTACGAAAATCAGCCACATGTTGAACAACGTCGGTCTGGCTGATGATTCCGATGATCTTGTCATGTTCCGTTACCACAAGTCTCTTCACTCTTTTCTCCACCATCTTCCTAGTCGCGTCAATGAGGCTGGCTGAGGCGTCGATTGTCGCTAACGGCGCAGTCATAATCTCCCCGATCGTCACCTTCGATGGGTCGGCTCCCTGGGCCACGATCTTTTCCATCATATCCCGTTCTGTAACGATGCCGAACGGCAGGCCGTCCCTGTTCGCAATCAACGACCCAATATGCTTCTCAGACATCAGACGAGCTGCATCTTTTGCCTTGGTCTTTAAGTCCACGGAAACTATGGTTCGCATGACCTGACGAACAGTGGTAGCAGAACTCATTCTCCGTCATCATCGTTTAGTGGACACGTGTTGAATTAAAGACTTATCGGGCATGGAACGTTTCAAGGGACGTATGCTCTTGGAACCCGGTCCTTCACCAAATTGTTTCTGGATGTGACAGACTTGTCATGGGCCCGCGAAAGATCAATCTCCCTTACGACGCACTCCTCCCTAGTCGCGGAAGCGCGATATATTATTCGTCCTCGAGGACTCACAATCTGGGATTGCCCGATAAATCGAAGCCCGCGTTCGACTCCCACGCGATCAGCGGTCACAACATAAACGTGGTTTTCTAAGGCGCGAGTCTTCATGGAAGCTGGACAGTGCGGAAGGACCAAGTTGGAAGGGTGCGCAACCACTTCTGCACCTTTAAGCATCAGAGTTCTAGCCGACTCGGGGAAGATCCAGTCGAAGCATACCATGACCCCTACTTTCCCGAACACTTTGAACTCGTTGCCTGGCTTGAAGAATTTCTTCTCGTTGTAGAAGAGATGGATCTTGCGATATGTTCCGAGGTATCTTCCTCCCTTGGCGACAAGGGCGGAGTTGTAGAAGCTCTGTCCCTTTCTTTCCGCAACGCCCGCGACTATCATAGTCCCGTCACGCTTCGAAAGCTCTCGGATCGTTTCCGCCGTTGGTCCTTCAGGAATCGGTTCGGCAAGCTTTGCAAGCTCACGCTTGCTCCGAAAGTTGTAGCCGGTGTTGAAAAGTTCCGGCAAAACCAGAAGGTCCATCTTCTTCTTGCCAACTAATCGAAACGCCTTGTTGATATTTCCCTCCACATCAGAAAGTTTTGAGTTAATTTGGACGAAACCTACTCGCATTCGAACCTACCCTATTCCGCTTGAAGCATCATCGGATTGAATGCGATTGCTCGCATATTTATCGCAACCTCCTGAAAAAACCATGTCTACACCAGTCAGAGTTTTCGAAGCTAGAGATTCGATCTACCCGCTGAGACAAGCACATGAACCGCGCTGTGAGCAGAAGTAAGAGGTCATGTACTATTCGTCCTAGAACTTCCTGAGGTCAGAACGCTACAGTGACGCTTGATGGATTGAGAAGCTATGGAATTTCACTCAGAGACTCGCAGCTGAACTGCCTAATGAGTGGGGCACGCAATATACGGTTCCCGAGTTGCAATACAAATCGTCCTTTGATGACCCCAACAAAGTCTGAACAGGGGTTTGGTGCCGAGGGCGGGATTTGAATCCGCGATTAGGCCTATGCCTCTTTCTGCATAGTCAACCCGGTCTTCAGCTTCACCCACGTGGTCGGGTGCTCTCCCAGGCTGAGCTACCTCGGCTTAGGAAGCTCTCACGGGCCCTCGGCAATTAAGATTTTTCTAACCCAATCTCAGTTTGCTGAGCGTTCGCGTTTTTCAGTTTTCCGAAGGGTTTTAGGCGGAGAGTGGAAAGCACTCGGAAAGGTGGGCCGGTAGATCAGCCTGGTATGAGCATCGTCGACACGCCGACGAAGCGACCACATCGTCCGCTTGGCATGCTTGAAACACCCGCAATGCGGAAAGACATTTAGTCCCGTAAGGTCGCGGGTTCAAATCCCGCCCGGTCCACCACTATCCTCCCCGTCAGGACGCATGCTAACCTTTCACGAGGACAGGTTACAGGTCGTGTGGTCGTGACGTGAAGCGCTAACGTAAAATTGAGCAAGTCATCATGTGCACCCCAAACTGATTCGAGTGAAAAAATTCGTGGGTAGAAAGTTTCTTGACAACGACCCGCTAATTGACAAGGAGAAGATCTGATGATTCATAATGGTGTCGAGAAAATTGTTTGATGACAATGGAAAGGAAATGGAACTCCTTCGGAGTCTGGGGTTATCGAGCGGCGAATCAAAGCTGTACCTCCGTCTGCTTTCCCAGACCGAAGGAGAAATGTTGGACAAGATTGTTACTGGCTTCGGCATTCCCGCAGCCATAGCTGAGGATTCATTGAAGTCGCTTGCTGACAAGGGATTGGTGAGAATTTCCAGCAACAGGGTTGAGGTGGTCCAACCCCGAACTGTCTTGCAGAGAATACTTGATGAACGGAAGAGAAAACTCGATAGTCAAGTTGCGAAAGAAACTTCGGTCGCTCTGGAGCTGGAGAAACTTCTGGAGCCAGTGTATTGGGAGAGTAGGCTTGGAATAAGACCGGAAGAGATCATAGAACCTTTACGTGATCTTCCCGAGATGGAGCTACGTACCGCTAGGATCCTTGGCAACGCCGCCAAAGAAGCGAACATTTTCGCGGAAACCTTTGGATGGTACGGAAAAGTTCGTGAGTCACTGTTCCAAGCGCATGACCGCGGCGTCAGCATGAAAGTTTTGATGCTGGTCAATGATGCGTCGACTAGAGAAAGAGCTAGCGAGCTACGTGATCTTGGCATTCAGGTAAGACATTGCGCTGAAGAATGGTATCCAGTAAGAGGAACGCTGGTCGACGATCAGGAGCTCGTGTTCCTCATCTGGGCGACAAAAAAACGCGACGTACCACGACCAATATACTATCGCCCACACTACACAAAGAACCAAGGTTTCATCAGGATATTTCGAGACGCCTTCCTCAAAAGATGGGAAGAAGGGCAGAAGATCTAGTCAACACGGTCTTTCCGTCTAAACGGGGGTACCCCAAGTTCATTTAGCTGAATGGGTTGGTCCAGGTTCTTAGTCGTGCGATCCGCGAATTGCATGCAAAGCACCGCCCCGCCGAAACCCTGATAGGCTCTGGTAACCTTCGACAAGATCTCGCCCGCTCCAATCGAAGTTTCAACTCTAGTCAAATGCCCATCGCATTTGCAGTCACTGGAACCTGCGCCTATTAGAATGGGCTTGGCGTTCAAATTCCTGACAATCTTCTGGTTGATGGTGCACTCCAGGCGCTTGCTCGACTTTAAGCACACAATTGCCTTCACTCTATAGCGAGGGTTAGAGGTGAGATAGTCGACGTGCCACCTCACGTTTTTCGGACCTCGCAAGTGACGGTTCAATCTGCCTTCCAGAGAAACGGACCCGGTTCCCAGTGCGGACCCCGTGTATAGATAGTGCCCCTTTCCTATTGTGGCGTATCCCAGACTACCGATCTTGGTTCTAAACGGCTTCATGCAGATGAGGAGTAGCGTGTATGTGCCCTTCAAATGCTGTTTCCCCGAAGCACAAATAGACCCTCCAGACCAACATAGGGAGAACGGGTTGCTTGGATTCTTATGAAGGCGATAGTTCTTGCGGGTGGATATGCAACTCGTTTGAGGCCAATCAGCTACGCACTACCCAAACTGCTATTTCCCGTTCTAGGAAAGCCGATGATTTACTGGACCCTTGACCTACTCAGGCATCACGGAATAGATGAAGTTGTACTCGCGGTCAACTATCTAGCTGACTCTCTTCGAGCACGAGTGGGAGAAGAGTACAGAGGGATGCGTATCCGTTACTCCTTGGAGGATAGGCCGCTAGGAACAGGCGGCCCATTGAAACTTGCCTCACAAACAATCCGACTGAAAGACACTTTCATCGCCATGAACGGCGACGTAATCACTGAGATCGACCTGACTCAAATGTTGGAGCGCCATGAGAGGACAAAGGCAGCAGTGACGGATGCACTACATGAAGTACGTGATCCGACCAGATTCGGAGTAGTCGAGCTCGACTCGAAAAGGAGGATTAGCCGGTTCGTTGAGAAACCAAGCTTGAAGGAAGCACCCAGTCGACTGGTCAATGCTGGAATCTACATGATCGAGCCCTCGGTCCTGAGAATGATAGCGGCGGGACGGAAAGTTTCGCTTGAAAGAGAGATCTTTCCGGTTCTGGCAAAAAGGCAGAAGCTGATTGGATTTCCATTTGAAGGCCATTGGTTCGATATTGGAAGCCTCTCCGACTTCCAGAAGGCCAACCTCACACTGCTTCAAAAACAGAGTCCAAAATCTACCCCCCATGGTAGCCGCGGGCTCGTTGGAGACTCAAGATTCAGGACACCTGTCTTCCTTGGAAAACACTCTACCATCGAGAGGACCGCTTGCGTGGGACCCAACGCGCTGCTTGGCGACAATTGCCGAGTAGGGAGCGGAGCGCGAGTGACTAATTCAATCTTGTTCGATGAGGTTACCGTAGGGCAGGGGGCCCTCGTCTCGGGAGCGATCATAGCGTCCAACGTGTCGATTGGAAAACGAGTGAAGATCCAACCGGGAACCGTCATCTCACCGAATGTTCAGATCAGTGATGGCGTCAAGATCCGGAGAAATGTTGTGGTTCATCCCTACAAGGAAATAACCACGAACGTGGCAACAGGAATACACGTCATGTGAGAGGTGCGGCATAGTTGGAAGAGAGAAAGCTATTCGGAACAAACGGCGTTCGAGGGATAGTGAACGAGGAACTGACCGCGGAACTAGTACTGAAGTTATCCATGGCGACTGGCACGTTCTTCAAGAGTGCTGATCTGGCGGTGGGATGCGATGGTAGACTCTCAAGTCCGCTATTCCAAGATGTTGTGTGTTCGGGCTTGGCGAGCGCCGGATGCCAAGTCTGGAAGTTGGGTCACATAACTACCCCCGCGCTGCAGTTTCTCACAAAGGACTGGGCACTGAAAGGCGGCATTATGGTGACTGCAAGCCATAACCCCCCGAAATACAACGGCATGAAGGTCATGGGAAATCATGGCGTAGAACTGCCGCACGAAGATGAACTCAAGATCGAGAAGATCTACTTCGAATCCAAGTGGAAACTCAGCCAGTGGAATACTGTCAAGGAGCCAATTTCCGTCACGGACAAGTTCTCCGGATA
Organism: Candidatus Bathyarchaeota archaeon; assembly: GCA_963835925.1. Classification (GTDB taxonomy): domain Archaea; phylum Thermoproteota; class Bathyarchaeia; order 40CM-2-53-6; family 40CM-2-53-6; genus FEN-987. The sequence continues at coordinate 162,767 of CAWIHH010000001.1, forward strand.
TGTTAGATCGGTCATCGAGAACGTAGGTGGAGTCCCCAGCCGTGGAAGCTTGAAGGTTCTCGTGGACGCCGCGAACGGCGTAAGCGTACTCGGAACACCACCCATCGTTGAGAAACTGGGAGGCAGAGTGTGCATAGTGAACGGCAATATTGACGGAAACTTCCCTGCGCGTATGCCCGAACCCACACCACAAAATCTTTGTAAGACCTCCGAAATCCTTCCCTCAGTGCATGCTGACTTCGGCGTCGCCCATGATGGCGATGGCGATCGTGCTGTCTTTCTAGATGAACGCGGCGCGGTTACCTGGGGAGATCAGACATTTGCCCTTATCATCAGAGACTTCCTGGAACACCACTCGCACGGAAAAATTGTCACTCCAATCAGTTCTTCTCAGATGATTGAGGAAACTGCTGAAAAGTACGGAGGCGAAATCGTATACACTCCTGTCGGAAGCGTATACGTTTCCAATTTAATGTTGAAGATCAAAGCAAAGCTAGGCGGCGAAGAAAACGGAGGCATTTTCTATGCACCGCACGTTGCCGCGCGGGATGGAGGCATTACAACCGCATGGATCTACAAGATCATATTGGAAGCGCGAAAACCACTCTCAAAACTCGTGGCGGAGCTTCCGAACTACTACATCGTGAAGGACAAAATGCCATGCCCCGATTCAATCAAAGCAGCCGTCACGGAAGGAATTCGAAACCTTCCTAGAAAGGGCAAGGTCCTTGACATTGATGGGATCAAAGTCTGGGTTCCTCCGCGATCGTGGATTCTAATCCGCCCCAGCGGCACTGAACCCATATTCAGAATCATGGCCGAAGCACCCACCAAGGGCAAAGCCATGAAGATCGTCAACGACTACAAGAGAAAACTGTCAAGAATAATCAAGAGCTGCCTGAAACATGCTTGACATCCTTTCCACAGCCAGCATGACGATTGTCTTTGCAGTGTCTTTCTCGGTAACCTTCGCAGCAATTCCGATCATAGGCCGAGTGATGCGGAAACATGGAATCACGGGAAGAGATGTCCACAAGCTTGAAAGAAATGAATTGCCAGAGATGTGCGGACTCGCGATTCTCATCGGGTTGACAGTAAGCACAGTTGCCTGTGCAGTCATCTTCCCAAACTCGCTACGTGAGACAGCGGCTTTCATCGGCACCGTGCTAATCGCGGGGGCAATCGGATTGCTGGACGACTTGCGACCGCTGAGTGCAAGGATCAAACCGTTACTCACCGCCCTCGCCTGTGTTCCAATCATTCTCTTGGGCACCTACGACCCCTTCCCAATGATACCATTCGTAGGTCAGATTAGATTCACAATCGTCTATCCACTATTGATTCCACTGGCGCTTGCAGTGGCCTCGAACGGCGTAAACATGATGGACGTCATGAATGGAGCGATGGCTGGGACTGCCAGCATAATTTCAGTTGTAATCGTAGCAATCCTACTTGTCGCGGGCAGAACTGGAACAGCAGCACTTGGCGTTGGATTGCTCGCAGCCCTCCTGGCTTTCTACTATTTCAATAGATATCCGGCCAGAGTTTTCGGCGGAGACACCGGAAGCCTAACTGTAGGCGCCGCCCTCGGAGCTCTCGCAATACTCGGAAGAATTGAGACTGTTGTGGTCGTAGCTTTGATCCCGTACATCATGAACGCTTTCTATGGCTTGGCTTCGGTTGGGAGATTGTATGAAAGACGAGAAATACGCGAAAGACCAACCAGACTCATGGAGAATGGTAGACTTGAAGCTAGCGCGGAACGAAACGCTCCCATAACGCTAGCGCGCATCATTCTGGCAGCCGGACACTTGGGGGAAAAAGAGATTGTTCGAGATATGATGATTCTTACGCTAATTTCGTCGATTCTCGCGGTCTTGACGTACTTGATCACAGTGGTCGGTAAGTTTTGAGACGGCTTTTACCTCTGGCAGCAATTGTGATTCTTGTCTGGGCAATGCTACTTCTATGCATGTTCCTGATCTCTAGAGTGGCTTTCGAGTTCACTTTCGGTTCTGAGAGCCTTTTCGATCGAATCGTCACACAAACCGTAAGAGTTTTGGTCTCTGGAATCATCATTTTGGTGTGGCTTTTTGTTTGGAAGAAAGCCACAGACCTATATTTCTGGCGGACAATTGGTCAAAAGACAACTACTTGAAAATTCGTTGAATGATTACTCTCAAGGGATCCTCCATGCTCTCAAGTAATTTGCTGGATTTCTTCCGACAGAGCTCTCGAAAATCGCGATTCTTAGAGATGGCTAGGGCTCGCTGAGCAATTCTCCCAGAATCTTGAAGACGGTCGACGACTCCGTAGTTCATGAGGAATCGATCAACGAAAGTGGGCTCCCCCGGGTAGTATGATATCGCTGGCACGCCGAGTAACGCAGCCTCCGCGGTCATTGTGCCTCCTCCCCCGAGAAATACTGAAGCTGCCTGAAGCAGAGGAACTGTGTCGACCACATGTTCCGGGGCTAAAACGCGATCGCCAAACCGCTTCTTCAACCGCTCACTCTGATCATCATAGCGACTGAGGACCACGATCTGGGAGCCTTCGTCGGCTAGGTCCAGAACTTTAGCGATGATATCGAAGGTCGAGGCGGATGTTAATCGAGCAGTGAGATAGGCAGCGAATTCTTCAGGAGGTCGGACCACGATAATCGGTTTCGAGACGTCTAACTTGAGGCCGTCAAGAACCTTAGTATTGCCCTTGTATCCATTGAGCCAAACCGCAGGGTCGAGGGCTCGATACCTTACAATGTCCCTGGGGTTGATGCCATATCTCTTCCAAGCGTAGATTGGAATTATCCAAGGCGTAAACAGCTTTTGCGAGAGGGGTACGCTAAGTTTGCAAACTGCTTCGGCGTGGGGGGAGTCACAGATGGAGTAGTGGGGTATCTTGAGACCGAAAGCCACCCTTGATGCTTCTGGTGACGAGAAAGAGATTGCGATGTCGGGCTTTTGTTCTTCGACAACGGCAGTCAGCGCGGACATGCGCTTGGAGCTTGCTTCAAGCTTCGCTCTAAGCCCCCCTCCGCCATGGCGGCCCAGCTGGATTGCCTTCATGTTCCTTAGTTGGAGAAGTTCATTGACTTCTCGATATTCACGTGTGGTGAGTACAGTTTTGAATCCCTTCACGCTAAGACGGCGTTGGAGCTCTGCGAAGAAGTTCGCTTGCTTGGGAGTGAGGACGTCGATCCAGACTTTCATTTGGCGGTCAACCCCCGGATCGATACTCGTTTTGAGCTATTCCATCTGAAATCAAATGATTCACGAAAAATCCTGATCAGCCCCTGATTCTTCGTGTGATGGGGCGTATAGACGATAGGGTTCCAATATCGTTCCGCCTCTTCAGCAGCCCATATGACGAAAGTCAGATCCTTGTTATCTACCAGAGTGCCGCGAACTGGATGCCACGGCTCTTTTGTATCCCGGATATGTGCGCCTAACGTGATTAGTTCGTCTAGATGCTTGCCAACCTGAGTTTGAGGAATCTGCATCAAAATGCGAACCTTCACACCTCTGACCAGGGCGCCCCTCAGTTTCAATCTTATCTTAGGAAGCCAAGAGAATAGAGCAGTTGAAACCAAGACCTCTTCCGACGCATTCTGTAGATACTCTGCCGTCCTTTCTTCCATAGACCGCAGATCATCAATGGGTTCTAGTAACTCTTCGGGCTTAACCTGAAGATGGCTTTCAACATAAAGCGGTTCGACTTCTCTTTGAAGATGTTTTATATCCTCTTCGATCGATAGGAGGTTGCTCTCGAAATTGCGCCGAAGGTGAGTCAGATACTCTCGTTTTGCGTCTTCGGGAGATACGGCTTGAAATCTTCTCGGTCTACTTTGAACAGTCCTCGCGAAGCCTTTCTGCATGAGCTCCTCCAAAGTTCCATACACTCTCGTTATAGGAATTGAAGTAGTCTTCGCGATTTCTTCAGCAGTTAACTCTCGTTTCGATAGTAGAGCAAGATATGCTTCTGATTCGTAGATCGTTAGACCAGCTCGGTGTAGGGAATCGGTTAATTGTCTTGGCCGTTGCATAATTAACTCGTCTAGAGTTAAAAACAGTTAAATATTTCGGCCGGCAGCCTAGCGAAGGTAACTTTGACATCACCCCAACCCCTCCTCTCCCGAGAACCTGGCGAGATTGCTGTCGGAATTCGTGACGGACGACTATGCATAGGCGTTGTGGGCCTAGGATGGATGGGCCTACCAATAGCATGCCTCTATGCCGAAGCAGGCGCGAAAGTAATCGGCGCAGACATGAACCCCAAGGTTGTTGAACGCGTCAACAAGGGAGACAGCCCAATGGACGAACCGGGCCTCACCGCTCTACTCAAGAAAGCTGTGAGAAGCGGGAAGTTCACGGCCACAACCTCAACCGAAGAAGCGGCCGCGAACTCAGACATCCTGTTCCTCATTGTTCCAACGATGATCGATAGGCAGAAGCGGGCTGACTATTCTGCTGTTGAAGACGCTTGTGTCAGCATCGGAAAAGGGCTCAAGAGCGGCAGCCTCGTTGTTTTCGAAAGCACCTGTGGACCAGGAGCCACTGAACGCGTCGTGAAGGGGACCATTGAAAAATACTCTGGATTAGTTGCTGGACAAGGATTTGGATTAGCCTATAGCCCAATTAGAGCAATGGGCGGAAGAGCGCTTCAAGACATGCAAACATATCCCAAACTCGTTGGCGCCATCGACAAAAAGAGCCTTGAAGCAGCCTGCGCCGCGCTTTCTGTCGTGGTGAAAGGCGAGCTGATCAGAGTTCGTGATATCAAGACAGCAGAATTGGCTAAGCTTTTCGAGACCATTTACCGCGACGTCAACATCGCCCTAGCGAATGAGTTCGCCCTTCTATGCGAAGAAATGGGGGTTGATTACGTGGAGACCATGAAAACTGCCAACAGCCAACCCTACTCTCATCTTCACGCCACCGGCGTCGGTGTAGGAGGCCACTGTCTACCAGTCTACCCATACCTACTGGCCACCGAGGCATTCGCCTACGATTCACGATTGAGGTTAGTGCTCGACGCTAGAAAAATAAACGACTTCATGCCCCGCCACGTTGCCAAACTCGCCTCCGATGGACTGCGCGTTTGTGACAAATCACTCAAAAGAGCAAAGGTAGTGGTTCTCGGAATCACCTATCGACCGAACGTCAAGGAAACACGCTATTCCCCGTCATTAGATCTAATCAACATACTGAAGAAACGAGGCGCCAAAGTCACTGCCTACGACTCATCATACACCGTCTCCGAAATGGAGGCAATGGGGCTAACTTCAGAACCCACCCTCCGAAAGGCAATCGAGAAAGCAGATTGCGCAATCCTTTCAGTGGCCCACGACGATTTCAAGAAACTAGACACGATCGAACTGGCAGCGCACATGTCGAAGCAAAGCCTCATCATCGACTGCACCGGCATACTTGACCCAGCCAGCGTAGAAAAAAGCGGTTTGATCTACCGGGCCACCGGCAGAGGACTGTGGACCCGGTGAACCAGCTAAGAGTCGCAGTAATCGGCACAGGTTTCTGGGGAAAAAACCAAGCACGAGTACTAGCAAATCTCGAATCCACGAAACTCATGGCCGTCTGCGACGCAAACCCTGCAACAGCCCAGAGCATAGGAACACAATTCAACATAGAATACGATACCGACGTAAACCATCTCCTATCACGCAACGATATCGACGCAGTCACAATCTGCACACCCACAACAACCCACAAGCAAATCGCCGAACGAGCACTCACCGCAGGTAAACACGTGATGGTAGAAAAACCAATGACCAACACAGTCTCAGAGGCTCGAGAACTATTGAAACTTGCAGAACGAAAAAGACTCAGACTAATGCCCGGTCACATCGAACGGTTCAACCCCGCGTAGCTACCTAAAGAACCTGATAGACACCGGCAAAATCGGAAAAGCCATTCTACTAATCGCTAGGCGAGTGGGACGATGGCCAGAACGGATCGGCGACGTAGGAGTCGTCAGGGACACAGCGATTCATGACATTGACCTAGCCCGATACATCCTCAAGGACGACGTAAATTCAGTTTATGCAAGGACAGGAAGCATGCGGCATACGAAAGAGGACTACGCGGAGATAATGCTCCAATTCAAGAACGGAGGCACCGCCTTCATCGACGCAAATTGGCTGACCCCAAGGAAGACAAGAAGACTGATAGTAACAGGCAGCGATGCGACCGTCCAATTGGACTATATAACCCAAGAGTTGTGGATCGAGGAATCAGACAAAGTAGTCGAACCAACCATCGAGAGAAAAGAACCATTAACAATGGAACTCACCCATTTCACACAATCAATACTAAACCAACACCCATTCACAGTGAACGGCATAGACGGATTGAGGGCAGTAGAAATCTGCGAAGCGGCATTGCAGTCAGGCTCGACCGGAAGAACCATGACGCTGCCAGCATGATCATCCGCTTGACGCCAAACTAGAACGTTTAAAGTCCCATATGAAATTCAAGGCAAACAGATCAGCCCGCTTCTCAACCTGCCTGTTCCTGCCGATCGACGAAGCCCTCAGATGATGATAGAACTCATGAAGAATAACAAACGGGTCCAGAAGAAGCTGACTTTGTGAGATGTAGATCCTCTTCTCCCTCTCCACATAGCAACCTAAAACCTTCCTATGCCTCTTAACCGTTCCAACACGCAGACTCGGTTCTGGAATCTCGTAATACTCTGAGAGAAGCTTAACTGCCTCCTCTGGCCTTCCAGCCAAAATGGTGCTGACGATGCGCCGTGAAAGTCCTGCTCACTCAAGGAAAGACCTGCCTGGAAAGTGGTATGTTTCACTCGTCAAACTTTGCCCATCAAATACCCGCTGAATCCCACAGTCCAGATCAGAGCAGGGTAGACTATCATGCGCTCCATTCCACCCTGCCCCAAACCCAGGAAAACATTGGAGATGTATAGTGTCAAGGCCGCGAGGGTCATCACTCCCAACAGAACTGAGAAGTAGGATGAAGGCGCCTTCTGCAGTTTATACGAAGCGATGGCAGAAAGCCCAGCAAACAGGAAAGTGATTAGAGAAACTATTTGATGGATCACGCCCGTGGTCTCTGGGAAAACTCCAACTCCAGTGGCACCGACACCAGTCATAATGACAAGGAAAGTGAGAGTACGCGACCGGAACTCACGTTTTATGAAATAAGATGCTAGAATGGCTAGGAGGCCAAGCAGCGTCACGGACGAATTGAAAATGATTGATGTGGGCTGAACTACTAGGCATATCGCTCGACAGTTCGCCCCTAGGTCGCTTATGAAGTTCTGAGCGACACTATATCTTGGATAGAGAGCTTCGGCCACTATCAAGGCGATGATGAACTGTGCAGACCCCACGAACAGCAAAGTGCCCGCTATCTTGCCGTCAGAATATTTCAACAACTGAACGTTTCCGAGCCCTAACTAGCTCTACGATTCGATAAGAAACTTTCCCAGCCATGTTACATCTTATTCCTCTACGCCGGAAGAATATAGAACACGCCCATACTGGAAACCATAGCAATTTCACTTCACAGCCTGTGAACCGTTGCCTTGTTCAAAGGAGCTTAGAGAGAGTAAATTGCCGATGTCGAATCATCGTTCAATTTTATCTATGATATAGTTTTTCGCTGTTTAGAGTATCTCTCGTATTCACTCTTCTCGACCATCTCTTTGAGATGTTGTACGGTTTGCCAGATTTCGTGGAATGTATTGTAGAGTGGTATGAGTGCGATTCTGATTATGTTCGGTGGGCGAAAGTCTGGGATAACCCCGCGCGAGCGAAGTGCTTCGCTTATGCGTAAGGCTTCCTCGTGTTCGATTGCGACATGGCCTCCCTTCCGTGCTTCCTCTCTTGGGGTTCCGATTGAGAAGTTGAATGGGTTCTGGGTGAGGACTTTGTCGACTAGAGATGTGAGGTAGGAGGTCATTTTGAGAGACTTGGCTCTGATAGCTTCTATCCCTGCTTCCAGGAGAATCTTCAGAGAGCCTTCAAGTGGGGCTGCACTGAGGATTGCGGGAGAGGATATCTGCCAGCCTCCAGCATTCTCTGAATGTTCGAATTTCAAGGACATGTCAAACTGCTTCTCTTTAACGTAGCCGAACCATCCAGCGAGAGCTGGCTCACGGCCGAAGTGTTTCTTGTTCACGTAAAGGAAGGCTGTGCTTCCAGGGCCACCGTTCAGGTACTTGTAACCGCACCAAAGTGCGAAGTCTACACCCCACTTATCGAAGTGGTGCGGAACTGCGCCGACTGAGTGGCAACAGTCGAAGCCTATGGGGATCTCCCTTTTGTGGGCTTCCTCAGTGAGATATTGCAGATCGAGAAGCTGCCCGCTCCTGTACAGGACCGAGGGAAGGAAAACCATCGCAACCTCTTCATCCATCAACCTAACAATAACATCCTCCTCCAAGAAATGGCCATCCACGCTTGGAGCAAGAATCAGGTCCCGCTCGGGATCCATTCCTCTAAGTTCCAGAATACTCCTCAGAGCATAAATGTCCGAAGGGAAATCGAGTTCATCGGCGATAATCTTCCTGCGACTCCCGCGAGGTTCGTAAAACGTGTTCACAAGCTGATGGATGTTGATAGTAGTTGAACCTGTAAGGATGACCTCGTCAGGCTCCGCACCCACGAGGCTGGAACACATGGCGCCGATTTGTTCCGCAAAATAAAACCAGGGGCGCCTCCCTCCAAGCCAACCTCCTATACCGAGCTTTCTCCAGTCATCCAGCACGTTTAGAATCGAGTTTTCTGAATCTCTGCAAAGAAGACCGAGCGAGTTCCCGTCCATATAGATGGTCCCATTGGGAATGTAGAACCGTTCCCGGAATTTCGCCAGTGGGTCTTCCAAGTCGAGCCTTCGTGCATAGCTCTCACCGGTCTCAATCCCGTCCTTCATAGTCTCCACAGGAGCATAATGGTCAAGTCTAGCCTTGAAAGTGTGTCCAATTATGAAACTAGAGAAGAACATTCGATATTGACACCTAAGGTTCGGAGTTGGACCCGTCATTGAAGGACGCTGCGTGAAATGTCAGGTCGTTGCGATTACAAGGAACGCCGCGAGTACGGCGATTATTATGTACTCTTTCCTTATTCCACCGTTGTTCCTGCTGGGGCGTTTCTGTCTTTCGGCAGGAGGTAGTACACTTTCGGTTTTGTTCCTAGGTCTGGGTGTAGCTGGACTCCAGCCTTGCGCTGTATTACTTGAGTGATCTCACTATGTGGATCATCTAGGTCGCCGAAGAAGCGGGCGTAGGCTGGACACACTTCTACGCAAGCCGGTTGTAGGCCCTGGTCAATGAGTTCAGCGCACAGGTTGCATTTCTCAACGGTGCCGTTAAGATGTTGGGCGGCGCCTTGTATTTCAAATGGGCTTGGCCCTCTGCCAGGATAGTACGTTTCATCAGCCTCGTAGAATGAGCGGGCGTTGTAGGGGCAGGCGCTCATGCAGTAGCGGCAGCCTATGCATATAGTTGAGTCGATAACAACGACTCCGTCCTCTCTCTTGTGACTTGCTCCAGTGGGGCAGGCTTTCACGCAAGGAGGATTATCGCAGTGCATGCAAGCCATCGGAACATACATCAGTAGAGCATTAGGATATTCGCTCGTCTCTCTAGCCAGCACTTTGTTCCACCAGATCCCTCGCGTTGTGGCATGTTCGGACTTACAGGCCATTGCACATGAGTAGCATCCAACACAGCGGTTTAGATCGATTGCTAACCCGTATCTCACCTTGGCTCACACTCACCTATTTCAGGCGCTCAATACTAACCCGAGTTGTCAAATCCAGCCGATTTGTCTCTGGGTCCATGTAGGCTTCGTCTAGCTTCCATAGTGCGTTGAAGTTGGGGCCGACCCGGGCCCATGGATGGATGTTGCGGGATCGCGCACCATAAGCACCTGGGATACCCAAAACGTTCGGCGCTACCAAGGCGCTTGTCTTGATGACTCCTTCAATGGAGTTGCCGCCCATTGAATTCAGCCGAACAAGGTCACCGTCTTTCAGAGCCAGCCGCCTAGCCGTGTCTTTGTTTATTATTACGTTCATTGAGTACGGGTCGAACTGTTCTGTCAGCTCAATGGTCCACGGCACATCATTGTTTCCCATGAACAGTTGCATATTCTTCCAGTTTATCGCGTAGAATGGAAAGATCGTCGGGTCCACTTTGTGCTCCGGGTGAGGTCGGAAGTCAGGAATAGGCCTGTAGGACCAAAGAACATAGTCACTCGACCACTGAAGAGGCATCTCGAGAGAAGGTAGCTGAGACGCGAGTTCCTCACGCCACCCAACAAACTCCTCAAAGTAGATCGGCACACGCAGATTGTGATACTTAGCGTACCCGTAGAAATCTTCGGGACCCAGCTTATGGTTCAGTTCCAGCCCGTGTTGGGCGAACCAGCCAAGTCCCTTATCCGCCCCATGATTGTTTTTGAGGATGCGGTCCACAATTTCCGGCCAGGTCGTGTTCGATCCTTGGAGTGGTAGTTGGAATTGAGGCGCCAGCTTGTACGCCTTATTGATCAAATCGTACACGCCACCCGCGCCTTCAGCGATTCCGATTCGTCGAGCCAGATCCAGAACTATGTCGTCTCCTTCGCGAGTGTCGAACACAGGATTCTCTAGAACTGGTTGGCGTAGTACATGTCCCAGTCCCATTTCGCGATAAGCATTGGAGTCGTAGCCTCGAAATGGGAACGTCAGCTCGACGCCGTGACGTTCGAGCCAGGAGTTCTCCGGCAGGACCACATCAGCCATCTGAGTGGGTTCGTCGAAAACGAGCGAGACGGCGAATACGAACTTGAATTTTCCGAACGCCTCGTTGACCAGGGCGCTATTTGGCCCCAACTGTTGGGGATTTCCGCCCTGGAAACCAAGCACGGCTGGCTGATAGGGGAACTTATACTTTTCCGGGTGCACCAGAACATTGAGCCATATGCCTGGCGCTCCGCCTAACGGAAACAGATCTCCGAGTGCGATACGGTTGGATGCTCGCGCTATTGGGTTGAATGTTAAACCAGGCATAACCATCCCGTCCGCCGGGTTGAAATAGAAAAAGGGCTGCCAGCCATGTGCGTTCATCGAACCAGGCACGTCCACAGCCCCCACCAGCGTACACGGAAGCGCACACGCCTGGACTATGGCGTTACTGTCCAAGTGCCCTTTCCCACCTGACTCGACGATAATCGCAACAGGCCTGTAGGGCATCTGAACGCCATCTATCACCACATTTTCGCCGATGTGCGCGTTCTTCGCGAAATCCTGGGCCATCTGCCGCACCGCATCAGCTGGGATTCCAGTGACCTCCGCGGTTTCCTCCGGAGAGTATCGAGTAACGTGGTCCTTCACTGCTTGAAAGGCCGGATTCGCTGTAACTCCGCCAACTGTGTAAGTGCCCGTCAACGCAACGTCCCTCACTCCAGGGTCGTCGAAGGGCTTCGCGACACCATCAACCGGATCCCAGATGAGTGGTTTACCCAGCTTCTTCAAGCGGACTGGGTCGTCCAGCAGCGGTTGAGCAGCTCGGACATAGTGACCATCAGGCCCAATCAAGTATGCCGCGTTTGTATGATTCTTCAAGAACGGCTTATCGTAGACTCCGAGCTCGTTGATCAGCACATGTGTTAACGACATGAGGAAGGGAATCGTTGTTCCTGGGACCGTCGGTACCCAGCGAGCCGACTTGGCTGTGGAAGGAGTCACGCATGGGGACACATTGATTATTTGCAGACCATTTTCTAAACCTGCAATGAAGTCATGTAGCTGAGGCGGGGTCCCCTTTGAACCCTGAACGTTTTGAGCTCCGAAGCTGATTATATATTTGCTGCGGGGCATGTCAGGGTAGGTGATCGATTCGCCATACACCCATTGGTTGAGTGGCGATGTAGCGCCACCGCAGAACGTAGCCGTCCCTCCCGATACGGCGTTGGGAGTTCCACAGCAAGCAGCAAAGTATCGTAGCAGATTGGGCCCCAGATGGCCGGACATTAACACGAGTTTGCGCGGGTCGTCTTGGGTGACCGCTTTCACTTGGGATGCGACCGTGTTCAATGCTTCCTCCCAAGAGATCTCCATCCACCCAGGGTCAACGTTCTGGCCCTTAATCTGGTTGGTTCGCTTAACTGGAAACCTGACGCGATATGAGTTGTATAGTTGGCTGAGCATCGCCTGGGATTTTGCACAAACCCTACCAAGGTTGCTCGGTGAGGCAGGATTACCTTTGATCCGAGTCACAGTACCGTCAACACGATGAACCAGCAGTGCACACTTGGCAGACGGCCCGCAGTTCATGCAAACCGTCGGGATCCACACATCCTCCTTCACTTCAGCGGAGGCTTCCACCTCCCGCCACTGAACTCCAGAACCCAACCCCAATGCCGCAGCCAGAGCCCCCGCGGCCTCAAGAAAACGTCGTCGAGACACGAGGTCACTTGATATACTCGTCTTTTTTGAATTCGAATCGCTGTCGATCATCTGCTGAAAATTCCCGTCATTGGACGAACCTATCATGGAATGCGACCCCAGAAAGACTGACAAGCGTTAACTAGACGCAGGCCAAGAACTTATTGAGCGATAATAGAGCCTTTGCAAGTGTTGTAGGGTTTGGTAGAAACTACGCATATAGAATACGCAAAAGCATCAATCCGTCCACTACGGGATGGCGAAGGTTAAGCTTCAAGATTTTCTGGAGGTAAGGCGACTGTTAAACTTCCTAACCATAGTTTTTCATCCAATTTGAACCTGGGCATGCGTGCGCGGTCTGACTTGCGTTATTTTGACGTGGACTTTGATTCTGGTGTGGTGCTAACGGAATGACCCCCGAAGAGATCCGAAAGATCACGATCTTGTGGGCAGCATTCCAGTGCTAAACTTCACTTAGACTTACGAGATTTGCTAGGGCCAGCCCCTCCAGTCGAAACTGAGTTGCATTTAACAGACGACTCGTGCGGCTAGTCCAGCAACGGCTCATGATATTAATGTCCACTCGTTCTCTGTGAAGTAGCTTGCTCAATACAAGATCGTGGATTTACCATGTCCAAGAAGCTGGAATTGTTTACGGAGTCGGTTATCCGTGAAATGACGCGGCTGAGCGAGGAGCATGACGCGATCAACCTCGCGCAAGGAATGCCCGATTTTGAACCGCCTCCTGAGTTAATTTCGGCTGCAGTGAACGCCCTGAAGGGCGAGTTCAATCAATATCCCATAACATGGGGGCAGCTGAGTCTTCGGGAGGAAATCGCTCGCAAGGCGAAGGAGTACAATGGCATCGATGCCGATGCTGAGAGAAACGTTACGGTAACTTGCGGTTCCACGGAGGCGATTACATCAGCTATTCTCGGGTTGACAGACCCTGGGGATAAGGTTGTGGTCACGGACCCGTTCTACGAGAATTATGTGCCCGACGCCATACTAGCAGGCACGGAGCTGGTTTACATGCCGTTTGAGGGTGAGGCGCTCCGGCTTGACCCTGAACGGTTAAAGATGGTCATGGAGATGAGACCTAGGCTGATCATTACCAACACTCCGAATAATCCAACGGGGAGGGTGTTTGAACGATCGGAGCTGAAGCTCATCGGAGACTTATGTGAGGAGTTCGACTGCATCGCGATTACGGATGAGATCTACGAGCACATTATCTACGATAGACCGCACGTTAGCTTGGCAACTATCGGTAACATGCACGAAAGAACCGTAACAGTCAGCGGCGCATCCAAAACTTATAGCGTGACAGGATGGCGAGTCGGATGGGCAATAGCGGACGAGACTTTGTCAAACGCGATAAGGAAAATCCACGACTACCTAACCATTGGGGCCCCCACACCGCTCCAAGAAGCACTCGTGACAGCGCTTCAGTTTCCCCGTTCCTACTATGCAGACCTCGCCTTATTCTACGATAAGAAGCGAGAATTCCTCACGAACGTTCTCGACGCGAGTGATATTTCGTTTCATGAACCTGAAGGAGCGTACTACATCCTGGCTGACGCCCCACCCCAATTTCGCGACGGCCAAGAATTTGCTGACACCATGTTGAGAAAGGCAAAGGTCGCCATTTTGCCCGCGGCCGCCCTGTATCACGATCAGGCATTGGGCAAAAGGAAAGTTCGACTAGCCTTCTGCAAGAAAGACGAAACCCTTCGAGAAGTCGAGCACAGACTTCACGATCTCAAGTTCGGATCTTGATCTGCGACCATCTGAAGCTCGGTAGAACAAGTGATTGTGCAAATTTGGACGCTCGCGCAATGTATACACCCTGGAAGAAGTCGTAATTCTAAGATGAAGAGTAGCTTTCTTTGCTGTGCTCGCCTTTCTCGGCGTGATTCTCACATTACCTACCTTGCTCGATTCCTGATGCTTTTCGAGATGACAAGAGGGACGGGAAGCGGTAGACAGATAAGTCGTCTAAGGTTGAATGGTGTTTATGGGATGGATATGAAAGGGTACGCAATCAGTTTGGAGAAAGAGACAAAGAAAAATACCGATTTCCGCCGTGTATTGTACACAGGAAAGCACAGTCAACTCGTGCTCATGAACCTCAGGCCTGGGGAAGAGATAGGCGAAGAAACGCATGAGGATATTGATCAATTCTTTCGGTTTGAGCGCGGAAAAGGAAAAGTGATTATTGACGGTGTAACCCACGGTGTCAAAGACGGTTCCGGAGTGATAGTCCCCGCTGGCGCAAGACATAATGTGATCAATACTTCTAGGAAGACAACTCTTCGACTTTACACGCTTTACTCTCCGCCTGAACACCAAGACGGCGTAGTACGCCATACCAAGAAAGAAGCAATCACTACTGAGGAACATTTTGCCGGTCAAACTACAGAATAGCGGAACTTCACCAGTAGTATCCTACTCAAACAAATTCATCTTGCTCATTTCGCTCGCTCAACCGATTCGTTTACTCTTTTTCATAGCCTCTTCTCTCCCGTAGGCTAGCTATCGAGCAATATTGTCGACCAGTCATATTAGTCACTACAATACTTGGCCGTATTTACTTAGCTTCCGCTATTTACTATCGCTCATGGTGCGGACCCCTCTAGAATGAGAACACTCAGATTTGTACAGCCGCTGAGAGTGGTAAGCCACTCCACGACGTTCAGTACTAACGTGCAACTCAAACTTTGAGTCATACAATGTCATGATTCGATTTTTTGAGTTGTAACACAAAAGAAAAATTGGAAATGATGGAATGTCTGAAGAAATGAAAAACGAATCGGTTACGGACAAGAAGATTAGTAGACGTTCAATGCTGAAATGGACGGGAGCATTAGCAGCGGCCGTTGCTGTCGGAGCAGGGGCAGAGTACGGCGCCACTGAATTGCTGAAACCTGCAACACCTACTCAAGTGCAGGTTCCTGAGGAGAAAGTCCTGCGGAGTACCCTGCAAGGACGAATTCGTCGACAACGACTGGTCACCATACGCAAAACCTCAGCCGCGGAAACAATTCTGGATGAGACTGGACATCGTAGAGAGAGGGGCGATACCGAAGCTTAAGGTCGCGAACATACCTACGCTATGCCAACACTGCGATAATCCGCCATGCCTTGCGGCTGCCACTGGAGGGGCTGTCTACAAGAGAAGCGACGGGCTTGTAATAATCGACCCGGAAAAAAGCAAAGGCCAGAAACAGATAGTTGGATCCTGCCCTTACGCAGTCATCTACTGGAACGACGTGTTGAATATTCCACAAAAGTGCGACGGATGTGCTCACCTCTTGGACAAGGGACGGACTGAACCCCGATGTGTCAAGGCTTGTCCTACCGCAGCACTCTCGTTTGGCGACATCGAAGATCTGAACCCGACCATTCAGCAGAATGGAGCTGTCCAACTTCATCCTGAATTTGGGGCGAAGCCAATAGTCTACTACATAGGCTTACCAAAGACTTTCATTGCCGGCTCATTGATCGAACAAAGCACAGGCGAATGCATGGCGGGGGCGCAAGTCTCTGCAACAGACACAGCCTCTGGAAAAGCGGTTGCCGCCACCAAATCTGACAACTTCGGAGACTTCTGGCTCGACGGTTTAGACGCCAAGAAATCGTACACTGTAACAATAACCAAACCCGGCGGAGCGTCGAAAACCGTTTCAGTGCAACTCGACAAAGACACCGATCTCGGAGACATTACTCTGTAGAATGCTCCACAACCACCAAACCCCTCCCTTTTCTTTTTTATTTATCTATTGGATAAGACTTCAGACCGAAACGTAGTTCTGCAAGCTAGAGCGTTCCGATTTTCGATGATGTAAGTACTACGAAGATAGCGCAGACATGTGGAGCGCGTTGCACTAATCGGACTTACTATGTGCTGGCTTCACATTTTCACGCGACTTCCTGCGTGTGAATGCCATCCCAATAGCGAGTGCGACTGACGCTAGAAAAGGGAATGTGAAGCTCGGGAATTCTGGGACAACCGTTCCACCTTGAAGGTCGTACGACACATCATCGGATCCAGTATTATGCCCATAGATCGTTGGGGGCGTCATACCCGTTGCGTAGATGTCGCCCGTTGAGCTGTCGAGCGCCAATATGACCTGGGGAACAGGCCTCGGCGCGGGGCCTCCGATGACTCTCCCTCCGTTTGCAAGGTCGAAGATAGAGCCGTGGCAGGGGCAACGTCCAGAGGACCCGGATACGTTGAAACGGCAACCTTGATGCTGACAGATCACGCTGAAGGCGACAATGTCACTGTTGGGACCGATTCCCCCCTGAGCCTTCGTCCCGAGTTTCGCAAGGACATTCGCCTCACTATCCAGCGGATAATTGAAGCTGACAGGATTGTCTACTGTCACGTCGCTCAAGTTCGCCACTTTCACTCTTGGAAACACCGATGTCATCGTTGTGGTGCTGGACTGCTGTGCGGGTAAGGAAAAGGGACTAGCGAGCGATCTCACAATGGCAGAAACGCCCGCCACAACTACGACCAATGGGAAAATGAGCGCCGCTCTCAAAAGATTTCTTCTGGATTTGTTCAAATTCCCAACAACCACATTGACGTTCCTAACGGTTCTATCCAGTTGTTATTAGCACTAGCGGAGGGTCATCGCTTATGGCGCAAAGTACAGTTCTCTTGAAGCGTATGTCTAGCTCGAAAGTACGTTCTACGTGTATTGTACCGTTGGCGTGAGCGTCAAATATGAAACGCCACCGTTCGGTCGTTCTTCGTGTTTGCGCGCCAACCATACAATAAACAAGTTGCTGGTTCGAATTTGATCCGATATACAACGTTTCTTTTGGCGCATGTTTCAGAAGGACTGACTTTTGTTGGTTCGATCGCAAAGCGCAAAGGTTTCATGCGCGTGGGGGATTATTCTGTACGGGTGGGGCATGTGATCTCTGCGTGTGTTCTTATCAGAACTGAGCATGGGAAGTTTGAGGATGTAACAAAGAGACTGAGGCAGCTCAAGGAAATCAAAGATGTTTTTCCCGTGCACGGACGATTTGACGTAGTTGCTGATGTCGAAGCGCCTGACTTCGAATCGCTCGGAAGCGCCGTTCTCAGACTGAACCGGATGACCGGAGTGGTCTTCACCGAGACTGCTCTAGAAGTCAAGTCGAGGGGAACTTAGCAATGGTAAAGGCTTGCCTGTTAATCAAAACGGTTCCAACAGCTTCAGAAAGAATTCTTGAAAACCTGAAGAAGATGAAAGTCGTGACGAAGGCTTACGTTGTGTACGGAAGATGGGACGTTGTTGTGTTCATCGACGCTTCCATAGACGAAATTGCGAAAATTTCTGGAACCATAAACTCTCTTGAAGGAGTCAGAAGCAGCGAGACTCTACCAGAAGCATAGCTCCACCGCAATAACCACTACAACAGTACTCTTCGAACATTTGAATTCCAGTCGCTCCGGAAAACTGCGGCTTGAGTAGGGTCCCATTGGTACGCACACAGGCTAACCAGCCTTCTAATTGAAGAAAATAGCGAAATCATCTGCGATTAGCCCACCAAACTCCGAGGACATGCAACTTGGAGACCTGAAGTCTTTTCTTGCAATCCGCACACCCCTCCGGGTAGGAAAGAAGTGTGGTGGGTAAGCGGAAACAGCATGTTCTTTTTGTCTGTGCTGCCAACGTTTTCAGAAGCAAATTGGCCGAGCAGGCAATGCATGATTCCTTTGCCGACCGTGTAATTGTTCGGTCAGCTGGAATTCTGCGTCCACCCCCTGGCGTGCGAGCAGAGAACTTGGAGGATCCTGAAACAGCTCCAATTCTGCGCGCTCATGAAGTTAAACCTCCAACCGGCCCGTGTCGCAGGGTGGAGCGGAGTGATCTGGAGTGGGCTGATAATGTGCTCGTGATGGAAAGTTGGATGAAAAAGATTCTCGCCGAAAGGTACCCGAAATTTGGTTCTAATGTCGAGCTTCTACGGAGATTCGCTCGCATGCGAGGCAATCTGAACATAGCTGACGACGACCCCGACGCAGGAGTATTCACTGAGAAGAGAGTTATGACCGCGTGCAGACAAGTGTATGCGGCGGTCAACAGAATAAAACAGCTTAACCTTATTTGAACTCTGGAGCAACGCAACCAATCTTCTGGGAGTCTATTGATTGAGAAGTTTAAGGCTCCGTGGATCATGGTGGTGGTTCAGCTCATGCTGAGTTTTGGCTTTACACCTCGTTTGAACCCTCATAATCGGCAGATAGTGACGTTCTTCGGAAATGGGGTAGGGCGTGGGATTCCAACCATAATTTACGGGTAACATATTCTCCCAAAAAAATTACACACCCCCCATTCCAAGTCCTAAATTATGGACGGTCCAGTCAACTTGATCTGAGCTTAGATTTTGCATTGCGTCACAAGTTCTGTCGGTTATATTGAAGCGAGGCAAGTTTTCTCCATGCCGATGACTTTCATGAACAAATCCGATAATGCGTCAGCTCATGCATCAACGACCTACGATGCTCGGGTACGAAATACCATACCCTATTACGATTTCTTCCACACTGAAACTATCAGCTTGGTACAGTCGATTATGAGCAGTACACGACTATGGCTTGATACTGGCTGCGGAACTGGAAATCTCGTCATGAAAGCTTTGGATGAGTTTCCTGATACACGATTTTGGCTCGCGGACCCTTCGAGAGAAATGCTCGCTGTGGCGAGAAGTAAGATTAGGAAGATTGAACAGGTCGTTTTCTTGGCGCCAACCTCCACACAGGAACTTCGATCGGTGGTCAAAGAAAAGTTCGACGTGATCACCGCCGTCCAGGCGCATCACTACTTATCGCTCAATGAAAGGAGAGCGGCGACGAAAACACGTTTCGAATTGATGAGTGAAAATGGCGTTGATGTAACATTCGAGAACGTGCGGCCTTTCACAAGAAAGGCGATTGATATTGGAAAAGCGAAATGGGCTGCTTATCAGATTGCAAATGGAAAAAGCCGAAAAGAGGCGCTTAGCCACATCGACAGGTTTGACAAGGATTATTTTCCAATAACAATTGAAGATCATCTGCAATTGTACAGGAATTGCGGTTTCGTTGTTGTTGAACTATTCTGGTATTCGTATATGCAGGCAGGATTCTATTGTCTCAAATCGTCCTGAGATAGGCAAGATACTGCGTATGCTTCGTGTCAATGGTGCGAGCATTACAATTTGCGCCGTAGTCGTTAGTAAGATGCGTCTGCGCACCATCTATGCCACCCATTGGTGTAGTGATGCTGGCAGAGCAAACTAAACCTGTGGACAGTTCTTCTTATGTAATGGAAAAATCTCTGAACTGTTCGTTTCGAAACCACACTTATCGCACACGAATCGTTGTCCTTCTTTTTCGAGCCTAGACATCATGGATCAACTACAAAGTCAGTTACTCATGCATGCTCTAATACCTTGTCAATTCTCCTCGCGCAAACAAATATCCCACACTGGAACCGCAAAACATAGGTTCCTCTCAATACAAACGGATTATACATCCACCGGCTCGGTTTCTGTAGCCTGCACATCGGGAATAGGAACAGGCACGATCAGCCTATTTGAACAAGATTGATTACAATCAATAGCAGGGTAGTGCAATATCGGTGCTTTGCTTCTTGAAGGGCATCGGGATTGTGATTGATCTTGGATAGATGCGAACTACTAGTTGGGGGAGAATGGGAGAAACCTCACGGCGGCGAATACTATACGGCAATTAATCCTTCGAATGGTAGCGGTGTTTCGCTGTGTGCCTTGGGCGACAAGGCTGACACAAGCAAAGCGATTGACATTGCACGGGAGGCATTTGAAAAAGGAGAGTGGAGCCGACTGTCAATGGAGAAGAGGGCAGCTGTTCTGAAGAAGGCCGCGGATCTGATGAGGGAACGAGCGGAAGATCTGGCCCAGCTTGAAATGTCCAATGGTGGAAAACCGATAAGGCAGGCGTCGTTTTTTGACGTACCAATTTCCATTGCATGCATGGATTACTATGCGACCCTTGAAACGAAGCAGTTACGAAAGAGAATTGAACAGCCAGACTTTCCTGGAACATATGGAATCATCGACCATGAGCCATATGGCGTGATTGGTGCGATTGCTCCCTGGAACCTTCCTCTCCTAATGGCATCATGGAAGACGGCCCCTGCACTACTTGCTGGGAATAGCGTTGTACTGAAGCCATCCTGCGTGACACCACTGAGTGCCCTCAAGTTTGGGGAAATTCTCTATCGAGCAGGGCTTCCCCGAGGAATTCTCTCCGTGATTGCCGGTTCCGGCGGCGTCGTTGGCTCAGAGCTTGCTTCGAGCAAGCACGTTGACGTTCTTAGCTTCACAGGATCGACCGAAACGGGCAAGGAGGTAATGCGGCTAGCGTCTAATAATACGAAGAAGGTGCTCCTGGAACTGGGCGGTAAATCGCCTAACGTTGTGTTGGCGGATGCAGACATTGGGCGAGCGGTCAAAGGTGCAATGTTCGCGGTTTTTCTGCATTCAGGGCAATTGTGCGAGTCCGGAACTAGACTCTTGCTTTCGGAACAAGTCTATGATTCATTTTTGAAAAGAATGAAGGTTAGAGCAGAGTCTATGAAGGTCGGCCCCACCAATTCTATGGAAACAGACATCGGCCCATTGATATCCAAGGAACAACGCAGTAAAGTGGAGTCTTACATAGCTGCTGGAGTAAGCGAGGGAGCAAAGATGCTTTCTGGAGGGCCAGTCGTTGACCCGACTCTGAAGGAAGGTTTCTACGTGAAACCAACGATTTTCACAGATGTTCGTCATGATATGAAGATATGGCGAGAAGAGATTTTCGGACCTGTCCTTTCAGTTATGAAATTCAAAGATGAAGATGAGGCTGTGAAGATTGCGAATGATACCATGTACGGCCTCGCTGCCGGAGTCTGGTCTTCAAACTTAGAGAAAGCTCTCAAAGTGGGTGAGCGCATTAGAGCAGGGACCGTCTGGATCAATGACTACCATTTGCTCACGACATATGCTCCCCGAGGGGGCTACAAGCAGAGCGGGTTTGGAAGGGAGCTCGGGGAAGATGGACTCTATGAATATATGCAGACAAAGCACTACTTCGTTAATGAAAGCGGCGAGCTTGAGGAAACCGCTTACGCGCTAATAGCTGCATCCGAATGACAAAACCCGCAGCCAGTGAAGGGAACCTAAAAGTCCACTTTACTACCCTCGAAGGCACAGAGGTAAAGCTTCTCCATTTCCTCACTCGACGGAACCCTAGGCGCCACAAATGTGCAGGCAGACATGTTAGTCTTCTCTATCAGAGGTTTCATGTCGCGCATTAGGTCCTCACGTTTGACGCCGAATTCGGCAAGCGTCGTAGGTTGGTCAAGTCGCTTCATGAGAGCAGCCAGCGAGGCAACCAATTGGGCTGTGGCATCTTTGGATGTGGGAGAGATCATTCCAAGTGCCCGTGCGATCTCAAGGTATTTTTCACCAACAACGCGTTGACTATACTGGATCACGTAGAGGTTCGCTATGGCTACAGAGAGACCGTGGGCCATATGGTAAGTGGCGCCCAATGCGTGCCCCATGCTATGTGCGATCCCTAGATGAGAGTTACTGAAGGCCAGGCCTGACATGGACCCGGCGTTGTGCATCTTCTCTCTCGCTTCCAAGTCATTTTGATCCTTGTATGACCTTTCAATGTATTTGAAAGCAAGTTGAACCACCCTCATGGCTAAGGCGTCAGAAAAATCGGTTCTCCAAGTCGTAACGTAAGCCTCAATGCCTTGAGTGAGCGCATCCAAACCTGTCTGAGCTACCATCGCCCTGGGCATCTTCGTGCAGAATCTCGAGTCGAGAATTGATACGTCAGGAACGAGCTCACGAGAAGTTATGTAATCAAGCTTAACCCGTTCAGCCTTATCGGTTATGACAGCGACCCAAGTCGCGTCTGAACCTGTTCCACTTGTTGTTGGAATTGCAACTAGCCGAGCCTTCTTTCTTAGTTCAAGTTCTGTAAGCGCGCTTACTCCCTCAAGCCTCAAGTCTGGACGTTCGTAAAGAATCCAGAGGGCCTTAGCGGCATCTATGCATGAGCCGCCTCCTAACGCGATTATAAGGTCTGGCTGGAACTCCTTCGCGGCCATGGCACCCAGAGAAACATTTTCGAGCGATGGCTCCGACTCGACTCCATTGAATACTCTGATTTGCTTGCCTGTCTCTTGGAGGTGTTTCGCTACTTCATCAACAAATCCCAGACGTTGAATCTGCTCGTCCGTAACGATCAGGGCACGCGCGCCCTTCACTGTGCGAAGATGCTCAAGGGCATCGTTGCCGAAGACTATCGTTGGGCTGATAAACCACCACATGCTCGTTCACGCGGCGTGGATCTAGGCGAATTCTGTTGGCACTTTACCAGCAGTTTCCACTAGTTCTTTTGCGGCGCGCACAGCTCGAAGCACCTTGAGCATGTCTCCCTTGAGTTTGAACTTGCCAGTTAACAGGCTTTGAATCGGGTCCAGTTCCTTGTTGATCAGTCTTATCCAATTGCCGTACGGCCCTTCGTAGGTGAAAGCCGTCTGCTTGGTTTCATTGGGTCCTAGCATCGTTGCGTCTCGGCATTTGCCGTGCCATAGATCCACGTAGAAGACCGACTGATCTTTCAGGGTGGAATCAGGCTGAACAACGAAGAGGAAGTCCCCCTCCCAAGTCTTGGCCGCATCCTCATACGCAGCGTTGGAGTTCAGGGCGTCCTTGAAGAGCTTAATCCATTCTTCGGATGGAAACATGGCCATTGAATGAAACTCCTTCTACTACCAAGTAGTCAAGTAGGGCGCCCACACATAGAAAGAGTTATCCTATCTTGTGGCGATTTGAGAAGAATTACAGCTGAAAAACTGTCATGACAAATACGCTGAACGCCCGACATTTCGATTCTATTTGCCCACATTACCGACACAACGCACTTTAGCGACAGTTCGTACGTTTGATGTCTGTCATTCGTCGTGGCGTGTTGCAGGGCTTCCTAGTTCTCTCATGGAAGCAATTCTTAAGACGACCAGCAGAATAGTTGTTATTGTGAAACCCTAATGTTAGAGCGCCATCGAGCTCTGGTCCTCGTTCTCACGCTTCTTGTGATCTCTCTCTTCAACGTTCAAGCGACCGTTGCTGTAAGAGGCGATGTTCAACAGGCCATTGGAAGATCGGTAACCATACCGATCAAAGTTATTCTGGTTGGTTTTGATCAAAACCAGATAGTCCCTACGGATCTGATTGCGGCGTCGTCTGGGACACCGCTTCCAGCCTCGATTCCCGCCGTCGACTTTGACACCGGAAACAATACCGGAGTCATCTACAGACCATCCTACAGTTTCAGCTTCGCACCCCCCAACTTCAAAAACAATTTTGAAAATTACCTTAGATCAATCGCGCAGACAAAGACGGGTAACGACACGTGGTTTATTCAATATGCGCAAGACCCCGTAAATCCTGAGTACGTAGACCAAAACCCGCAGGCGATCAAGTACGTAGTCTACGACGCCAATTCCGTTGAGAACTGGCTATGGAGCCATAGCGCTGACTTCGGCGGAACTATGACGAATGGTTGGACCATAATTGTATCGTACCTCCCAGACCTGCCGTCCATTAGTTTCTCTGACGTTCACAATTTCCTCCTCTCAAACGGCAAAACCACGTTAACCACCACCCCTCACTACTACGGACTCAGTGTAACCGACCAAGATCTCGGCTACCAATCCCGATATCGCGATTTCATGAACGCCTGGGGGGGGCACCACAGGATGTGGTTCGTCGATCTAAGCGCTGGACCCGTATCCAACTCCCAATGGGAGGACTTACCACTTCAGGTGACAGTCGGGGATAACAAGATCGACCTGACATCCGACTTTGGTCACCACTGGTTAACAGATTACATCGGAGACTATGTATCACAAGCAACTTACAATTTCATCGCTCAAAGTTTCGTCTACTACCCTCAATACGCCAAGAACTATCAGATCGATGTCTTCGTTATGGATGATCGAAATCAAACGGACAAGGCTGCGATACCGGTACAACGAACAGTCAACAAAGACCTCATCCAAGCCGCCTTTCGCGATTTGGTTCCATATTCCCAAGTGACTGTGAATCTCAACTTTCCCACGGTTGCTCCAGAACTCGATCAATTAATCAAATCAAATTACAAATATACAGATTCGTTTGTACAAGGGTTCGTCTTCGCAAGCCCACAACGCTACGGCGTAGTAAATGTGAAACCTGCGTACAACTACATGCTGAGCCACCTTAGCCAATTCGAGTCGAAGCCGTTCTTCAATGGGGACACGATGACAGTCCCCGTTTTCGCGTTTGCCTTTAGCGGACAGACCTACTTCACCGACACATACAAGTGGTATATTGGAAACGTTGCGAAAATTGATTGGGAAAACGATGCACTTCTTGGCGAAGCACTTCCAAAACTGGTCATGATTTCATACAATCAGTGGGATTACACCCGCGGCAACTGGATTACACCCCAGCAGCCGGGTAAAGGAGAGGGAATGACGGAGACAATTATTCACGAAACTGGTCATGAATTTGGCCTAATGCATCCCCACAATTACGGCGACATAGGAGACTTCATTACGTCACCAATGGGGTATTTCACGAACGATTACAAATTCGGTCAGATCGATAAGGATTCGATTCAGCGAGCCCACGTGGACCAGCTCTACATGGCCACTGAACGACTGCTAGCTCAGTCCCCAGGAGTTAGCACTACCACGTTGAGCCAGGTGAATACGGATTTGGCTCAAGCGGAAGCTTCGTACGAGCAGATGAACTACACCGCTGCAATCCCGCCTGTTCTTGCAGCGTTAAGTTTAGCGCAGCAAGCAACGGGTAACTCGTCCGGTCTACCACAATCAAGCTATCAAGTCTCAACCGCCCAATTTCTAACCTCATTGCCAACAACACTACAATCAGCTTCCAACACCACCTCCTACATCCCCTACCTTGTCATCGGAATCTTCGTAGGGCTTCTCGCAGCGGCAGCGATTCTTATACGAAAGAAATCATGAGATTCGGATAAATCGGAATCAGTGCAAAAAGCAACAATCTTCCATTTAGCAGATTCACAAATCATTTAGGCCAATAGATCTTCGTCAAGGGAATCAAGAGACCATTCACTTTTTGCCTAGCATAATCTGAATCACTTCACGAGGCTACGTTCAAGTAACCTAACGCAGGAGGCTACCCGCGACACGCTTTTCGCAACGCACTATGAGCGGTGGCTCCTACCACCGCTAATTAGTTATTGTGGAAAAAATATCCACATATTCTGGCCATTGTCTGATTAATGGTACCGTTTAACTTGATGTTGGGGCGGTCTCGTGTTTTCTCCGTCTTCCTCTCCACTGTTTAATGTTGAGAACTGCCAAAGCCGCTGCGAGAATACCGAGTCCTGCAGCGAGTACCTCAAAGGTGCGCCACTTGTTGAGGGCCTGGTGAAACAGGTCGTTGAGTTGAGTAATGGTCGTGTCCTTCTCAGAAATTGTATGTTGCAGTTGCAGTTCAGTTTCGTTTTGGCTTTTGATTTGGGCTTGGGTTTGATTCAGAGTTTGTTGAAGTTGCTTGAGTTGAGTTTGAAGAGCTTGATATTGAGACTGCAGAGCAAGATAGTCCGGTGTCGTTGCCTGGATGTATGCAAGTGCCGTAATTGCGTTATCTGAATCCATTACATACCTGATACTTATTGCGGGTTGCGTAGAATTGGCTGGAGCAAAATATCGCGTGGCTATCGACGCATTTTCTGACGTCATTGCGATGAGAGAAGTTCGCGGAGCATCAGAGGGAATTTGGGCCTGCGTGACACCTTGAAATTGTTGCCCCTCGGTCACTGCGATATTCTTCGCAATGATAGTGCTCGCAACCTGTCGTAGGCTGTTAGGAGATAGGATTGCGTAGTAAATCTGCAGCGTAAGACTGTTCAATTGCAGGCTCGCTTTAGCTGTTGCTTGCAGGGTTACCGTTATGGTTTGGCCCGGCGTTACCGCGGAAGGATAAGTGAGGCGAACATCAAGATAGTTCAACCCGAAATTGTTTGTTAGCTGGCCGGAATCAGCATATGCAGGCTGACTCAGGAACAGCAATGATGCGGAAAGGGTTACGAGAACCAGCAAGACCGGCATTGCTTTCATTTTGAATCTGAACTGTCCTCCGACAACTTGAATATACGCGGATTTGATTTCGCTGACGCAATCTGCAAAATCGCTCCCTCTATTATTGCCGTACTTGGGCGACATAATGATCGAATGTCACTGGCGTATTCACCGAACCTAAGGCTTGAGGCGGACATACCATTGAATCACGTCGACACCGTTGATGTGTTGCTCTCGCCTCGTAAGTGCGATCTGTAGCACGCTTCGATAAGCTTGATAGGTCGGCTCCATTCCTCAGGAGGTTTGACGAACACGACGCCCGCTAGTCTGCCGGGGGAACGGGATGACTCCGAAAATGGTTGAACAAGGTCAGAACAAGGGAAAACTTGCGGATCGTGGAGCGGTTATCGATGTGGCTGCACCAGTGATCCTAGGTTTCGTCGCGTATTCTGTCGCTGCGGTTTCGACGTTCTCAATTCCCCAACTCACACTTGTTGGTCTAGATCCATTTGCAGTGGCAGCCCTTACGTCAATAGTAGGGCTTCTGGTCATAGGCCTGGGTTATGCGTCAATCGTACTACTTGGAGGCATATGCTCGTTAAGCATAGCGGGATTGATTGCAAGGTTCACCAAGACGAGACAGGTGATCAGGCCTAAGGAGGAAAAGCTCTTGCAACTCGGAAAGGTCCTAATCGAGAAATCTCACCTAGTCTACCTGCCACTAGTATTGTTCTTCACGTCGATTGCCCTAGGATGGGACATATACAGTGCCGACCCGCCAAGGACCGCAAGTACAGAGCCTGGCATACTACGGTTGGTGCTGCACTCATTGAACTTCTTGGCTACTCCTCAACGTGCGACTGGTGTTCTATTTTCGCTCCGGCTGACTCCGGGGTTAGTCGCGATCACCATCATCTCAGGCCTTGCTCCTTCGATCGCTCTTCCATATTTCAGGCGATTCAAAATTATCGGCATCAATTCGGGACCATTTCACTCAACTCTTCTAACCGCCGTATTGGGGCCAATTATCGGTCTCAACATACTGGTCAGTCTCCTAGGCATCTTCTACAAAGTTCTCTGGGCAGAGGCCCCTACTTCCTACCATTACGCGCTCATAGTCCTCGTCGGATTCAGCCTGCACTACTCTGCCGGCACGTATATTGGTCGTGGCAAGGCTGAGTCAATTATTTTCCGTAGACTCACGAATGGACGCTACGACCGCAACCGAATAGTAGTGTTGGATCAAACACTAAACCCAAACGCGGAAGCTATCGATCTGCGATCCCTTCTGCGGCCACAGCTTGAAGATTGACCGTTCGAGACATGCGTTTGATCAATTTATTGGCCTGACTTTCGGTGTAGATCTCGCCTCGGACATTAGGATCTTTCTTATAGAGGGAATGTGGCATCCACACTGTCCATGAGAGCTCTGCCCAAGGCGACTTGTGGTCGAATAGCACTTAGCCTATAGCGTACTCTAGTCCTTACGTAGAACAACTAGAATTCTGGGAACACACTGAAAAGAAGATAACCAAAAAAAGAGCGTAACCTAGAGCGGACACATGCTCTACTTCGTCATGTCAACTATCTTGGCCTTAGAAGCGTTCTTCTTGACTGATTCAACGCCCTTCAAGCAACCTTCTTTCGATTCGTAGCCCTGGCCAGACGCTATCTCCTCCTCGTTTGAAGCTCTGAGTCTCCACCTGAACTTTCCGGCGTTGTCTTTGTACACCTCAAACTTTCCTGGCATAACAACTCACCTCCAAATGCTGTATTCTACTCGGATTGGTTCTTGCAATCTTGCGTCTGCTAACCCAGTAGCGATTTCATAATGCTTTGGGCGATGAGACCGCCTGAAGCTCCGCCTGGCGTGCTTGCTTGAAGTGGATTGCCGCCCATCATAGCTTTCATCGCAGCTTGCATTGCAGCTGACTGCGTGCTTGAACCCGTCGCTTTGGCGCTCATGAACGCCATCGCTGCTGGCGCGAGTTTGCTGACGAGATCGCCACCACTCGGAGCAGCTTGCTGTGATGGACCAGTGAGCATACCAAGCATCCCTGACATCCCGGAAGGCTGTGCTGGCGCTTGGCTTCCTACAGCTCCTCCCAGCATACTGTGCAATAATAGTCCCACGTCATCGTTACATAGACTCTGTTGTCCCTGAAAGTGGTTTGCTGCTTGCTGAAGTCCTTGCGCATATTGTGGAGCTGTGCTCCCACGTCCTTGTTCGCTTAATGTTTGCGCCGCAACACGAAGTGCGTCAGACGGATTCTGGGATTGCTGAGATTCCAATGCAGATTTGACTAGGCCTAGGTTGTGTGCCACATTGTCTCCATGGTCTGGATGGTTAGTTTCATCCATGCTGTTGAGTTGATCTCGATTGCTATTAATCTCGTTCATGGCAACTCCGAAGAGACTGGCCAGGTCTCCCGTTGATTGAGACAATTTGCTAGCCCACCAATCCCATTATCTTCTTGGCCAATCCGCTCTCGACATGTTGAGTCCAAAGCATCTCGGGCACATCAACGGCGAGGAAAAGCACTGATAGCAGAAGCACCTCGACGGCTGCCACAGCAATGTTCTGTATCCATTTTCCAATTCCAATATGGATAGCAAAGTCATTCGGTTGCCCTGAGATCGTTATAGTGAAGCATCTGTCAGCAGTAATTATGTCTCGTAGGATTCCGGCTTTCTGCGCTTGAATCACCTGTCCCACCGGAGCTGTGGTCGATTGCACCTTGTATCCGTCGCCTTGTAGATACTGAACAATCTGTTGCGAGAGTTGAGCCAAATCCTTGTTCTTTCCTTGAAACCGTAATACCTTTTCGGATACCATAAAAATCGAGTGTAGTATGAAAGAAAACGGTCTTAATGCTTCCGATAACGTACGTCATAAAAACTATTAGAGGTACAGGGCGTAGAAGTGCCTTGTTGTGAAGCGAAATGAGCACAGTTGACTAGAAGCTAGTTGCCGCAGCCAAGCAAGCGTTTCCAAGCCAAGCTCAAACTGTCACGCTTGGCGCTGTGACTTTTGGCCAAGCCTGCGACCCTGAACCGATAATTAATGTGCCACTCAAAATGATGAATAGGCACGGCCTAATTGCTGGAGCTACTGGAACAGGTAAAACCAAAACCCTGCAGGTGATGGCCGAACAGCTCTCAGCAGCCGGCGTACCAGTATTTCTTGCGGACCTCAAAGGAGATTTGTCGGGTTTAGCAGTTCCAGGGGTTATCAAATGATCGGAATCACTCAGCGTGCTAAAGAAACCGGTTATGATTGGAAAGCAACTTCATGCCCAGTTGAGTATCTCAGCCTGACTGGTGCGCATGGAGCACAGCTTCGTGCTACTGTATCATCCTTCGGCCCGCTTCTTCTGTCGAAGGTTTTGAGCCTGAATGACACTCAAGCCAGTGTGCTTAGTTTGGTTTTCAAGTACTGTGATGACAGAAAGCTTCCACTACTCGACTTTTCTGACCTACGTTCGGTACTTCAATATCTGACTGGCGAAGGCGCGGGCGACCTCAAAGACTATGGAGGGCTATCAACCACTACGGTTGGCGTTCTGCTCCGTGACATGGTTCAGCTGGAACAACAAGGTGCGGGGCATTCTTCGGTGAGCCCGAATTTAATCTCGCAGATTTGATTCAGCAACGAAATGGACGTGGACTAGTGAGTATCCTGGAACTATTAGATGTCCAAGATAGACCGGCACTGTTCTCCACGTTCATGTTGTGGATGCTTGCCCGACTGTACCATGACCTCCCAGAAGTAGGGGATGTTGACAAACCGAAACTGGTCTTCTTCTTCGATGAAGCGCACCTTCTGTTCGAAAACGCGAGCAAAGCATTCCTGGACGAGATTGAACAGGTGGTTAGACTCATACGGTCGAAGGGCGTTGGCATATTTTTCGTCACACAAAACCCTAAGGATGTGCCATCAAACATCTTGGGCCAGTTAGGTAACCGAGTAGAGCATGCTCTTCGAGCTTTCACCCCTGACGATGAGAAGGCACTGAGGGCTGCGGCAGATACGTTCCCGAAGACACCCTTCTATGACATTCAGCAGACACTTACCTCACTAGGGATTGGAGAGGCTCTTGTTACCGTCTTGTCGCCAAACGGAGTTCCTACACCACCATTCACGACGAGGCTGATTCCCCCTGCATCACGCATGGGCCCTCTTACCGACGCCGAATTCACTCAATTCATTTCATCGTCAGCACAGGTCAAGGAGTATGCACAAACTGTTGACGAAGATAGTGCACGTGAAATGTTGGCAAGTCGCATAGTACAAGCCCAGCCCAACCCCAACTCGGAGCACAAACATCAAAGCTTGCGGGAAGACCCCCTCCCAGTACGATGGAGCAGATCCTAAGATCACCAGCTACGAAATCAGTGGAGACCACAGTCGTCCGCGGGTTGCTTGGGGCACTTATCGGTCCCCCACCGCGTCGCCGAAGCACCTACTACTATGGTCAAGAGTCATACTATCAAATCATCTTCTCCTTCATAGAAGGGCAATACTACGAACCGAACGAAAGCGGATATGGCTATCTCGAGCTGAGATCTGCGTGTGATGATCTCATGATCAAGAACCAAACAGCCCCAATATAACTACGGTTAAGCCTGCCGCGAGAGAGATGAGGCATCTAGAAGTCAACGACTAGGTGTTAGAAGAATCCTATGTTCACTATTCCGAATGGACATTTGTCGTAGCAGTCGAAGCATTTTGTGCATCTGGCGAATGACTTCTCATTGCAGATGTTGATTCCTTCTGGACATATGTTGCTGCAGCTGTCACAATTCCATGGTTGGCGTCAGGTTGGACTTTTGGTTTGAGGAATGGGTTAATTCGCTGATGATCGTTAGGAGTCCGCCGACGGGGCAGAGGTATTTGCACCAGAACCGTTTCTCGCCAAGGCTCATGGCTCCGACGGCTGGAACGGTGATTAGTTCGCGCTCCGATGGCAGTTCGGCTCCGGCAATGGCTCCCCTGCATAGGGTTCCGATTGGGCAGAGTGGAGCACCAGACTGGTGACCTGAATAGTGCTGAGCCTCAAGCGCTGAGGCTAGGATCGCATACTTGTTCATTCCATTTCTAAGATGCTTCCTGAATTTCTTTCCAGGGATTCTGTCGGGTGAAGAATGGTTTGAATTTCAACTTCTGAAGAGCCTTGTCGATGAGATCGATGGTTGTTCCGAGAGGGCAGGACCATGCGCAGAAGGCTCGCCCAAGAAGTAAGGTTACTCCGATGAATAGGGTGCCAAGCCTAGAAGGATTGATATCTCCAACCCGGATGGACTGGCCAGTTGCTCCTTGAGCTAGGATGAGTTGAAGAACCCCAAGTGGTTCGGAGACTGCGTAAGCCTGGTCTCAGTAATGCTGTGCAGACGATGCCGGTTAGCAGAAAGAGCCAGACGGCTAGGAAGGTGAGTTGGCTGATCCATCGGATCGTTCGTATTCTTCTCATCGAATCGTGACGGTCGATCTTGGCTTTTGCATTTCATCGTTCATGCGGTGATCCTTTTTTCGCCGTCGAAGGTAAGCGTCAATGCTTTCGGTTGAGCTGGACATGCGTAGACGCATCTTCCGCAACCAACACAAGGGTCGGAGTTGAAGAGGGCGGATGTTCTCTTCTAAGTGTTATTGCGCCCTGAACTGGGCAGACCTCGTAACAGACTAGGCATAAGCCTCCGTCGCCAAGCTATGCACTTCTCCCTCTGAAGTCACAGTCGAACCTGTCTTGATAGTTTTCTCTCTTACACTCTCTGAATTGCTCCAGTCGGACAGACTGCTCGCATAGTGGGCTCCTCTCGCATCTTCCCTGTATCCTCTCACATGCGTCCTCTCAGCGCGTTGATCTTCGGGGTGCCGATCTCCCTGAATCCGTCGTCCAGAGTTGCTAAGATAAGGCGCCAGTTGGGCAGGTCTTAGCGCATGCCCCACACCTTATGCAGACTTCTATGAATCGAGTCTTCAATAATCGATCCTGGTGGTCGAACCAGCCGTTTTCCTTTGAACTTTACAGAGTAACGAGTTCGTATGAGTGAGATCAGAAGCGCGCCGACGGCCGACGAGTCGTAGGAAATGTCGCCTTTCCAAATTCAGCCAAGTCCTAGAGCATGGCACGATCTAACTCAGGTTCACGTTCAGCACTTGAATCTTGGATAGGTCGGCTGTTCCGACGCCGACTTGTGCTGCGATTCTGATGTGATCTATGCTGGCGGCAGCGGCATGTGGGTCAGCTAATCCTTCGGCTTGAAGAGTTCTTCTGCAGCGATCAGGTCGGCTGCGACGGGATCGGTTGATGCGATGATTAGGTTCAAGTCAACCATCACGCCGCCTGATGGTCCACGTTTGGTCATAGCCTTGTTGCATCGATGATGACCAGTTTAGGGTGCAGAGCCGATTGAGGTCGGCTATGCATTGGTTCAGATTGATCTGGTGAAATCTTCCTTTCTCGTCATCGGGGATTGTTCCCATCATGTTCTTCATGGAGATAGTTGCGGTCGTGTTGATGAATGGCGCTTCAACCTGGGACGGTGACAATAAACGAGTCACGAGCGGTCTTGAAGACGTTGACTGACTTGATGGCAACGCCGTTGGGAATTGCAACGCTTACGACTGATATCCTTTCTCAGGTCTCTTCACTTCTGCTCCGGCCGCTTCAGCTAGACTTCGTGTCCCGTCACTTGCAATGCATATCGACGTCGACGCCTCTGAGTGCACTCTCCCCAACAACAATCTTGAGCCGGTTGCGTTTTTTTCAACGCTTTCACTACTGCTGCGGTTATTCGTGGGTCCGTGGTTGGGTCTTTATCATAGAAGCCGACGTTCGGTTTGATGAGAATATTCGCTCCAGCCGGTACCAATTCTTCAACTCCTCCCAACGCTTCCAGAGCCTTGTCAACGAATGCCTGTGCGTCAGTGTTTGCGGTGCCCTTTACAACGACCACTTGCGCGACATTCGTATTTGCGAATGGTGAGGTACTGGCGCTCCAGTCGGTCCTGGTCTCCGTAGGCGGGGTAACGGTTGTGGTCACGGCGGGTGTAGCAGTCGATGTCGAAATACTTGTCTTCAGAGCAGTATTTCTTGAGATAATAGAATCAATTGACACGACTCCCACGACTGACGCAGCAGCTCCTACCAGCAGGTCAAAGAACGTCCTACGATTAACAGGCCTCTTGAGCGACTTAGACTTACTGTTAGAACGCTCCACCTAACCAACCTCAAGGAACAACAGCGAGGCCCATTCTTTCGCACACCTTCGGCGGGTAATATCGATTCCGAGCAATTCCCGATATAGGAATGAGCCCTGAACGTGAGCGTAAATGGCCACGAAAGAATGACCGGCTACCCTTCTGCAAGAGAAACAGAAAATGTCAAGGACTCGAGCGAAAACGGGGGAGCCTCACGTTCGACTACGAATACACGATCAAAGCTCTCACTCGCACGGCCTGCCCACCGCAGCGAGCGCATGTCGGAACAAAATGTTTAAGCGCCCAGATTACGCAAAGAACCTTGAACGTTCCTGAACTGGATAGGCATGATTGAGGCTATTTGTCAAGAGGTGGTTTAAGCTGAGACTATTCCCCTACGCTCTAGCAATTGTGTTATTGCTTGGCTGCTTGATGGTGCGCGCACCGCCAGTATTCGCGCAGACTTTTGCGCAAGGCGGCGGAATGATTTACGGGTGGGTGTATGGTTTCACTTGGGATGATCAGCTTGTTCCGCTTGTGTGGGTTCAAGTGACTGCGTCAAATCCAAACGTGCCCTATCCTAACACACTATTCACTACCTCGACTGAGGGGAATGGGGTCTTCGAGATGTACGTGCCCGTGGGAACTTACAATCTGACGGTCTCCCCACGTGGATACGTAGCACATAGCTCAATGGTGTCCGTCGCCGACGGCTCATCTTCGTCCGTAAGCTTCTATTTGGAAGAATCGCACATTCCCATCCCAGAGTTTCCGACTCAGATGGTCTCGGCGATAATGGTCATGGCGCTTGCTGTGACTGTGCTGGCAAGAAGAAGAGCTAAAGGCATACATTAGGCGGAACACGGCTCTCTGCTTAGCCCAATAGTGTTTATCGCATCCGTTGCGTCGTTCAAACGCACTGCCAAGAGCTACTTGTCAATATCAAGGGCAACGTTGATATCGGATTTGTCGAACGTGAAAAGTCATGATCGCGGGCCAAAGATTGGTGACACGGCACCTGATTTCGAAGGCTTAACATCTGATGGCACAATGGTTCGTCTTAGAGACTATCTGGGAAAGAAGAATGTGGTGCTCTATTTCTACCCGAAAGATGACACGAGAGGTTGCACGATGGAGGCCTGCAGTTTCAGGGACAAACTCAATTCGCTAAAGGCTCTGTGGACTGAAGTTGTGGGCGTTAGCGTGGACAGCCCCGAATCTCACAAGCAATTCTCAGATAAGCACAAGCTCAACTTCCCATTAGTGAGCGATCATGATAAGCGAATATCACAGAGGTACGGAGCTCTCAGCGATGATGGTTCCGAGGCAGAGAGGATGACATTCATAATTGACAGACAAGGCAGGATAGCCCGCGTGTTCACGAAAGTTGACGTAACAAAACACACGGATGAGATCGTTGCTGCTCTCAAACAACTTCCGCTAATGAAGATCCAATCCTAGCAACTGAAGCACGAAATGTAATTCCTTCTCGCGGTTGGATTTAATGCGCCTGACTTTTGAGAGATGTTTGTAGGGTGTCTTAAGGCGCACTCAGCTTTTTTGAACGACTCGTTGAGTTGTTAGAGACGGTTTCATAGAGACCTCTTGTCTGGCTTATAGGTCCAGTAACGATGCGACAGAAAGTTACTTACCAGATACAGCGACGGCAACCCAGCTTGAGAAGATATGCCAAACGTGCCCATAGGTAGTCAGCGAGAAGATGACGACACTCGAGACGACTAAACCTATCCCCCAGACCGTCCAATGTATTACAAATTGTTTCCCGAATCCGTAATCAGCTCTTCTTTTATCAAGCGTGAATAGCCAATATTTGTATCCTAATTCCACGCTTTCAAAATCTCTAAGCGCGCGAGTTCTGAGCTACCAGAAAAGTGGGACAGCAGCTTCAGATGGTCTAGACCTTATGCACGTAGTGAAGTTTTTGTGTGAGACAGGATCTGAACTGCTGGGCCGTTGATTTTTCATGTGCACATTTCACTTCTTTGCTGCTTCAGTTTTCGCCTTCATGGCGTCAAGGAGTCCTCCGAGTTTCCATAGAAAGTAGAAGACGCCCACAGTTATCAGAAGGATCGACACAGCCACAATGAAACCGAAAATGAAGGACACACCCATCATTGGAGGTCGCGCAGGGTTTCTGACAGCAGTTTGAAGAACCGTTTGTAGAACATTCAATCATATCACCTCGACGAACTACCTCATGTAGTTGGCGTTCTCTTGGAGCAATATATAACCGGGATGGATGAATCATCCTCATTCAGAGATTGGAAAATCGAAAACCCCAAATGTAGTTGCACTGGCACTGGTCTTGGTAGTAGCTACTCTCCTGAAACCAAAGACGAGGACTCAAATCAACTATGCTAACGAAGGAACCGAACGGAAGGAGGACGTTCACGGAAAAATTGCTAAAGCTGCTCTATTTGCCTGTGTTAGAATCTCGTTTGTGACGTCGGTTATGTTTGCGGCTCTAAGGAGGTCTAGCATCGTTTTCTGCGGGACACCGAAACGGATGAGAGAAGCGGCGATGACCGCGCTTTTCAACGGCTCAGAATAAGCGCCAAGGTTGATTTTCAGTTGTCTAAAGAGGGCGAACATCTCCTTGTACGGAGTCCAGCTGAAGGATTCCACGATTGTCTTGTGGAGCTGAAATGTGGGGCCGTTCGCAACATCCACGTCGCTCGCAGCGTCAGCCTCTGCTGCATAACCCTGAGTTCGCATAAATGTGGTTGCTACGAAACGGGGGAAGGGACTTTTGTCGTCCGCCCACCATTCACGAGGCCACCCTCCAGTGACGCACCCTCCAGTCATCAGGTTCACAAGTTCATGGGGCACTACGAGTAGCATCAACCTATTCACTCCCCATATCCCTGCGCAATACGTGAGCTGCCCGTTAGCTGCGGCAGCTGGTATGCCACCTGCGCATGCTGAGCTCGGCTGAATCGTAACTTGGAACGGTGGACTCCTACCCGAAACCGTATTCTCTAGGCTAACTCCCAGCATGCTA
Organism: Candidatus Bathyarchaeota archaeon; assembly: GCA_963835925.1. Lineage (GTDB taxonomy): Archaea > Thermoproteota > Bathyarchaeia > 40CM-2-53-6 > 40CM-2-53-6 > FEN-987. Next base: position 199,541 of record CAWIHH010000001.1, read on the forward strand.
CTGATCGCTCCGTGGGCGGCCTCCAGATACTGGGAAAAATGAGAAGTCGCCGTTAATTGGCCCCTGAAGATGGAACTGGAAGTGCGAGGTCGTGACGTCGGAAGGAGTTGCCGTTGTAATCCTGAGAGTGATGCCTGACGAGTATACACCAGTGTTGTTGTCGCGGACCATGAAATCTTGCGGACCCGTCGCAACGTTCCCACCAACCCCCGAATGAGCCGGACACATGCCCCGAAGGGTCGACTGCATAACTGCCGGTGCAGAGAACGCTGCCGCGTCCTGGACCAGAGTTTGTTATGCAAGGGGTTGCTGTTCCGCCAGGAGTGAACTCTGAACCATGCCATTGAATCGTGTCACCCACGGCGTAGAAATCCCTTTCTGTGGTAACCGTTGGCATTTGAACCATTGTCGTTAGAAATTTAAAAATGTCTGAAGGCTCTTTCTCCCGTGAAAATCATTGTGCGACCAGCATCGTCACATTCTCTAACCACATCTTCGTCACTAGCTCCACCCCCAGGTTGAACGAATGCTGTGATTCCTTTCCCGATTGGATGCTGAACATTGTCTCTTAACATGAATCCATCGGAGGCAAGGACGGAACCACTCAAGTCTCCATGGTATCTTTCTGCTTTTTCCAACGCGAGATCTACTGAGCCCACTCTCTCTTGTTGACCCACGGCGAACGCAAGAGCTTTGTTTCCTCTCCAGATAACTATACCATTTGATCTCTTCTCAGCGCATCCAAACCATGCATAAGTCAATTGTTTGTATTCTTCTTCTGTCGGTTTTCTTCTTGTCACCACAAGTTTTGACTTCATTTGGTCAACAGATTTGATTGAGGTTGTGTAGGAATCTTCAAGCAGGAGTGTATCGCCGAGAACTTTCATTTCGAAAGGAAAGCCTGTGTCATAATCCAATTTGACCTTCGGAACTTGAACTATTCGTCTTTCTCTTTTTCTTGAGAGAAGTTCTATTGCTTTTTCGGTATATCCAGGAGCAAATAAACATTCGATATAGAATTTGACTCCTTTTTCATTTTCCTGAACCATGAGTTCTGCTGTCTCATCATCAACGAGGGCGTTTGTTCCTAGCGTGCAGCCGTAAGATGATCGTGGGTCAGTTGTCCATGAATCCAAGAATACGTCTGCTAATTTCGTGTGGTGTTCGTCACTAGTGGCCACCCCACTCGGATTTGTGTGTTTCATTTCCACCACGGTTGGGCCCTCAAAATAACTTGCGAGCTTGAGCGCACGATAACCGTCTTCCACGTTAGTTGCAGACAGACCATCTTTGCCAGATTTGAGAATACGCATATCACCCATGAAATGTAGAAGTGGATTTTTGATCTTGTACAGAGCTGCTCTTTGATGAGGATTAGTTCCGTAACGAAGGCCTACGTTTCTTACAGACCCGTCTTGTTGCGGAAGCGGCCACGTAACTTTCTCATAATTGACTCTGCGTTCGCCGATTACGACGCTAATTTCATTCGGTAAAGATTCCGGAACGGCAGTTCTGTAGATTTGTTTAATCTTTTTCGAATCGGTGCTCAAAGCAACACATCCCAAGGCTGGAATTGTTATTCCTACGGCTCCTATTCGTCCCATTCTTCAGTTAAGTGGTTTTCTCAGTATCCTGCTGGTGATCATGCCCTTGTCCTAGATTCGGGATCTATGGAAACGGTTCAGTATTCGAAGATGCCTTCTTCGACCTTCGTACCGAAATGCATTCCGCCTTTTGTGTGATACATTAGAATGTCTTGGCCGAGGCAGTCCAATACAGAGACGGGGTGCCCGTCTTTCAGGGTGAGATTGATGCTTTTCTCGGCCTGCAGCAAGATTGAGTAGCTCTTTCCCTTGAATTCCAGCGGTTATCTTGACCGCGGGGCGATATTCTATCTTGTTTCTGTTGACCACTGCTCTTCTAGCATTGCCGTTACAGTCGATTGTTAGTATTGTGGCTCCGCATTTGAGTTCGCTTAGATATCTTGTTTTGATCTCGCCTCCACTTGACTTGTCGACGATGAGATAGTTCGAGACGGGCCCGGCATTGCAACGCCATTCCCTTTTTCCAGTGTATTCTGTTCCGATGACCTCTCCGTGTACCAGGAAGTAGGTGCTTGATGTTGAGCCCACAAGCATCCCCTCGCCGATCGTCATGATTTCTCCTGTGTCAATGCAAGATCTCCAGCAGGCGCCCACCCTATCGACAGCGTTCACGCGCCCAGCAACAAGATCGAATTTAACAGGAGCAAAATAGTCCTTGAAGAGTCGCCCTAGGGATGGGTCGTCAACTACAAGGCTGACCCCAACATCCAGTGTTCTAGAGGCAGCTAGCATCTCTTCGAATGATCTCACCCGGGCATGCAAGTTCGTTCCATATTTCTGAGTCTCCGCAATGACTTTCTCCAGCGCTATTCCAAGAGGGAAGGAATTGTCTTTTCCGGATAGGATGATGTCTTTTGCGCCTAGCTCTGCCGCTTTTGCCGCGAGTTGCACATCATCCATAGATTTGATGGTTACCCAAGGGATAATGCTCTGATCGTTTCTTAGTTTCTCTAGGAAATCGTGCTTGACGACTCTCCTCCCATCCCTGGTCTTGTCCTTCACAATTACGTTGTCAATCTCTGATGTTGCTGTCGGAGGTTCCGTTTCTGATTGCAGCCAAACTTCCTTTACTATGATCAATTTGAGATCACTAGAGCTCTTTTGATGAATAACATAATTCCAGGCTTCGAGGCATTAGTGAAATTGAGATCGAGCACTGTCGGCAGGGGCAATGCTTACGCTATTTCCTTCATCGCCTCGTCCACAGTTGCCTGCTCATGAACCACTCGCGCTATCGCTCGTACCATCTTCGTTGGGTTTGGCGCTTGGAAAACATTTCTGCCGATTGAGGCTCCCGCTCCTCCCGCCTCGGTTGCCTCCCAGACCATTTGTAGTACGTCTCTGCTTGTTTCCATTTTCGGGCCGCCCGCTACAACTACCGGGGCGGGGCATCCTTTCACAACTTCCTTGAAGCTGTCAATGTCGCCGGTGTAGTTTGTTTTGACTATGTCCGCACCCAGTTCGGCACCGATTCGCGCGGCAAGTTTCACCGCTTCCGGGTCATGCTCTGATTTGACTTTCTTCCCTCGAGGATACATCATGGCAATTAGAGGCATACCGAACTTGATGCAGTCTCCGGAAACCGTTCCCAAGGCCATGAGCATATCGGATTCGTTATCCGCTCCAATGTTTATGTGGACGCTTACTGCATCCGCACCCATGACCAATGCTTCCATGACCGTCATCACTTGCACTTTCTTGTTCGCGTCTGGACTTAGATAGGAACTGCCATTGAGATGTAGAATCAGTCCGATGTCTTTACCGTATCTTCGGTGGCCGTACATTGGAAGGCCTCTGTGCCCGAGTACAGCATTCGCGCCTCCCTCTGCGACCTTGTCAACCATCTCATTTAGGTTGACGAGGCCCTTGATCGGACCCACGGAGACACCGTGATCCATCGGCACGATGATAGTCCTCTTGGTCTTTCGATTCATTATCCTCTCGAGTCTGATTGACTTGCCGATTAAACTCATCTTTGTGTCAGATGCTCCAATGATAAGTTACAGTTCGCAGGTTGCGCAATCATGCTCCGAGGCTATTGAGATTGTCGTTTGACTTTGTATCAAGTGAAAATGTCAATCGACATTCTCGGTAACAATAATTTCGTCTTTGTGGGTCTGATGTCAGGCATGGACTGAATTCAACGGATTACTGGTTTAAATTTCTCCTCTTACACCACAAATGCCACACACGCCGGAACGGTCCCATTATATTGCGGGTCGGCTATTGTGACGCCTGTGAGGTGAACTATTATGGGTTTCTCGTTGAAGTGTCCGATGCCTGGATGCAGTGGCCAGTTGAACGCCGAGACCAAAGAAGACCTGCTCAAGCAGGCAACTGAACACGCGAAGACAGCGCACGCAATGGCCATGATTCCTCCGAACGTCATGTCACAAATCCAAGGCGCCATCAAGAAGACCTAGTACGATTAACTAGGCCTATTCTTCTTCTATTCCTTTTCTTTCATTGCTTTTTATGCATGTATCGGATGCAGTTTCATGGGAGTTCAAGTTTGCTTGCACGCACCATTTGTACCACAAGACATGAGTTCAATTTCTTAGGTGCGCACACGATTCTGCCTGACGCCATCAGATCGGATCAAAGGTAGTTCAAAGTTTGAGCGGCTTAAGTGGTGTGCGCATGACACTTGAACTCGTTAAGTGAGAAATGGAAATTATCCAATAATCGCTTCTGCTTCGATTTCCACTAGCATTTCCGGGTTGACGAGGCTATTTACCCCAACCATTGTTGTGGCGGGGCGGATTCCTTCGAAGAACTGACTGTGAACTTTTCCGATTTCCTCCCATCGTTTGATGTCAGCAGATTCAATTCTACAACACTTATTGTTCTCAAGATGTCTGCATTACGCATTCTTCGATTTGGAGCTGAGGCCGCAGTATAATGACCCGTGGGACGGCCTAGGTGCCGCGATATGCTGGTGCAAGCGATAATGCTCCCATGTGGAAAATCCTTGGCATTCAGTCCCGAGATAAATAGGGAGTGGTGGGACAGAGCCCCCCAGAGGTCTACTTCTTTTGCAGTCCTTTCTGAAGGTCGCTTAGTTCCATTAAGGGCGAAGTCTAGTTTGCAGTTGAAGTTCATCCAGAGTGGTTCCGATATTCCTGCAATCATGTCCGCCCTTGGTAAGTTGACTATCATGAGGATACCCCTATCGCCTTCAATTGGCGAAGTAGACTACTTCAGGTTTGATCTGGTTAAGGACGCTTTCTAGTTTCTTTGGAAAGTTGGGGTCTTGTAGCATCCTGTTTCCGTGTTCCGTTGGCATATGCAAACGTACTAGGAATTTCATTCAATTTCACCGTCGTAATCCACGAGACATCGTTCGTAACGCCTGAAAGACCGCGAATCTTGTTGTCTCCACAATCTCATCCGAAGGAGTCGTCTTGACCAAACAACTCTCTCGCCAAGCAGATTGAACTTGATCTTAAGGCGTGAGAGCCATAACCTACACTATTGTGCCTTACATCTGTGTGTTGCAGGCAGTTCGAGCGCGCAGGTCCCGGTGGTGCGCACCACACATAGAACTGAAACGACTGTTGACGAACCAATCGTGCTGGAGTATGCTCCGGGGTTACTGAGGGGGCTGTGGAATTGTAGCCCCTTCACTTGTTGGCAAGTGATTCCCGCAAAAATGGCAAAAGCGCCAACCAATCTGAATCTCACGATGACACGAACTGCAAACAATCGCTCCGGCGCTCGTTCGCAAAACTACGCCACACTGCATGCAGTAGGTGCTACCGCTTGAATTGGAATATCCGCAACGAGGACATGCTTGTGCGGTCGAGATGCCTGACGAATGATAAGTGCTTAACCAGGGTTTCGAGCTTATGAAGAAAGTGAGGCAAAACATGGTCAGCAGCAAATACACGTAGAACTGGGTATATTGGCCTGCTACGAGATAGCTAAGTGACGCGATTCCAGCCGAAATCGCGATGAGTAGAACTAAGCCGACAATTACATACCATAACATTCGACCGTAGGTCATTCCAATTCAATTTAAGCTACTTCGTCTTACATTTAACAACTTGCCGACGTTCTGATCGAGAATATTACTAGCGGATTCTGCAGGAGTAATAGTGGGTGTGGGCAACTGAAATTGAATCCGTAGTTCTCGTTGATTTTGTGTCTGACGCACAAAAGCAAACGATTCGCTAACGGGGTCTTTGAGTTATCTTCTTTTGACTGAAACTTGAATTTCAGCGTTTGCCCACGCATGGGGATTTGTCCATGGGTTTCCTGCATAGACTTCTCTTGAAGGGCTGTCGGTAGCTTGGAAGCCACTATATCTTAACCATCCATAGATCCCTGAATAAACTAAACGCGGAGAGACCTTCTCTGGATCAAAAACCACGCTAAGGACAGTATGCTTGGGGAACTTCTTGATCCTTATCTTACCTTCCGTTCTTGCCTTTCCTTTGATCTCTAAACATGCCTCAGAACGGATCTTACCAGTAGGTTTACTTTCTGGCTCGTCGAGCCATCGCATGATCCATTTCCCTGTTTGCAGCTGGTTCTTCTTGGCCCATTTTGCCAAACTATTGAATTCGGTTCGGAACATGTTTGGGTTGTGAGGTCCATAGTGAATCAACGACGCTACGGTGTAACTTGGAACCTCCTTCACCTTAATGTCTACAACCATGTTCATTCAACAACCAAGCAGTGTCAAGCCCGACACTTGAACGTTACTTCAATCGATGAGAACAATGGAAATGCTTTCTCGATAGAGCATGAACCGTCGCTCAGACCTTGATTTGGTGACGATATAGCTGGTGCGGGCAACGGAATCTAACCCCGCTTTTGCAGCTTCGTGTTTGCTGGTCGGACTGGTAGAAGTTTAGGCTGCCGTTTTTCTGCTGGTCATCGTCATGGCAAGTACTGCCATTTTTGTGTACATTCCGTTTTCAGCCTGGGGGTATATGACCGAGTGGGGGCCGTCCAGAACCTCGTCTGTTGCTTCTTCACCCCGAAGGACGGGCAGCACATGTGTCACGATTGCCTTCTTGTCCATCCTGTCCAGATGCTGTCGTGTGAATGTCCAATCGCGGTATTTTTCGTGCAATTCCTGCTCCCGTTCTTTGCCAAATCTACTCGCGCCTACCTCAAGCAGACCTTCTGAAGCCCAGTTCCGAGGGAATACTGCCTGGGCGCCTTCGATTGCTGCGTTAGGATCGTTTGAAATTTGAAATTCGCCGCCTGCTGCCTCAGCGTTTGCCTTCGATGTTGCAATGATCTTGGGGTCTATTTCGAATCCTGGTGGATGGGCTAGGGTTACGTCCATTCCGAATCTTGACATGATCAACGCTTCTTCCTGAATGCTACATCGGCCTCGGAAGCCTTTGGAGTAGCCCCACATGATCACGTACTTCTTTCCTCTGACCCTTCCGAGTCTTTCTTGAACGGTCATGAGATCCGCGAGTCCCTGGGTCGGGTGGTAGGTGCAGCAGGCCATGTTTATGACCGGAATCTCAGAATATTTCGCGTACTCCCGGACAACAGAGACACCTGCACCATAGACATAATCGATAGCCGAATCAAGAATTCTAATGCCAAGTCCATGGCCATATTTTTCGTACATCTTGGCCACATCCTTCACCGCTTCCCCCGCGCCAAGGCGCGTCGTGGAAACGTCAATGTACTGTGCATGTCCACCGAGGTATGTCATGCCGGCCTCGAAAGCCGCCCTAGTTCTGGTTGAAGAGGCGTAGAAGAGCATGAAGAAAGTCTTATTTCGCAAGGTAGGAGCAATTCGGCCGCGCTTATATTTTGTCTTGAGTTCTCGTGCAAGCTTGAGCGTGGCCTTCAACTCTTCAATGGACCAATCTTGGGTGGTGATCAGATCCTTACCCGCCAGGTCTACCTTCGACATTCGCTAGGACCCCGCTTCCTCATCGTTGGAGAATTGAGTGCGCTAATTATGGTTTCTCCAATGGGAATCATTATGAAACCCTCCGCACTCAATTCGATGGCCGTACATCTGTATTATTGTGGGGGTGTTGGCTGTTGGTTGAGAAGATCATCGTAATCGCTCTCGGCGGAAACGCTGTGCTCAAACGAGGCCAGAAGGGGTCGTTTAATGAGCAATACGAGAATGTGAAAACAACCGTGAGCAAGATCGCTGATCTAGTTGTCCGCGGCTATAAGATAGTGCTGACCCATGGTAATGGTCCGCAGGTCGGTGCAACGCTCATCAGACACGAGGCCGCCAAGAGCATCGTCCCACCGTTTCCTCTGGACGCCTGTGGGGCGGAGACCCAGGGATTCATCGGATACATGATTCAACAGGCGCTTAGGAATGAGCTGAAGACTCGTGGAATCGACAAGTACGTTGTGACCATCATAACCAGGGTAATCGTCGACAAACACGATTCGGCCTTCCAACACCCGACCAAACCAATCGGGCCATTCTACTCGAAAGAAGAAACGGTCAAGGTATTGCAACAGAGACCGGATTTGGTGGTGAAGGAGGATGCCGGTCGCGGGTACAGGCGCATGGTTCCATCACCCGATCCGAAGATAATCGCTGAACGTTTGGCAATTAGGGCGCTCGTGGACTCGGGGTTCATAGTCGTAGCCTGTGGCGGTGGAGGAATTCCAATAATCGAGGAGGACGCTCAGGCCGCGGGTGTCGAAGCTGTAATAGACAAAGACCTAGCATCCCAACGAGTAGCGACGCTGATTGGAGCGAACCTTCTCATCATTCTGACAGACGTCGCAGGCGTCTACATCAATTATGGAACTTCGAAGCAAGAGATGATCAAGGAGATAACTTCTGGTCGGCTGAGCAATTACCTGCAGGAAGGCCAGTTTAAGGAAGGTAGCATGGCACCAAAGGTGCAGGCCGCCATAAGATTCGTCGAAAGCGGTGGTGAACGTGCCATAATCGCAGATCTCGGAAGCCTGACAGAAGCACTCGACGGAAAGACTGGAACACATGTTGTCGTGCCAAAAGCTTAATTCAAATCGCGACCGCTCTCGGAGCTCATTGGGATGATGATGTTGGCTTCCTTCGTTGGAATCTGGAATGGAAAGGATTTCCTCGATACGAATGACTTCTCACAAGGCGAAATCAAGAAAGTGCTCGACGCTGCAGACGTTCTCAGGAAAATGTTTCGTTCACGCAAACCGCACCATTACCTGCCGGGGCAAACCCTCTTCATGATGTTCTACAACAGGTCGTTAAGAACTAGAAATTCCTTCGAAGCTGGCATGTATCAACTGGGCGGACACGCCCACTTTCTGAGCCCACAGGATGTTTACACTCCCGCTCTTCCCGAAGATATGATCGCCTATCAGACCGAGGCTATCTCCGATGTGGCCAGAGTCCTCAGCAGGTATGGCGATGCCATAGCGATCAGAATTTACGGCGACGCAGCGAAATGGAACATCGGACGTGGGCATAAGGTTGTTAGAGAATTCGCTAAGCACAGCACCATTCCAGTCTTGAATATGGAAGACGACATGTGCCATCCATTCCAAGCCCTAGCGGATGCACAGGCCATGAGAAATGCCATTCCAAAACTGCAGGGCAAGAAACTGGTTGTATCCTACGCATACTCGGGGGGCCTCAAACCCCTCGCTGTTCCACAAAGTGAAATCCTGATCGGCACACAGCTAGGGATGAGCGTAGTCCTTGCGCATCCACCTGGTTTCGAACTTGAGGATGTTATCTTGGATGCTGCGAAGGCGAACGCGGATAGGTACGGTGGAAAATTCACTGTCGCAAATGACATGAAAGCAGCCTTCGATGGAGCCGACCTCGTCTATCCAAAAGCATGGTCTCCGAAGAACTACTTTCCACCACACAGCCCTTCATTGAACAAGGCCGGCGCCACAGAATATCAGGACAAATTCAAAGACTGGATTTGCACACAGGAACTGATGGATTTAACAAACAACGGCAAATACCTGCACTGCGGGCCAGCCGATCGCGGACAGGAGGTCACCGATGAGGTGATCGATAATGAGAAGTACTCACTGTACTTCGAGCAAGCCGAGAACCGGCTACACGTGCAGAAGGCCGTCATGGCCATGGTCATGGGCGGCCGCACCCTTCGCAGTCGAAAATGAGCCACGCCGAAACCTAGCAAGAATTAGACCTCCGGCCCGGACGAATGATGATTCAACGTGAAGCACGCTAAATCAAAGTCCGGGCAGATAGTGCTTGCAAATTGGGGCCGGCGCTTCATCGCGTGGCTTGTGGACTACGTGATTATTAACGTGCTTCTAGCGTACTTCAACATTGAACCGTTAGAGACCACACTGGTTCCGTCACAGCTTCTGCCAAGCTTGCCAGGACTCCAAATCTCCATATGGTCCCCACTCTCCATCCTCGTCTTCTTCCTATACTGGACACTTTCTGAATGGTATTTTGGCAGGTCCATTGGACAGTTGTTGGTCAACTTGCGTTTGGTCAATTCCAATGGGGAAGGCATCAACTTGAAGGCATCCGCAGTTCAGAGTGTTGGCAAATCTCTTCTACTCCCATTCGACTGCCTAATCGGATGGATCTACAGACCCTGCAGACAGAATAGACAGAGATTCTTCAATAGGCTCTCCAATACTGTTGTCATATTCATCGGAAAACCAACTCGAGTTACAAGGCAAGGAAAGTACTACAAAGAACCCTAAGTCATAAACTCGAGATCATAACAGTTCTTTGCTGTTCGATAGTTTAAGGGTGGCACTTATTATTGATCGGATAGAGGGAGCTTAGGACGCAAATGGATGAATACGATATTGCAATCATAGGATCCGGACCAGCAGGTTTGACGGCCGCTATTTACGCGGGACGAGCCCTGGTCAAGACACTTGTTCTCTCGGGCAGCGTTTCAGGCGGCCAGTTAATGCTCACCAGCGAGGTTGAGAACTTTCCAGGTTTCTCAAACGGCATTCAAGGAGCAGACCTAATGCAAGAAATGCGTAAGCAAGCAGAGCGATTTGGCGCTGAGATAATTGACGAAGATGTTAACTCGGTCGATTTTGAACACCGACCCTTCAAACTAGTCGCGGGCGGAAAAGTGCACACGGCGAAAGCCGTGATCGTGGCCACTGGATCATCCGCGAAATGGTTGGGACTGCCATCTGAGGAAAAGCTGCGGGGCCGTGGAGTTTCGAGTTGTGCAACGTGCGACGGATACTTCTTCAGAGAAAGACGAGTTGTGGTTGTTGGAGGAGGAGACACCGCGCTGGAGGAAGCTCTCTTCCTAACAAAGTATGCAACCCAAGTAACCGTAATTCACAGGCGGGACACGCTTCGAGCCAGCAAGATCATGCAAAACAGAGCAATGGCACACCCGAAGATCAAGTTCCTTTGGAATTCTGTAGTCGAGGAGATAACTGGCGAGGGAAAAGTGGAAGGTGTGAGAGTTCGAAACGTAAAGACGGATGAAGTCTCAGTGATTCCCTGCGATGGCGTATTCGTCGCCATCGGACACCAACCCAACACAAGCGCATTCGGAGGACAAATCGAACTTGACCAGAGAGGCTACGTCGTTTCGAGAAGCGGAACTCAAACCAGTGTCGAAGGCGTCTTCGTAGCTGGAGATGTACATGATTACAAGTATCGTCAAGCTGCCACCGCCGCCGGTGAAGGCTGCCGGGCTGCATTGGACGCGTTGGGCTATCTGGAAGAGCAGAAAGAGGTCACGGTGCCTGCCAAAGAATAGCTAAAATTCCATACTACGTGCGCAATCCTGCACCGTTTCCACCGCAGAATGCCCTAGGAACCTGCTTGAATAGGATTGGAACGAGAAGGCACTCTTTTCCATTTCACGGGCAGCTATGAGCGCGATTGCCGTCGTGACTTAGAGTCCAAGCCCCTTAAACAGAAACTTGCGTTGACAAGCAGGACAGTAATCGCTCTCACGAGGTATAGTCTGGCCGCAGTAGGAACATCTGATATTCATAGATGCAATCTGCATGTACGATCAAGTCAGAGAATTTGGGCTCTTTTAATTTTGAGATTTCATTATTATCCTTGCCAACTTGTGTCACCTGCGCCGCATGGTTATTACAAGGTCTAGGCAAGCTAATGCGAAGGCAGAGACACGAAGATGGGTGAGACGGGCTCTAGGGACAGTCAGTACATTAGGCGCACAATGAAATCACGCGAAATGTACGAGCGTGCGAGGAAGGTTGAGCCTGAAGGTGTCTCTTATCGAAATCGCCACTTTGACCCGTACCCGTTCTTCGTCAAAGAGGCGAAAGGAGCCACACTGATTGATCTAGACGGCAATAGGTATACCGACTACTGGTGCACGCACTTCGCCATGATTCTCGGCCATACCTATCCAAGCGTGACACAAGCCATCAAGACCCAAGCGGAGAAGGGTTGGCATTACGGGCTTGTTCACGAACTGGAGATAACTCTCTCAGAAACGATAACCAGGCACGTGCCAAACGCAGAGCTTGTTCGCTTCTCAAGCTCGGGAAGCGAAGCAAACTTGTACGCGATTCGTTTAGCCAGAACGTTCACCAAACGAAAGAAGATTGCAAAATTTGAGGGATGCTGGCATGGGGCCTATGACCCTCTGCATATTGCGGTGAAACCCCCTTTTGACAAACCACTTTCCGGGGGAATTACCGAAGGCTCTCAGGAGGACACGATCGTTGTTCCTTACAATAACCTAACAGGCTTCCTGGATCGAGTCAAACGTCAGGATCTGGCGTGTGTTATTCTTGAGCCAGTTCTGGGAGCGGGGGGCATGATACCTGCAGACAAAGAATTCTTGAAGGGATTACGAGAGTACTGTGATAGCACAGGCGCCCTGCTGATTTTTGACGAAGTCATTACGGGATTCAGATTGGGCCTGGGTGGAGCACAGCAGTACTATAACGTGAAACCGAACGTGACTGTGCTGGGCAAGATTATCGGAGGCGGTTTGCCAATCGGCGCTGTCTGTGGTCAAAGAGAAGTAATGGAGCGAATGGACCACACAAAATACTCAGGTTTGGATTACGCCTATCACGGTGGAACATTTGCGGGTAACGCGATAACCTTGACCGCAGGTCTGGCCACCATAAACGTCCTAGAGCATTCTCCAGTATACGAGCATGTTGACGAACTGGGAAACAAGGCGAGAGAGAGCTTGAACGCGATCTTCGAAGAGAACCAATTCGAAGCACAGACCACTGGGTTGGGGTCGCTCTTCTCCATCCACACAACACGCACGAAACCCCTCAAAGACGCGAAAAACCTCGCCTTTACCAATCTCGATCTATCCAAGAGAATGTTCAGTGACCTACTGGAGAACGGCATATTGATGCTGACACCAGAAACGTTGCATGCCGCCATAAGCTACTCGCACGCTGATGATGACATCAACCGTCTAGTCTCAACCATCGAACGGTACGTAAAGGAGAAACACTAGCAAGAGACCGTTCTGCGAGATTAGACTAGAGGCTTAGCATAACGGACCGGTTGTCTTCGCTGGGGCCTAGGATTGGAGAGATTGGTGGCAGGTCAAGCATCGTTCTTAGTCCCGGTTCTAGGCGTTCGATTTTCGCAAGCGTGTTCGCGACAATTGCGGGAGTAGCTCTGTCGCCTTGAACTCCACCTCGTATCATCATATCCACTGGCGGAACACCGTCAATTAGAATCGAGTCATGCGGATTCTGGGCGCCCAGACACATTCTCAAGTCCAACACAACTAACTCATGCCCTCCTAGAATTCCTTTGGCAACTTGACGCACACCAGCGACAGCGCCAGCTGGAACTTTGATGAACTCGCTCTCCACCGCCGTTTCAGCAATAACTGGAGTAATCCGTTCTTGTATCTCGTTCAACTTCCACCCCATGGCCAAGGCGATCAGCCCCACAGATTCGGGCAGTCCAACGTGTTTTATGGTTCCTTCAGCAACTTTTCTCGCGAACTCTTGCGTGGATAAGCCGGCCCCTATTTTCTTTTGAAGCGGAAGCCTACGTTCCGAAGCGTTCACCACTCGCTCAGCGCAAATTGAGTTCACCTTTTGGCAGACACCGCTGAGAGCCACAGCAAGCGTGTCGAGTAGAAAGCCAGGATTCACGCCCGTTCCAAGGATAACGACTTTCTTCGCTCTAGCGTGTTCATTGAGCTTTCTCGCCAAATCCGGGTGCTTTACGAATGGGTAGGACAATTCCTCCGCTGTCGAGACCGTGCTCACATTGTAATTTACGATTTCATCGATTTGAGAGTAGATCTTCTCCATGTAAGAGGAGGTTGCGTGTGTGACGATGTCGGGTGCAGCGTGTTCGAGGACATCTTTGGGATTGTCGCTGATTGTTACATTGATTTCTCGTGGGTTCTGAAGGAACTGGCCCACGTCTTTGCCAACTTTGTTCTTGTCAATGTCGATTGCCCCGACTAGTTGCACTGATGGTCGGGTTAGGAGAACTTCGACTATTCCAAGGCCGATTGGTCCAAGGCCGTATTGAACTATTTTGAGGGTCTTCAACTCAACTGAATCTCTTTGATTCTGACTACTGTAATGCCGCAGCCACCAACTCAGCCACGTCTTTTATTGGCATGCTCTCTGAGGTCCCCATAGCCTTGGAGGCGTCTTCCAACATTGAGATGCAGTATGGACAGGCCGCGGCGAGAATGCTGGGGCCCATCTGCTGGGCTTCCTCGATCCTTATCACACCAGTCTTCTTCTTGGCATCGACCGAGTACCATGCGTTTCCTCCTCCCCCACCGCAGCAGAAGCTTTTCGTGCGGTACCTAGGCAACTCAACCAGTTTTCCAGCGGAGACTGTTCGAATGGCTTCCCTGGGAGCGTCATATTCGTCGTTGTACCTGCCGAGGTAGCATGGGTCGTGGAACGCAATAATTTTCGCTTCCCCATCCTTGAGCTTCAGCTTTCCGTCGCGTATCAGTTTCGCGATCAGTTGGGTGTGGTGCAAGACTTCAAAATCCGCTCCGAACGTGGGGTACTCATTCTTGAATGTGTTGAAGCAGTGTGGGCATTGGGTTACAATCTTCTTCACGCCGCGCTTGTTCATCATTTCAATCAGTTCCATAGCTGCCTGCTGGAATCTTCCTTCCTCACCGACCCTGCGTGCAACCTCGCAGTTGCATCTTTCCTCGTTCCCTAGAACACCGAATTTCACTCCCGCCGCGTTCATAATCTTCACAAGGGACCGGGAGACTGTCTGGTTCCTCATGTCGTATGCCCCAGCGCACCCCACCCAGTATAGAAATTCCTGGTCGGGTTCTTGGCCCCACAACTTGACCTCCAGTCCCTCCGCCCATTTCATCCGGTCCGCGGTGGGAAGTCCGTAGGGGTTGCCGACCGTAGAGAGCGATGTGATAAGATCTCTCTTCTTGCGGTCCACCTTTCCCTCAGCCATCAGGTGTCTTCGCATATCGACGATCGCTTCGACATGCTGAATTAGAACCGGGCATTCCTGTACGCATGCTCGACATGTGGTGCAGGCCCACAACTCTTCTGGATCGACTACATCTCCGTGCAGCTGACGACCACCATCGCTCGACAGTTCGTAGTTCTTCAGCTTGAGCATGAGATGCATCGGCGAGAGTTTAGTTCCGGAGGCATTAGCAGGGCAACTATCCGTGCAACGAACACAGAGGGTGCAGGCGTCAAAGCTAAGCTTCTGGCGCCACGTAAAGTCGTTGATCCCTGCCGCTCCGACTTTGACATCAAAGTTTCCAGTTTCCATCATCTGCTTGAGATCAAAGGGAGTTGAAAGTGCACCTTTCACGGTAATCGGATTGTAGCAAATGTTCAGGGGGGAGGTGACCAGATGTATGAGGCGTGAGTTAGGGACGTAGGCGATGAGCGAGAATACCAGTGCGGAATGAAGCAGCCAAAGGCTCGGGTAGATTTGTACAAGCGCTTTCGGCCCTAGCGTTAGAAAAAGTGGAGAGAGCACGCTCCCGACCGGCGAATCCCAAGCCCAAGTATCGACACCCATCATCAGAAACCCAGAAACAGCCATCGCCACTATTACTCCGTACACGTAGGCGTCTTCCCACGCAGTCTCAAGCCTCTGTCCGCTTGGCCTGAGGCGTTTGTATTCGAGCAAAACTAGGCCTGCTCCGAAGAGCAGAGCAAGATAACCCACAATCGCCTCAAGGATGGGCAAGAACATTCCCAGAAGAAGCAGGAAACCGATTATCGAGATGAGTACGTGAGTGATTCCGTTGAATTTCTTGTTGAGGACTTTCGACTGTGCCAATCCTATTGAGACGAATCTCATCAATCTCGCGAAGCTAGTGCCGGTAATCTTCTCGGGCCTTCCCTGCTTCCAGGCCCGTACGTGTTTTCTAATGCCCCACAGGAACAGGTACGCAGAGATTACCGCCATTACACACCAGGCGATTATGAATGGGACAGAAACGAACTGGAAGATGTCTCTGATGAGATCCATTTCTACGGGCCCTCTTTCTTCGCACGTCGACGAAGCATTAGGTAGAAGGGCGCTGCAGCGATCACTGGCACTACAATGACGATTGATCCGAGAATTAGGTTCATTCTGTCAATTTGGATCGCGAGATCTGCTGATAGAATCTCATTTAGAGCGTATAGCGTTAGGGTTGCCAGAAAACCGATCGCCCACACTCCCGTGGCAGTCTTCAGTGGCCTACGAAGCGCACGTACTTCTTTACCGCGATCAATTAAGGGGAGCAGTAGAACGGCAAGGAACAGCAGAGCTGCCGCCAGTATTCCAACAACCTTCGAACTCAGCAGGTCCACACCAAACACTGCAGCCGGAGGGACGAACTTCACAAGGTCATATAGCCACCCCACCCATTTGAGGAGCCCATACACCCACAGGAAGTACCACTCTGGAACTATGAACTGTGGCGTCAGAAACTTGTTTGCCGGGTCGCCCGGAACTTGGGCGGCATATGTTCCTAGGAGAATGACCATTCCGACCGTGACCAGTACGATGATCAAGACTGGGGTAATCTGCTGGGGAAAGAATTGACCAAAGAGGGGAGCGACCTGTTTTTCGGCCTTAGTCTTCCAAGCCTCTTCAGGTTCGGAAACTCCTTGGAGAATGACCAAAAGCATATGACCTCCTACCATCACCAGCGCCAAGACGGGCAGTAGACTCACGTGGTAGAAGTAAATTCTCGTTAGAGTAGTCGGAGACAAGCCAGTTCCACCCAGAAGGAGCTGTGCGAGAAAATCTCCGAGGAGCGGAACAGCTCTAATTATCTGGACGCTGATCGTTGCCGCCCAGTAGCCCAGTTGATCCCAAGGAAGAAGATATCCAGTGAACGAATATGCGAGCGCCAAACCCAAACCAAACACCCCCAAGAACCAGGTGACCTCACGTCCGATCCTGTAGGGGTTACGAAAGAACGCCCAGAATGCGTGAATCACCAAAGCCGCGATCAGAAGATTAGCTCCCCACTGGTGCACTCCCCTTACCAGCGCCCCCAGCGCAACACTTTTCATAATACTCTGAACGCTCAAATATGCCGGGGTAGCCGTTCCGGGATCTCCAACTCCGGAAGGAACATAGTTAAACGCGAGAATGAGCCCAGTAATCCCCTGCAGAATCGCAAGGAACGCTGTGATAGCACCCGCGTAGTAGTATGGGTAAGTTAACCAGATGATTCTTGACCTGTTCTGGCGTGTCAAAGTGCTAGGCAGAGCGAAGTTGATTGTTCTCTGAGCTTTCGCAATAAGTGGAGAAACAAGAAAACGCTTCTCAACCCATTCGTAAATTCTCTCAGTCCTTGTAGTCAAAGGGAGGCTCACTCACAATAAGAGTAGGTATCCAGATTCGGCTTGGCTGCGGTTATCTTTCCGTCTTTGACCTCAAGAGGGACCAGCGGTGCAGCTCTTGGCGGTGGTCCGCTGATCACCTTTGCTCCAAGATATTCGGTCCCGTTTGGCATTACGTCCTTTACAATGTCGTAGGGGTCGAAGATGCCATCGTGGCACCTGCAGTAGAGGACGTCATCGTTCGGTCGGTCCAGGTGCCAGGTGGCTATGCAGCAGAGATGAGTGCAAGCGCTCGCGAAAGCGAGCAGCCCATTAGTCGCGGTTGTGCCTCGAAGTTTGTTTTCATCAACACGGATGATGATTGCAGGTATGCTTCCTCCCCAGAGCACGCTCGCTCCTTTCCCGACCTGATCGAAATCCTCCAGCTTCACTTCAGATCCGGATTTGTCAGAGTACCAAGTCCCCTTCTCTGGACCGTACTTGAGAATATTGTCAGCCGGACCTTGGTTGCCACTCGAGCTGGGCAGCAGTGAGCTTAGAAGTGAAAAGAATGAGGCGACGGTTCCTAGAACCCCCAGTGAGACTAACGCTTTAACAAATTGCCGTCTATCCATTCGTAGCCATGATCTCTTCTTAGGTTCGGGCGCGGCCTGCTCACCCATGACTCTCACTCCTGTCAGTTTCTTCAGAAAGGCGAGCAGCGATTCTTTCCAGTCGTGGTTTTCTCACGAAGGCGTCGTTCATGAAACTGCTCCTGTAAACTGCCAAGATAGCTGCTGCGAGGAACGTGGCGATCGCAAACATTGTCCCGATCAGGAATGATCCCGCCCCTTGAAGGGCATTCACGACTATCAAAGCGTCCACAATTAGCTCTGTGACGACAAGAGTTATGATAGCTAGGAATGGCGCGTCGGATCGTTCGGGCGTACCCTCAGATTTCGCAACGTCGAAAGGTCCAACAGTATCCAGCAATGGCATCGTTCTGTCTCTGTCCTCTCTGAGGACGAAGAACATGATTCCCATTAGCACGAAGACGAAGGTGAAAGCGAGGAGACCGGCGACGAATGAGGGAATCTCCAACAAGAGGTATCTGGCTCCCGATCCTAATGCTCCTCGATTGCCAGTTGCATCTGAGGATCGACCGCGAGTAGATGGCTACCGTATATTAGTCCTCCCTTAACTCTGCACTTCTGCGTTTCTCAAAATCCAGTTTCTTGTGAGGAAAAACGGCCGTTGGAATCGTCGTACTTTTAATAACCTTCAAGGCTGTTCAGACAAATTGAGTTTCGTGACGATGCATGGTGAACATCATAGTACTCGTGAAGCAAGTATTTCAGAGCGCTGACCTGAGAGTCGACCGTTCCACGAAGACCCTTGTCACGCAGGGTGTTGCCAGAGTCATCAGCGAGACCGACAAGAACGCGGTCGAAGAAGCAGTCAGGATCAAGGAGAAGCAGGGGGGCAAGATTACAGCGATAAGCATGGGGCCACCCGAAGCCAAGGAGGCGCTAAGGGAGGCTCTGGCGATGGGTGCCGACGAAGCGTGCCTTCTGACAGATCCATTGTTCGAGGGGTCCGACGCCCACGCTACCGCAAACGTTCTTGCAGCCGCAATCACAAAGATAACTGCCTTCGATCTCGTACTGTGCGGCAATTATTCTGAGGACCTATTCGCATTCCAAGTGGGTCCAAGACTTGCAGAAATCTGCAACCTCCCTCAAATTACCTATGCCAGCAAGATTACCTTAGAAGGATCAAAAGTAGTCGCCGAACGGGATCTTGAAAACGACCGTCAAGTCGTAGAAAGCAAACTCCCATGTTTGATCACTGTCACAAGGGAGATCAATGAACCGAGGCTCCCCACATTAATGGCCATCATGGGCGCATCAAAAAAACCAACGAAAACATGGACCGCTGCAGATCTCGGTCTCAGCAAGGAACAGGTAGGCTCTAACGGAGCCTCGATAGAAGTTTTGCGAAGTACGGTCTCAGTTGGAGACAGAAAGCGCATCATGCTCCAGGGAGAAGTCACTGAAATCACTCCCAAACTTGTGAAGGCACTCCTGCAAGAGGGAGCGCTGAAGGCGAGCTAGATATGTCTCAGGAGAATGAGGGAGTCTGGGTGTTTTCAGAGCTACCAGCACTAGCCTTCGAGCTGCTGGGCAAAGGAAGAACTCTGGCAGACCAGCTGGCAACACAACTGACGGCGATCTCAATCAACTCGAATTCGGAGGGGCAAGAATTCCTGCAGCACGGTGCGGACAGAGTTTTCGTGATCAGCGACCCCGCACTAGCCACTTTTCAGGTCGACTGCTACACTGACGCACTCGCCGCTCTGGTGAATGAGCATAAGCCAGACGTTCTTCTGATCGGCTCCACCAGAAACGGATTGGAACTCGCTCCTCGACTTGCAGAACGGCTGAAAACAGGATGTGTCACTGAGACTTCTCGATTGGAGCTTGACACTGAGAAGAAATCCGTCCTCATGGAAAGAATAACCTACGGCGGTAACCTGGTTGAGACACATATTTCGAGGTCGAAGCCTCAGATCGCCACAATCGCAAAAGGCCTCTTCTCTCCAATTCCAGCGGATCCTTCGAGGAAGGGTGAGATTGTGAAGGTTGAACCGAAGATCAAACCCTCAACCACCAGAATTCTGGAGACCAAACCGAAGACTGCAAAAGGTGTCAAGGTGGGGGATGCCTCAATCATAGTTTCTTTCGGACGTGGTCTGAGAAAGAAAGAAGATTTGGGAGTCATTGAGCAGTTCGCACAGACGGTGGGGGGAGCAGTGGGCTGCTCAAGACCCATAGCCGAGGACCTCCACTGGCTACCAGTGGAACAATACATCGGCCTTTCAGGTCAGAAGGTGAACCCGAAAGTGTATTTCGCCTGTGGAATTTCAGGGCAAATTCAACACTTGACCGGCATAAGGGGTAGCAAGATCATCGTTGCAATAAACAACGACCCGAAGGCTCCAATATTCGAATACAGCGACTACTGCGTCGTAGGCGACCTCTACCAGGTAATTCCAGCATTGTCCAACGCTGTCAAAGAATTAAGCAAAAGCCCGTGAGCAATCAGGGCTGGCGTGAACTGCCAGCTCCGAGCCTTAGCAGAGAGGGAGCAGAGAGAACGGATGTTGACAATAGAGTGACGAGCAGTCTCGGATCGCGAGCCAGTGATAGTAGGGTTCTTCCCTGGAAATCGATATCGGCTGTACTGCTGAGGATTTCATCAGTTTTCAGCTCATGAGAAATAGTGAAAATCCGGTCCAGGTATCGATCGGGCAATTGGTAGAGCATACGTCTTAGCCACGACATGGCTGCCAGGTCGAATCCTATCAGATGGCGCCATTTCTTCTCGTAAGACGACAAACGATCGGCAGATGTATCCCCTATTCGAACGGCCGTTGCGGCAGTTTCTCCCGCTATTCTCCCGCAAATCAACCCGAACACGATTCCTCCGCCGGTTGTCGGTTTGACCTGAGATGCTGCATCACCGACCGACATGATGCCGTCTGTGAATGTTCGCTGCGATGCGCCGCCCACTGGTATCGGATGGTATCGGGGAGCCGTGAGCATTTTGGCATGCCTGAGCTTTGAGGAAACTACCGGGTGCCTGTTTACGAAGCGTTCGAAGCACTCACGGACATTTGCTCGAGCTCCAGCGGCTATCCCTATCTTCGCCGTGCCATCGCACCTTGGAATTATCCAGCCAAAGAATCCTGGGGCGTAGCCTTGGCCAAAGTAGAGTTCGACCAGGTTCTCATCGACATCGGTGAGATTCTCTACATTGCACTGAGCAGAATTTACTACAATGCCATAGTTTTGAAGCGGAAGCGCCACATATTTCGCCACCGACCCTCCACATCCAGCGGCATCAATCAAAATCTTGCAGTGAACACTTCTCGTCTTGGATCCTCCCACTTTGATGTGGAAAAGTCCGTTCTCGAATCTCTTGACACCTTCTACTCGAGAACTTGTGTGAACTGTAGCGCCATTCTTGACTGCGAGGGTGGCGAGATGTCGGTCGAACTTGGCCCTGTTCAGCACCCATGTGACAGGTTCCGGTCGTCGTAGACTAAGCGACTTCCCATTTGGAGAATAAAGCGTGGCGCCCTTGATTTCGTTTTCAATGATCGCCTTCGGTGTGCTGGGTGCATATTGCTTGAAAGCTAGGATGCCCACGTGGCCCGAACAGTGAGAGGGCTCACCTACGTCTGGGTGCTCTTCGAAGACGGCGACCGAGGTGCCATGCTTGGCGGCTGTGAGAGCAACTGTCGCTCCGCTGACTCCGCATCCCACGACGGCAATATCCACCAGCTCAGGCACCATGACGCGTCATTCGCAGACCCGGCTGATCCCAGACAATGAAGGTGATGATAGAAACTTGGGTGCTCCGCTCTATTTCTGCGTGTGTTGCTCGACGAGTTCAACGCGTCGTTTGCCCTTCATCTGACGGGAGACTCTCACCAATCCGTTAACCTCAAGTTTCATGAGAATCCCATTGAGTTCTCTGAAACTGAGATCTTCCTTACCGTTGCGGATCTCTTTCAGTAGCTCATCGTCAGTGAGGGGGCCTTTGCGGTCTATGACATCTAGTACTGTAGTTTGGAGGGGTTTGGGCCCCCATATTCTGCTCAACGACAAAAGCACCGCTGGTTCCGTAATCTATGCAACTGGGGTGATGGCCGCGGCCCGCTCTCGCCTAAGCCTCTTTGAGAATTTCTGATACCAAGCATCGTCTTCAGCGGTTATGCTGGGGGCAACTCGTTCCATTGCTTTGTTGAAGTCGCGCAAGGTCACTTCTGTTGAATCAATGTCCGTTCGTAGTGCATCAATTGCAGCTTCGCGACAGATCGCTTCAACGTCCGCGCCCGAATATCCTTGCGCTTTGCGCGCGAGCTCTTCTACGTCTACGTCTGTGGAGAGAGGCATCGTGTGAGTATGAATCTTGAATATTTCCTTTAGTGAATCGAGGTCTGGTGATGGTACGTAGATCATCCTGTCGAACCTGCCAGGTCTCAGGACGGCTGGGTCCAAGATGTCGGGGCGGTTTGTGGCAGCGATTACGAGTACGTTCTGAAGACTTTCTATGCCGTCGATTTCGGTGAGGAGTTGGCTGATGACTCGCTCGCTGGCTCCCGAGTCTGCGTATCCCAAGCCGCGTCTTGGAACTATTGAGTCAAGTTCGTCGAAGAATATTATCGCCGGCGCTGCAGTTCGTCCCTTCCTGAAAACTTCGCGAATAGCCTTTTCGGATTCTCCAACCCATTTGGAGAATATCTCGGGGCCCTTTATTGAAATGAAATTGGCTTCGCTCTCGGTTGCTACGGCCCTTGCTAGAAGTGTCTTGCCACAGCCTGGTGGACCGTACAACAGTACTCCTCTTGGTGGCTTGATGCCCATTTTAGTGAAGACCTCAGGTTTCTTGAGGGGCCATTCAACTGATTCCATCAGCTCCTGTTTAATCTCCTTTAGACCGCCAACCTCATCCCAGTGAATCTGTGGGATCTCGACGTAGACTTCTCGCATCGCTGTGGGTGTAATTTCTCTGTAGGCCGACATGAAATCATCCATGTTGACAACCATCTTTTCGAGGATTTCTGGCGGTATGCGTTCCTCTTCGAGGTTGATTTCTGGTATGTACCGTCTGAGTGCCTTCATTGCTGCTTCTCGGCAGAGAGAAGCAATGTCTGCGCCCGTGTAGCCGTGAGTCATGTCTGATAGTCGTTTGAGGTCGATGTCTTCTGGGAGTGGCATGTTTCTGGTGTGAATTTGTAGAACCTCGTTGCGGCCTGCCTTGTCGGGGACTCCGATTTCGATTTCTCTGTCGAATCTCCCTGGTCTGCGAAGCGCAGGGTCGATTGCGTTGGGTCTGTTGGTTGCTCCGATGACGATGATGTTGCCCCGTGAACCCATGCCGTCCATCAGTGAGAGAAGTTGCGCGACGATGCGGCGCTCGACTTCTCCAGTTACTTCCTCGCGTTTGGGTGCGATCGCGTCCATTTCGTCGATGAATATGATGCTTGGAGAAGTTTCCTGGGCCTTCTGGAATATTTCCCGCAATCTCGCTTCCGATTCGCCGTAGAACTTGGACATTATTTCAGGCCCCGAGATGACGTAGAAGTTCGCATCGGACTCGTTCGCCACTCCTTTAGCGAGCAGTGTCTTACCGCAGCCCGGTGGTCCATAGAGGAAGACACCTCTTGGCGGTTCGATTCCCAGCCGCTGGAAAAGTTCGGGGTGTCTCATCGGGAGTTCAACCATCTCCCTGATGCGTTGAATCTCCTCATGGAGACCCCCAATGTCTTCGTAGGTCACTATTGGGATACCTTTCTTCTCGGGCGTTGGTTCGCTTAGAACCTGGACGTGTGCAGCTTCAGTTATTTTCACGGGGCCGTGAGGCCGCGTTCTCGTGACTATAAGTGGGACAGCGCTTCCGAAGATTGAAAGTAACGTCATGTCCCCTTCGATGAAGGGCATGTCCATGAAGCGCCGTTTTACGAAGCTCACAAACTCTTCGTCAACGCTCAATCTGACATCTGTGGGGGCAAAGATAATTGCCTGTGCTTCTTTCACATCCGACTTCCGAACGCTAACATACTCGTTCAGTGCCACTCCTGCGTTTCTGCGTATGAGCCCGTCCATTCTGATGATCTCCTGACCTTGGTCTTCAGCGTAGGCCGGCCACGCGACTGCAACTGTCATTTTCTTGCCGTGTATCTCAACAAAATCGCCAGCCGTTATGCCGAGCTTCTGCATCGTATCGTTATCTATGCGGACCTTGCCATGCCCAACGTCGCGTTGCCTTGCGTCCGCAACTCTCAGAGATGATTCGTGACTACTCATGAAGTTCCCCTCAAACAATCTCCGAACAGGATTGGTGTTGTCAAAGCGTGATTGTCGCTATTAAAATTCCTATCGTCCAACCGAACTCCCAATGGTACATGGGACGGCGTGAAGCACCTAATCATTAAACTGTTCACTCGGTTCTCAACCCTGAATGATTGTTACTTTTGGTAACAAGGCGGTGATTTAAATGTTACTTCAGGTAACGGTTCGGCTAGAATCTTCCGACCCTCATGATCTGAATTTCGCTCACCCAGTCGACTCCACGTATGGCTTGCTCAACCTGATCCATCTGTCCTTCAATGTCTTCCGGCATAATTATGTGGGCTATCAACGCGACGAGCCCGAACGCTACGGGTTCTTCCTCGAATTTCTGAACCGTTAGGCCCGCGGGTAGGGATTGCTGAATCTTGGATCGCAGAATGTTCAAATCAAGATTCGCGTCTGTCGGAAATATCTTCATTGACACCAATACTCTCGCCAAGAGCAGCCCTCGACCTTTTTCCTATGGCCCCGAATATCCACACTTCACACAGCGATAGGGCCGTCCGAACATGCGGCACTTTTCACATCGCCAAATTGTGACCTCGCCGCAACTGGGGCACGGAAACTTGACCGCGCCTTCCCCGGGTAGAATAGTTCGCGCGCACCATGAACAAGTGGGCATGCGGATGATCTTCTCACTAGTCATGGAGGTCGATGTGCTCATTCACTAACACTTCGGGTTCTCACACGCACAGTTCTGAAGGTTATAAATTGATTGCTAATCGTGAGGAAATATCGTAATCACTCAACTTCAGGGCGGACCGACAGATTCAAACATTGGGCTGACCTCAGTGAAGTCAGCAGATTTCGACACGTTCCGGTGGAGCATATTGGTCAGCATAGATTCTGTTTGTGATCTAGACAGGTTCAGGCGCTTCATGATAATGAGTACATGCCAGTCCTACATCCCCATAGAGTTGGATCAAGACGAGAACGTTTACCCGGAGCGTGCTGCAGAGAGTGGGACGATGTACGTCGAGGCCGAGGACAAGGAGACGGTCGGGCAGATCCGCGAGCTCAGATTCACCCGAGTGTCCAACGTGCTTGGCATAATATACAACTCCAAGAGTGGTCGGACGAAACTAAAATGGAGACATCTACAAGGTAGAGTTGGCCGACTTAACGGAGAGGCGAGCCCGAATACCCTCGTCAATCTCTTTGCGTCCCAAGCGCTCCCAGAATCCTATGCCATAGCCGGAAGAGAACAAGAACAACCACCCACCCAGCATCAGAGCTCCTTGAACGAGGCCTTCGCTGATACCTAAGATAACCGCCACAACAATACGCCTAGCCACCGTACAAGTCAAGAGAATTTTGCGTTGCCATAGTTCAAACAACTAATCTGGAGCAGCCTCCCGACCACTACGAGAGCGACGAAAGCGAGTTGCGACTTGAATCCGAAATCCGCAGATCCAGTACCCTAGAACAGCACTTCGTCCATGGCAAATGGGAAATCGTCAAGATCTATGTCCATGGAGATCTTCACGAAATTACTGTCAAATGCAGAGATCAATATCGCCCCTAGCAGCATTTCCCCGATTTCGACTTACCGAACCAGCCAACTTTTGTAGTGAAGCACCGCCAAGTAATACCACTTCAGGTCAGGAGACTGTTTAGAGTTGGGCGTGGACTTAGCTGACATCATCCCAGAAGAGTCAACAACTCTAGATGCACTTTCGAATAGGACTCTCGCAGTGGACGCCTACAACACCCTCTACCAGTTCCTCGCAATTATCCGGCAGCCGGACGGAACACCCCTCAAAGACCGAACAGGCAGGGTAACCAGCCATCTGAGTGGGTTGCTTTATCGAACAGCGAATTTGGTTGAGAAAGGCCTCAAGCTTGCTTTCGTCTTTGACGGCAAACCCCCCGAGCTGAAGGAAATGGAAATCCGCAGAAGACGCGTGGTGAAAGAAGAAGCAACCATCAAGTACGAACGAGCGCTCAAAGAGGGCAAAACGCAAGAAGCAAGAACCTACGCCCAGGCCACCTCACACCTGAAAGATTTGATGGTGGATGATTCCAAGAGACTCCTGAATGCGCTGGGCGTGCCCTGGATTCAGGCGCCCTCGGAAGGAGAAGCCCAAGCCGCATTCATGGCTGCACGCGGAGACGTGTGGGGAGTTGCGTCTCAAGATCACGATTCGCTTCTATTCGGCGCTCCGAGAATGACAAAGAACCTCGCAATAACGGGACGCAGAAAACTTCCACGCCGAGACGCCTACGTGGAGGTCGAACCGACGATAGTAGAACTGGCCAAGGTGCTTAGAGAATTCTCCATGACCAGAGGACAACTAGTCGATTTGGGAATACTGATCGGAACCGACTTCAACCCAGACGGCGTAAAAGGAATAGGCCCCAAAACTGCTCTAAAGCTTATCAGAGAAAATGGAAACCTTGAAACCGTCATCTCCAAAAATCCTGAGATCAAAATTTCTCCAGATCCAAACAGCATACGGAAAATCTTCCTAGAGCCAAACGTCACACAGGAGTATTCTCTCAAATGGTCAAAGCCTGACGAAGAGAAAATCATCACTTTCCTGTGTGGAGAACGTGACTTTTCAGAGGACCGCGTCCGAAAGGCCCTGAGTCGAATGCAGACAACTACCTCACGACAACCCTCGAAAACTACCCTCGAGTCCTACTTCGGCTGAGACTCCACTCGCAGTTCTTCAAGAATTGGCATTTTCCGAAGCATCTCAACCGTCACACGATCCCAATAGATGCCCCTAGGTCTCGGTAGCCTCGTATCTGTACCACACAATCGCGTAGGCGTCAGAATGTAGTCAACTGGTATATCGTGCTCCTCAACTGGAAACGCTTCCACAATTTGGCAATCGTGAACAGTGGTCGCTATTTTGACGCTGTCATCCACCAAATCGTGCTCACGCAGAATTCCGTACTCAAGTTCACTGTAACCCTCACCCTTTCCAATCCTTCCCCCTTCCAGTGAAACCGCAACCGACCCTGCAACCACCAGATCTATACATGGCAACTTCGAAAGCGGGATTCTTTCAGCAACCCTGAAAGCTCCGGAGATAGAAATCGCCTTCCTTATCATATCTTTAGAAATCCGCCCCGGGTCCAATTTTAGGAAACCCGCAGAAAGCCTGGGTGTAGGCATGAGCAGCGTCTTGCCCCCCTCCAGAACGATTTGTCGAACGTATGCCTGAGACGCATCAGGATTAACCTTCACCACCTCTGCTTCAACGAACTCACTCAATTTCCGAATCTGAACCGCTGCTTTCTCGGCTCCAACAAAGTTCGGTATGCGATTGTAAACGGGCCTGGGAAACCGAGCGATATCCTGCTCCTCAAGATATTTCCACACCTGCTCCCGCAACTTCTTCTTTACGATTTTAGCGGAGAGGTCTGACACTATGGCGCCCCACGTCTTTCAGAGTTAGACGTTCCAACCGCGCTTGCCTTTCATCAGGACGAAAGCTACCCCGCCAAGATTCTCTTCGGAGAGCGTACCATCCTGTTTCTTCCTTACCCGCATCAGTTCCTGATAGAACCCGGAACTGCCCACAGGGATTAGAAGAATTCCCCCTCTCTTCACTTGTGCAGCCAATTCCTTTGGGATGTCAGGTGCAGCGCTTGTTACAATTATCAAATCAAATGGGCCCTCTTGTTCCAGGCCTTCGGATGCGTCTGCCTGAAGAAACATAACCCTATCCGCGTAACCCAAGCGCTCTACGTTCTTTCTTCCAAACTCCGCAAGTTCCGGTAGCAACTCGGCTGACCAAACATGGCCCCAAGTTTGCTTCGGTTTCTCGCTTGGCGCTACGACTTCGGCGTATACGCAGCTCATATAGCCACAACCGCCACCGACCTCGAGCACTTTCTGACCTAGTTTCATTTCGCCGTACTCACAGAAGAGAGCAGTCATATGCAGGGCGCTGGTGGTCTGGCCGAATCCTATGGGCAAAGGCGAATCGACATAGGCGGATGACTTCATGTCACCCTGCAGAAACTCTTCCCGAGGGACCATACGCATTGCCCTGATTATGTTCGGATCTCGGAGAATGTCTCGCGCTCTCAATTCTTCGACGGCTTTGTGTCGAAGCTCCGAGAAATCCGTCAACGCCTTCAAGGCTTAGACGGTCTGCCTGTCAATAAAGCTTCAAGAGCTAGCCGCCCCACAGCAGTTTCGATCGTAGTCTTGCGAGAAAGTCAAGATTTCACTGCACGCGGTCACCCAAATGTGATCGCAACCCACGCCATGACTTTCGAGATCACCAAGGATGGACGTCTTACGAGAAGAGGTAACTGCGTGATTGCTGTTCAAGCTACCAAAGGCCTTGGTGAACTATCCTCGGAATTGCTGAAGCTGTGCAGAAGAGACGACACACGCATTGTGGTTGAGCTACGAGCTGCGGGGATCTTTGATTCCATTGAGGGGAGTGGAAGCGCAGAGTTGACCCTTAGCCATCCCGGTGAAATCGTGGGTCGAAAGTCAACCTACGTGTCAGATCGGACCCTCATGATTCGTGCCAATAAGGCAGCCTGCGACATCGACAGAGACTTGGTCCGTGCATTGAAATCTCCCAACACAAAACTCGAGATCAGGATAATCGCTGAAGCGTAAAGAGTTATCTAACCACAATGTCCATCCCGATCTGCACTCGGTTCGCAGCAACTTCCTTGATGATATCTGAAAACGCGAATGAATCAACCGTCCTCTCATCTCCCTCAATCGCAGGATCGAACTGATCCCCTGACCTGGTCCAGACTGTCGCCTCGCGAGGCAAACGTGTAGTAGTGTATGATTCCCCCCTCCTCCCTCAAAGCTTGAACCGCCGCGGACAAGAACCTGTTCGATTCTGAGGGCAGGTTCATGATCACTCGGTTCGCTTTTCCTTGAAGGTTCGCTTCGACCAATTGACCAGCATCACCAAGCAGAGGGACAACCCGGTCGGCCACTCGGTTCAAGAGAATATTCTCCTTGAGATATCTGAAAGCATCTGGATTGATGTCAACGGAATAAATTTCTGAGTAGGGTCGTGTTTTCGCGATAAGAATCGAAAAAGGTCCAACTCCCGCAAACATATCCAGAACACGTTCACCTTCTTTGACCTGCCGCGCAACTCGCATCCTCTCATGAGACAACCTTGGATTGAAGTAGACCTTCGTGACGTCGAGATGGAAGAGGCAGGAGAATTCCTCGTGAACGGTCCCAGTGTCTCCCTCTCCAGCTATTGCTTTATACTCTGCCGTTCGAAAAGTTCCCGATACTTGGCCGGATTTCCTCAAAACTATACGCAAATGCGGGTTAATTTCCATAATCCCTTCCCCAATCATCGAGGAGAATTGAACCAGCTCTCCAAAGAGTTCTATTATGCCGATCTCGCCGATTATGTCATAGGAACACGGCAAACTAGAAAGCAACCCATCCGGAAGTTTCCCGCGAAGGAAATCGATAAGGCTTCTAGGTCTCATCTCTCTTTCTTCGAACAAAGCTTGTGTGAACTGAACAGTCGCGCATTGCGCTCTGATATTGTGGACATCATCGCCAGAGGGTTCCCGAACAAGCGGGATGAAAACCATTTCACCCGTTCGACCCAGCTTGAGCCTACCGTCGGTAAGCTTCAGACCTCGCAATGTCTTGAGCGCTTTCTCAGCCTCCGCTTTCGGAACTGTGAGCGCGTGAGTCTTTCTCAAATACTACTCCAACTCGGCCATGGGCTAAATACTTCATAGAGTCTCCAAACAATGCTAAATACTAAGCACCAGGACTAGAGTTCAAGAGTTTACGAGGCTTTAGGTTTGGTGCAGTGGCGAAGGCGCGAAGAACTCATCGGGAAAGAGATAATCAACAGCGATGCCAAAAAGGTCGGGACAGCGAAGGACCTAGCATGGACCAACGACGGCCAGCTAGCGTTGATTGTTGAATTAACCGGCGAAGAGGAAGCGTTCTTGCCGTTCGAAGAAATCGAGACGGTGGGTGACGTTGTATTCGTAAAGACCAAGTCCGCATTGCAGACCGCACCCACAATTACCTGTCCAGTTTGCAAACACCGAAACCTGTTGGAGGCAAAGTTCTGCGCCAAATGTGGAAAAGCACTAGAAGCCAAAGAGGACAAGAAAGAAAAGAAAGCCTAAGTCGAGCCTAACGAGGCTCGCGATAGATAGGTCACCAATTGCACTTTGTATAGTTTGGTGTGGGACAATCGCTGGTCCTATTAGTTCCGCTCTTTTAGTGCGTCCTGTGCCTGGCGAATCACAATTTCGGAGATTCTTCGGGCGGGCATCGAAAGTTCCTTGGCAATCGTGTGGATATCATCGAATTCGGGCTTCACGTTGACAATCCTGCCTGATTTTTGCTTTGCAAATTTGACTCGAACTTCGAATTTCTTACCTTCGATCTCCACTTTGATCATCTTGATTTCTCTGTGCAGCGTGAATCGGTTCCACTGCTGATATCTGACACCTAAGGTCCCTGTTTCTTCCATGATGAGATTTGCCATTCGTTCAGTATCAGGTGAATAGCAGATTACGTGCAAAACGTGTCCGGGTCGATTCTTCTTGAACTGCGCGGGAGTGATCCAAGCGTCTTTCGCCCCTGAATCGAGAATCTGTTGCAGGGCATGACCCAGCACCTCGCCCGGCAGGTCGTCAAGATTGGTCTCAAGGATTCCAACAGCGTCAGTACCTACCTCAGTCCCAATCTCATGTCCAACCACGACTCTGAGAATGTTAGGTGCACTGGTTAGTTCCTTGTTCCCCGCTCCGAACCCTACCATTTCCGGAACAAGCAGGGGATAGTTCTCCACAAATTTGTGTACGAGATTTGCAAGGATCGAGATCCCAGTGGGGGTGGCAAGCTCCACGTTCTCGGGGCCGCCGAACATCGGTATGCTTCTTTTTCTGACAATTTCTAAGACTGCGGGAGCTGGCACGGCCATGGTGCCATGGGAGAAGCTGATAAGCCCCCCGCCAACGGCGACGGGAGTCGAATAGATGTCCCCGTCAAATACTCCTAACGCATCACAAGCCGCCGCAACACCGAAAACATCGGCTAAAGTGTCAGCGGATCCTGCCTCGTGCAAGTGAGTCCCGCCAGCACTAACGCCATGAAGTTTGCTTTCCGCCGTCACCAATTCCCTCACTGATCTGGTCGCAAAAGACGCGGCTTTCTCACTTACTTTTGATGCCTTCGCAATATTCTCCGTGACCCGCAGGAAATCCGGTGCCCGAGTTTCTTCCTTGTCCTCCGTGATTTCGAGTGCTACGGCACAGGCTCTGAACCCGTGTCTATTGATGTCTCTAACTTGCAGTTTGAGCTTCTTGCATTTCGGATAATGATGAGGAATGTTGTCCAAGACTTGCTGAATGCTCGTGGCGGAGACTCCGGCATCGATTAGTGCTCCAAGTAGCATATCTCCCGATATGCCAGCGGTTTGAGGATCGATTACTGTAATCCGCCTCAATTCTGCTCTTCCTCAAACTCTGCAGTCGGGCTGAGGACTGCGTCAGGCGATTATCGGGCGAGGATCTGTCACTGGGAATCAGATCATTCTCGGCAGGCTATCGCGTCAATCTCAATGAGCATACCGGGCGATACGAACTCGGCTTGAACGGTTGTCCTTGTAGGGGGATTGTCTTGAAAGAACGTCTTGTAGATCTCATTCATCTTTTGGAAATCGGAAGCGTTCTTCAAGAAGATTGAAACCTTGACGATGTCGCTAAGTGATAATCCGCCGTCCTCCACTATGGCCTTGACGTTTTGCAGTGTTTGGCGCTGTCTGTTTTTCGATATCGGCTTCGATCATCTTTCCGGTCCTTGGATCGAGAGGCCCTTGCCCAGAAACGAAGAGAAAATTCCCGGTCCTGATCCCTTGAGAGTAAGGGCCCAAGGGCTGCGGGGCGGTTTGCGTTTTGACGTATTTCTTTGCCATCTAGCCTTTCACCGGTTGTGGTGAAGTGGCGGTCTTTAGGTTGTACGGTTTTCCTTCTTGAATGGTCTTCTCAGGGATCTTGTCCTTCCATTTTTGCAGAAAAGGCAAATCCTCATTCTGCTCTCTCAGATCGTCGGGAAGCATGTGCGGGATTTCATCGATTATTGGATACCAGCGGTTGCATTTGGGGCAGGTGATTATTCCGGAGGCAATTTCATCTTTCTCTTCGAACACAAGAAGTTCCAGAGGATAGAATTTATCGATCGGGCAAGCGAGGATATCCATCAGTTTCCTTTTCAACACATATCCGTCCGTCAAGTGTCTAAGGGAACGTGCTGGAATATACCATTTTGGCTTTCGTTAATTACCCATCGCACTTGGGATAGCCGCCAAAGTTACGTTATTTATTGACGGTTCAAATTTAGTTGGCCACACCAGCTGTTCCACGCATAAAACTATCGTTCAAAATTGCATGCCCGAACCACCCCCCGATGGGTTCCGTCAGGTCCTATTGAGTGTTCGCGACAATCTAGGCGTTAGTAAACTCAGTAGGAGAAGAATCAACCCGCTGCCAAGAAACATTGCTTGCATTCCAGCTAGTATTAGGGCGTTTGGCGCAAAGCCTGAGGCGATGAGAAGGCTAGGGTTCGCGGTGACAATGGTAACACCGATAACCAACATTACTATGCTAGGCAGAATCATCGCTAGGGAGAGACTTCTTCTCGGAACCTGTTCCTTCACTCTCAGGCCTACCCCTTGGGAAACGAATCCGGTGAGTGCTGGTGTCACTGCTCGAATCACGATCGGCCCCAGCACAAGAACGAAAGGGAGCATCGTAACATACCACCAAGCAACCAACCCGAGCGACACATATACCCAACCATCTCTGAACGCAACAGGATAGGAAGCGTCTACAAACGTTCGAAAGTATACGTAGAGAAACGCGACCACCGTATTGGAAAGGACGAGAGTGATTTGGGACACTTTGACGTAGTTCGCCCAGCTGAATGTCCTCTTCATTAACCAGCCGAAAACGTAGAATCCAACAAAGTTGCCGGGCACTGCGGACACTAAACTGCGAACGTAGATCTGGCCGTGTACTATTGAATCCGCGATCAAAGTGCCAACGGTGGCACCAAGACCACCGACCACAGGGCCGAACAGCGAAGCAAAGACTGCCGGAATAACCACAGCGGGCCTAAATTGACCTGATCCCCACGGAGACCTAAGGTAAGCTGTGAGATATGCTCCCATCGCGTACAGAACAGCACACATTGCAGACATCGACACAGTAATCGACTTTTGCTGAGTCTTACCCAACATTCTAATCACCAGGAACTGGACAGTCGGTTATCAAAGTAATCCGACAATATAATCTCCCAAGCTTTGCCCCGCAGCTATTAGACTAACGGACGAGATTCGCGAATGCTAGAGTCAGGCTACTTGAGCGCTAAGAATGTTCGAGGGATCAACTAGACCATTGAAAATGCTCTCGTGACTTTCGAAATCCAGAAGCAAGCAGGCAAGGATCCTGAGGAATAAGGGGAAGTGAAACGTAATCAGATTCCTGAAACCACCTGTTGAGGAAGTAGAAGAACTATCCGTAACAGTTGAAACAATCAGTCTCGGTAATCTCGATCTAACTTCTACTTTTCCCATTTCATCGTTCTGCCACAGCAATCATCAGCTGTTTCAGATTCTTTCCCACATACTGTACATTTGTACAAACGTCTCACCTCCTCTATGACTGACATCAAATATTCAAGTTTTCTAATATCTGCTTTGTGGGTCGATAAGGAATTGGAGTGGACCCCGCGTTTTGAGAACGCTTTTCCGGGTTTTTGATTGTATGGTTTCATGACTCATTCTCGGTTCACCTTGATTTCGGCTAGATACTCGTATAGTGTCTGGTAGCCTAGCGCGGAGTGGATCCTATGCTGGTTGTAATCCACGTAGGCTTCCTGGATGGTTTCCGACGCCTCCTGGAAGAATTGGAAGTCCCTTGTCCAGACGTACTCACGCTTCAATGTCTTATGGAACGACTCCATATGCCCATTCTGCTCGGGCGTGTTCACAGCTATGAACTCCTGCCTAACGCCCAGCACACGCATGGAATCCTTGAAGCTCCTGCTACCGTACTGTGAGCCATGATCGGTTCGGAGCCTGACACCCACAGCTCCCGGACGCTTGATCAAAGCCTTCTCAACGCTCAGGATCGCATTCTCCTTCACTGCGTACTTGTCGAAAACGTAGCTTACCATTCCCTGCTGAAGACATCCACCACGTTGAACAAGTACGCCCAGCCGTCTACACCGCAGTGAATGTAGGTCAGATCAGCCTCCCACAGCTCATTAGGCTTGGAAGGTCTAGGTCGACTGTTAACTGTGGCTCTGAGGAGCTGCCTCTTCGTTTGTTGGGTTGAGTCCAGCCTAGTTGACGGTAGATCCGCTGTACCCGCTTCCTGTTCACTGGAACGCCTAGTTCACGGCTCAGCTGGGCAACCATCCTCCTAGTGCCGTAGAGCGGTCTCTGGGTGACGATTTGCTCGGTCTTCTCTACGATGTATGGGTTCGAGGGTGCGCCGTTTCTTGGCTTGGTGGTAGTAGCCGTTGCGTGAGCATCCTGAACGGCGTAGGGCTTTCCTGAGGCTTAATCCTTCATCACGCAGTCTCTCAGCTACCCTCTTCTTCTCTCTCCTTCCAAAATTTTTTGAACGCATCGTTCGCGATTGTGAGTTCACCTATCAGCTGCTTCAGCCGTTGGTTCTCTGCTTGGAGGACCTCTCCCCCACCGTTTCGTCTGGAACCGGAGAGCGCCTACTTACCTCCTTCGATGAATCTTGTTCTCCAATAGTTGAAAAGCGTTGGCGTAACCGCGTACTTTCTGCATAACTCGGCTACGTCTATGTTCGTGTTCAACGATTCCAGAACTATCCGTATCTTCTCTTCAGGCGTCCAGTGCCTACGCGTCATAGCTTACCCTCTCAGCGGCTGTACAAATCTGAGCGCTCTCATTCTAGAAGGGTCCACACCACAGGTGCTATGCCTACCCAGCTTGCAAGCTTGTCTGGGGTTGGGAATCGTTTGATGTCTCCAATTTCGGATAGGAGGGTCATAGCTGCGGAGTAATCGACGCCGGGCATAGTCAAACAAAACGCAAACTGAGGCGAGTTCAGAAACGGACGAGAAATTCCTGCAACCTGCATCCATAAGTACCCTGAATATGAAATACTCTTCACTCTGAAGGCGCCGGAAAGCTGCCAGCTAAAGCAAAAGTCCAGAACAAATCCTTTGTGCAAAACTACGAATCTCCTTCTCTCAACCCTGTGACCTTGTGGCAATTATTCTCGGCTCGTCAAACTCGAAAGACGTTGCCCGGACTTAGGATGAGGTTAGGATCCAATGCGTGTTTTGTCGCTACCATCTGGTTAATTTCAGCGTCTGTAAACATGATCTTCAGTAGATCTCTCTTCATTTTTCCAATTCCATGTTCCGCAGACACGGTGCCCCCCAACTCTACCGCTACTTTGGCAAGTTTCTCTGCGAGCCTCTCCGCCTCAGGCACCTCTTCGGATTTGCTCGGAAGTATGTTTACGTGAAGATGATTCTCTGCAATATGGCCGAAGACGTAGTTTTCGAGGTTTGCCGCTTTCAGCAGAATGTTGTAGGAATTCATCATTGGCAGAAGTTTCTCATCAGGGACGGCAGTGTCCGTTCCGATCTTGTGCATTCTTGGGATGAGTGACTTGCGCTGGGCTACGATCTTGTTTATCGCCTCAGGGATTGCATGCCTCAATTTTCTTAACTCTTGCCTGTCCTGCTCAACCACTCCGCTAACTGCCCTATCTAGGGATGATCCGAACTCCGCTAGCGGTTTCTGAATGAATTCGATAGCTTTCGGAAGATCGTGACATGAAAATTCGCATAGAACCGCTGCGCCCGACATAGCTTCTGGGAATTGGATCCCAGTTCCGACTTCGCCCTCTTTCTTCAATCTTCGAAGTAGGGATAGACAATTGGGGTCAAAGTATTCGAGGGAATGCACAGTCAGGTAGCTCTCAATCTCTTTCAAAGAACGGATCTTGATCACAAACCCGATTGCGTCGGCAGTTGACGGAAAGAAGGCCAGGAACATCGCAGTATTCTCTGGTTTCGCCGTGAGGGCGACTTCGATTAGGGTGACTACTCCAAGCGTTCCCTCGGATCCGATGAAGAGGTCTATCAAGTCCATTTTCTTCTGGCTGAAATAGCCGACCGCCGATTTCACCTGAGGCAACTCATAAGATGGAATCCGAACGGTTCTCACGCTACCATCCATGGAGCGGATTCGAAAGATTATACTCGAGTCGACAATGTTCTCCCCGCGATGAATGTGAAGAACATCACCTGTGGCGAGTACAATTCGGAGCGCTCGAATGTGTTTTCTCGTACGTCCGAAATGGTAGGTTCTAGCCCCCGAGGCATCGGTCGCTACTGTTCCACCAATAGATGCGGAGTCCTCAGTAGGGTCGGGCGGGTAGAAGTATTGA
Source organism: Candidatus Bathyarchaeota archaeon (assembly GCA_963835925.1). GTDB lineage: Archaea > Thermoproteota > Bathyarchaeia > 40CM-2-53-6 > 40CM-2-53-6 > FEN-987. The sequence goes on from CAWIHH010000001.1 coordinate 236,172, forward strand.
TGTGGGTCACTCAGGAACTTTGGAAGATCTGTCCAATCTGCTTCCGACGATCCGTTAGTGGTGTTCCGTAGGTCTTTCCTCTCGATTCGCTCTTGAAACTCCTTTAATGTGAACCCGGGTTCAACGGTTACTCGCCATTCACTGCTCTGCTCGTCCCATCGTATGCCGGTAATACTCTTCATTTTGTCTAAGGATAACAGTGCACCACCCTTAGGAACGGCTCCGCCCACGATTCCGGTTCTGCCCCCTGAAATCGTAACGGGTATTCTTCGAGAGTTCATCTCGAGAAGAAAGTCTGCTACTTGCTTCTCTGTTGCGGGAATGAATACAATTTGAGCCTGTCCGGGGCCGAGCCCCGATTCATCAGATAAGTAGGATGTGAGTTGAGATTGTACGTCGGACGTTGATTCCACTCGTACTGCTTTCTCCTCCTGAAGGTTAGTACGGGGCGCTACACTCACAAGTTCGATCAAGAACTGAACCGCCACACTCGCCTGTCTTGGCCTCGTCATAGATTCAGTAGAAGGATCATTTTTGGAGCGATGGCTGTCCTAGTTTCTCGTAGGAGATTATTTCCTCGATTGGTTTGCGTATCTTCTTTCGGTTTGTCTTCGGCTCTTTTGGATAGCCGAATGGTAGGACGGTTATCAATTTCATTCTCTGGGGGACTCCTAGGACGTCTTTGACGCCGTCGTCGTAGAAGTTGGTGATCCAGCAGGTTCCGATTCCCATGTCCCAAGCCGCCAAGACCATGCTCTGGATTGCTCGTGTGCCATCAATTTCCGGAAGCTTCGCTCCATCCATAACCACAGCGATGGCCAGCGGTGCCTTGGTCAAGTGGGCACCAGTCGGAGTCAAGGACGCTATCTTGGCCAAAGTCTCCTTGTTCTCGATCACGATGAAATGCCAAGGTTGTGAATTCTTTGAACTCGGAGCAAGACGCCCCGCTTCCAAGATCTTCAGAAGAGCCGCATCAGGAATTGGTTTGTCCAAGTATTCGCGAATCTCGCGCCTAGTCCTGATGCAAGTGAAAGTATCCAACACCACGTCACGACTTGGACAAGCGATAAATGACGCTCAAGAATAACATTGCTATCTCAAATGGTGACGATAGGTGCAGGCGATTCAGAAAGTTCACGATATCATGGTGCGCAAGGTCATAACTGCCAAACCCACTTCAACTTTGACTGATATTGCGAGACTGATGCAAAAGAACCGCATTGGCAGCGTAATCATGGTTAAAAACGGCAAACCAGTGGGTATCTTGACGGAAAGTGATTTCATCAGACTCGTCGCTCGAAAAACCGACATGATGAATGCCCTAGCTGAAGGTTTCATGAACAAGGACGTCGTCACGTGCGATCCATCCATCACAGTTATCGACGCTCTAATGGTGATGCGCGGAGAAAATTCGCCATCTTCCTGTCGTCAGAAAAGGAAGACTCGTCGGCGTGATTAGTATTAGAGATCTGATAGCAGCTACGCAGTTTTCTTCTTTCTACGTCATTTGAAAACGGCACATGTTATTTTGAAAGCCTTCTAGGTTTGCTTGTTCTGGTTCTTTTCGATAATCTCCCACAGTTCCTCTTCCAACGTGCCACCGTGCTGTGGCTTCACAACGAGCCTGCCTATCTCACGCCAGGCTCGATCGTGCACAATTACTGTTGGGATCCGTTGTACGTTCATCTCGTCCGCTATGTCCCGGTTCTCATCGAAATCAATCACTTTGATATTCAAAGCCGCGTTGTTCGCGATAACGAACAGTTTGACCAAACTCGGTAGTTGCTCTCTACATTCCGCATTCCATTCTGTGGCAAAGACAACAAAGAAGTAGCGATCCATCAGGCTGGAGAACTTTTCAACCACGTAGGGTCTGGCCTCATATTCCTGCACTCGCTTCTTGATGGTTGACTTTACGGTCGTATTCTTGATACCGTTCACGTAATCCACAAGGTTAGGATGGGGTCCGATAACGTTCCGGAGAAGTGACAAAAATGACTACCTACAAGGCATTCTATTGGGTTGCTTTAGCGAAAGAAAATGGGCAGCTTCATGGGTGCTGCATTAACTCCATGATTATTCGTGTTTTGATAGCAGCTACTCCTAATGAAACCCATATTAGAGTTTTGTCCGGAGCCTAGGACCAATAAATATGAGGTGGGTGTTACCACGGAAAGTGGGAGAAGTCTTCCCTACGGAAAACGTGCCATCAGATATCGTTTTCAAAGCCCTTCATGACATGACTAACTCTTAGGAGGCCCGTGTTGGTTGCAGCTGAAGATTTGCGTTTCAATAATGGAGGAAACGGTGCAACGAACTCTCAAAGTCCTTGAGAAGCTGGAACAGTATGATCCAGATCTGTTTGAGATACGTCTAGATCTGATGAAAGACAGGTTGCCCCTCGGTTCAATCAGACGAAGCACGAACCGGCCGATAATTGCTACCATCAGACGCAGAGGCGACGGTGGCATCTTTCACGGGACAGAAGCAGCTAGGTTAGAGGGATTGAGTCAAGCGGCCAAAGCGGGTTTTGACTACATAGACGTCGAACTGAATTCAAGGAGAGTAGGCGAATCTGTTAGGCGTTTTAAACAGGAGGGGGCTAGAGCCATTGTCTCATACCACAACGCGAAGACCACTCCGACGACATCCATGCTCGAATCTATTCTCAAGAGAGAGAAAAGAGCTGGAGCTGATGTCTGCAAGATTGTGACCACGGCCAGGAAGCTTTCCGACAGCCTTCACTGCCTCGGGTTTGTCAACAAGCAAGCCAGAAACACAAGGCTCGTGTGCTTCGCCATGGGAAGGCTTGGTATTCCGTCTAGGGTTCTTTCACCGGTTTTCGGGGCTTATTTCACATTTGCCTCATCTGACGTCGGAAAAGAGACCTGCGAGCGGACAGATGCCGATAAGCGAACTTAGAGCGCTCTACAGAAACTTCTAGATAGTTTGGATGATCACATGGCCCGTTCACTGGCTACCAGCAATATGTTGAGTATCAGGGGTTCAACGGGAGTCTATGCGATCATCGGCGATCCGATTGCACATTCGCTGTCACCCGCGATCCAGAATGCAGCGTTCAAGTCGCTGAACATGAATTTCGTGTATGTTCCATGTCGAGTGCGCGAAAATGAACTTGGTCGAGCCGTTGCAGGCTTGAGATCTCTCGGAGTACTGGGCATGAATGTGACCATGCCCCACAAATCAAGCGTCCTGCGCTTCTTGGACACGATTGATGCTACTGCTACAGAGATTGGGGCCGTAAACACGGTGGTAAGAAGAAGCGCCAGATTTCACGGCTACAATACAGATGGTGAAGCGGCCGTGAAAGTCCTCTCGCGCCTTGGCTCATTGTCCGGGAGGAAGATTGTGATTCTTGGGGCTGGAGGAGCAGCAAGCGCCATCTCCTATCAACTCGCTAAGACCGTAGAGAGTATTGTGATCTTGAATCGTACTCGCTCCAATGCAACACGTTTGGCTTACAAGATTACGAAGAGTGAGGGAGCTTCATGCCAGGCGTATCCGTTGGATAGACGGAGTCTTCGCAGAGAAGCGGTACGAGGAGATGTCCTGATAAACGCTCTACCCGTCTCCGTGTTTTCTCGCTGGGGGAAGATCTTGATAGAGGATGGACTGGTCGTGCGAGACATGTTGCTGATGGACGTTAACTACGGATCCGAGAGCGATTTCTTGTCCAAAGCAAGGCTCAGTGGAGCCAAAGTCATTGATGGTATCGAATTGTTGATCGGACAGGCAGCGCTCTCCTTCAAACTCTGGACCGGTCTAGATGCGCCGGTCAACGTAATGGCGGGGCAGTTGCTGAGGCGAGAGCCAAGCGATGAATGGCCGTGGAGAAGCCACAGCGCACGGGGCTGTTACGATAGTTAATGCTCTTGCCACCGGAAAGGGGGCGGCTTTCGGTATCGATCTCTGGACCAAAGCCACAGTAGTACTATCAAATGACAGAACCATTGAAACCATCATCCTCAACGAGAAAAACGAGAATACGCTTCTAGTGGAGAAATGTGTTCGAGCGGTACTTGACTACTTTGGCGAGAAAACTCTAGGCGCAAAAGTGCAAACGGAGTCAATTATCCCAATTGCTCGAGGATTGAAAAGCAGTAGTGTGGCAGGCAACGCGGTCGTCCTCGCCACTCTCGCTGCACTCGACAAGCACATAGATCCAGATGAAGTGTTGAAGATCGTTGTCGATGCGAGCCTCGAAGCTAAGGTAAGCGTGACGGGCGCATTCGATGACGCTTCAGCCTCCCTCTACGGGAATGTGGTTGTGACGGACAATCTGGCTCGCAAGGTGCTGCGGATATTTCCAGTCGAAGACTATTGTGTAATCATACTTGTTCCAGGGGAAAAAAGGTACACCATAGAAGTTGATTTGGCGAGAATCAAGACAACCGCGAAGCAAGTGGAGATCGCGCACAAGGAGGCGCTGAACGGGAATTATTGGAACGCAATGACATTAAACGCCCTGATATACTCAGGGGTTTTGAGACTTCCCACAGACATCATCATAGAAGTTCTGAAAACTGGTGCAGTAGCGGCTGGGATCTCAGGAAAGGGCCCTGCCTACGCCTTTGTAGTCAAAGAAGAACTCAAAGAACCGGTTCTAGGAATCCTAAGGGGACACGAAGGCCAAGTCATAGTTACGAAGACAAGAAGACGCCCGTCATTTCTGGCGTCGGCTTTGGAACAAGCGGAGTAGTCGACTATTGGAGATGACAATACGGCGCAGTAGTCTCCGCGGCTCTTTGCAGGGGCCGTATTCCAAGAGTCTAACCCACAGAGCGCTATTCTGCGCAGGTTTGGCTGAGGGTGTAAGCCACATTCAATCTGCCCTGTTATGCGACGACACACTTGCCACCACGCAGGCGTTCTCAAAACTCGGAGTGAGTACAAGGTGGGATAATCAAAACGCGATCGTAAGCGGCCAGGCCAAGCTGGCACAACCTTCTGATGTAATTTTCTGCGAGGAATCGGGAACAACGCTTCGATTCATTTCGGCCATATGTGCAACGACGCCATACGATGCAAAGATTTCTGGTGGCCCTTCGCTATTGAGAAGACCCGTCAAAGAACTTGCTCTTGCCCTTCAAGGGCTTGGTGCAGACTGCAGGTCAAATCATGGATATCCTCCGGTAGAAGTTAGAGGACCCCTACGTGGTGGATCCGTCAAAGTTCCCGGGAATGTAAGCTCCCAGTACATCTCCGCTCTCTTGCTGGCCGCCCCCTTGGCCTGGCAGCCGGTGGAAGTCACCATAGATGGACGTTTGGAATCAAAATCCTACGTCAATATGACAGTAGACATGCAGCGCAAGTTTGGCGTCCGTGTTGAGGCTAAAGATGACCTGAGCAGATTTCACTGCACTAGTCAAAAGTACCATGCTTCCGATATTGAGATTGAAGGCGATTGGTCATCAGCGGCTTTCTTGCTTGTTGCAGCGACGATTGCTGGCGAAAAAGTGAGTATCAACGGACTCACTCAAAACAATCTACAAGCAGATCAATACTTGCTCCGCATCTTAGAAAAGATGAACGGACAAGTGAGCATCGATTCGAGTTCTGTTACTGCTGAGAAGTCAAGCGTCGTACCAATTGAGGTCGACGTGTCGGACAGCCCGGACATTTTTCCAGCAATCTGTGCATTATGCGCGGTAGCAGATGGCGTTAGTGAGATCGCTGGGATACGAAGGTTGAGGATCAAGGAATCTGACCGTGTTTCGGCAATGAGTGATGGGTTGAAGCGGATGGGTATTGAGACGACCGAATTGGAGAATTCACTAACCATCCGGGGCGGTCAGCCTCGTTCTGCAACCATCGATCCGCGTCTTGATCATAGGATAGCTATGGCATTTGCCACGCTCGGGCTCGTCACGGAGGAAACGACGATAATGAATGCTGAGTGCGTAGGAAAATCATATCCATCCTTCTGGCATGATATACAAAGCTTGGGAGCAGCTGTGACAGCGCATTGACTGGAAACTCTATCGGTAACAGATTTGTTGTCACTAGTTTTGGGGAAAGCCACGGCCCAAATGTGGGGACAGTCATCGATGGATGTCCCGCAGGGCTAGAGTTGGCCGTGGACGAGATTCAGCGGGAGTTGCGCAGAAGACAGGCTAGTGGCGACGCGTTCTCGACGGAAAGGATAGAACGGGATCAAGTGGAGATTGCGTCTGGAGTTTTCAAAGACCGTACTACAGGAGCCCCCATTTTGCTTTCCGTGCAAAACTTGGACACACGGTCGAATGGTTACGAAGAAAGAAAAGACACACCGAGACCAGGACATGCTGATCTGGTTGCCAGGCTGAAATACGGAGGATTTGAGGATTACAGAGGAGGAGGTAGATTCTCGGCTAGAATTACTGTGGGGTTCGTGGCTGCCGGTGCAGTTGCAAAGAAACTCATCGGCACTATTGGAATTGGAACGTACGCTCATACCGTGGAGATCGCGGGAATCCGAGCGAAAAAGACCCCTCTGGACCAAGAAGCGAAACTGTCGCGGGTAACGCGCTATGTTGTGCGGACGCTGAAGCTGCTGATAGGATGACTGAAGCGATTGCGAACGCAAAGGAACAAGGTGACACTGTCGGGGGCATAATAGAAGTCGTCGGAACAGGTATACCAATTGGCCTCGGAGAACCGGTTTTCGACAACCTTGACGGGGATCTGTGCAAGGCTTTCTTTGCGATTCCATCGGTTAAGGCTGTAGAATTTGGGGCGGGTTTCGAGTCGTCGAAGATGCGAGGCTCAGAGTACAATGATCCTTTGAAAGTTCGCGACGGAAAAATCCATACTGTAACAAACAATGCTGGAGGAATAACCGGAGGATTGAGTAACGGTCAACCCTTGGTTTGCCGAATTGCGCTCAGGCCAATTTCATCGATTGCGATTCCGCAGAGTACTGTTAACCTGCAAACAATCAAAGAGCAACCGTTACTGATCAAAGGCAGATTCGACGTCTGCGTTGTTCCGAGAGCGATTCCTATTGCGGAAGCCATGATGGCGATAGTGCTTGCCGACCACGCGTTAAGAGCTGGTCTAGTCTCATCGGTTCTTAAGAGTGCCTAGCTGGACGTTTCGCGGGGATATGAGCCGAGTACTTTTACAAAAGTCGACTTTGATCTGAGGCCCTTTAGCGCTTCCCGGAACGCTTGATCTTCTACGTGACCTTGAAAGTCTACGAAGAAGTTGTATTCCCAGGGTGTATTCTTCACTGGTCTCGATTCGATCTTCGTCAAGTTAAGTCCTCTGCTTGAAAGTGTTCTGAGGGCTGCGTACAACGAGCCCGGCTTGTGTTCAACCCCGAAAAGGATAGAGGTCTTATCATCTCCCGTGCGGGGTGCGATCCTACGTCCAAGAACGAAGAATCTTGTGTAGTTGACACCGCTGTCTTCGATACCTTCCGAGATAACTTGCATGGCATAGAGTTGTGCAGCTCTTCTACTTGCGATTGCTGCGATCTTCGAGGATCGCATCGCCTTCACGAGCTTTACACTACCTGCGGTGTCATAGGACGGTACCCCTTCCAGTTTGTATGTGCGTAAATATTTCGCGCACTGCGCCAGCGCCTGTGGATGAGAGTGGACGGTCCGTATACTGGTCAGCTCTGCTCCTGGTCTTGCGATAAGGCAATGCCTTACTCTGACCTGAACTTCGCCACGGACTCTCAACGGTGTCAAACCCAGCAAGTCATGAGTTTCATTGATGTTTCCTTCGTAGGAATTTTCCACGGGCACAACGCCGAAGGCAACTTGTCTCGTTTCTACGGTGCGAAAAACGTCTCGCAGCGTCCTGCACGGTTTCACCGCGACACTCTCCCCAAAGTATTTTTCGCATGCCTGGTGACTGTAGCTGCCCTTCTCGCCTTGGAAGGCAACTTGCACTTTTGAACTTGGCAAATCAATGGACCTCGAATGTCCGAACCTCTGCCCTACCTGCTCCGTTCGGTTGAAGAAGCCTGGCAGGCCCTTTCAAAGGCTGCTTCTGCGAGGGCGAAACTTGGGTCTGAAGACAGATGTTTTCTGATTCGCTGCTGGTATGCGACCAACCTCGCGCGGTCACGGCCATTTACCATTTCTGCAAGTAATTGTGTATTCCGCTGAAAATCCCGCAGGATAACTTGAAACTGTTTGTTCATGGTCAGGATGTCAACTGTGGTCTGGGGCTCGTTTCCCACATTATGAGCCAACAACATCTGAAGATCGAACGTTCTCCCCGCGAGCTTCCTTATCTCGGCAAGATTCCTACCTGACAGGGTCATCGCGAAGGCCAGGTTTAGAAAGTGTGGAAGAGCGAGTGTCATTGCAGTCTGTCTATCATGGACATAGGGGTCTACTACGAGAAGGCGCGAGCCTTCAAGCAAGTGCTTCACCCTGCTGGAACCTCCTGGGCGCCCTCCCGTCCTAACGACAATTATATTCTTCCCATAGAGACTTGACGCGCGAGGGCCGAACATCGGGTGGATGCTGGCGACCTGTACACCTCTCTTCTCAGCCAGATGGAGAGCAGGAATCACAGCCGACTTTACCGCGCAGATTTCAATCAAAAGGGCATTCTTCGCAATGGCTGGTAGAATTTGATTTATGAGACTCGAGGTCACGTTCGCAGGTGTCGCGAGAACAACTATGTCGCTCTCTCTAACGACCTCAACATTGTTCGAGACATATTTCACGTGAATCCTCGAAGCGAGGAGCCTGGCTTTGCGTCGATCACGGTCTGAAATTATCACGACGTGACCTCTGGTTTTGAAGAAATGCGCGAACCACGAGCCCATTCCTCCAGCACCGATGATAGCCACCTTTTCAAGATGTGATTTCGCTGAGGGTTTAGGTTGCATTGTCCTTTGAGCCTCAACTGATGCTTCAATGAGCATGTTTGCTATCCGTTTGGCAAACTCTTGGTCGATTCCAACCTCGTTCGCGGATGTTGCAAAGTTCTCGATGACAGCTCTCTCAGTCGATCGATCAACGATCGGCATCTTCAACTCTTGCTTCAATATGCCTACTTTTCGAATGAGTTCCATTCGTTTGCCTATCAGTCGGACAAGTTCGGAGTCGACAGCGCGGATTCCGCGCCTCAGTTCTTTCAGGTTTTGTTCGCTCACTCTCGTCAACTCTCAACCAGTAGACTCAATGATACCGTTAACCAGTGTTAGTCCGTGAATATGAAATCTCGGTGGGGGTCTGTTAATGTGGCTTACAGCCAGTTCGGGGTAACGTTGCAATTGCTCTAGGGCTTGTCTAGTGTTACGATTCGTTTCGCTTTGAATATCGGTTTTGCCTGATCTTTTTCTGATTCGACTGTTCCGTAGGCCTCTATTTCTTTTCCGATGAGGCTGGCGAGCGAATCCCTTTCCAGGTCCAGGACTGTCTTGCCCTCCTTCAACATACGCTCGCGAAACTCTTGCGCATCGGTGGGAATGAAATGCCTCGGGTTTTGGCCTGAGAGAGTCACGTTCGTAACGCCGGTTCCGTCATCGATTCTCAACCTCGCGCTCAAAGTAATATTCCCAGCCTTGTTAGATTTGCATTGATCACAGACTAAATTGCCGTCGGAAACATTCAGAACTCCAGCGCAAGTTTCGCATGATATTGTGAGCTGAGGGTTATCAACGGTATCAAGCACTAAACCCTTGATCCATGTTGTTAATCCGACCTCGAGTGAGATTACTTGTCGGATATCTTCCCAGGCGGGTCTATCGCTTGGTGTTCCGTCCACAGTTTCGATTTTCGTGATGGGAATGGAACTTAGTTCCAGTTGACCGCTAAGACCTGGACGCACTCTCAGGCCGGTTAATCTCAATCGGGTTCCAGGGCGCAGCTTTGTCGCTCCGGTTGCTTGATCTCTCCAAAATGTTACCTTCGTTGATCCCACGTCATCTCGGAACGCGAAAGAAGCCACATCAACGCTCTCTCCTTTCTCGGTCATGACTTGTCGAATCAGGGGCTCGTCTGAAACGACTCCTTCAACTATCACTAAGCCTTTCGCTGATTCTAGCGCATTTAGTTTCGTCGCGGAAGGAACGTCTATCTTGACAGGTGACTTCTGCACTTCTCCAGATTTTCCGATCGCCAATCTGAGTTCTCCCAACCTTTCGCGAACCGATATGCCATTAGCACGTATGGAATCACCTTCAGAGAGTTGGTTCACGAGGTCCGCTTTGTCGTCCCATAGTGAGAGAGAGGCGATTCCTGTTTCGTCCGCAATTAGTAGTGATGAAACGTTAACGCTCTCTCCAGTGGATCGTTTGACTTCTCTGGGTGTGCTTTTCGCTAGGACTTGTAGGGAGAGATCTGCGGACCCCATTTGTGGTGTGAGGTTGCCGATCTTGTAGGTTATTGGTACGGGCATCTTCAGATATTTGGGGGGAGTAGTCAAGATTGCTGCTTGGCTTCTGGTTTCGACATGTAATTCAGGTCTGGCGTTGGTGTCGAGTCTTGTCCTGGCGTTTACGATTTGGAGTATGTCCATCTTTTTGATGTTCCGGAGTTCTTCTGCACGCTCGTTCCATGCGACAACTGGGATGTTACCGGATTCATCCGCGATAACAGTGCGAAGAACGCTGCCCTGGCGGTCTTCCTTTGTGAAGGCGTAGTGGCGTGGATCAGCCTGGACTATACCTACCGCGTTTACTTGATTTGTCTCGATCGTGATCTTACCAAGAGGCATGAAAAGCTCCTCGAATTCAGGGAAATCAAGATGAGGTATGTCCGGGGGGTCGAACTCGATGCTGCTGCGATCACCCGCGTTTACCTCGACATCTCCTGCATAGCCCTGACGTGTGTATGCGTGTCCAATTCTGACAATCTTCCCCTGAACATTACCGTGTTTCGAGGCAGTGTCAGCATGCCTATCCCATAGGGCGCAGCGAACTCGTCCGGTCCGGTCGACTAGGACGAGGTTCATCACACGACCCGGGGTCCCATCCGCCTCTGAAATTCCTGAGGAGGCCAAGTTAACAACACTCGTCCGGAAATGGTAACGTCGTTTAGTCCGCTTACTAGATCTGTTACGTGCATTCTCCCGAGCTCTTTGCCTCGCGTTCTTATCAGAAGCTCTTCTGCGACGAGCCTAGCTGCGCCTTCGTCGGAGAGTAGACCCCGCCCCTCATTTTTTTTCTGCTCGATCAGTGCAAGTACCTCTTCTCGCGTAAGGTCGCTCCGTTTGGAGAGGATGTCTTCCACTATTGGCTGGACTGCGGACAGGAATGAATTCACCTTTCGTCTAGACTTAACTTGTTGATGCAAGGAGGGAAGTAAGCTTTCTAATTATTCGATTGGGTCAAGGATTTTGAGCGAAACTCATGGCACATTAATGTTCGAGTTGCGGCACGTTAATATACTTCAATCCATGCTCGTTTTGGATAACGCGGATGGCGAGCCGACAACGCGCCGTGTCCAAGTGACATTCGCGTGTCCTCGCCCAACCGCGTATAATCCTCAACCTCACTAGGCCCGTACAGAATCCTGAAAATCCAACATACTGAATCAAGTCCATTTCACAATAATCCGGCAGGAAAATTATTCAAGCAAACTCGCATTATTTGTAGATGAAAAACCATGGAACCTCAATATGAGAAGATTGGTCTCATTACTCATTTCTACTCCAAACCCAGCGTTGCCGTTATTGAATTGTCAGCTCCACTAAACACGGGCGACAAGATCGTGATCAGAGGTAGCACAACCAACATTGAGCAAACTGTGGATTCCATGCAAGTTGAGCACAAGCAGATTCCCAACGCACAAGCAGGACAATCAATCGGAATAAAGGTTCTCGGCAGAGTTCGTGAGAACGACGTGGTCTACAGAGTGAAACCCACTTCCTAGAGCTTTTGTTAGGCCTTCTAGCTTCGCCTAGGCATAGGGTAAGTACTGAACGCTGTCTGCGCTTTCCCACAAGCTTAGAATATCGGGTGGCAATTAGGCGCTCGAAAGGAGATTGAAAACGATGCCTGAAGTTACCATTGAGGGGACTGTTCTAGTAGTGACGCCTATTCAATCCTCCCAGGGAAAGACTATGGTTCAGATGACGCTCGGAGATCCTTTCAAAGGTCCAGTTACTTTCCCACTTGAGATGGATAAGGAGATTGCTGGGGTCACAATTGCACTTCAGAGAACGCTGACACAGCTGCCGGGATTTGGGCAGCAGCTAGGGACACCGCGATTGATCGTGACACTAACCGAGGAAGAATACCGAGACCTCGGACGCCCAAGATATCCTGATCACGTCACTGTGGCCTTGAAAGTCCAAGTTTAATCAGCATGTCTCGACGCCAGCTGAGCATGTGGTCCAGATTTCTTGCAATTCTCTAAGATTTAGTCCCAGAAAAGTCTCGTTCTAGCGTATTCACGTTCTGCTTTCAAGATGTCCACGTACAGATCCTGCTCATTTCGATGGACTCTCCTCAGAATTCGAGTTGCCGTCGCTGGACCGACTCCCCTTCCGCTCATCACGACGACTGCCTCTTTACCCTTCGTCTGTACAAGACTCGCGCTCAGCCATCCCTGACGCCAGTTGTGCTCCTCATCTGGAGTCAGTTTTGCACCCTTTTTCTTTTTCTTGACAATACTCGAGAGTATGTCGTTCGACCGATAGGTCGCGGCGATAAGTGTGGAGCGGCATTTGGGGCAGTGTATGGTCTCGTGTAGATCTCCAACCACTCTTACCGCATCCCAGTCACCGTTGAACATGCACACCAAGCGAGCTGTGCCTGTTAGCAGTCGCTCTCTTACAATGTCGGTGAGCGATTTTGATGGAATAGCAGGTCTAAGAAGGTCGTGTGGAATTATCTTATCAATTATTGGAGTTGCATAGGGTGAGCAGGATTCTGCTCTTTCCCGCGTAACGTCGATTGCGATCTCTCGACTCTTTATTTTTGCAACTATTTTTTGAGCTATCGGCAGATCGAATTTCTCAAGGAGGAGTTCTCTAAGGGTTTCTGTGCTTACGGGCGTGTCTTTCATTGCTCGAACTAACATGCGAGCTCGGTTTGTTCGATAGTCTGCTTTTCTTTCAACGATGCCAAATCTTCTGGCGACCTGCCATTGCCTCCATGCGAAGAGATCCGCCGTTTCCAACGCTCGGATTAGGACGGTTTCGACGTCGTCCGGGGTGAACTTGGCGAGTTCCAAGGCCACTGTTTCCGGTTCGATTTTGAATGGGCAAATGAGGGCGATTCGATAGGGATCCGTTTGAGTCGCCACGTTGACGCCATATTTCGCGCTTAGGATAGAAGCCAAGATCATAGCTATCGTGTCGTTTACGGTGCTGCCAAAACATGCATGGATGATGATACAATTTTCGAATTTCTCGATAATTATGTGCGTGTCTGATGGCAGAGGAAAATGTTTCCTTTGAGCGATCACGGTTTCCTTGACTTTTTCCAGTGCCGCATCTGTGAGAGCTAGCTTGCGTTGCGTCTCTTGTAGTTGAGTTGGATCTTCGAGTCCTGCGGCAATTTGCGATCTGAGGCTTCCAACTTCCTGGGCGGTTTCGTAGCTTACTGGAATCATCTCTCCCTCCCAGCTGGGGATCGCGTCGAGCGTGGGGGTCGTGGGTTCAACTTCGATTGAGAGTTTTTCTTCGTTGACGTTGATGATCTTCCAAGTTTGGCCATGAATTATGAAGACTGTGCCACCTCTGCATTTTCTAGCTACAAAGTCTTGATCCAAAGTGCCAATTCTTCGCTTCCTGAAGAAATCGAACACGTCAAAGCGTTTCACGTCGGGGATTACTGAGAGATTTTCGTAGTAGTATCGGAATGTCCTTGGATAACTCGGAGAAATTGTCCCGTCAAACAGCCGGATAATCCCGAGCGAGTCGAGAAACTTGGCGAACGGATGCAATTCTTCGCCGGTCATATCCCTGTAAGGATATGAGCCGTGAATGATCGTGAGAACTTCGTCGAGTTTCACTCTTTTGAGGTCTAGAGCTATTCCAGCTATTTGATGGGCCAGGACGTCTAGAGCTTTGTCGTGGATGTCGGTTCTTTCGATTTTACCTGCTTTGGAGTTCGCAGCGATTACTGCAGCTTCGAGAAGATCGTCGGCCCAGGTTCCGATCACTGTGCCCTTGGCTAGCCCTCGCAGGGTGTGACCGCTCCGTCCGATTCGCTGTATGAGTCGAGTTGACATTCGGGGTGACATGTACTGGACGATGAAATCGACTGTTCCGACATCGATGCCAAGCTCCAAGGAAGATGTGCAAATTACTCCCTTCACAGAACCATCTTGGAACCCTTTCTCAACCTCTTCTCGTATCTCGCGAGATAGCGACCCGTGATGGACCCGTACAGATAATTCCGGAGCCAATGCGTGGAGCTGAGATCCTACAGCCTCAGCTTGTTCACGTGTGTTGGTGAAGACGAGCGTCGACTGCTTCTCTGAAATGATCTTGGCGATTTGCTTGGCTCTTGCGATGGTTGTGGGTGGTAATCCGAATGTGTCGGAATCCTTTGCGTCGTCGTGTGTTGGGGGGATGAATTGTACCTGAACCTCGAACTCTCTGAGCTCGTCCGATCGGGCGACCGTTACCGTACGATCTGTTCCAGCAAGGAATTGCCCCACTTTCTCTTCTTCTCCCACTGTGGCGGAAAGCCCGATTCTCTGAAAGCTTCGTCCTGTCAGATGCGCCAAGCGTTCCAGAGCCAGTGAGAGTTGAACTCCACGTTTGTCAGTTGCGAGTTCATGAATCTCATCTACAACCACCCATCTAACGCCCTTTAGATGCTCGCGCATTCTACGGCCTGGTAGTATTGCTTGCAAGGTTTCTGGGGTGGTAACGAGCAGCTCTGGGGGGGATTTTGCTTGCATTACTCTAGTGCTTGTAGGGGTGTCTCCGTGTCTGACTTGGACTTTGATGTCGAGTTCTTTTCCGATTTCAGAGAGTCGACGAACGATATCACGATTCAGAGCTCTAAGTGGAGTTACGTAGAGTATTGAGATCCCCTTCGTTTCCTGGGCGGCGCGTCTTTCCAGAAACATGTTGAAAATTGGGAGAATTGATGCTAGTGTTTTGCCGGTCCCCGTGGGCGCAATTACCAGAACGTTCTTTCCCTGAAGAATAGGTGGGATGGCAATTCTCTGGATGTCACTGGGTTCTTCTAACCCGATCTTCTCGAGATGAGTCCGAATGGGTTTGTGCAATTGTGCGAAAGTGTTCTCAAGCAAGGTGAGTCGCCACTCTAGCCAACTCTAGAGAATCTCTTGCGTAGAGAAGTTCTAGGCAATACCCACAGATGAACTTTCGAGCAGCTTCGTAGGTGGTCTGTCTATCATCTACGAAGACGGTTTCTCGTAGGCGAGGTAGACGAATATTAAAACGAATGCTAGTACGGCCAAGACCATGATTCCGATCTGAATGAGGCCGTATAACTCATCGGCTGTCAAGGGTTTTGCACTCGCCGCACCCTAGGAAGCAGGTGCCCTTTTAAACACTGCTCAATTCTCCCGACGTCATTCGGAATGGCCACGCTTCTCCTTGGCTCTCCACCGGTTGGTGATGGTTGAATATTGAGCGTCTTTTTTCGGGATTCTGACGAATTGGTTCAGGGTTTCAGCTACTGCGTTGTGCGATTATGTGATAGCACAACCCCCTCTTCTTATCCATCACGCGAAAATAGTAGTCGTCACAGTAGCAGAACGGTATCTCAGGCATAACTTGGTACTCTCCTCTTCTGCCTTGAACGGCCCATACGACCCTTCGGCTGGGCGTGAAATCGTATCGTCGTACTTTGCCGGAATTTGCTAGTTCCCAACCGTTGGTGAATCTATCGCCGAAGGCCTTAAGCAAGGAATCGTTCAAGCGTTCTGAAAGTCTACCGTCCAACTTGAGTTCTGCGATTGCATCGCCCATTAATTCGTTCTCCGATTCGTAGGCGCGTTGCATCTGTATTCCAGCGAGTAAGTATCCTTGCACAAGTCACATGATCATTCTTTCAGCCAACTTTCAAAGTTGCCGATATTTATTGACCAAGTAAGATCACGATTACGACGTTAGCCTTCGTTTTCGGGAAACGTTTTTAAGTGGTCTTGCGTCGCTCTATGCAACCGCGCTAAAACGTTCTGTAGCGCGTTTCCGATGCTCCCGAAGCATTCTCGGAGGCAAACCAAACATGTACCACGAAGAGAAAAACAACATACCGAAGCACGTGCTTACTGGAACGACTACAATGGGTGTCGTTTGTCGAGATGGCATAGTAATGGGAACAGACACCCGTGCAACGATGGGAACTTTCATAGCGCACAAGAAAGCCAAAAAAGTCTACCCGATTGACGAACACGTTGCTATGACAATCGCCGGAGGCGTGGCCGACGCCCAATCGGTTGTTGAAGTTCTTCGGGCGAATTCTAAACTGTACAAGTACGAGAAGGGTCTTCCTATTCCGGTAAGTGCAGTTGCGCGATTGGCAGCGAATATTCTTTTCTCTGCAAGGTACTACCCCTTTATCCTCCAATCAATCATAGGTGGGGTCGATGATCAAGGCTCCCACATTTTCGCTCTAGATCCTCTGGGCAGTGTTACAGAGGAGAAATGTGTCTCCACAGGCTCTGGTTCACCTGTGGCGTACGGTGTCCTGGAACCAGGCTACAAAGAGGGCATGTCTGTGAAAGAAGCGATACCGCTGGTAGTCCGTGCGGTCAACTCCGCTATGAAACGTGACTCTGCAAGCGGAGACAGCTTCGATGTGGCCATCATCTCGAAGGAAGGCTACCGAGAGCTTAGCGAGGATGAGAAGAAACGCGTATTCACTGAAGCCAGCTAAGCCCTTCATCATGAGAATTCTGAACGACTACGTTTCACGAAGGTTCCCCCAGTGGCGAGACTAGTAGATGATTCCCAAGCGAGAATACGGGAAACCATAGTCACCCACATGCCCAAAGAGGCAGAAATCACCAGAATTGAATTTGAGGGACCACGCCTTGCGATCTACGTGAAGAACGTAGGCCTGCTCCTAGAACAGAGCTACGTTGTCACTGATATAGTGAACCTGCTTCACAAACGGGTTGTCGTAAGATCGGACCCGTCGATACGACACACCGAAACCGAATCTGAACGATTGATTAAGAGTATCATCCCCGTCGAGGCCGAGGTTACAGAGATCAACTTCGATCCGACACTTGGGGAAGTTGTGATCGAAGCCAAAAAGCCTGGGCTGGCAATCGGCAAGGACGGCTCCACGCTCTCGGAGATCATTAAAGCAACGAGTTGGCGACCTAGAGTTCTGCGTGCCCCACCGTTACCCTCTAAGATCATCGCCAGCACACGCCATATCCTACATTCGGAAAGCGAAGAAAGGAGCAGAATATTCCGAGACGTTGGGGAACGCATTTTCCGTTCGCGAATGTCCAGAACCGCTAGCGTGTTCTTGACCCCCCTCGGAGGATTCCACGAGGTCGGCAGGTCAGCGATTCTCATACAAACGGAAGAAAGCCGTGTCCTCCTCGATTGCGGGGTAAGCGCTGGTGCCAATGAGCCGATCACTGCCTACCCCAGAGTGGACACGGACGATTTCGACATTGACAAGCTGGATGCGGTGATAATATCGCATGCTCACCTTGACCACTGCGGATTTGTGCCCTTCCTCTACAAGTATGGGTATGATGGCCCCATCTACTGCTCAGAGCCAACCTCAGTGCTAATGACTCTTCTACAGCTTGATTATCTCGATGTGGCCAGTAAAGAAGGGGGATATCCTCCCTATGATCAGAAAGACGTTCGCGAAGTCGTCATGCATACCATCCCTGTCAAGTACGGAGTTGTGACCGACGTGGCGCCAGATATCAAACTCACCTTACACAACGCCGGTCACATTATAGGGAGCTCAATCGTCCACCTTCACATTGGAGAAGGACTACATAACATCGTGTACAGTGGCGATTTCAAATTCGGACGAACGATGCTACTTGAGCCTGCAACATGCTCTTTCCCACGGGCTGAGACTTTGATTATGGAAAGCACCTACGGTGGACCAGATGATGTTATGTCAGACAGGGAGACCGTGGAGGGCAAACTGGCCAGGATCGTTAATGAGACCGCTGAGAAAGGTGGGAAGATTCTGATCCCTACCCTGGCTGTTGGACGAGCGCAAGAAATCATGCTAGTTCTCAATAGTTACATGAAGAACAAGCAAATCAAGGAACTGCCTATATTTCTTGAAGGAATGATCTCCGAAGCAACAGCCATTCACACAGCTTACCCGGAGTACCTTGCGCGAGATTTACGCGAACAGATACTCTACAAGGACATTAATCCCTTCCAGTCCGATTACTTTAGCAACGTGGACCATCCTTCGGATAGAGAGAAGATCTGCGCAGGAGAGCCATGCATTATCTTAGCAACTTCGGGCATGATGGAGGGCGGCCCGGCAATTGACTACTTCCGGTACCTTGCATCTGATGAGAAAAATGCCCTGGTGTTCGTGAGCTATCAGGTTGAAGGAACTTTAGGGAACAGATTGAAGAATGGGGGCCGAGAAGTTTCACTGATGGGTAGGAACGGAAAAGTTGAAGCTTACAAGGTTAATTTGCGAGTTGAAAGCGTCGAGGGCTTCTCAGGTCACTCGGACAGAAACCAATTGTTCGGATTCTTGAAACGTATTTCCCCTAGACCAACAAGAGTCGTACTGGGACATGGTGAAAGAAGAAAGACCGATCTGTTCGCTCATCAGGTTTCCAGAATTCTGAAGTTGAGAACAGTCGCACCTGACAACCTTGAAACGCTCAGGTTGAGATAGGCTAGGAAAGACTACTCTGTTTCGTCGTCTGCACCGCTACCTGCTGCAGCGACAGTCAAGGCGGAATTTTCTTTGCCACGCCACACTTTGACCGTTGGCGGCGTCATCACAATTCTCTCCTCACCCAGTCTGGCTATATCGCCCTGAATGGATTTGACGAAATCAACCAGTTCACTGATTGCTGATTTCGTGTCTTCAACGCTCCGCTTGGCTATGGGACTGATCTTGACAATGAGGATATTCCCCTCGATAATCTCTGCCTTAATTCTAGGTACGTCCGTAGTGTCACGCAAAGGATACGCCTTAACGTAGATTGGGTGTTGAATTGAAGGGTTGACCAGCGGGAACCTTTCCTCTCTATCATGGTCGGAACTCATCATTTTGAAAGACACGCCTCGATGGATTGTGTCTTCTCGGACGATGGCAGTTTAAATGTTTGCACCAAGAACGGGGGATTCTAACACGCCCGTGTTAAGACTAAGCAGGCATATCAACGTGAAGTGGCCGAAGTTTGTCACCCACATATACAGAATTTCAAAGTCAAAGAGGATTGGTCTTAGAGGTCTTTCCACTGGAACATGTCCAACCAGTCGAGTGATCTACTCAGTGAACGACTTCCAAAGCTCGTCCCCTACGTAGTGCAGGTTCGTTATCACTCTCCCCTTGCTAAGAGATTTCATTGCCTGAGAATCCATCTCTGCGAGTCCGAGTGCAATCTTCTTGCCGAACTTTTCGTCCACGATGACAACTAGATCTCCCTTGGCAAAATCATTGCCGAATTGCTTGATGCCTGGCCGCATTATCTGTGCACCGTTGACCACATGAGCAACGGCACCCATATCCACAACAATCTTTGGCAGATCGTTAATCAACTCGTCAAACTTCAACGATGGAAGCAGGCCTGTCCCAGTCCGTAAAATCAGGGGTTTCCCTTCCACGAAGAAAACTGAGTCTTTGTCAAGAGAAAGCTCTTCGAAATTCTCCGCCGATTTCAGCAAACGTTCGACTGATGGATATTTCTCTATAAATTCCTTAAGCAGCTGCCGAACCTCTTTATCTTTTAGATGAAGCTTCGCGGGCAAAGACAGATCGATTATCTAACCTCACTAATTGATACTTAACATCGAAGGAATCCATGGTTACGTGCGACTTTACACGCCTGCGCTTGTCAGTAGAACGAGGAAATGCTGGCCAGCCTAAGCTTTAATTTAGTGAGTTCCTGTAGGGCTAACGCAATTACAAACCTAGGTCAGAAAGCACAATGTCCGCAGTTGCCGACAAGATCTTCCAAGAGAGCCTGAGCAAGATCGTTCTCGTGGAACTGAAGGGTAGCCGTACTATTCGAGGAAAACTGTACAGTTACGACCAACACATGAACCTGGTCTTAGAGGACGCAGAGGACGTCTCGAACCCCGAGAACACGAGAAATATCGGTACAATAATCGTTAGAGGCGACAATGTAGTACTAGTTTCGCCGCCCCCTAAGAGGTAGTGAACCACTCAACCTAACAATTTCTCTAAGAGCTGATGGATTTGACTAAGGGTACAGCTTCCTTCGGAAGGCGCGGACGCTCCAAGACTCACATTCGATGCAGACGCTGTGGACGTCATTCCTACCACATAAGATGGAAGAGATGTTCTGCGTGCGGTTTCGGCGCTTCGACCAAGTTGCGGAGCTATTCGTGGCAAACGCACACCATGAACAGATATCGAAGAATCAGGTAATCTCCAGAGCCGAGCGTACTCCCATTCACGCCAGGATACGGGCAGAGTGCTTCAATCAGCCCTTCATCCGGACACTTCTGACTATTCAGACTGAAGTTTGAATCTCTTTCGCGATCTAAACTTGAGGACGAACTCAGGTAGAATCAACGAGGATTTCTAGGTCGAGGTTGAGGGTGCTGCTGTTGGCGCCGTCGGCTCAGGTACTGTCGTAGCTGCAGGTGGAACTGGAGGTGGCTTCTTGAAGTTCTCGATGAAAATAATAGTCTCAATTTTCGGGAAGAACTTGCCGATATCCGCCGTAACGGTCTGCTTGACTACCTGCAATCCTTCAAGGAAGAAAGCGTCTTCTGGGATTTCAACTTGTAATTTACCATCTCCCAAGGTGACATTGAACTTTTGCTGCTCCACTGTGGGCAGTCGCTTGTGGAGGAGGCTCTTTATCTTCTCTTCATCGGATTCGATGATCTTCTCGACTGTTACATCGTAATCGAGGGTTCTTCCGGCGAAGGGGTGATTGTAGTCGACTTGAACTCGACCGGCACCTACTGCTCGTACCAGTGCCGATTTGCCATCTATATTGACCTGCAAACCTGGAACCGGATTCATGCCCTCCGATGCGAATTTTCGAAGAGGGACTAGGCGCACTTTTTTCGGATCACGTCCTCCGTAGGCTTTCTCTGGTGGGAGCTCGATTGGAGTTGGCTTGTTTAACTCGAATCCTGGAAGGGCTTCATCCAAACCTTTGGGAACCCAGCCCTCACCTACTACAACGAAGAATGGTTCGTACTTCTCCTCACCATGATAGAGTTTCTTCTCTTTGGCTACGCTCTCAATGGTGGTGCCAACAGTCTCCCCTGTTTCCTTGACTTTTAGGGTGTAATTCATGAGCAGGAAGTCGCCATTCTTGATGGGCAATTCATGACACCTTGTTCTGTGAAGCTCATGCTTAGGTTTGCCCGCTCTAGATTAATCTTTCAGAGTCGACTCAGGTAACGCTCAGCCAGGTCTGGACCGGTGAGAACACGTTGCTAAATGAAAAAATCCCTACGAAAAAGGGGTTAGGTTGGGTCACTTCTTTGCTTCAGTTGGCTTCCAGGTTATGGCTAGTACGCCGCCTATGATGCCGAGTATCAATCCGACACCGAATCCGCCTGCACTGCCAAATATGCTGATCACTGAAAAGACCACAATCAAAGTGCCCCAAGTTGTGTGTTCTTGAGGTTTGCTATTCAACTTGTAAGCGCTGAATATGACGACGGCTCCGAAGATTATCCCTACGATTGCAAGTATTCCGAACCCGTAGCCCATCATACCAAAACCTCTGCCCATCATACCGTAGCCCCGTCCGCTATTGCCGAAGCGGCTCATCATGCCCATGAACCCGTAGCCCATCAATGACACCAATGCAGCGCTGAGTATTATGAAAATGCCTGCGACCAGTGAAAGCAGAAAGGCGGCTGTTGGTTTTTCTTCATTTACCATTTTTCCTTTCACTCCAATGTTAACTAAATTCGATTTCCTGTACAAGTGCAGTGTACATGAATCCGACAGCTAGGCTTCCAAGACCCATTGCGACCAGCAGAAGTGCGAGTGGAGGTATCTTGTTCATTCGAATTCGCTCCTATTCTGCAATGAAGCGGGAGAAAGCATTGAATTAAGGGTTGGGTGCAACCGTTGGATGCAATCATCACCCTTCTTGTTCTACCTGGCGACCTCAATTTGATGTCTCAAGCGAGGTCTACACTATGCACTGCTGAGACGACCTGTTGCGCGGCCCGCTCAGATGCCCCCTCCCAGGGGAAGGCCCATTGAGCATGAAGTGATTATAAGATACGGATGCAGAGTGGTCTCAGTTTGGTCCGAGTGTCTTCGATTTAGTTAGATCATTACAACCGAAGCGATGGCGGTTGTCCACAAGCCGTCTTTGTTTCCTTCAGCGGATTGGCAGATGTTTCGAGTCGTGACCCTTTTGCCGGATATATTCCATATCTCTTGCTTGGTATCCCATGCGTTTTCGACATCGAACGGTGCGCCCAAGGTTGATGCGAGCATTGAGGCAGCGATATCTTCCGCGTAGTCACCGGCTTTATCTTGGGTCTCACCGTACGATTTGTGTTCAGAAAGATAGCCATACACGCTGGCGTCGCTCGGCAAGGCCATTCCAATGGCTGCAGCCATCAACCTGTTAGGCTCGTTTGTATCGATTCGGCTCATAACGCAGAATATGATTTGACCGGGTTTCAAAAGACTCAGGCCCTTTTCCTTCGACATGACTACGCAACCTGGTGGGATGATGCTTGAGACATATACCAGGTTGCATGTTGCAATTCCGGCATCTCGGAGTGCCAGTTCGAAGCTTGCCAGTTTCTCTTTATGGACGCCTACGCCTTTTGTGAAGAATATTTTCTCAGGTATGTTGGAGTTCATGGCGAATCACTATGAGGCCGAACTAGTGTTAGGGAATATCTCCTAGAGCCTTAAGCATTAAATCGATATCATCCATCTCGATATATCCCATATTTCCAATTCTGAAAGTTCTCTTCTTCAGAGGGCCGTATCCTTCAGCCAACTCAAATCCCTTTTCGCATCTTCTCATAAATGGTACCCCCTTCAACACTTGCAGGTGCGTTGATGCAGTTCACGGTGGGGCTCTCGTAGCCTCTCTTAGGGAACGTTGATAGACCAAGTTGCTCTATTCCTCGTCTTATCCTCTCGTTTCGCTTCCTGTACAGATCAAAATACCATTGTTTACCTCCCGTGTTGTTGATCATCTTGAGGGACGTGTTGATTCCTGCGATTTGCGGAATGGTCGACGTGACTGGTGTCCCTCGACCTTTCTTCTGATCTTCTTCCCAGAGTTTGAAGTCAAAGTACCATCCCTTGTTCTCCGCAGTCGCGGATAGATTGAGAGCCTTCTGGCTGACGCTTCCAATCCCTAAGCCTGGAGGGACACCGAAACACTTCTGCGAACTTGAGAAACAGACATCGATATCCCACTCGTCGACCTTGATCTCGGTACCTCCCATGGAGCTAACGGCGTCGACAAAAACTATCTTGTCATGTTTCTTTACGATGCCGACAAGTTCTTTCAACGGATTGATTAGGCCCACGCTTGTTTCATTGTGCGTTAGGGCAACGGCCTCCACGTCAGGATTCTTTGTTAACGCGTCATCTAGATCCGCTGGCAGGATTGGTTCACCAAGCAGCGGCGCCAACTTTTCAACGATCCTTCCGTTGGCTTCGCCCACCTCAGCGAAGCGCTCACCAAAGCTCCCGTTGATGCAGCAAAGCATCTTCTTCCGGACACAATTCCTTACTGAAGCTTCCATGAATCCCGATCCGGTGCTGGAAAAGAGGAAGACTTGGCTCTTGGTTGAAAGGAATTCCTGTAGGAGTTTGACAGTCTCGTAGTGCAGGTCGAAATATTCCTTGCTCCGGTGACTGTACATTTGGTGGCCCATCGCTTCCAGCACTTCAGGGTAGCAGGCGACTGGACCTACAGTGAAGAGCTTCAACATACTGCACCGCAGGCTAGCGACCACGATCAGACAGATAAAGACTGGCGAACCATCTCCACACCGAAAAGAACAATTCGGAAGATCAAACTGAACATCTCTCCCGGACACAGGACCGCTGACATCGCCCAGCTTCTGTAGATGAGAGCAAGACATTTACTCTAGCGAATCAAGCTCTCGCTTGAAATCGTCGCTTCAAGTGGTCCAGATTGTCAATTAAGCTCGGTAGAATCATGGGGATCCCGGTCAGGATTCATTACACGCTATGGATCGTTTTCGCTTTGATAGCGTGGTCTCTTGCTCGTGGGTACATGCCCCAACAATATCCTGGTCTTGATCTGGCAACTTACTGGGCGATCGGCATCACATCGGCGATAATTCTTTTCGTCTCGGTATTGGTGCATGAACTCTCGCACTCCTATGTTGCGAAGAAGAACGGATTGCCAATAGCTAGAATCACTCTCTTCTTCTTCGGCGGAGTCTCTGAGATGACCGAGGAACCTCAAGATCCCGGGTTGGAGGTTCGAATGGCTGCGGCAGGGCCATTGATGAGTTTTCTGATTGCAGGCGTGTTGGGAGGATTATGGTACATATCAAAGTTCGCGGTTGCTCCGGTTGCAGTATCGGCCACCCTAGGTTATGGAGCTCTAATCAACGCTGTACTAGGCGTGTTCAACCTGCTACCTGCCTTTCCGCTCGATGGCGGCAGAGTCTTTCGCGGTGGCCTCTGGAAGCGATCGAAGAACCTGATAGGAGCTACGAGGACTGCGACAAGGGTCAGTGAGGGTCTTTCCCTGGTCATGATGCTGGGAGGATTTGTGTCCATAATCTACGGAGACGTCTTCAACGGAATATGGATTGTCGTGCTGGGTTGGCTCATCAGATCCGGCGCCGAAACAAGCCTAAGGCAGACACTACTCGGCGAGACCATGACCGGCGTTACCGTTGACAACATCATGAGCAAGAATGTGTTGACTGTCCCCCCCGACATGAGTCTTCAACAAGTGGTAGGCTATTACTTCCTGGTTCACCCCCATGAGGGGTACCCTGTGATCAAAGATGGAAGAATACTGGGATTGATCACATTGCAAGCCGTCCGGTCCATACCAAAGGACCGTTGGGAGTCTGAGAAGGTAACAGATGCTATGATACCATACGAACGCACAATAACTGTCCAACCAAACCTGACCGTGCTTGACGCTATGCAGAAAATGGCTCGCAACAAGGTTGGCAGAATGTTGGTTGTCGAGGGAGACCGACTGCTGGGCATAGTAACTCAAGGAGACCTCGTCAAAAGCATTCGTACAAGACAGGAGCTCGAACTGAGTAATGTTACGGGCCAGAGTCCTGCAGCGAGGCCGCTCGTGTCGGGACAGATTGGATATTGTGTGCAGTGTGGTGCTCAATTGTCCTTGGGAACTTCGGTCTGCCCCTTCTGTAACGCTAGACAGCCACAGACCTAATGCTTCGCAACAATCTTATGGTCCCTAGAACGGTGTGACCTCCAAGGCAAATTCTCTGACATATGAATGTCAGAGTTGAATTCACAGGTTTCAGTGTTCGCGAACTGACGGATGGGACTTTCTGATCGGGACTTTTCTCTGATCTTTGCAATATTGACTGGCTCTCAGTATGGATCGAGTTGCATGCTGATGTGCATGTATGTTGGATTTGGACCGCACCCTTATATTTGTGTTTTTGTACTACACATCTACACAGAAGTGATACATCAGATACACCACCTCCTCAAAAGATTTGAGAAACACATTCCACTCATGTTCGCCTTGCTCTACTTGGTCTCGGGTGACTATAGCAACCTCATCCGACATCTCCAACTGCTGCTCTGAGAATAACTCTCTCGCCAACGCAAGATACTGATCGGAAATAGCGCAAATCAGTTTTCTTCGTCTCTGCTCTTTACTAAGTCAAAGAGAATAACTATGACCTCGTGAAGCCGGTCTTGTTAGCTGTTTTCGCTCGTGCTTGCTTCTGACGCTTGAATCTGGTCAGCCCGCATAGCTGCCTGTGATGTCGGCGAAACTTGTTTGATAGATCTTATGGCTCGAAAACTCCTTGTAGTCCTCTGTGAAATAGAAATCTCCCACGATACTCTTGCCATCAAGCAGCAATGGAAGCCACACTCGATCGTCCTGCCACATTTCACTATAGGGGACCAGGTCAACCGGAAACCATCTGAGCTCTCCCTCGCTGCTGCTTCTCATCTCGCCTGTGGAAGTCTTGCTCGAGAAAAGGAAAACGGTCTGATCCAGCTCCTTGGAATCGCCGAGATAGAAATTCAGGATCCCGTTGAACCCTAAGCCGCTCACTATGAGCCCCGTCTCTTCGAGCATCTCGCGTACAGCCGCCTTTTCTGGAAGTTCTCTCGCTAGCATCTTACCTCCGGGGGCGTTCCATTTTCCTTCACCAAAGAGTCCTGGTGCCTTGCGCTGAAACAGAATCTTGTTTTCATGTCTCAGATAGCAGAGCGTTGCAAATGTTACCATAGCAGCATCCTCTCCGTCGCATCGTTGGCCTAATCTTTAGCCAGAGTCTTGATTGCCTCAGAAACAGTCTGAGGCCCTTTTTGATCAGCTATGGAAAAGGACAGTATGGGCAGACTTACGCCAGCTGTTCTGAATTCTTCGAGTCTCTTTCGGCATTCGTCAGGAGATCCTGCGAGCGCCACTGAGTCGATCAGCCGTTGAGTTACCTCCGTGGTGGCCGCGACTCTATCTCCCCGTTGCCATGCAGCTCGGATGATGTCGGCTTCAGTCCTGAATCCGGATTCGCTTACTGTTTGGTAATAATACGTTCCCATTCCCCCAACATAATATGCGATTACCTTCGCTACAGCCAATCGCGCCTCCTCGGCTCTCTCGGAAACGCAGGTTGGCAGGAACGCAGCTACATCAACATCCCCAATCGGTCTGTTTACCTGCTCGGCTCCTTTTCGAATCTCAACCATAGCCTCCCGTACGTTCGTGAGAGGGCAGAGGTAGAGCAGTACGCCGTCAGCAATCCCCCCAGCCAATCTGAGCATCCTGGGGCCGAGGGCGGCTAGATAGATTGAAATCTTGCGAGTGGGTGGCTGTACGGCCAACCGGAAATCGCTCACATGAAAGATCTTACCTTGGAGATTAACTGAGCTCCCGGACAGAATTTGGCGAACTATTGCGATCGATTCGCGAAGCCTAGTGAAAGGTTGCTCAAAGTGCAGTCCATGCCAACGCTCCACTACCATTGACCCGCTTGACCCTAGGCCGAGCATTACGCGGCCGTTTGCTAGTTCCTCAAGTGTCGCGGCTCCCATGGCTATTGCTGCCGGACTTCGAGAGTACACGTTAACAATTCCTGTTGCCAGTTTGATTCGTTGTGTGGCGTTTGCGATAGCCGCCAAAGCCACAAAGGCGTCTCTCCCCCACGCCTCGGGAATCCAAACCGATTCCAGTCCAGCATCATCCGCGACTTGGCAGCAACTCACGATATCCTTTAGCGACTTTTCTCTCCAACCGAAGGAAAGTCCCAACCTCTTCATGATCATGCAGCCCGATGTCTAGAACCCATGCGGAAGAGGGATAAATCTTGAATGGGCTAGGAGGGATTCTGATCTCAAGAACTTGATCTAGTTACTTGCGACTTATCAGATAGTACAAGATTGCAGAGACTAGGAAGGAAACAAAGTAGCTGAAATCGGCTCCTCCCATTAATGGCGCAAGTGGACCAGTGAAGCCGAAATAACCGATTGAGGGTATGAACGCGATCGAAATCAAGACTCCGATTAGGTAGCTGGCAATAGCTCGCCACGAAAAAACCGGTATCCGGCTCATATTTGAGAACGATGTCTTCTTCAACACAAAGAAATCGATCGCGATGATTCCAAGCCAAGGAGTAATCCAGTAATCAAGAAGCAGAAGAAACTGTTCATAGAATCGTCCAAAGTCTGCCGCTCCATACACCGCCAAGAGAAGGCCTGCACAACCCCCGAGAACGACGACTATCCATCTCTTTGTCTTAATGTCAAGAACAAGAGCCGAAAGGGCGTTCGTGTAGATGTTTAACACGTTAGCAGCTACGCCGCCGAGTATTATGGCGGCAACGATCGGCAACCCGAGTGTTCCAAAGGCGACGGGCAACGCATAGATCGAGTTTGAAGCAGACGGCGCTATGATGGCAACAAAGGCGCCAAGAAGCTCAAGCCAAAAAGAGCCTATGAACGCCCCTAGAAAGGAGTTCATTATTGAAGTTCTGTACGGGGTTGCCTCGGGGAGATATCTCGAGTAGTCCGATCCATAGGGCGACCAACTCATTACATAGGAGAAAGCCGCTGCAATTGTAATCGCAAGTATAGCGAGACCGCTTCCGTCGACGGACTTCGGGGAATAGGATGAAATGGCTGCATAATGCTGCAGAACGATAACGAGAGTTGCGAAGGTAAACAGACCACCAAGAAGAATTGACATAACTTTCTCGAAGCTATGAATTATGTCATATCCGAAGATCGCTAAGAGTACCTCAACAACAACGGTGAGGGTAGCGCCAACGATAAGCGGCATTGAAGGGAGGAGTGTCTGGAGAGCGAAGGTCCCGAGTATAACGTTTACCGTGAACCAACCCACGGTACTTATCCAATTCAAAGCCGCGAAAAAGTAGTTGCCATTTCTACCGAAGCTCCATCTTGAAATGAACATTTGTGGTAGTCCCATTTTCGGCCCCATGGCAACCGCTACGGCGAGGAACAGGCTTCCCAGAATATTGCCCACGAGAAGTCCCACGATAATAGAGGGCAAGGGTACGCCCAAGCTTACGGGTAGGAAACCCAGGGCGTAGTCAGCAATCGTGAGATTAGATGCCAACCACAAAGTGAAGAGTTGACTAGTTTTCCCGTGCCTTGCTTTCAAAGGTACATGTTCAATGCCAATCTTCTCCATTAAGGAGCCTCCACTGCGTTTGCTGAAGGAAGTGGATGTTTTGCTTTTAAGATGGAGGTTACGATCTTCTCACGCGTTGATTCAACCAGAGCTTAGTTGTAATTGCTGTGATAGTTAGACCCAAAACGTGAGCGGAGGAACATAGGGGACAGATTTCACCCAACAACAGGACCTCAGTAATGAAAAGCGTCACTACGCCGATAACAGCAATAATTGACCAAATGAATAGGAATTTCAGGTACGATTTGTTCTCAGCAGCGAGTACCCCGAGCAATAGTGCCCCAAGAAACCATGCAAGTCCCAGTGAGGCAACCGAGATTCCGCCGACTCTTGAGTATTGGCTTGTCAGCGCTGCAGAACAAGATATGTAAGGCATGTTAATCGGGCAAACACCCTCAGGAACGACCATCTCATACCAGGTAAGGTAACCTGCGACCCCCACTCCTGCCAAGGCGAGAATGATTATTGCCAGTTGGGGTTTGGATATGGACAATTGATCGTTTCAACCTGACGCCTGAGCAATGAGACCTGCTAACGCATTATAGCTTTGTTCACCTTCAAGAGTGGTAATAATTGAACCGTCCTTTCCTACGATGACGAAAGTTGGTGTAACATTGACTCCGTAGGTGTTCATAACCGATCCTGAAGAATCATAAAGGTAGGTCCAGCTCGAACCATAATCATGAATGAACTTCGCAGCGTCACTAGCCGTAGCGCCTTGCCACGGACCAGCCACAGATATGAGAACAACATTTTGAGAACCAAACTGCTTGTAGAGGCTCTCAAGGATCGGCTCGCTGTTCTCACAGTGCGGACACCAAGGCTCCATGAATTCCAGTAGAACAACTTTCCCGTGAAAAGACGATAAGGAGACCTGCTGCCCAGTCGGACCGTTCACGCCTACAACCGGCAGAGTGAAATCCGGAGCGACAGATTTATATGAAGTCACAGTTGACGCCAGACTCGTTTGAGGCAGGCTGGTTACGTTCGAAGGTTGAGAGAAAGAATAGGCCGCCCAAACTGCTAGTATAAGAATCACTGGAATGGCAACTTTCTCGCCTAGGCTGAGTCCCCTACCTCGCCCCGATTTTGGTCTCTTTCCATTCTTTTCTCCGGACCGAGAAGTCATATGGGAAACAACCTCTGAATGAGGTAGCGCCGTTCAGAGCTTCAGATTAACCTATCCTCGAACATTTGACAGGAAGCCCAATTGGTTGGACTCCAAAGTCATGAGAGAACTTCCATGGAACGGCTGCAGAATCTAAAACACGTTTTAGTAAGTCTCCGAGTGCCTTCCGCTCGAACTGCCTGAGCGCCCCATCGGAACAGCTTTCAATCGGAAATGAAAGTCACGGTGCCGACGACAGATAATAGAGCAGTGCGTAAGCCAATTTTAGGAATGGTAAGTTTCTGGGCTACGATTGGACAAACAGAATCTGAATAACAACTGGGCTCAAAGCAGAGCAGCCGCAACTGAGACAATTCCCAGTGTGACTAGAAATGCGAGATTGATCCAATATGCTGCTTTCCAGAACCCTCTTGAAGCTTGCTCTCCCATGACGTGTTTATCCGACGCTATGAGTCCCATGATTACCGCAGGTCCGATCAAAACAAAGACGAATGCTAACATCAAATTGAGTATGCTCGCAAGCAGGTTTGTTGTGAGGAATATTGTCAATATGACTGCTGGGATTGACTCAACAAAGTAAACCCAGAACGCGCGACTCCGAGGCCAGCCTATGGCTTCAACTAGTCCCCAAGCGCTTCCCAAAGAGATGACAGTCAAGGCAAGGAATGCTGCTGCAACCAGTCCGATTCCGAACAGCCACGGAGCGTATTCGCCAGCCACAGCCAGACTGGCAGCCAACTGTTTGGGAGAAAAAAGGTTCAGACCCTGACCAAGATCGGTGCTGACGATCACAATTATGATCATCAACGTCTCACTTACGACCGCACCAACCAATGTTTCCATTCTGGACGATTTGACTGTTCCATTCTTCTTTTCGGCGGTTGCTGAGGCCTGGTAGAATGGCATGAAAGGCATCACCACTGCACCGGCATTTGCGGCGATGAGGAAGAGAAAAGAGGGAGCAAGCGAGAAGTAAAATGGAGAATAGTTCTTCGTTCCCTGCATGAGCAATGATGCGATGTAAGATAGGAGTAGAATTGCTGAAATCCCTAACATTACCTTCTCCATCACCAAATATCCTCTCCTGTAGACGAGTAACACGTGTAGCAAATACGCCACAGGAACTGAAACGATAGGTGGAATCCCGAACAGCCCCATACCGATAGCTATCCCCACATATTCCGCGACATACGTAAACACGTCCGTTAGGGCCATTGGGACGGCGGCGATCAGGGCCGTGTTCCTGGAATAGTTTTCTCTCATGATCTCTCCGAGGCCTTTGTGTGTGACAACCCCAATTCTCCCTGACGCCTCTTGAATGAAGAAGAGTGGAATGATGAGAAGCAGTAGCAACCAAATCAGGCCGTAGTGATACAGTGCTCCCGTTTCAGCAGCGGTAATTATACTGGCGGCGTCAACGTCCGCTATCATCACTAGCCAACCCGGGCCAAAAGCCCTGAACAATCCAGCCAGTCTTTGATTTCCGATGAGCACAGAACACCACCTAACCTATCAGCAGTTCACGGGAACGCCACAAATCGAAGTTGCCAACGTTTTCGACTGAGATTTAGATCATTGTCGAAGACATACTTCTTCGATCTTTCACGATCTCCAGTATCTTCCTGAACTGCTCTGTCCCAGCCTCTCCCGTTAACTCATAAATAACTGCTTCAGTTGTGCCCACGCCGGCCCGGCGCTACGCATCCTCTCTACAGCCGTGTCCCGGTCGATTGGAGTGTGGGCTGAGGTGGCGTCCCTTACAAGCAGAACACGATAACGTTGTTTCAGCAAGTCAAGAACTGTCTGAAGTACGCAGATGTGGGTTTCGATGCCGCACACAATAATAGTCTTCTTCCGTACTTGTCGCAGCTTGCTTACAAACGCGGAATCACCGCAACAGCTGAAACTGAGCTTCCGAAACTTCGGAGAGTCAGATAATAGACCTTGAAGCTCCGGAACGATCTCTCCCAGCTTCTCCTGCTCAGTCGCCAAGACGAGCACGTCTAGAACCTGAGCCGCTCTTATCAATGCACTAATGTTTTCCACAACTGTTTCGTGGTCAGCAATGGTCCCGATGAGGCGAGCCTGCACGTCAATCGCCAACAGAACACATTCACTTGGACTGACTCTCACTTGCTGAGCCTCTTTTCCAGCAACACGTTCCTTGATTGCAACACGAACTAATATTCACACCTAGAACCATGAGTTGTCAAAGGAAATTTATGAGAACCGTCCGCGAATTTGATCGGCTCAAGAACACTCTGTTAAGTTAGTTGCGATGATTTCATCGAACTTGAACTTGATCCAGGTTCTTCGCCCGTGCAAGTGGAAAATAATTTGGCGCGAGACAATTCATGTTTCATATCTAGCTTCGCGTCCACGAAAGTGTTAAATAGAAACTTCCCGGCGTAACGGCGTGGCTGCTTTTGAGTTCTGATGAAATCGCATTTAAGAAACAGGGCGTTACAACAACACACCTGATTACTTTCGTGGTTTGTGCTGCAATTTGTAGCGTTCTGGCAATTGTGTCAGTGCAATTGACTCCTGTTTTGGTGGTGCCTGGGATTACATCGATCTTCCTGGCCGCTGGAGTCTATGTACCACTTGCCCTTTGGTTCGGCGTGTGGGGCTGTATCGCCGCGGGAATCGCTGGAATTGTATTAGTAAGCGTAGGCACCCCTCTGCCATTAGCCCTGATATTCTTTGTTGCAAATTTCATTCAGGCATTCATCCCATGGGCCTTGTACAAGGGCTTCTTTAGGAAGGAAAGATATGCTGACGCTATCACCGTTAAGTCAGGGAAATATGTTGCTGCATTTATCATAATGGCTGCGCTCATCGGCTCTTTTGTGTCAGGTCTAATCGGACCGACCGGTATTTGGTTCATTTTCGGATTGGGATCGTGGCAGAATTGGTGGGTTACGTTTACAGGCTGGTTCATCGGTGATACTATCGTAATAACCGTGCTCGGCATTCCACTGCTTAGAGCATTGTCAGCGCGCATAATGAAGCACCCCGCCTATGTAACTGGATTCTTCAAGTAATGGGTAATATCCGTTTCAGCCATTTCAGGTCCCGTCGGTTTCCAAGATGAGTCAGTTGCGTGGGTCTGAGAGCCATCTCTTATCGGAGATGACGGCGGAAGAAGTTCGAGAGGCCAAGAATCAAGTCGAAGCTGTGCTTTTGCCAGTAGGATCCATTGAACAGCATGGGGCCCATTTGCCAATAGGGACCGACGGGATAATTGCCTCTGAGCTATCGAATGAAGTCGCGAACAGAATAGGCAGAGAATTTCGAGTTTTCGTGGCACCAACAGTACCCATCGGAAAATCAATTGAACACATGAGTTTCGGGGGCACAATGACTCTCGAAACTGAAACATTGATCAGAGTGGTGAAGGAGGTTTGCCGCAGCCTTGTCGCGAATGGATTCAAAAAGATTGTAATTGTAAACGGCCACGGAGGCAACACGCTCCTCCTTGAGGACATCATCAGAGACATCAGGTATGAGACCGGCGCCTTTCTGGCGGTCATCGACTGGTGGTTCACTGATCTTCTAGCTGACGTTTTGTCGAAGAGAGGTTTGAAGCCCTTGGACGTTTTCCACGCTTGCTTCCTCGAAACATCTCTCATGATGCATCTGCACCCAGAACTTGTGAGGGAAGATAAGATCGTTGCAGAGAAGCCTTATGCATTCAGCAAGGAGACTGGTTACGAGTACTTGACGCTAGACAGCAGGACAGTAACTTTTTCGTGGTTAACGAAGGACGTCACTAGAAAAGGCGTAATCGGTGACCCTACCAAGGCTTCCAAAGAGGATGGAGAGAAGCTGTTCAACGCCATGGTGGAACGCATTTGCCAGATCCTCCGAGAGATAAAGAGCAAAGTGAACTGAATCCTAGAAAGATACGTTCTTTCTTCACTTACATCTACCCGGACGCAGCTGTTACGAGAATCAACCCGTTCGTCAAGGCGTCATATTCGCTGGCTTTCAGCCTGATGCCGCTGCTCTTCACCGGGCTCATTACCTGCGGTATCTTGCTGGCCGTAACCATCCTGGTTCTCGCTTTGTCTCGTGTTCCCCTAGGGCGCATTAAGGGGTTCTTCATTGCAGGAACCGGAATGATTCAATTCTTCGCCTTGTTCAACATGTTGTTCAACTACAAACCTGGAACTCACATACTCACTTGGCCATGGGGTCTGGAATTAACTTGGGGCGGAATAGTTTGGGCTGTAGCGATAGACCTCAGATACCTGACAATGTTGTCATCCGCAATTTTCTTCTTCCTAACAACACGAGACCGTGACATAGCGCTCATGCTTTCAACGCTAAAGGCGCCCAGAGCGGTTACTTTCTACACGACATTGTTCTTTCGTTCCCTAGGAGTGGTCCTGGACGACCTTTACACTATCCGAATGGCTCTTCAGTCAAGAGGTTTCAGCTTCGACACTGGGCCAATACTTGAGCGGATGCGTAACTATGGTAGCCTGTTCATACCTCTGATCGGGGTCTCGTTAATGCGAGCAGACGAGATGAACACAGCTGCCACGATGAGAAGGTTCGGCATGACATCGGTGACACCTACGACTTTCAATAGAATAAGTTTCAGACCCCTAGATTACGGAGCGATTGCCGTTGTCGTCGCGGTCTTCGCAATTTCACTATTGCTTGCAGTATTTACGCCACAGGTTTTGGCAGTATGAGCATTCGCGGCAATGTCATCAATGTTGAGAACTTCTGGTGGAAATATGCACAGTCGAAAGACTGGGTGCTCAAAGGCGTAAACGTGCACCTCGAGGAGGGAGAGGTCCTCGGTCTCATTGGGCCCAGTGGAGCGGGAAAGTCTACACTGATAAAGAGCCTCAGCGCGAATCATCCCCCATCAGATTCCTGGAACATTGAAGGGCCGTGTATCCATTAAGGACAAAGTCATTCACGAGCGAGCATTTCACGACATCATAAAACATGTTGGAGTGGTGTTCCAAGATCCCGATAATCAATTCATAACGATGTCTGTTCAAGACGAAATCGTCTTCGGCATGGAGAACTCTGGATACACCCAGAGTGAAATGCAGAGAAGACTTGACAATGTCACAGAATTCATGAAAATCGGTAGCCTGCTGGACAAGCAGCCATTCGAGATCTCGGGCGGGCAAAAGCAGAAAGTGGCCATAGCTTCAATTCTCGTCTTGGACCCGGAGATCCTTCTACTAGACGAACCGACGACCGACCTGGACCCTGCCAGCAGATCTATGATCTTTGACATGATTCGCGAATTGAAGAAACGCGGCGTATCGATGATTATTGTCGAACATGAATCTGATGACCTCGTTAAGGTTGCAGACCGAATGCTGTTGCTGTCTGAGGGCAAGATTGTATCAGAAGGCCCGACTAGAGAATTCTATTCGAACATAGATTTGCTCGAAAAGTACGGTACAGCTCCGCCGCAGATTGCCAAGACATTTCGCGGTTTAGGAGTGGAGATCAGCCCACTGCCCATGACACTCGAAGAGGGCGTAGCTGCACTTGGCAAACTCGGATTGGCAAGTGAGAAGCTTAGCAGGAGAAATTGGAAGATTACCATCTCGCGTAAGGCAAGGGTGGAGACGTCGCGATTGAGACTTAGAGATGTTGAATATGTGTATGATGATGGAACTAGAGCGCTAAGCGGAGTCAACCTGCGCATCGCATAAGGGGGATTATGTTGGTATCGTGGGCCAAAATGGATCTGGGAAAGACGACTCTGGCAATGCATCTGAACGGCTTACTCAAACCCTCAAGAGGCTAGGTGGAGGTTTTCGGCTTTGACACTAAGCAAATGACCACGGAAAAGCTAGTGAAATACGTAGGATACTGCTTTCAAAATCCCGACCATCAACTTGTTGAGAACACGGTTTACAGGGAGATCTCGATCGGACCCAAGAAATTTGGGCTCCTGAGGATGAAGTTGAGAGGCTTACGAGACAAGCCATTTCCGTAATGGGGCTGGGAGGTCTCGAAGACGAAGACCCATTCTACTTGGGAAAGGGACAGCGGCTGAGAGTGGCCGTGGCCACAGTGCTCGCATTGAATTCAGAAGTAATAATTGTTGACGAACCGACGACCGGACAAGACTGGAAACAATCCCAGGAGCTGATGAACTACCTTGACTACCTCAACAGCATCGGAAAGACCATCATTGTCATTACGCATCATATGAAGTACGTTGCGGAACATGTGTCACGCGTCGTTGCTTTAACTAACGGACGAATCGTGTTAGATGACGAAACTAGAACAGCGTTTGCGAACTTCGAGAAACTCAAAGAAGCGCAGGTCGAAGCACCTGTCGTATCCAAGCTATTCTATCAAACGGGATACTGCTCCAAGCGGAAAGCTTCCGCTAAGCACCGACGAAGCTAGACGACTATTAACAAATGCTCTACTACACGAATAGCGACAGCCGTCAACTCTAATCACTCACTCCTCAAGCGGATAGCACAGTCGTTCGATTTGAAAATCAATTTCATCTTGATCTGAGCAAGTTTTCGACAATGTTCGTGAATTTGCTCAGTTATTCTTTCACGTAGAGCGGGATTCTGCCGAGCGCGTGCACTTTGCTCTTGTACGGAAAGTCAACTTCGCCCGGACCGGTTTCACCTTCAAAAAGAACCGTGCAGATGGCGCTGGGACTGAGACGAACTCTCTTCAAGAGTTTGAGAAGTGCATTGATCGTTGAGCCGGTGGAAATTACATCGTCAATCAACACGAAACTGTGTCTTCTCAGTTTCGCGACGTCGCTTCTGTCGATGAACAGTTTCTGATGTCCTCTAGTCGTGATTGATTTCATGGTGACAGAGTAGGGTGATTTCATGTACACCTTCTTGGTCTTCCGAACGACGACAAACTTCACTCTAGTTTTGTTTCGTCTCCTACGATACAGCGTGTTGAGGCGATCACAGATTGCGTACGTTAGTGGCAGTGATTTAGCTTCAACACAAAGCAGATACTCAGGATTGTACTTGGCGATTTGTCTTGCCAAGATTTCTGAGAGTTTCTTGACAAGATCATAATTGTCAATCAGCACAAATGATGCGATGTGAAGATCCGGACTTACTCTTACAATCGGGAGGTAATCTCCCCAAGTGACTGGATGTGCAACCTATGCCGTTTCTGGCCCGCATAGGGAACCGTGGGAAGCTCAGCCATAGCTAATCTCCGATTTGCAGGGGTTCATCTGAAATGATCGATGGTGTGGCAGTTATTGATAATACTAATCACACGAGGTAACGACGAGCGCAATTATTCTGACTTTGTCCCGTACTACTTTAAGGATATTCAAGGCCCATGATTAAGATAGTATTTTACGGTCATCGCAGTCAGATGTATGGAGCTCTATTCATTTGTAAGTGCCTCTAGAACTCTTGCGTGTCGCTGATCCTCGGCAAGGATCTTCTTGAGACTCTCTCGTATTGATTCAAGGGCCTCCATGTGGTGCTTGGTGTCCGTGACAATATCGGCAAGTGCTAACTTCGTCTTCTGGCTTTGGGCAGTGTTCATCATCTTTGTGAAACTGTCCGCGATGTCTTCCTCCACACCAAGCCAGTAAGACAGGTTCTCTTCCACAACTCCCTGGTAGGCTGAAACAACATCTCTCTCTACTTTGAGGGCGTGAGCTAGCGTTTCGATTCTTGTAATTATGCGCTCTCGCAACGGTTCCCATGCTTTGACTGTTTTCTGCTGGAGTCTCAGGGCAGGCTCGGTACCCAGTTCGTTCATTACTTGAATGATTAGGTGGTCCTCAACATTACGCATCTCGCATTTGACTCTCGTCACAATGTCCTGCCCACAACATCCAACGCAGAAACCGAGATACGAATCAATTTCACTCGGTGCGAGGGCCGGGAAGTTTTGATGTTCTTGGCATAAAGTGAGGAGCGAGTGTGTACTTCGGAGAGATGAGTCTATCTCGTTGGGAACGGCCAACCCTTGATTCTTGAGATTAACCGTCGCTTCACTGAGGGCTTCCCAAACGTTCATGAGAAGTCCACATTGTTGCCTGACCGGTCTTCTTCCACTTTTAGTTCCTCCAATTCAATGAGAGCCTTTTGTCAACCAGCAACATGCCAATGACACGGGCAGTAATTATCATCACTTTCGTATATGCGGTAATTATTTGGATAATGAGTCGTTCACGCACGAAGGTTCATCTCTCAATCACGCAGGCGAAAAGATTCCGACGTTTTGATTGGTCATTGAGCAAATAGCGCTGTGGATTTCCGTCTCCAATTTCGGAAGTTCACTCTCAAGGTTCTCTGAGATATTCTCTGAGACCGTAAGAG
This sequence comes from Candidatus Bathyarchaeota archaeon, assembly GCA_963835925.1. Taxonomy (GTDB): domain Archaea; phylum Thermoproteota; class Bathyarchaeia; order 40CM-2-53-6; family 40CM-2-53-6; genus FEN-987. The sequence continues at coordinate 274,538 of CAWIHH010000001.1, forward strand.
GATTGTCAACTACTATGCCTAGAATTCGAAGCTGCTTTGGTTGTTCCAAGCCGAGTGAATTCATCAGCCTTATCGACTCTGGGAGGCCTAGGTAATGGGAACTCATAGGTGGATAGCGTAACAAGTCATCGAGAGTCAAGATTACAATCTCCCCACGCGCTTTCCGATCGATTCCACGCTGTCCACGATGATTACGTGTTCTCTTCCTTCAAAATAATCGATTAGCGATAGGCCGGACTTTTCAAGAACTTGCACTTCGTTTCCTTCGGATTCGAGTTTCTCTCTGAGCTTTTCACCGATAATTAGCCCTATGCGATCATCTGACAAAATGCTGTTACCGAGAAAAAGAATTAACGGTTTGTTAGTCACGGCATGTTGCGCCTTATGGTTTCTTTGAGTTTTCCATTTTCATTGTATACGTAAATCATGAAGGGCATTGATCCTGGAAGCGTGTGAGTTCCGCATGCGTGGCATGGGTCGTATGCTCTGAACGCCATCTCGATCATGTTGAGCATTCCATCGTCAACGTGCCCTCGTTGCACGAAAGTGCGGGCTGCTTTGTCGACCGAGAGCGCGATTCTCGCTGAATTATGCTGGGTCGCGACCATCAGATTCGCTTTTCTTATTACTCCGCGGTTGTCTGTTTCGTAGTGATGAATTAAAGTTCCACGGGGAGCTTCAACAACTCCGATTCCAGTGGTTGGCACTTCGGTGGGAAGCCTTCGTATTTCTGAATCCATTATCTGTGGATCGTTCGACAGTTCTTTCAATCGCTCTGCGGCATAGATGATTTCAACTACTCGGGCCCAGTGGTTTGCGAGGGTGTAGTGAACTGGTCTACCTCCGAGTGTGGTGAACATTTCTTCGTAAGCCTGTTGTGCTCCGGGGGTCGCCATGCCGTCAGCAGCGTTTAGTCTTGCCAAGGGAGCTACGCTTGTGATGCCGCTGTCTTCTCCGTCTTTGAACCCTTTCCATCCAACGTTCTTCAGGTAGGAAAATTTGACGTATGTCCACGGTTCAACGTGTTCAGCCAGATGGTGGAGGTAATCGCAACCGTCGAGCTTTGTGAATTCTTTGCCGGAGGGGCTGACGACTCTGAGTTTGCCTTCGAAGAAGTTTACTTTGTTTCGGTCATCCACTAATCCCATGTAGTATGTTTTGTGCGTGTAGGCTTCGTTGGTGATTAGTTCAACGTAGTCATCTCTAGCAAGAACTATGTCCTTGAAGGTTTTGAGCGTGAACTGGGCGAAATCCACCGCCTTGTCTCCGATCTTTTTCAGTTCTTCAACTTCTGTAGGGCTGATGGGTCGAGAGACGCCGCCAGGTAGGCCTATGACTGGATGAATCGTTCTTCCCGCAAGCATCTCGTTCGTCTTTCGGAGGGTTTTTCTCATTTCGATTATTTTGAGTGCAGTTTCCTTTCCAACCTTTGAAACCACTCCTAGGACGTTTCTCTCTGCCTTGGGGGCTTGGGGACCTACGATGAAGTCTGGTCCGCCTAGGAAGTAGAAGTGGAGAGCATGGTCTTCCAGCATGAAAATGCTGTAGATCAATTCTCGGATTTTTTTGGCGGCATTGGGCGGCTCAACCTTGAAGAGATTATCTAAGCACTTGGTTGAGGCCATGTGGTGTGCCATAGGACAAACGCCGCAAATTCTTGATGTTATTTGCGGCATATCCTCAGAATGTCGGCCTTCTGCGAATTTTTCAAATCCTCTAAGTTCAGGTACTTGTAGGTAGGCTTTCGTGCAGTTTCCATCGTCATCTAAGCAGACAACTATTTTCCCGTGACCTTCAAGGCGGGTTATTGGTGTAATCACGATCTCTTTCATGATTTGTCATTCCTCACGCGACCACCGAGGCTAGATGCACCGAGCGTGTATCGGTAGAATGTCCCGACTGGGTCTGGAAGCTTGTCAATTGCATCTTCAAGTGCTTCCCCGTCTTGGAGGTCTAGGATGCTTGCGATGAAAGACGAGGTTTTGGCTCCGTAATCAGTTACCCTGTCCAGTGGCCCAAAACATCCCGTACATGGCATCCTGGCCTTGATGCATAGAGCTTCACATCCCCCTCTCGTTCCCGGACCGAGGCAGAGGAGACCTTGAGTTAGAAGACATTTGGCCGGGTCAGGTATTACTTGGTGGGGCCGTTTCAAGTCCTTGATCAAAAGCTTGTCCGGTTTGGTTTCGTTCAATGGACACTGATCGCAGAGCGCATTTTCAGCCGCTCCAATAACGGAACCTTTGGGCGGGAGCTCTCCGGACAGAACGCTCTTGACAGCGTTCCAAGTGACATCAGCAGTAGGAGGGCATCCGGGTACGTAGTAGTCCACATCTATTACCCGGTCGATCGGTAGGAGACTGGGCAAAAGCTCAGGAAGCTCAAGCCTGTGACCGTCAACAATCAAACTCTGTTGAGGAGTCACGTTGTCGGGATTGTGGAGACTGGGGACCTCGTGGTAGACACGAGAGACGAGTTCATGTGTTTCGTAAAGGTTGGCTAGACTCGGAACTCCACCCCACGCGGAACAAGCTCCGTAGGCAATCACGAACTTCGATTTTCTCCTGAGCAGCTCAGCCATGTGTCTATGCTCGGTGACCCTGATTCCTCCATTAATCAGACACGCCGTAATGGAACCGTCAGGTAGTTTCTCGACATCTTCTTGTTTGAAGTCTAGTGCAACCGGCCAGAACACAATGTCGACAAGGTTAGTGAGTTCAAGTATCCTTTCAGCCAAGTCTACGGTTGCTTCCTCGCAACCACCACAGCTTGCACACCAATACATCGCTATCTTGGGTTTGTCTGTCATGCGTTTGCCTCCAACTTGGGGGCAAGTGGCCCTAACGCTTTGAGCTGCTCAACCATCTCATTGGCCACCTGGACGAACTTGTCTGCCTCTGAGGCCGAAATCCATTCTAGCCTGAGGCGTTCTCGGTTGATGCCGAAAGCGTCCAGCATTCGCCTCACCATCGTGATTCGCCTCAACGTTTTGACGTTACCTTCGATGTAGTGACAATCGCCGAGGTGACAGCCGGCCACCAAAACGCCGTCGGCGCCGTTCCGGAAGGCCTGGAAAATGAATTGTGGATCAATTCTTCCGGAGCACATGGCTTTGATGACTAGGAAGTTTGGTGGGTACTTCATTCTGCTTGTCCCCGCAGGTCCAACACGGCGTAGGTGCACCAGTTGCATGCGAACATCACTATCTTGGGTTCGAACGGTTCGCTCGTTTCACATTTCCCTCCTTTCAGAGATCGCCGTAATCTGTGCTAGGAGTTGTGTGTCTTTGAACCCGGCCTGCTGCATTGCTCCCGACGGGCATGAGGCTACGCAGGCCCCGCACGCCTTGCAGAGCGCTCGGTCCACCTCGGCCTTCTTCTTGTCGCCCACGCTTTTTCTCGAGATTGCACCGTAGGGGCACATTGCGATGCAGACCGCGCATCCACTGCATAGTTCTTCGGTGACTTGCGCGGTTATTGGTTCGACGTGAAATTCGCCTTTTGCGAAGAGAGCTGAGGCTTTGGCGGCAGTAGCGCTTCCTGCCATCGATGACTCAATCACGTTCTTGGGGCCTGAGATGGCCCCCGCGAAAAAGATGCCATCGGCTGGAGCCTCTACTGGTCGAAGCTTGGGGTGGGCTTCTCTTAGGAATCCTTCGGGGCTGCAACCTACCTTTACGATCGACCTGATACTTCGAAGGCTGCTACTCGGAGACATTCCGACGGCTAGGACTACAAGATCCACTGGAATCGTCAAGGATGCTTGAAGAGTCGCATCGCGTACTTCTACGGTGATTCCGTTTTGGTCCACGTTCACGTGGGGGGTTTTCTCGAAATTGATGAATTTGACACGTTGCTCTGTCGCTTGTTCGTATAGTGTCTCATCGTGTCTTGCGTATGTTCGAATATCCTTGTAGATTGCATAGATGGTTGCGTCAGGATACAGCGCTTTGATTCTAATCATGTTCTTGAGTGATGATGCGCAACACGTGCGGGAGCAATATCGGTGCGCGTTTTCTGTGGTTCCTAACGAACCGACACACATTATGAATGCGATGCTTTTTGGAACTGTGCCGGACACGACCAGTTGACCTTGGGTTGGGCCATTTGGATCGAGGAGTCTCTCGAGTTGGAAGAGGGTCACTATATCCTTTGAATATCCGAATCCGAAATCTCCGAACGGAGGCTCATAGGGCTCAAACCCGCTGGCTAGAATCACGCCTCCTACAACAATCTCGCTTTCTTTTGACTCTTCTGCAAGATCTATCGCGCCTGGTTCACAGACTTTGACGCATTCTCCACACATGTTGCATGAGTGGGGATCGATCGTCATTATTCGCGGTCGAGCGTCTTTGAATGGAAGGTAAATCGCCTTTCTCTTTGAGAGACCGTAATCGTATTCATTAGCTACCTCCACGGGGCAAACGCTAACACACTCTTCGCAGAATGCGCATTTTGCGTTCACAAACCTCGGATACGTCACGACTTTGGCTTTGAAATATCCGACTGAACCATCTAGGCTGACCAAATCTGAGTTGAGGTAGGTTACGATGTTAGCGTGAGATTCGACCTGATCGAGAATGGGTCTCAGAAGTTCGGAGCCATTCATGTCGCTGCGCGCGATGGTTCCGAGTCCGACCGCCCTGCCTCCGGTGGTTGGAAGTTTCTCGACAAGGTGGACTTTGTATCCTCTTTGCGCTAGGTCGAGTGAAGCGCTGAGACCTGCGACACCGCCACCCACCACCAAGGACGCAGGCTGCATGTCGATTCGTAATTCTTCAAGCGGCTCGAGGAGGACCGCTTTTGCGACCGCCATTCTGAGAAGATCCTTGGTCTTCTCGGTGGCTCTCTTCTTCTCGTGAGAGTGAACCCAGGCGCTTTGTTCTCTGATGTTCACCATTTCTAGCAAATAGCGGTTTAGACCAGCATCAGTCATGGCGGCTCTAAAGGTTGGCTCATGCATGGATGGAGAACATGCGGCCACAACAACCCTGTTGATTCCTAAGTTCTTCACGTCATCTTTGATCAGGTCCTGACCAGGGGCAGAACACATGAATACGTATTCGTTGGCGTCAACTACGTGTGGCAGTGTCCTTGCATACTCGACAACTTCTTTGACGTTTATTGTCCCAGCAATGTTCATACCACAATGACAGACGAACACTCCTACCTTCGGTTCCTCGCTCATGTCTGTTCACCTGTGGCTATTATCGAAGCTTTCATCGCCGCGGCGCTGGCTTGAGTTACTGTGTCAGGTATGTCCTTGGCCCCCGCAGCTACACCCGCCACAAAAATACCATCTCTACTCGTTGAGACTGGATCGAGTTGAGGGTTGGCGAGTCCAACGTACCCATCTTTTTCCAAGGGTAAGTTAACGAACTGTTCAATCGGATTGATCTTTACGCCGACCGCGAGTACAACCATTTCTACTTCTTTCTTGCAGAGCCGCCCCGTCTGAGTGTCTTCATAGGAGACTAGAAGATTCTTAGTCTCGGGGACCTCTTCTATTTTTGCGGGTCTTCCGCGAACGAAATCTACTCCGAACTCTCCACGTGCTCTATCATAGAACTCCTGATAGCCCTTTCCAAATGCTCTCAAATCCATGTAGAACACTGTGCTTTTGACGTTTGGAATATGCTCCTTCGCTAGGATTGCCTGCTTTACAGATGCAGTGCAACAGAAAGCGGAACAGTTTGGGTTGATTCTAACATCTCTTGAGCAGACACATTGAATGAACGCTATGCTCTCGGGATGTTTCTTATCAGATAATCTGACGATCTCTCCGGCAGTGGGTCCAGTCGCGGAGACAAGTCTCTCGAATTCAAGAGATGTTCGCACATTCGCATGCTTTCCATATCCGTATGTCGGTAGCAGGCTGGGATCAAGCATTTGAAATCCAGTCGCGACTACAATTGATGCGACGTTCAACTCAATTGTCTGTGGTTCCTGTTTGAAGTCGATTGCTTCGGTAGGGCAGAATCTCTCGCAAACGCGACACACATTCTTCGTGAAGTAGAGGCAGTGTTCTACATCGATTGTTGAGATCAGAGGAACCGCTTGCGGGAATGGCCAGTAAATAGCTTTCCTTTTGCTCATTCCGAGGTTGAATTCGCTCGGTACGGACAGTGGGCATTTGGTTATGCATTCGCCGCATCCTAGGCATTTCTCGATCCGAACATACCTTGGTTTCTTTAGCACTTTGACGGTGAAATTGCCTGCGGAGCCACTTACGCTTTGAACTTCTGAATACGTCAAGAGCTCCACGTTCTTGTTCTTGGCAACGGCCACCATCTTTGGCGTGAGTATGCATGAAGCACAGTCCAATGTTGGAAACGTTTTGTCAAGCTGAGCCATCCTACCCCCGATGCTCGGCGTCTTCTCTACAATGTACGTCTTGATTCCCTGTTCCGCCAGATCAACAGCAGTCTGAATTCCCGCGATGCCGCCACCAATCACTAAGACTGGTTTTGTCATCTCAGGAACCTTCACGAAGGCGTTCCAGTTTGCTGAAGCTCAATGATGCCTCGTTGATCCATAGTGCCAGAGGTCTATAGACGGCGTGAGCGAATTTGGTGAACGGCGCCAAGACGAGCAGATCGAACACGACGACCAGATGCAGCGCGTAAAGGGAGTAGGCGAGTGTTGCGGAGTAGATGTAGATGGATAGAGTTAGCAGGAGACCGGTGACGCCCGCGAGGAGAATTAGGGTTGCGAAGACCCAATCGCTGAGGTGGCTAGATCGAGCATGCCTTTCGTCCTTTCTGAGTCTTTTGAGAAAATAGTAGCCGCCTGCCGCGGTGAACGCAACCCCTGCCAGAATCCCCAGCACTCTTTGGAGAGGAAACGGGTAGAGGGGGGTCTTGCCAAGACCTAGAACGAAGTCAACGGCCGTGGCTATCGAGAGACCTACAAAACCCCAAAACAGTCCCATATGAGCGAAATAGCGATTCCTGTTTGTGCATTTGAGGAAATCAGTCTGTGCCATCGATTGTCTTGTCACCGAAACAATCAGACTTGACAGCCAGGTTCGCAACCTTGTTGACAGCCCCACCTTCTCGCCTACCCGCACGTGCATGTATCTCGACATGATCACCAAGTTCGCAAAGACGCTCAGGCCGACGATCAATCCTAGCGCTAGGCCAACGTCATGTACTATTTGAAATGAGAGAAAAGTCTGGAGATTTGGTGGGCTGAAAGTGGGTGAACCCTTCGCGAGCAGTAGACCGAGGATTGCAATGAAAGTCACTGCAATGAGTCCGATGCTCATGCTGGCGGAGCTATTGTAGAAGATCGAGGCCACTTTGCCCCATGAATATCTCTCAATCGCGTACCTCCGACTGGCCATGACGAAAGAGGCTGGGTCAGCGTCTTTCGGACAGTTGTCTGAACATTCACCGCAATAGTAACATAACCATAGACCTGGGGAGGAGAGCAGTTTTTCTTCTGCACCAATAACCGCGTACCTTATCAGGTTTCTAGGAAATTCTGCCGACTCTTCGGAAAGTGGACAGATCGCGGTGCATGTGCCGCAGTTGTAGCATCGATAAAGTCTAGAAGCCCCGAGCCTTTCGAGCTTTCCTGCCAGTTCTGAATCGACTCTTGTAAGAGGTGAATCCCTGATCTGGGTCAGCGTTTCAACTTCAGATCGAGAATTTGGCCGAGTGGTACTCAAAGGAAACTAACGGCAAAAAATGGTTGAGACTGCGTATATACTTGATGTGAGTACGTTATGTAGTTGTTCGAAATCGTACATAGATTCTTCAAGCAAAAGTATAGAACAAGTACCTCGTTGGTTTTCGTGCCTTCAAGCTGCAGAAACACCTAGCGTCTTAGTGGATTCCCAGGCTTTCATTGTCTTTTGCTGAAGCCGAAGAGCGTAATCGCTTCCTATCTCGTTCATTGCCTTGAGAACCAGCACATCCTCTATGTTCCTTAATTCGCACTTTATTCGAGCAGCTATGTCTGGACCGCAGCACTCAACACAGAAACCTTCGAATGTATCAACTTCTTTCGATGTTAGGTCCGCGAGCTTGGGATGAGACTTGCAGAGACTAATCATCGATTTGACCCCCCTCAACGACAGAAACACGTCCGCTGGAAGGTTGACAACGTGGCTTGCCAATTCCATTGCAGCTTCATTCAAAATCTCCCATGCCTTCTCCAACTCCTCGCACTGTTGTTTGATTTTGTCCTCATGAGCCAGCATGGGTCGTCTCGGACGCTTACTTCGAAGGATGTTGCTATAAATCATTGCGTTCAAAATATATATTCTATTTGTAAAAACCCTTCGAGTATAGACTGGACACCAGTCATTAAACCACATCTATTCACCATCCTCCGCACAGCAAAATCAGCTCCTACTGAACCGTCCACTCCCATTGCTAGGTCCATTTCGAAGGCAGTCTGATCTTCACTACTCAACCTGTTCGAGGATTCTGTCGACCAGGGCTCTCAACCAGTCATCGAATATGCATTGAGCCACCCGCGCATAACCTTCGCCATTTAGGTGAAGTCCGTCGGCGGAGTATTGCTCCGAGAGCCTGTTGTTCTGTGGGTCGGCGGTTGCCATGAAGATGTCCACGAACGCTATGCTTCTTTTCGCTGCTTGCGTGCATATTTTACTGTTGAGGCTGAGCCTAGGTGGGATAAGTTCGTCGAATCCCAGTATGGATGGAATGGAGCAAGCTACAGGCATTATGCCGCTGCTGAGAGCAGCATCGTACATCATCCCCAAGTTATGAGCGATAATTGATGGATCCAAGTTCCAGCCGATGTCATTAGTTCCCCCGAGTATGATCACACAATTCGCTCGCTCGGCTACAACATCTCTTGAAAATCTTTCAAACATACCTGCGGTCAATTCGCCGCATATCCCTTTGTTAACCACACTAACCTTGATGTCTGATTGATGCTTGTGACGGTTCAGATGTTGCTGAGCCGAGATTTCTAGACATTTCGGATACGATACGCATTCATCAGAATCTGAGAGCTCAAACTCGTTTTCGCCGACCGTCAGACTATCTCCGAGCGCCACGATCCTCAGATTCGCTTTGCTCAGAATCGGATCACCCAAAGCGCAGCACCACGTTGGAACTCTTGCTTATCTTCTTCGATATTTGTCGTTATTTCAATTCTGAGGCGGACCGACGACAATGCGGTAATTCGCAATTTGCCTGTTGGGGTAACTGAGGATCAGCGCATTACGTGGAAAACTTCGAGCCGGGCTTGGCTAATTCAATGTAACTTCCCTAAACTGTGGATATTTGATCGACATATGAGCCGACGAGTTATCTCAATAGTTGAAGCCATAATTTCTCTAGTCTGTCTAGTGTGGTTCCTTCAAGGAGCCAGTGTTATTCCTGGGAGTGTCATGAGCGATTCGCAGTTCTGGGAGATGGCTGGTGGGTTGACTCTAATTGCTGGAATCGTGATTAGTGCTTCCAGCCTGAGAGGGTAAAACATAGCATTATGTTGCTCCGACGAAGTAATTCATTCTGTGTTGATGATCTGAAAGATGATAGTTGCAGAGGTCAGCGTTACCGTTCTCGGCGAAGGGCCAAGCATAGGTCGATTCGTCCGGGTCGCCGTAGAGGAGCTGAAAAAGTCAGGACTCAAAACGCTCCCAGGCCCCAATGGAACTTCAATAGAAGCTGTTAGAATTGACGAGGTTCTTGAGGCTGTGAAGGCGGCTCACTTAGCCGTCGTTGAGACAGGCGCCAAAAGGGTGGTTACCACTTTGAAGATAGATGATAGGCGCGACAAATCTGCAACGATGGAAACGAAGATGAGAGCCGTCGACTAACGCTTGTTCCGAGACAAACGCTCTAGAATTCCGTAAAGCAAGGGCAGTTAGAAGACGAAAAATCGATCGAATTCATTCTGCTACTCTATTAGAGGATTTAGGGCAAGAACTGAGGTTTTGAAAATGAGAATCAGAAGTGAAGAAAAGTCCGTGAAGTATGTGCGTGTTCATAGAAATTTTCTTGCAATAATGGGGCTGGCAATGCTAACGTTTTTCGTGTTCGACTTGACTGACGCGTTAACTAATTTCGTCAGCACAATTCCATCAGCGACGTACGCGAGACTGCTTTTAATTCCGCTAAGTTTCTACCTTGTCACAGGCGCATACTGCCTCACGCTATCACGTCGCAAAACATCTTTCCAGAATCAACAAAGCGCACAATAACAATTGTCCACTTTGCAGCAACAGAGAGTTGACGAGCGAGTTTGGCCTCGTTACGTCATGGGTCCCGTTGCATCGTTTCCGTCCCAAGCCCAGTCGCATTTGCACTGATGCTCAACGCAACCTTTTCTCAGAGGTGCATTTCGTGAGAAATGATTGCGGACGTTGTGACCGCATTTCTCACACACAGGCGAAGTTGAAGAACCATTTTCAGAAGAGGCGTACATGGACCGGCAACCGACGAACTAGCTTCTTAGTATTGCAAAACAGAATCAAATCAAAATACACAAAGTAACCCGACTGTTTTGAACTAGGACTTTTGTTCTTCAGCCACGGTTTCCTATGGAACCAAAACGTCTCCCCTCAATACAACCCCGAACAGGAATGAAGTAACCGAAGTTGGTTAAATTGGTCAGTTCATTCGAACCTGCAGACCTAGGGCACTAATCGGATTCAAAGCTTTAGCGTTGGTGGCAGTGGGAGTTCTCTCACTCTGTGAGTCAGCTCGGCTTTTGACTTTCCTTTCCGACCAGTATGATTGAGATCAGGAGGAAAGTGTACTGCGGCAGCGACAAGCCACGAAGTCGCATAACCGAAGGATATCACAATCATTGAGAAGGCAACGGGAGACCAGAACCCTGCAAACATCTGGATACAGTTTACCCAACTCACAGCTAGGGATTCGTATTCTCTGGACCCGGTGGTTGCATTGCGCGCTGAAAGGTAACTTACCGTGAAAGCTCCGTTACTCGCACCTGCAATTAGGGTTGCAACGACCGCGGAGAATAAGCTCCCTATAGATGCTATTGCAACGGCCACCGCAAGCGTAGACCCAAGGATGAAGAGCAGAAGCTTGGCTCTATGTATCTTATCGTATGCGACGCCGAACAACGGAGACGCGAGAATTGCGCACAAGGGGCTCAGGCTACCAATTATTCCGGCGACCGCCGGACCCAACTTCAATGATTGCTCAAGATAGTAAACCATGAATGTGCTCACGAGAATCGTCCCACTGCCGATGCCGAACAGCTCCAATGAGAGCAGGATCAACCATCGATCCGACAATATCCGCCTTAGGTCAGCCATCTTAACGACAAAACCACCGCGCAATTCGTCCTTCGGAAGATACTCTAAGAGAAGCAAACCTCCAAGGATACCAAAGGCGCCACCAATGGCTAAGCTCATACGCCATCCCGCGGCCTCAGCCAAAACCGACCAACCGAAGAGGCCGAGGGCTGCACCACCGTAGAATGCCCCATTGAAAACACCAACTCCAAGCCCCTGTGATTCATCCCTGAAGGCTTTCGCGATCAGTGTCACTCCAGGACCGAAAAACAGGGCCATCCCAATCCCTACGAAAAATCTCAACAGAACAAGCTGGTAAAATGCAGAAGTAAACGCGGTCAGGAAGACTGCAGCAGAGGATAGTACCATTCCATACACTGCAGTTCTCCTAGGGCCTAATTTCGCTGCGAATATTCCACCGGGAATTTGAAAGACACCAAGTCCAATGTAGAAGCTCGCAGTCAACACACCCAGACCTGAAACGTTCTGCCGAAAATCAATCGCTATGAATGCGAAAAGCGCAGCCACATTATACCAATTGACCGCGTATACTGTTCTGGAGAAAACAAGGGAAGCTACTGCTCCGCTGGTCAATGATACGTCTCACCTTTGTCGCTTCCCAACTGACTCGCCGCAAAGAAAGCCCGACCTCAAAAACACTGTGTTAATTGTGTCACGCTATCGATGCGACCGATAGTTACATTAGACTAAGAAATTGGCTGCGCAAGAAGCGCGAGCATTCAGTCGAAGATGTGTCAATTAGCCCGAAGCTTAGTTTGGTCGAGGAACCTAATCTTGTCGTAGCCGATTTTGACCGCACTAGACCGGTACACATGAAAAATGTGACATCAGTAGAAGAAATTGTCCTCCTCTTCGGGTGGGTCTGGGACTATTTCATGGGGGAGTCTGTCGCCGTTCTTGTTGAAGACGGCAATGTCATTGTATGATTGGAACGGGTGGGCTGTGATTACCATAATCTTTCCGTAGAAATGGTTCAGATCGTAGGTTGATGGTCTAAGGGCTCCGGAAGGATGTGAATGCGACACACCGATCACTGTCAAATCCATTGGAAGCATTAGGTTCGAGAAGCCCGAAAACCCAAACCCGTGAGTGGCCAAAGGAGGAACCACCACGTCGGTTACCAACAACCCCTCCCCACCCGACCTGCCTCGCAACAGCAGAATCGCCTCCTTCGGATATGCATCTGAAGCATAGCTCAGAATGCTATCCGCAACCGACCTTTCAAACCTAACAAAACCCTTCAAAACACAGAACAACTCAAACTCAAATCAGTCGGGCCAAACAACAACATATGAGAGCATAGCATTGGGATAGATACGCAGTTGGTTACCCTCTTCCTCGACTCTCAGTGGACTTTTTGCCCATCAATGTGAGTAGTAGTGACGTTCTAACAGGTATTTCTGCGGCAGTAGGAACTACGCTCAAATTTAGCACGTAATTGTCCGTGACAGTTTCAAAACCCTCAATGTGGCTTACCTGATTTAACGTACATTGGGTACAGGGTGACAGAGTGGAACTACGAATTTGAACTGTCGTTATTCTACTTAGGCACGCAGTGCCAATACCATGTAAATGGAAGATTATGATCAGACATTAGAGGGCTTCGATTTCCGAAAGAAGCTTATCGATTTCGCTTTCTGTGTTGAAGTGTGGAGAGATCCTAAATCCGCCTCCCCTGACAGAGACCACAACTCCCTGTTTCATAAGATGCTTCATGGCTGAGTCTGGGTTTTGGCTTGCGGCGTTCATGATGTCTGATATGGATCCTTCATCTTAGTGACTCTTCAATCTGACGTTCACGTGATGCTGAAGACCATTACCTAACTGGTCGGTAAGAGTGACACTGAATGTTTCATGGCTCGCGATGTTGTGCCATACGCGAATAAAGGCCACCGTACAATCGATCTCTACCTACAGGATTCACCAAGAAGTCGTGAGGAAACCCCAGGTCAATTTTGCTAGCTTCATCAAGTCGGCGAAGGTGTTCTTCCGGAATCGTTACGTCGAGACAATTCAAGTTGTCACGTATCTGGTCCAATCGACGAGCTCCAAGTATCGGAACAATAGAACCCGGGCGTGGTACGCAGCCAGGCTAGCGCGACTTGGGACGGACTGGAACCAATCTGCTTGGCAACTTCTACAACTACACGTGCTATTGCGAGATTCCGATCATTTGCTTTCTGGCTGTTGGTTGCATCTAGCCGCCTCTCAACGTGCCCTCCACTTGCCCCGCTGATCTTCGTGACAGGTGGGGCATTGTTATACTTTCCAGTGAGCACGCCTGATCCGAGAACCGCCCAAGGAGTAACTGTCATCCCGAGGCTGCGAGCCATAGGTAAAAGCTCTCGTTCAGGGGTTCGTTCAATGAGACTGTACTCGATTTGAAGCGCTATGAAGGGCGACCACCCCCGTAACTCGGCCAACATGTTGGCTCGACTCACGATCCACGCGGGCGTATCCGAGACGCCGACATAGAGTATCTTCCCTGACCGGACCAGATCGTCAAGGGCTCGCATAACCTCCTCAACAGTTGTAGAGAAATCCCAAGCATGTAACCAGAAGAGATCAATGTAATCCGTCCCAAACCTTTTCAGACTTCCCTCCAGCGAACGAATCATGCTTTTGCGATGGTTACCTCCGCTGTTGGGGTCGCCTCTCACTTTAGGGAACGAGTATTTCGTAGCAACCACAAATTTGTCACGGTCAGAACTTATCAACTCCCCAACTATTCGCTCGCTAGTTCCATTCGTGTAACCGTTGGCTGTATCGATGAAGTTACCACCGCGTTCCACGTAACAATCGAAGATTGCTCGGGATTCTTCCTTCGAAGCGCCCCAACCCCAATCCTCCCCAAACGTCATGGTGCCCAAACATAATTCAGAAACACGCAGTCCACTCGTTCCGAGAAAACGAAACTTCATCACATCGGTCACACAATTCACCTTGACAGACCCCAAAACTAAGGTTCTTAATTCGCTTAACTGTTCTAAGATCAATGGGCTTCTATTATCCATCTAAAGATGAACTGGTACCCCCACGAGGCCCCTTGCTATGAGAGATACATTCCTCGGCCGATAATTTCTCGCAGAGGCTGTCCTGTCTGCCCGAAGGCAATATGGTAGTCGGAGGGCGTTTGAACTAAACATAGAGAAATCGTGGACACAACCTACTACTTCTGATTTTGACTTTCAATTCTTGTATTCTTAGTCGTAGCAGGCTTCACGGAGGTTGTGGTCTTCATATTATTGGGATACGAACATTATTCTAGAGTTAGCACGAAACCGAAGCTTAAAACTGATAAGAGAAAAAGAAGAAAGAAAAGGAAGGGTAGGTTTGAGTTCTGGTTTCTTGCTACGCTTTCTTGATTGCTGTTGTTAGTTTGGTTGTTGGGATGATTTTAGCTGCAACGAAGTAGGCGGCGACTAGGATCAGGAAGAAGACGCCTACCACCATGTAATCGAAGGCTTGTGGAGTGATGGCTGGGAAGTAGGTTTGAGGAGTCAAATCAGCCGCCTCAGGAACACCCGCCGCAACAACCAGGTACCGCACCAGTAGTCCACCTGTTAGTAGTAGGAGGCTGCTGAGGGCTGCGAGCAACGGAAGCCTACCGCCATTCTTCACACCCAACCCTAGGAGAGCTATGGGGAGAATGAGGCCTGCAACAATCAAACCACCCCAGAACAATGCCGAGAACGAACCCGACGTCAGGAGCATTCTGGATTCCAAAGCTGAGGGTGCCATGCTAGCCGTCACCGTGTAGAAGAACAAAACCGCCAACACGAAGACACCAAGCGCAAGCAAAGGCGTAACCAAAGTTCTGATCATACCAGTTACCTGTTCATTCGCTTCACCAACACTACGCGCCTGGTAGACTCCGAGCACCATCACCGTCGCCGCAGTTCCAGTCATCAAAGCCACACCGATGAACAGTAACGGAAGCAGCCCCGTCTCCCAGAAGGACACATGCGCAAGACTCATGGCAACGCCTGGGTAGGTCATGACGCCAAGCGCTAGCACTACACCTATGATACCTAGCGCCCTGCGAAGCACTGTGGCCTTCTCTAATAGTTTGAAGGGCCAAATCCAAAGTCCAATGTGTATGACCGACACTACTAGGAATGCGGTTATGAACACTGAGCCGATCGCGATCAATGAACCGAAGTTGCCGAACACCGACATGAACCGCTCCGGACGCCCAAGATCTAGCATTAGGAACAGTACACCGCCGATCACTAGTGGTGCGCTTAGGAATACGCCGACCTTCGACGCGATTCTATTCTTCTCGCCAAGATAGTCAGCCAGGACGCCTACAATGTACGCCCCAGCCCCTGCACCAGCAAGGAAGAAGTCCCAGATTAACAGCCAACCCCACTCGGTTTGAACAGGAATCATGTTCTACATCTCCCCTTTGTAACCCACGTAGTACACTGAAGGTTCTGTGCCAAGGGCTGGCTTCAACGGCATAGCACGCAGTTTGATGATCCCCTGGGACACTTGGCTGTTGGGATCATCCAAATCACCGAAGATCCGGGCTCGTCCTATGCACGTGTTCACGCATGCAGGGGTTGCGTCACGATCCACGCCTGGTTTAAGACCGTTCTTGACGCCAGCTTCGATTCGTTGAACGCAGAATGTACACTTCTCCACCACACCATGCTGATGTTGCGCGTAGTATCGTGTTTCCCATGCGGTGAGTCCACTTGGATAGTAGCCTTCTATGCTAGCCATGAAGTGCCTTGCCGCGTAGGGGCATGCTTGCATGCAATACTTGCATCCAATGCACTTGTCATAGTCGACGAGTACGATTCCATCAGCTCGTTTGTGGCTGGCGCCGGTGGGGCAGACCGCTACACATGGCGCGTTGTCGCAGTGCATGCACAATGTTGGAATGTAGTATCTCGCGGAGTTGGGGTATTTTCCGATCTCGCCTTGTACCGTTGAGGCCCAGAATATGCCTTTTGATGTCTTGTTCTCAGCTTTACAGGCGGCCGCGCAACCATAGCATCCGACACAGTGCGAGAGATCTATGAGCATTCCATATCTGGTCATGTTGATTCACAACCTCCTATGCTTTGTACACCTTGACCTTGATGAGGTTCTCAAGCGCTGCATTGAGCTTGTCAATGTACTCAAGCTTCAAAGGCCTCAGGGCCTGATGCGACACACCAAGATGCCTATCACTCAAGCTCTTTACGACCGAGTTTCCAGCCCACCGTCCGTAATTGCGACTGACCGCAATAGCTTTCGGATGAACCACTTGAGAAAGCTTCGCAATCGCTTGTCGTTTGTCCTGTTCTGATTCAACCCATATCAGATCTCCGTCTGCAATGCCCTTGGCCTTGGCGGTGTCCTCGTTCATCCAGACGTAGAGCGTATAGGGATCAAGCTTCTCATTCATGTCAGCAATCCATGGATTCGAATTCGTGCTCAAAAATCCGCCATTGCTTGAAATGTATGCAACTTCGACAAGATCGTATGGCGGAGTTTCTGTGTGGATGTGACTGGGTATCCATTTGGGCAAAGTTGCATAGTCGTCATAGTTCCAAGTGACTCCGTTCTTCTCCAGATTCGCTCGCAACTGGTCAGCTACGCGCTTGTGCAACTCCACGTAGATCGGCAGCCTCAGCTTGCGAGTCTTGTACCACTCCGTGGGTGTTGGTCCTCTTGATGGATCTCGTCCGGGCCCTACGAAGGGCGGAACCTCAGGAATGCCTCCGTTCTGTTTCCACCAATCTAACCCTTGCCCGTTAATGTTGAGGCATATGCGGTCGAAGATTTCTTCGGTGGAGTATTTCTTGTTCAGATCAAGCTTGTACTGATCCTTGAAACCAACGCCGGCGTTGAGTTGATCAATGAAGCCCCCCTTTCCATAGAGCTGGCCGCTTCTATCAGCTATCTCTATGAATTGGTCGTAGACGTAGGGTATTGGGTTGAGCGGTTGAACGACGGGCTGCTCAAGCCATCCCGCAGCCATCATGTAGTTTTCAAGGTAGACTCTGTCCGGTAGCACTATGTCTGCGAAATCCGTAATTTCCTCCATGAAAATGCATGACGCGGCGAGGAATGGTATTGTACTGAGATTATCTGCGATCGTTTTCACGGCGAACATAGACAGCAACCCGTAAGCATGTGCAAAACCGAATTCGATGCGATGGTTCTTTCCAACACTCCAGTAGTCGTTCGGGTGTGACATTGTAATGGTGGAGACTGCTCCAAAATGGTCTCCCAATGGGAATAACTCCTCCAGCTCGACGCGCTGCGGTGGAAACTCAAATTGATACGGCGGACTTCTAACCAGAGTGTACGACGCGTCAGGATGCGGTATTAGTCCATCGTTGGTACTGTGCCAGCGCATGTCTGCGGCTGGTGTATCCCAAGGTATGAGCGGGGACGTGCCAACCATACTGTTCGCACCAGGCACAGCATACATTGCTCCGGGCACCTCAAACGCCCCCATTATCATCGGCAGCAACATTGCACTCCAGTCGTTAGCGAAACCGTGAACATGGTTTGAGGCGTTTGATTTGTGTATCACAGCAACCGGCCGAAGCGGTCTAGCAGCATTCTCGTTAACTACCGTACTTCCCACCTGTGCTGCTTGGCCGAACTCGCTTGCTATGCGTCGTATTGTTGCCGCGGACACGGTGGTTATGGGTGCAGCCCATTCAGGTGTCATTGGCTTGACGACCTGCTTGAGCAGTTGCCACGCTGGATTTGTGTTCACACCGTCAACTGTGAATGTGCCCTCGATCGCATAATCTTTGAACGTTGGATCGTCGAAGGTCTTCGCTTTGTTATCGACTGGGTCCCAGATCAGCGGCTTGTTTGTTGCCTTGTCTCTTGCGAAATAACCATTATCGGCTCTGATGAGGTATGAGCCGTCCGTCCACTTCTTTATGAAATCCACATCGTATATGCCCAACTCGTGAATGAGCACGTTCAGCATCGCAGACGCAAAAGCACCGTCAGTGGCAGGATAAATTGAGATCCACTCGTCGGTAGTATTTGGACCATTGGATAGGACTGGATTGGCTGTGACGATCCTCATTCCATTCGAATGTGCCTGCACAAGGCTTTCAGCAAGATGCGTCGCGTCACCGACGAACCCTATTTCGCCGCCTAGCGAGAGCAAGTATTTGCAGTACCTGTAATCTGGCGCTTGCACAAAGGCTCCATGTGCTAACCTGAACATGTAGTGGGATACGTGGCCGCACCAGTTCATTCCCATCTCCACTCTATAGGCATCACCTGCCATGGCCGCTTTGAAGGCGTTGTAGAATTCGCCCTGTGTATAGTTCAGTCTTGAGAAATCGTTGAACCACATGTTACCATTCTTGCCTTTGGCTCTCACATTCTTTGCCTGTTGGGCGATGGTGTTGTAGGCTTCGTCCCAGCTTATTTCGACCCATTTCGGATCCACGCCTATGCCTTTCTGAGGGTTCGTCCTCTTCAGCGGAGCTTTCACCCGGTACGGGTCGTAGACAAACCAGAGACCAGAAGCGCCCCTTGCGCAGAGCTTGCCCCTTGTTCTGATCGGATCAGGATATCCCTCGATCTTGTCGATCATGCCATCGACAACATGGACGTTAATGTAGTCAAGGCTCGCACAGATTCGGCATCCGCTCTTTATCCACTGGTCTTGTTTAGGCGCCGCGGGGGTTGATTGCGCAACCAGCGTCTTCAACTGTCCATTGAGCGCGAAGTCGCTTATGGTCGCAGCAGCTACAAAAAAGGATGACAGTTTCAGGAAATCTCTTCTCGAAATCGTATCATTCTGTTTAGTGATTAACTTCTGTTCAGACAAATCTCTTAATTCCTATTCTTTGTTTGTTGCATCAACACAACGCATCCTGATCCCCCACACCTTAGGCTGAGGAGGGAACAACACCGCTGTTAATCACGCAACGAGGGGAGTAGTGTGAATATGAAGATATGCGGTTATGGTATTTGTGGAAAATATTAGTACGCCGTGTACGCAAAGTAATGATACGGTTACGTTACGACTCAGCAGAATAATTACTTCCACTCAAACGAAGAACGTTTAGGCGACTGCTAAACCAATTTAAGATCCCATCAACTTAGAACCAGTCGAACGACCGGTGGCTTCCTTCTTATGGAAATACCAGTCCAAGTCTCTTTCATAATCCCCAGATGGAACCATCTCCTTCCACAGTCTAGATATCTTCTCGTCAAGTAGACTGTAGTATTCATTCTCCTTCCAGAGAAGTCGCCTACTCCGTTCCATATCACAATTAGGATCCCAAGACCTGTATGCTTCTAGCGTTTGGGTGATTATGAGCCCACGCGCGTTGTACCTGTCTGTCATTAGCTTCTTCACTCCCGCATCAGCCAGCTGGCGAAGCCCGTTTTCAAGCTCAACCTCGGTGACATAGGGAAGGATTGGCGCAATGAATGCCCATGTCTTCACCCCCTCTTCTTCAAGTCGTCTCATGGCATCAATTCTGTCATTTACTGGAGAGGAGTGTGGTTCGAAGATTCGTCGCGCGATCACTAAAGCTCGTTATTGTGAAACCCGCGTCAACTCTATCCCTCGCTTTCTTGAGCAGGTCGACGTCACGTAGGACCAGCGCGTTCTTCGTCAAGATCGATATGGTGAACTTGGGATATTTCGATAATAGTTCAATCACGCCTCGGGTCAACTTGTATTTGGCTTCCGGCTGCTGGTATGGGTCGCAGACGCTGCTCAACCAAACGCTTCCGCCGGGACGCTTGGGTAGTTCCTTGGCCAACACGTCGAGCAGGTTCACCTTCACATCTACGAAGCTGCCCCAACGATCCTTCAAATGCCCTGAGAAGCGGCGCATGAAGTTCGCATAGCAATAGACGCAACCATGAAGGCAGCCAGTGTACGGATTCACAGTGTAGTCGTAACTTAGCCCGCTCTTAGAGAGAGCCGTCTTGCAATACTTCTCCACGATCTTCGGAGGAGATTGCTCCATCAAGAATCTTCACTCGCACTAGCTTCCGAACAGAGGCAGGATTAGAGTTGCAATGGGAAGAGAATTAAGATTCCTGACGTTCTTGGGCGAATTCGTCCACCGTCAGGTAAACCACACCCGCACCAGCAATACCTTACACACTTCTCTAACAACTGACGACGACAGTTCAAATTCGGGTGCCCGCACCAGCCATACCACACACAGTATCAGTGGTGCGGCCGACGAGAATTGAACCGTCATTTTGGGCGGTTCAGCGAGACATAATACCGACTTGTGAATCAAGAGAAAACAACTTATCAAATCTGATCTCTGCATAGTCAGTGAGATAATGTGAGAAGACTGCTCCTGTTCATGTCGACAAGCCTCGACGGCTTCTTTGAGGGATTGAATCACGACATAACCTGGCACCATGTGGATGAGGAAGTCAACAAGTTCGCCATAGATCAGCTACGAGAAACCGATACAATCCTTTTCGGACGACGAACCTACCTGCTCTTCGAAGACTTCTGGCCAAAAGCAGCTGACGACCCAACAACGTCGAAGGATAATCTCGAGATCGCATATCTAATCAATAATATGAATAAGATCGTCTTCTCGAAAACTCTCCAGAGCGTCGAAGAAAAGAAGAATTGGAAAAACGTTAGACTCATCAGCGATGTCAATCCCGAAGAGATCAACCGCTGGAAGCAACAACCCGGCAAAGACTTGAGCGTTGGAGGCAACAATTTGGCAGTAAGCCTTGCCCAGAACGGCTTGATCGACGAAGTCCGGATAATGGTTAACCCCGTTGCCCTCGGTAAGGGGACGCTGTTGTTCCATGGCATCGACGAGAAGTTAAATCTAAAACTGCTGAGAACCAGGACCTTCAAGTCGGGAAACGTTCTACTTTGCTATCAGCCCTTGAAGACCTCTTGAAGCGGTCACTTCAGCTTGTGTGTATGGTATCAATGGTGCGACCGACAGAAATTGAACCGTCGCTCATGCAATTTTCTTGTGTGTGGGTATGCTCGTGCGCCCCCCCAAAAAAATTATGATGAACGAAAGCTTGAACCAACGCATATTCACCTCTCAGGTAGTTTTCTTCTTTCTTTGATAGTTCAGGAACAGCAGTAGATCCTTAACTTCCATAAACAACTTCTCCTGCGAGCGATGCCCAAAACCAGCTGTAATCGGGCGGATAGCTCTGATCGTGTTTCTCGCAGATCTCAATAATCTTTTCCCGCGTAGGATGGAACGGCGACATTACTCCACAGATGTCTAGCACATCTTGAAAGGTATCAAATGCAATATCGGGACGGCCTTCAGCCATTATCCACCTTCTAAGAAGCTTGACGCTCTTCTCTCCTGGTTCGCCTCTTACAAACGACTTTAAGAACTTCAGGTCGACCTCAAGCAGCGAACGAAAAGCTCCCAACTTATAACCAAAATCTTGCTCTGAACGGCACGGGGTCATTAGTTCAACAACTGAGATTACATCGTCTCCGAAGATCCTCGCCTCATTTGATTTGGCAAATGCCTTGAACAGTTGATTTGCTTGATTCATTGCTACAATGAGTCTGCGTCCATTATCCAACTGAGTTGATAGTTTTGTTACATCCTCGACTACTTCCCTGAGTTCACGAACTTCCGTTTTGGTTGCTGACTCTTTGACCTTCACCCGCATTTCTGATACAGTAGTCTCAAGTTTTGCAACCTTGAGGGCTACTTCTTGTCTAGGGGGATAGTTCTGCGGAACTGCGTCGGCGAAACTACGCATTTCACCTGTAAAGCTCTCAAGGTTAGTCATCGCTCCGGATGCATTGACGAACAGCTCAGCCTTCTCGGGTTCATTCCGCCACGCGGCAGTAATCAACGGTGCAAAACTGTAATTCTGTGCTAAAGCCGAAAAATTCGTAGCAGCCTCGACACTTTCCTGTATGTGTTTGAGAGTTGATAGGTCTAGCTGTGGAATAGCGCTGGCTTGAATGATAGACTGAAGGCTATTGGGAATCTCCGTGACTCTCTTTTTCCCGGAAACTCTTCTACGAGGCGGAGGCATCTGTCACGCATCCGTGCTGTTCCGGTGTTACCGCAGCTTAATCCCTTCGGTTAGCACTTCGCACAGGTGGTGGTACTACTGGTGCGCACCCACCACCACAAAGCGACCAGAACTACGGTTCAAATTTGGACGCCGACATAGTATCTGCAACAAGAAGAACCTAGAAGTCCACAACAGAGCGCATGAAAAAACCTGAAGCCAAGCCGCTCGGTGTGTTTTGCACTAGCGTTCGTCCCACAAAAGGGGGAGAACTAGTTGCAGCTCATTATGGCTGGTTTCACTGGATGATATTGCGTCCACATTTGTTGCAGAAGGGACCCTCAGTTCAAATCCGGCAATAGTTGCAAAACATCAGAGCTCCAGTCGAGCTGCTACGTACTTTGGCAGTCTTCGAACGTCTAAGACCATATCCCACTAGCAGGGCGACACCG
Source organism: Candidatus Bathyarchaeota archaeon (assembly GCA_963835925.1). Classification (GTDB taxonomy): domain Archaea; phylum Thermoproteota; class Bathyarchaeia; order 40CM-2-53-6; family 40CM-2-53-6; genus FEN-987. The sequence continues at coordinate 297,235 of CAWIHH010000001.1, forward strand.
CAGAGGACGGCGAGCAGAGTCGCTATGACCTGAATCATGACCCATCCTTGTTGTGTGTTTGCCAGAGGAGCAATGTACGCCGGTGTTACTGAATAGTTGGATTGAACTGTAAACGCATAGTTCTTGTTAAGATTAACAAAATTCAGGAGATACTGACCTGTCCATTGAGCAGTGATCTGGCCACTTAACGACGGAACGATAATAACGTTCGGCTCTCCGCCATAGACAACTCGCCACGTGTCAAGTGGACTGTTGGCATTGTCTCGTTCGAGCATACTGAAAAGGATGCTCTGGCCAACTGGTGAAATTACGGAAAACGAAAATGATAGGACATCCCCCTGTTTGAGGTTAACAATGAAAGCGCTCAAAGTACCATATGGAGGTAATGTGAACGTACCCGATTCACTTTGAGCATACGCTGGAGAAATCGGAGTCACACCTACTAGGACTACAACGAGAACAAGAGCAGCCATTCGGAAATGGATCATTTCTTTCACGGCGTGTCTACATCTCATCAGCAGGTTAATGGTTTTACATGTATAGGAAGTCTGACACGCATCTCCTCGGTGTTCGCTTCACTTTCGCCGTTTACGGGCTTTGACCTGACTGTGCCGTTCGAGCTTCGTCCGGACTTTTCCGTAGACGACGAATGATTCCTTGTTAGGACGAGGTTTCAATTTTGGTCGGCCGCACCAGTAGTACCACACACACAAAAAAGAGCCTAAACCGACGGTTCAAATTACGATGCTCGCACTAATGTTACCACACACAGAAACTACGGAGGGTATAACCTATCGAAATGCGACGACCATGAAAGTCTCGGAAATGAGTTCATCCTCATTGAATTTTCCATGGGGATGCCGCCATCGCCATTCAAATTTCAATTTAAGCAACAGGCGCCGAATAAAGGGGAGATAACTATGCAAAAGATTGTACTAAATAACGGTGCGGAAATGCCCATTCTGGGCTTTGGTGTTTTTCAGGTAACTGATCCTGAAGAATGTGAAAGAGGCGTCTATCGAAGCCATAAGCACAGGTTATCGTCTGATTGATACCGCAGCTTCTTATCTAAACGAAGAGGCAGTTGGCAGAGCAATTAAAAGAAGTGGTGTGGCAAGGGAAGAGCTGTTTGTTACAACAAAGCTTTGGATTCAAGATGCTGGCTACGAAAACACTAAGAAGGCTTTTGAAAAATCGTTGAAGAGGTTGCAATTGGATTATTTGGACCTATATCTGATTCATCAACCCTACGGAGATGTTTACGGTTCCTGGCGAGCGATGGAAGAATTGTATCAGTGACAGGCAGAATTAGAGCCATCGGTGTCAGCTAACTTCCAGCCAGACCGGATAATGGATTTGATCCTTCATAACGAAGTGGTTCCTGCGGTGAATCAGATCGAAACTCATCCCTTCTGCCAGCAAATTGAAACTCAAAAATTCTTGAAAGAAAACAATAGTTCAGATTGAATCGTGGGGGCCTTTTGCTGAAGGCAAAAACAACATTTTCCAAAATGAATTACTGCTTTCTATCGCCGGAAGACATAAGAAAACCATTGCTCAGGTAATCCTACGCTGGCTGGCACAACGAGGAGTTGTTGCTATTCCTAAGTCGGTTCGAAAGGAAAGAATCGTTGAGAATTTCAACATTTTCGATTTCGAACTGAGCCCTGAAGATATGGATGCGATTGCAAGACTGGACACAAAGACAAGCATGTTCTTCGACCATCATGATCCGGAAACCGTGAAACGGCTGAGTAGTGTGAAACTTGACATCTGACCTAAGAAAAGAGGACGGCTCTGAGCGAGCGGGTGGTTCAATATGACTGGTACGGAGTTTCTTGAGGCGCTGAAATCAAGGAGTGAGGTCGAGTTAGCAGTCAAAGAGATCAGGTAGATGGACGACAAGACCAGTGTGATTTGTCGTGGATGGAGCCACAGTGTCTGTGCGCACCATTGATACCACACACACAAAACAATGACATATGATATGGAAAGTTAGAAATCAGGCCGTAGCCAAAGTATCTCTGGAGAGTGTGGGTTATGTCTGGGCCTATTGACATAGTGCTTTGCTTACACAATGCATTTCGTCGTGACACATTGGAGATCGATGATGCTGCTTTGAAAGCGGCGCGGAGTGGTGGGGATATAACTAGCGTTTTGAATCGACTTCACGTCACAGGAGAAATTCTGGACTATCACGCGAAGGGCGAGGAAGAGGCAGTGTCCCCTGCTGTCGACAAGTTAGCGCCGCTTGTAGCGAAAGCATACTTCTTGGACCATCGTGAACTGGACATAATGGTTGCGGGGCTGGAAGCGATGCGGTCCGCACCCGATGCTCTGACAGCGGCTAGGGCGACAGCTGCCCTAAACGGATTTCTGAGGATTCATCTGAACAAGGAAGACGTTCACCTGTACCAGATTCTGCGAGAGCGAGCGACAGAAAGCGAGCAAGCCTCAATCGTGGGGACGATGTCTAGGAAGATACCCTCTGACAGAATGCCCACTGTTGTTCGGTGGCTTTTCCCGTTACTGGGCCATGATGACCGTGCCGTGGTCACTAGGGGCTGGATGACTTTTATGCCTCCGCAAGTTTTCGCTGGAATCAAATCTCTCATTCGAGAGACTGTTGCCGGAGACTGGCCCGAGCTAACCAGGCGAATCCCAGAACTAAACTAACCCAATTATGATTCGACCCACTATCTCTTGCCTCAATCCACCAGCTCTGCCGATCGAATTCTGGCTCCGTGCATTTCTTGTGTGTGTGGGTATGCTGGTGTGCGCACACACACAAAACCATGCTTAAGCTCCGACAATCAATTTTCGAAGTACATCCACTAACTCCTTGATCGATGGTTCAAGGAGGACTCCGATTAATGCACCCATTACCGCTCCAAGAACTGTCGCCACTATCCACTTAGCACCTCTCCTAACGGGATGGGATTTATCATGCATGTCCAATGCTCGAAGGATAGTCACCAATAGATTCTTGTCTTCTTCTGGCGACCATACTGGCACAGGTTGGTTGCGAGCCCTCAAATCGTTGGTAATGGTTGCTTTGACTTCATCACGAATCGCGATTGCTTCGTTGATATTTACTGCGACCCTTTTCCCTGTCTTACCACAATTCGGGCACGGACCAGTATGATTCGGCGATAAAGGATAACTGCAATTCAAACACTGAGCAGTTACGCTTGATGAAGACAACGCTTCAGATCACCATGGTCTAGTTACGCATATTCCTCCAAGCGAAAGGTGGCGTACATGAGAGTTGTGGTTACAATTGCCGCTGAATTTGCGGCTCTGCGGCTAGGTAAAACATACACACTGAAACGACGGTCCAAATTTGAGTGCTCGCACCGTTGATACAACACACAGAATCTCTTGACTGTGACCGATATGGGCGAGTTAGAAGATTAGTCTTGGATCATTCTGCAATGTTCACAATATTTTTCGTTATGAGCTAGCTGAGTACCGCAATACCAGCAGACTCTGCGAGTTCTCGCACCACTAGTACCAGCCCCCTTCGCTCTGCTAGGAACCTGAACCCCGGCGGTAACCTTTCTCAGAATCAATATGATAAGCACGAAAGCAGCTGCAAACATGATCACGCCAAAAACCTGATGCTGCGGCATCTGAACATTTTGCCAATCAGCCACAAGAGTGTGCGGGCCATTCATTATGAGCGATGCGTTTGTGGAACTCGACAACAGAAAACTGTTCTCATACCATCCATTGAACGTCGAAAAACCGATTTCCTCACCAAGTAATACTTGTGGCGACGTAACCGTAGAGAAGTAAGCCGTTGAGCCTGCATCATACCATCTCCCACCTGACGCAGAAAATGTCGAAATTAGATTCAGCTGATACTGCGTAACGTAAATGGCTTCGGCCCGTTCGTTTGAACGTAAGTCGATGATAATGTTTGGATCAGTGACGACCTGACTGCCATCTCTCCAGTAGATGAACCTCAGTCTTGTTCCAGCATCAAGCTGCACAAAGCTGGGAACAGAAACGTTGTGCAACCCAATCGACGTGGTCATTTGGACCATGCCTGGCTTCTGACTTGCCCCATCGATCGTAACTTGAACCTGACTCGGAACCTGCAAAATCAATGTTGGGTTAACTGTCCATAGAATTTGATTATTCAACGCCTGCTGAACACCTGCACCAGCGACGATATGATTTGCCCCCAGTGATGCAACACCGTAAGGAATAGTACCGCAATTAGGCGATAAACCGCCACAACCAGAATAAGCAGTTAGAGATTGTACCTGTTGCCATCCATTCTGAGCCAAGTATTCTAAGTTGCGGAATTCGACTGGACCAAGATTACCGCTAGCTGAGGGCAGGCTAGTCACCTCTTCAGCTACAACAAACGCTGGGTCCTTTGACGTTGTCGACTGAAAACTGTTGAAGCTCACGGTTTGCCCGTCGAGTACGAAGTCCCACCCATTAGCCACATTTGGCCAAATCTGATAATGATGCCACGCTCCATTTGGACCACCTGACCGTGCACGGCCAATGCCATAGTAGAAGTCAACAACATAGGGATTAGGCCAATATTGCCAAAACCAACGCGGATCACCTGACCCAATCATCTCAGACGACCCCTGACAATTAGTGTGATCGCCTATGACCTCGCCGTATAGACAATAGTAACCAGGACTGGAAAGCTCGTAGCCGAATTGAATGAAAGCACCATTCGCAAGATCGTCCCCTACCCAAAAGGAATGGTCAATACCGGGATGCGACACATAGTAAATGCTTGTGAGGATTTCCGCTCCAACTCCCATGTTACCTCTTGAAACCTCGTCCCCCCAGGCACCGACTTGTAACGCATATTGATTCCCTGCCGCGTGTGCAGATGGGATAACCAAAACCATCCCTACTAACACTGACAGGAAACACATTTCTCGAGAAAAGCTACGCAACCTCGATCCTATCCCTCACCTTGGCGTAAGTACGGAAGGAGAGATCTCGAGTGGATTTCTTTCTCAGATAATGGAGCGTACTCTTTCCGATACCAAGCTTCGAAGCCTCCTCTTGCGTCAGTGACCTAATCCTATCGCGGAGAATCAAACTATCTGATCTCTCGAGAACCGCACCCGGTTCATTGAAGTTAATCTCTCGAGACTTGCCGATCAGAAACCGACTAAGCTCCGTGGCCTTCTGTTCAATAACCGTATCCCACTTCAGAACCCGCCCTTCGTAGAGTATCCCTGAATTGAATCGGTTCCTAAGGAGATCGATAAATCGCTGCTTGGCTTCAGCCTCGAACCTGTACCGGTAATCGTCCCCAGTGAAGTAGAAGTCTGACAACTTCAAGGCTTCAAACTCAAACGCCTCAATCACAGAAATGTCCGAAAGCCATCTGAAAGGCTCCTGCAAATCATAGACCAAAGACTGCTTCGTCTGATAGTCGCTGAAATCATGCAAGAAACCAACCGAAGGTTCTAACCCCACCGAGTTGATTGCGCGCCTGCATTCACCTTCCAAAACTCCGTAGGCATAGTTCAACGCCAAGTTCACCGGGTCAGACGCGTTATTCTGGTGACTCGACGTCATTCTGCCTTGGAAATCCAAATACTCAGGCATAACCTTCCTGAACGCTTCCCAATATCGTCTGGCTACACGACCTTCCACCGTGCGGAGATGAGGAACAGTGGTTGCTGCTTTGAGTTTTGATGCTTCAATTCTCGTAACTCGAATCTCTCCGGGAATATCATAACGCTCACTCAACCAATCAAGAATTTGCAGACTTCTCGCAATCTTCGCCAGAACAAGCGCTCTCGCAATCGTGAACTTCTTCTTCGGATCACAAGCAGCTTGGAACTGCGCAGCCCTAAGATCAGCCTTCACAGGCATCGGAGGTAGAATGCTCGAAATCACGGTGCCGTCGAAGTTCATTATGAATACTGGAACCTTGTTTCTTGAAAGCCAGTGGAAAGCTTGAAGGGAGATGTATCCGCTGTGGCCATCAATCGCAACGCTGCTGTAGGGGAATCTTCTGGGGCGATAGGACCGTGTCTCATTTGCTCTATCGTCCAACCGACCGTTAGTGATTTCTAGTTCCGAACTAGACCTGAGATTTCGAACTCGTACCTTCACGCCATATCCAGACAGATTCAGCGGATTCATTCTGTTCTCCTCATGCCTCGTTCGATTACGCCAGCTTCAATCGATTGCATTATCGTATTCCAACCACTCAGGATCTTTCGAGCTTTTGCAGGTTCCGGCTGCGGGATGTTAAATCCAAATTGTTGCAGCTCTTTCCACAAGATGCTCATCATGAAGTTGAGATCGTTATCTGAGAAATCGTCGAGTCGTTGCAGGAGGAAAAGAAAGTAGGCAACAAGGAATTCCAGGACGTGGATCTTGGCGCGGCTGAGATCGTTACCTCTGTCTCTCTGCCATCTGAGAAACTTCAGATACAAATTCCAGCTTGAAGCTGATTCAAAGTTCTCGATGATCTTCTCAACCTTCAGTTTCTCCAGCAGATCGGAGGGCGTTTTCGGGTCGATCAGTAGTGCATAGCCAAAAATCCAAGCAGCGAGGATGCCCTTTATGGTTAGTTGATATACAGGGACGGTTGTGTCAGATCTCGTCTTTTGAGTTCTAGTCGTACTGTACACGTAGCCTGTCTCTTCAAGCTTCTTGACTATCCGATATAGCGATGTGCGTGGCACTCTCGCCTTCTTGGGTAATTCGTCCATCGATGTCATGACATCGTATCGACTGTGCGCAGTGTAGAAGACAAGAAGCAGAAGTGACCTCTTGTAATCCATCTCTCCGAAAACTTTCGCTAGGTCTCTTGCCTCATCAAGAGTCAGGCGGGGGGTTTTCCGAGAAACTATTCCCAACTCCATGGGAAGATGCTGGGAATACGGGAATATAATCCTGCTGTTAGAAAGTATTAGCTACGGTGAAATCGCATGACAAACAAACCTGCAACATTCAGTCTTCCCGAGTCGCTTCTTAGACTCGTGGACCGAGTCAGAGACGACAGAAGGGATCCCACCCGTTCAGATACCGTGCGACTACTTCTGCTACAAGCACTGGGATCGATGAGCTACCTTCGCCCCTCTGAGAAGAAAGCGTTGGGAATCAAATCGAAAGAGGTGACAATGAAAAATGGAAGATGAAATCAAAGGCTACGAGCTACGGAAATCCGGTCAAACAGCTAAGGCAACAATAACAAGAATAGAAACCAAGACAGCAGCAGATGTCTACAAGAACGCGGCCAAGAATCCGAAGCAAGAACTCTACGTACTCACTGGGAACATTGAAGGCGCCGAAACTAAGATCGCAACAATAAACAAACCTCCATCCAAATACCTCTCGCCGAAACACCGACTAGCACAATTCATCCAACGCTACGGCCACCTCCCTAAGGTCGGTATGAAAGTGGACGTAGTTACTGACGAAAGGGTTCTGGAAACTCGTAATCTAGCAGGCCCATTTTTTGCCTAGAAATTTGCGTTGTACGTGGCCTCCCCCCCTCCACGTACAGCACAAATCATCCCTCCATATTTCCAGCTTCATACTAAGCGCTGTAGGGAGCTCAAGCCGAGTTAGAAGCCTAACAGTTCAACAACCCAAAAAAACCGTGAAATTCCGTCCTCAACTTCACGCCATCCTTCGAAGCAGACCAGGCCAATTCAAATCCACGATTCTAGAAGCAATTGGCGACGTCTACAAGGTCAAGCCCTTCTCGGAGATCACCTTCCCTTCAGCCATTGGAACCGTCAGCCAAGCATCGGGGAAGCTTCTGCCAGGCTTAGTGTGGTTGAACCGAAACAACCTGCTACTGATTGACGAGTTCAAAACGGGTGAGCGCGGCGACCAGGCAGCGGTGGACGTGTTGCTTGGGACGATGGAAACAGGTTACTACAAACGCAAGATAGGAATACCCACTCCCTACTACTTTGAGCAGGATGTTGAGGATCCAAACTTAACCTACAGGGTTCAAGACGGAACGTTCGAGGTACAAACGCGCTTCTCTGCGATCATAGCGACAATGAAGAACTGGGATAAGGCTCGGAGCGGCAAATACGCGGCATTAACACAACGCTGCATTCCTATCCGCTACAATCTCGATGACGACTCGATCGACGCAGTCCTTGACGGTAAACTCAGCCCTTACATTTACTTCAAGCTCAATCCGCCAAAGGAAGCGCACGTTGGCAGGAAGCATTACAGAAAGATACGGGAGATAGCGGCCAGGGTTCGTGATAATTCGGAGGATTTCAGGGAAGTCTATCCTCGCGCGATCGGGGACCTTTGCAGAGTTTTCGCGGTTATAGGACGTTTTGACCCACAGCTCTTCCGCCTGGTTTGCTATCTCAAGGCCGGTCTTCCAGTGGAAGAGGCGCTGAAGGAATCGGAGAAATAGAAAGTGGAACAGGTTCGGTTTACCATCTGACACTCTCCACGCGAGGTTATAGTCTAGCTGAGAACGCTTGGAGTTTCGAAGCACACTTCACCGCAGCTTTGCTGGGTGACATACACAACGTAAGGGAGAGGCTACGTGAGATTGGAATCCCCTACTTCCAGGAGCTGATTCAGAGTCGTTACGGACAGCATATTCCACTAGAAAAGATTAGGGGCGAGTTCGAACGAGAAGAACAAGCATTAGCGCCCAGCTCAGATATCCGCGTTGAACCTTTGGAAATCACGTATCGAGGCAAAATGCATCACGCGATTAAACTACCAACCGTAACACTGCCAAACGACATCACCGCATACGACCCGGGAAGACGACGAGCTAAACGAAGACGAAAACGGAGACGATGATCGATCATTAACAAGTGTCTTAGCAAGATCAGTGTCCTCAAGATCGATAAGGACTGCGTCATCAGCCGCAGCTTGATGCAGGAATGGGTACGAGTAGTGGTTATTCCTACATGTAGATCTACGGTGTCACAGTGCTCTCAGTGGCAACATGTCCAAGCTCACGAAAGGGCTTTCACGTGTACATTGACATTAGTCCTCCAGTCCACGCGGTGTTAGCTTGGCGTTTACAGTTCCTGCTGGGGGATGATTGTAAGCGTGTCAGCCTGAATCGTGCACGTTGGAAGGCTGGTTTCAGTGAGTGGAATAAGCTCTTCGAACGGAGTCGACACGAAACCTACAACTATCTGCAAGTACTCGCATAGTACGGTGCGATAGGAAAAGTCAACGTGCAGCCATCATTTGACCATCTCTAGACAGTAGTGGAATGCATGTTGACAACAAATTTGCATCGATCGATGAATATTGGCAGCAATTCGGCGAATGTTGAAAGCAAATTGCCTTCCGTAGCCGTCAGCAGACCCACATACACTTGCTTGGATGTACGTTGATGGAGGTGACCATGCTGTTATCAGAAAAATACACTTTGACGGTGACGGAAGAGATGCATAAGCGGCTGGAGGAGGAGCGGAAACGCCGTTTTTTGCATTCAATACCTGAAACAATTCGCATGATTCTAAGCGAATACCTGGCACAATCGACGAAGGAAGCGGAGTGACTTGTCAGGGTATTCCAACAGCTGAATGCGTCGGCTGAGGAGATGCCTCGCATGAATTCGGAAATCATATCCGGGGCGCAGTGAATGAGAGGTGGGCGGCATGCAGGGCTTCGGTTTCAGTTACATATTCACCGCCGATACCCAAGTCTGGTCGAGAGCCACTTACTATTTCGTGCTGAATCTTACTCCTCCACAACATAACCGATCATCTATGACCAAAACCAAGACAACGAGAGAAACTAAACGTTATCAGCCTCGAGCACAGCTCACAGCGTGAGCTAATTGTCTTCACCGCTCAGTCTATCCGTAAAGCGCCTTGGACAGATTCTGAGAGACGGCGCTGAAGGGCAGGTTGGAGAAAGCGAAGGGCGGCTCGCAACTGCAAGCGAAAGCTACTGGCATCTAATCAAGAACTTGCTGTGCACGGAGTTCTCAGCAGAAAGGTGTCGAACGACTGCGCTGAAGTTCTTTCTGAACGACCAAGTCAAGTTCGTGGCAATCGATGGATCTGAGGATCAGAAGCTGCTCGGAGGTTTAGCTGTTTTCTGGGCCGGATCTTATGCCGCTTCGGGGACAATTACCTACAACGCCGTTAATGCCCCAGACGTCCAATACGACACAGGATTCTTGGAGAAGGGGCAGGGGCTGGCGAGCTGCGTTCCAATCTACGTAGATTCCATTCCTGAGGTCGAACCGCAATCCTCGTTCGGGAGAGAAGGCGAGCAAGTCACAGCTTCTCGGCCGTTTACAGATGAATCGCTGGTTGACAATTCCACGATAGCGAGTTGGATCATGTTGTTTTCTGAACTATATCTCGCCTATCGGCTAGCAAGATCCAAGGAATATCAAATCATCCTGCTAGATAGGTCTCTATCCGGAACGCTCAGTAGCCTGATGTATGATACGTCAAAACGTCCCTTGCGGAAAACGGAATGCGCTATACACGGACTAGGGATCGATGACGTCCCATTCAATGAGCAGGAGTTGGCGTACGGAAGGTACCATATGCTTGACGAGGATGGAGCCTTGCCCGCGAGGGGGGATTACCTGCGGTATGCGACTCTAGCTCTCCTTGAAAAGACAACAGAATCATTGCCTTTCTCGGAAATCACGGCAAGACTTGGTCTAACCAATGAAGACCGAACTGCTAGGTTCAAGCGCTTCCTTAAGAAATCGGTTAAAGAGGGGTATGTTCACGAATCAAATGATGAGTACGCGTTCAGCGCCAGGTATTCAGGTTCGTGGAATCGGACAAGGAAACTCGTCGAACTTTTTGGCGAGCGTTTCTTCACGAGCAGCCAAGGTAATCCTCTCAGAATAACGGACGCCGCTGAACCGAGGTGGCTGACGACACTGGACATAGCCTTCCTTTGCCTGTTCACCTTGAATCTATTGACTGAAGAATGCCTCCGTAATCACATACTTCTACTCGGCATAACAAAAGATACAGCCGCCAGAGACCTCCACACCCATCTCATTCCGGTTTGCAGGAGCCAGAGGATCTGGAACGTGGAAGTTCCGCACGTCGCTACAACAGATAGGATGTTACTCCAGGCAATTAGCATGTATCATCACACTGATGTAGCCGTGCCATGGACAACGATCGAGTATGATACAGCCTTCCAAACAATTGTTCCCGATTATGCAAATCGAGCTGGATATGTCGCCGGTGCTGTGAGTAATCGCATCACACTTGAACAGCGCTTCGTGAAGTCTTACATCCAATTGGACAAATCCAAGTCCGATGACCAATTTAGGAGCAATGTACTTTTCATCGATCGCCTGTACTACGGAAAATTTGAGCATGGACCGACTCAAAGGTTCAAACACGAGTACACTGCCGTGGAAGAAGTGCGACCCGTTCTCTGGGAATCGAATTCAATTGCAAACCAAATGCAAGAACTCGTCATGGTGACCCTCAAAGCAATGACTCAACAGAGCTTGCCTGAGGTCTTCGGTCACAATAAACCACTCTTCATAGCAGATAAAATTGTGAAAGCGCAGAGGGACCGTGCTTCAGAAATAGTAATAGCTACAGGTCATTGGTTATCAACTCATCCGAAGTTGAGGAAGTTCTCGTTTTACATGAACACGTTCCGTTCAAGAAGGAGTGAAGTGGAGCATGCTAGAAGTAGAGCTTAGCAAACATTTCACTGACCTAGATAATCGGTTTGACGACGGCTTTCTGCGGTATTGGCTGTGAGGCGGACGGAAGTTTCCGCAGAGACAACCGGATTCTCAGCCAAATATGAATGCCGCGTAAAAGCCCAATATCAAAGGGACTTGATGGGTCTCCTCGAAGAAGGGATGCTTCTCGCAGTCCGCAACTTCAAGGCCAAAAGACACGATAACAAACGTTTCACGCTACTCGAAATCTCCCGCATTGGACCGGAGCATTTCGGTCTACGTGGTCTGTCAGATTCGAGCTACTATCCGTACCAGTTTGAGATAATCGAGCAGAGCTTGTCGGATTGGGACACGGATGATAAGGCTACGATGATGATTCAGATTTCCGCCATTCCACTGAACTATGACCTGATCATCACTGGCAACGACCATCAATACCTGAAAGGATTCACCTACCCAATCGTTGGTGAACGAGTCTACATCCTCAACAAGAATACGATACACAGAATGTACAATCGCCAGCTACTGCAAGAATTGGGCCTGTCTTGGGACGATAGTGAAATCGTCACGAACCCAGACGCACGAAAGGACCCTAGGGTCGGCGTCATTAAGATGTTCCAAGAGGAGAAGGAGCCGATTCCCATCTATGTGAGCTATGAAAGACTCACCCGATACCATTTCGGAGTCTTCTCATTCACCGGAGGAGGAAAGAGCAACCTGGTATCCAACATCCTGAGAAGAATACTCTATCACACAAAGAACACTAAGGTCGTTATCTTCGACATCTCTATGGAATATCCATTCCTGTTACAGGACGTGTTCGCCGACAAATCTATCAATAGCAAGATCATCACGGAAATCCCCGTAGCCGACGCCGAGCATTTCAGAAAGATCATAGTGACTCCTAGGAAATTTGAAAAAGTTGACATCACGCCAACGCTTCAGACAATCTGGAAGTTGGGTCGCTTAGGTCACTATGTGGAAGGAAGCGACCACCCTCCAACTTACGAGGACGTATTGGAAGACATCAAGCGTCTAGCCGAAGATGAGGCCAAGAGAGCCGTCAGTCTAAACGCAATTGCTTCGATCAAGATCAAGGTCCTTCAATGGATTAAGGAGCACAAACTCGAGCGATCCCAGACCGTGACGAAAGACTTCCTCGACTATTTGCAGGCTCAAGCCGTAGGTGCTTGTGAAAAGTTCAAGGTGTGGAAAACGGGCGGACTATATGGTTGGGCTTCGACCCGTTCAGAACTTGCAGCATTCCTCGAACCTGCGGAAGAGAAGAAAGACGAGAACTCGTACACGGCCGAGAAACTAGTCCAACTTCTGGAAGGAGACACTCGACTACTCTGCCTCTCAATCGTTGAACCCAACGTGGTGAAACAACTAGCCATTACATTAACCTCTGACATGCTACGGCACAGAAAACGCGAGTTCCAGGTCGAACCGCAAATCCTCTTCGTATTCGACGAAGCGCAAGAATTCATTCCAGCCTACGATAAGGCTAGAGGAATCGACTCGACATGTACACAACGGATCGAGACGCTTCTTCGACAGGGAAGAAAGTATGGACTGGGAGGATGTGTTGCAACCCAAAGAATCGCCTATCTGAACACGAACACGCTGCAGCAGCTGCACACGTATTTTGTGGGTCCGCTCCCAAGACCTTACGATAGGAGCCTCGTCAGCAGCACTTTCACCATCGACCAAGGAATACTTGAAAAAACTCTTGAATTTGCACCGGGACAGTGGTTGCTCTCAAGCTACATTGCGACAGGAATGGAGAACGTCCCCATCTTCATAACCGCAGATAACTCTGAAGTGGAATTAGAAAAATACCTGAACGGTAGCTGACTTCGTTCAGTTACCGTAGTCAGACAGAAATCAATAATCTATGCTCGGGGAGCCAACGAGTAGCACACCTAAACGTCAGCGCCCTCCAGCAAGTGCACAGCTACTTCATCAGCATCCTCCCCAGAATATACGACCGCATCACAGTCGCAGACGCCTTCGCAGTCAGCTACGACCTACTCGACAGAACATTAGATCTCGAGACCGGCCAATGGTTGTTCGTCTCATACAAGGCAACAAAGAGAAGGGGAGTACCCGCATTCATTCAAGCACCCGACAACGAGGTCGTCTTGGCCAAGGCGCTCAACTAGCTCGCTTCTTGAAGAAGCGCAATTTGCGCTCGAAAATAGATCACTTGGCAAACAAAGAACAGGGTCATCAAGTTCCCGTCTGCCCACGTAATGATTCAACTAGCTGGCGGCCTTACTTCCCACGACCCTCGTAGGAACCTGCCCTTGCGCTTGTTCCATCTCAAGATATGTCCTAAAGCACGTAGAATGATTGTTTCCACTTGCTGCTGATAACCTGTATCAAGATCGTAAACAGAGAAGTACTTGATCTTTATGCGTTCGCTTAGCAGCCGATATGCCCGTCAAAGCGAAGCGTCTGCAAATATCCCTAGATGTGGCAATTCCGAGACGAACCGAAGTCTCTCAAGATGTTCGAGATCACGCCCGCAAGAAGTCAAGATAGTGAGGCTATATTTCTAATCGCCCCGCCTCCACGCAAAAGACCCCCAAATAGCACATATACCGAGATACGTCTCAATCTCGATACAGGCAACAGAGTTTGCTGTTACACGATGGAAAAACATACCTATCTTGGATTCCAGACAGCGAAGCGAATTTCGAGCAGCTTGTTAAGGAGCATACATCAGAGATTTTCGGTGCCTCTTCAGAATACTTCGACATTAAGACAAAGACAGTGTCTGAAGCGGGGATCGGGTCGATTCCTGATGGTTATCTAATTACGTTTGAAGACCATCAGCCTCACTGGTATATTGTTGAAATGGAATTATCATCGCATCCAATACACGAGCACGTTGTTACTCAGGCGAGCAAATTCCAGACTGGTCTGCAACGCTTAGAGAACCGTAGGAGACTGGCTGACTTGCTCTATGAGGAAATTAGAGGCGATCCCGTTAGGAAAGAACGATTCAAGCAAAAGCTAGGTGAGGAGGAAATCTAACACTTCTTGAACGACCTTCTGCTGCGAGACCCAAGCTTGCTCATAGTCATAGATTCGGACACAAAAGAGTTGGAAGGAGCTGTGAATTCACTTCGCTTAGATAGCGGAATTGTTGTGTTCCGGACTTTTGTTCACGGAGATTCACTGTCTGACCATATTCATGATTTCAATCCGCTCTATGACGAAGAAACACCTTCCGTCAGCCCCATACCAGAGACAGACTATTCACAACTAGACAGAGGAAGGATTACCGTGACGCTGGGTGGAAAGCGAGTAACAATAACTCGTGAAGACATCCTAAAGGCCAGTCGTGACCCAAGAATCAAGAATTTCTTCTACGTCGGCTACTACGTGGATTTGAACGGAAAGAAACTCCCCGTCAAAGGATTACTCTCTCTGGCCACTGGAATACCGATTACTGAATTCGGCAGCACCCCAAAAGCCAGAGGCTTCCTGCAAAGACTTGGATTTACTGTTGCAGCCTCTCAACAGTCGATGAGAGTCGAAGGCGAGCATCTCAAGCAGCCTGACTTTGAACGTGAAATCTTGCGAATATTGGCAGACGAACAAAGACCACTAACACGTAAGGAAATCATAGGAAAGATCTATGAAAGAATGGCCTCGATGTTCTCTGATGCCGACAAAGCAAAGATAAGAACCGGGGGGGCTAGATGGGAAAAGACTGCCCGGTGGGCCATAACCACACTGAAACGAGATGGACTGATAGAAGTAAAAGAGAAAAACCAATACACGCTCACTGCGAAAAGCAAATGATCGAAATAGACAGATAGAGAAACCTAATCGTTCGCGACCGCAACTGAGTAAGACAGTATAGCCAGCCTTTTACTTGGGGGCGCAGGTTCATAGCCTACATGTTGAACAAAATTAAGGCTGACAAGAATCTTGACCTACCGGCCGTTGACTCGAACGATTTTCTAATCTTCAAATGCGAAAAGAAACAGTACTTCAAATGGGAGAAAACTATCCTAGATTTCCCAAACGTCGTGGACGCACAAGAAGTGAAACGAATGCAAAGCCAAGTTATCCTTGCAACAGGTTTCTCCGACCTAAAGGAACTAGTTGACATGTGACCCGAATCAGGAAGCACCTTCATCCTATCCACATCCGAACCCTTCAACGAGGAAGTGGAGATTGAGTACGACAAGTTCGTCAACTGGCTCGACCACTTCGGTCTGCCAATGTTCCACATTCACTGCTCAGGCCACATCATGCCCACGGAGGCAAGAGGAGTCATTGCCCAAATCAAGCCGAGAGTCCTGTTCCCAATTCACACCGAGCACCCTGAACTTTTCGGTAGATTTGTATCGGATATCACTAAAGTGGAGCTGCCGCAATTAGGCAAATCGGAGACCATCCACTAGGTGGACTGGTTGGCCCCGGAGTGGAGTGTTCTCCAAGGCGAAATCGCAGGATGCGAACTCTGTCGGAACCAGTTTCCGCAACTCGGGGTTAATTGCCCTCCTGGTCTGATTCTGCCTGCGAATGTTTCCCCACCAGAACCTCTCAAGGTGCTATTCGTGGGTGTGGCGCCACCTGAGAAGGGTCGACATTTCTACACAGCTTCACATGACAATCTGAGGAGCGGGCTGTTCAGAATCCTGACAGATCTCGGACGGCCTTGTCGAAGCATAGTTGAATTCTTCAGTCAAGGTTTCCTTCTGCTCCACACCGCCAAATGCGCTATCAAGGGAACAACAAGTCCCTCGCTGCCAGTGGCACAGTTCTGCATGAGACAGGGGTCCACTCCACTTTCATGAACGTGCACCACTAAACCCAACACATGAAAACACAACAGAACAGAACTAAACTTCACACCTGACAGCAAAAGGGGCATTACCTCCTTTCATCGCATCATGAAAGGATAACCGTATAGTTAATTTTCCTCTAGCGCAACCTCGACGATTCCGTTGTTTGGGAGAATGATTGGCGTTGGAAAGTAATCTGACCCTGGTCGTCATTGATGTTCTGTCGATTCTCATTATGTCGGTGATAATGGTCATGGGTGCTCAGATGACCTTTCGCCTCTTGAGGGGCGGTATTTGGGCGAGGCCAGCTAGGATAATTCTGCTTGCTGGGTCATTCTACTACGTAGTTCGACTAGTTGACCTGTTTGATGACCTTTTTGGGTTCTTCCAAACGCAGTCCATTGTATTCAATAATGCATCCAGCTTGGTTTTTTCTGTGCTGTTTTTCGTTGCGATATTCGAGCTTTATCGAGTGTTGAAGAGACTGACGCTCCCTCTTGAGCCAGATCATCATAGCTAATCCGCTACACACAATCGACTTATCAGTGCATTACCATGAATGCGCTGCGTTTGACCACAATGGCTGTTAGA
Organism: Candidatus Bathyarchaeota archaeon; assembly: GCA_963835925.1. Taxonomy (GTDB): domain Archaea; phylum Thermoproteota; class Bathyarchaeia; order 40CM-2-53-6; family 40CM-2-53-6; genus FEN-987. The sequence continues at coordinate 314,269 of CAWIHH010000001.1, forward strand.
AAGGCCCCGGGAGAGACCTGTAGGTCGGACAAGCATGTCCTTCGCATCGACGGTCCTGACCAGAAAGGCTTGGTCTACAAGATAACGGGCGTCATCTCCAAGAACGAGCTCAACATCATTAGCAACCACGAGTTCGTCGACCCACAAAGGCGGCACTTCTTTATGCGATCGGAGTTCACGGGTGCGGTTAGTGAGGATAAGTTACTTGCCAATATCCGCGCTGAGCTCCCCACGTCGTTCAACGTGGTAATGACTCATGCCGACAAGAAAGGGATCGTCGTTCTCGCCACAAAGGAACACCACTGTCTTGGGGATTTGCTCATCCGCAACGAGTTTGGCAAGATCAATGGGACGATACTCGCCGTCATCAGCAACCAAGACAAATTGCGCTCCCTTGTGGAGAAGTTCAAGATCCCTTATCACTTCGTGCCGGACAAGGACAAGACCAGGGAGGCTCACGAGGCGGATATCTCGGCGATCATCAACCGGTACAACCCTGATTACATCGTGCTTGCCAAGTACATGCGCATCTTCACGGGTACCTTCGTTAATGCGTTCAAATACCGCATTGTGAACATTCACCATTCGTTCTTGCCAGCATTCATCGGTGCGAACCCATATGAGCAAGCGTTCCAACACGGCGTGAAGATCATCGGCGCCACCTCACACTTCGTCACGGAAAAGCTCGACGAGGGGCCGATCATAGTCCAGGAGGTGATCGAGATCGACCATACGTTTTCCGCGGAAGCCATGCGTCAGACAGGGGAAAACGTCGAGGTGCTGGCGCTTTCCAAGGCCCTCAAGTACGTCCTAGAGGACCGGGTCTTCATCAATGCGAACAAGACGATTATCTTCAAGTAGAGCACCGGAATTAGCGAACGGACCTGCTTTCCTGAACAATTTGCCAAGTAGAAGGCCATCCTTTGGCTCGGCAGCCGTGCTGAGACGGATTACACTTTCGTAATCAAGTCTTAGTGGTAGGCTATCCATTCTATCTATGTTATCTTATTCTAACGAATACAAACGTGAAGCGTTCGTACTCAGCAATCGATGCAGGTCGGCATTGTTCAATCCAGAAGCTCTGGCCTTCTCAAGTTCCCATGAGGGATGGCCGCAGGGCGCATCGTCGCCGTAAATCACCCTGTCCTTTCCAACACGTTCCATAGCCTCCTTGATCTTGGTGTGCATGGGCATCCCGCTCGTTTCCAAGTAGATGTTCTTGTTTCGCTCAGCCACGTCGATCGTGCCATTGATGTACACGATATGACCATGACCCATGTGTACAAGCACCATCTTCACCTTGGGAAACTCTTTCGCTAGGGGTTCGAAGCTCCATGGAAGGCTGAATGGAGGATGACCACAATGAAACTGGATTGGAACATCAGCCCGTTCAGCCAGCTCCACCACAGGGCGGACGATTGGAGAATCTGGGGTGTAGCCGTCGAAGAGTGGATGTAGCTTAAGGCCGACGAAATTCTTCCTTTTCAAATAGGTTTTGATGTCTCTTTCGCACCGTTTCTCTTTCGGGTTGACCCAGACATTGGCCAGAAGCTCCTTCGAACCCAGAACCGCCCTAGCAATCATGGCATTATCTCTATCCATTATGATCGCCTTGCCGTAATGGTACTCTCGCATTAGCTTCCTCATTTCATTCGCTGTGAGGCTGACGCGGAAGTCCGGCGACATCCGATGTAGATGGGCGTGTGCGTCAATTATCTCGAAGTCGTTCCACCAAGCCGTCTTCATCCGACTCCCCGAGGGTCTCATATGAATCGTCGTATGCCCCTTTTCGAACTTCTGAACGTCAGCACCAGAGGGTAGGCTTTCATCACACCAATGGTTATGATTGGTGTAGCAACGTAAGTCACCAACGCCGGTCCGGGAAGGAAGAATCTCAAAAGCCACGAAACTGCCGCGCCAGGCCCGAACAGGAGCAAGTACACCGGGGCGTACGCGAGCAAATTCACAACGGCCCCGACAATGACGGCGACAATGATTCTTGCAGTTGAACTCTTGTTTACAGAGCTAATGCCTACGGAAACAAGCCCGCAAGCGATTCCACTAGCGAGCTTGCAGAAAATGTCAAATGGAGACCATATTGGTTCCCCAAGAAACACATCAGCCATAGCTCCGCCAATTCCTCCCGCAAGACCGCCGATCAATCCTCCGAAAAGGATCGAGGCAGTCCACATCACCGTGTTTCCGAAATGAGTTATGCCTCCAAAGGGAAGAGGGATAGCGTAGATTGTAACCACTGCCATCAACGCACTGAAAACTGTCACGAGCCCAATGTCCCTTGTATTCAACAGAGGCGCTCGACCACCTTCTTTTTTCATAAATGCCCGCCTGAATGAATCTTCTGCGGTTCTGCAATTGACATATGAGTCAATGGCCATATATTAGACTCAAGACGCACACACCAAAACAGCAACCAATTTCTGAGTGTGCACAGCACTGGTGCGAGCATCAGAATTTGACCCAGGTTATGGTATTTTGTGATGGTCAAATCGAGGTCCAATCTCGACCTATGAAACTACAGAGAACGTCCAACTTTCTGTGAGCAATGGTAGAATGTGTGTGTGTGGGTATGCTGGTGTGCGCACACACACACACACACTTTTCGACCGAACGACGACGGTTCAAATTTGGCTGCCCGCACCGATCATGCGGCTGCGAAATGCTGCATATGCGTTGATGTCTGCACATTGCGATGGTTTTTTTGAACCGTAGCATGCTCACAACTGTGAACGTGACCAAGAGTATCAACAGTGGAGCGGAAGTGAATTCGGGAGTGGAGTTCGACGTGACTGGGACAACAAGGTTGGTCTGTAGCGAGCAACCTTTCGCATCGAGTATCCGAACATATACGATATAGTTCCAGGCATTCTGGTAAGTGTATGACATAGTTGGATTACCTGTTACGTGTGACCCGTCACCAAACCACCAGTCGTATTGAATTGGCGCATTCACACCAGTCACTTGTGTATTGAAGACTACTGTGAGCGGAGCCACACCGCTGTTGGGACTGGCCGATAACGAAAGCGAAACGTGGCATCCCGATGCTGCTAGAGTCACACTTGTACTAGAAGTCGTTTGAGTGACCTGATTCTTGTAGGTGGAGGTTGTCGAAGAGCTAGTGATAGCTTGAGTCGAACTTTTGGTTATCGTTTGAAGAATTGAACTTGGGACAGTTGCTCCTGAAGGTTGATTTATACTGTCGGAAAAGACGTTGAAATTCCACCCGAACTTCGTTGATGCCGCCCAGCGAAGAAAGCTAAGCTCCGGCGTGATTGGAATTGGTGTTGACTGATCTTGAAGGGCTCGGTGAAAGAAGCTGTTGAAACTAGTTTGGGGGTTGATCCCAAAACGTTGCCAAGGCCAGAGTTCCCATTGTAACACAAATTCTGGAAGCTCGAATCGCCCGGATTCTGTGTGTTAACATCAGCGATGGCGAAGAAATAGCCGCTTCCGTCGAAACCTCCCAGGCCTTCGCTGCTACTCATCCATACGTTGATCTGAACATTGCCATCAATTGTGTTAGTGGTAGTGATTGGCAGTAGCCATGCTACGTAAGCCACGTAGACGTCGCTACCAAGTGCCTTTGTTGGCACACTGGGTATCAGGCCAGCTATCTTGGACGCTGGAATTTGAGCGCTAAGAGGTACGTTGACTCCGGTCGAACTACCAGGAAAATTCAGGTCCACAGCTTGTCGGTAGATGCTCTCTGAAGCAGCGCGTGCCGAAGATCGAGATATCCTTGCCTGACCCAGTCGCATGGAAATACACGAGAGTCTGTGCGTTCTGAGCAGAAACAGCATGGAACTGAATAACGCTGAAGATTGAGACGACGAGTAGCAGCAATGCCATCGTTGCGCTATCATGGTTTGGCAAGTAATTCTAGCACGAATCGTTGATACTCTCCAACTGAGAAAACACTTGCGGTTCAACTGGTCTATTCTCAAAGCAATAGCATTCACTAAACTCTCCCACAACGCCACGTTCGAGGAATCTCACGTTTCTCCCCATCGCTGTCTGACCTGCTTTGTATTGTGAGTCGGAGGCTCTCCGTTTGCGAGCGTCTAAGTGAGACACGTGATTACTTCAAGAGTCTGATCTGTTTTTCCAGAATCGTTCGAAAGCTTTCCTAGATACCATCACTGAAGAGACGAAGAGCGTTGACAGCACTATAGTGACGGTAGAAATCATTAGGAGTAGCTGTGATGAGCATAGCTCTCCGATGAGAAGCATTCCTAATCCTCCGAAAAGCATCACAGAAAGTGATCTCACAAGCGTTCTCTCCCCATTCCAAATACGGAGACGTCGAACCCTAGCTCTCAGCATACCAAGTGGTAATCCTAAGTAAAACGCGCCGATTAGGGAGCTTGCCAGCAGGCCTGATATCAGTACCGCGAATTCAGGATACGCACCGGCTGCTGAGAACAAGCTTGATGTTATGTACAGAATCCCCACAAGCGGGTAAAGGACGCCTTTCATTACAGTTCGCTCAACCCAGTGCGTGCCAAGATAGGCGGCGACGATCGGGCTGAAAGAGTAATACCAATTGTTGAAGGCGAGCATGAAGGCCGCCCCAGCTTTTGTTCTATGAATGGAATTGTCACGGAAACTGCGTAGGAGTTGAACCTCCGGGCCAATTCCGACCCGTAGGTCGCTGTCGCGATTAGACACTGAGGTGTTGAAGTGCTGCTCGATGAGGTTGTGGATGTTACCACAAGAAAGATCTGCACTGAACGGATTCGTCCTCCTCCAGCTCCGGAAATCGTGACGTTAGCGGTTCCAACAGGCATTGAGGCAGACGTTGTGATAGTCAGAGTCGAAGTACCGTTTGTGGAAATTGTCTGCGGACTAAATGATGCTGTAGCTGCGGTCGGCAGGCCGGTTGAGTTAAGAAAAACCGGTGAATTGAATCCGTAGAACAAGGCGATTGTGATCGTGAAGGTTGCCGTCTGGCCCGCACTAATTGTCTGGGATGACGGAATGACTGAGATACTGAAATCCGAAACGTACAAGCTATGGACGGCCACGCGGAGTGTAGTTGAAATTGCTGCGCTGTGACTGCTGTCGCCTACCCATCTAGCTCTGAGAAGGTACGAGCCCGTTGCTGAGGGAGTCCATACATACTGGTATGTTCCATCAGCCGCCGAAGTGGTGGTTGTCAACAGGCTCCAGGACAAGCCTCCATCTGCGCTTTTCTCTATCGTAACAAGCGTAATGCCCGCTGGAATCAGTCTTCCAAAAATGGTAACGTTTCCTCCAAGGATCAAACCCTGAGAGTAGGTCATACAAGTGATATCGCTCGCACCGGTCGGCAACTCAGAGATCGTGAAAGAAACTGAGGAGCTGCTTGCGCCCGAGTATCGGTCGTTGCCAGACCAAGAAGCTACGACGGCCCATGCTCCGGCCTTATCCGGTGCGTAGACATCAACATAGGTTGATTTGAGAGAAGTGACAGTTTTCCTAGTTAACGTGGACCCGTCAGGTTTCGTGTATGTGAGAGTAACTTCAATCCCTATGCCTTCAGGAGTTATCTCTCCTCTAACGTGAACTGACTGACCGAGAGTTAGTGTCGAATTATCGACAGAGATGGTTATGTTGCTTGAGTCTATCGCACCTAGATGCATCGCCGGAAAATATGGTTACGTGCAATGAAAACAGAAGGATAGCTAAACAGAGTATCAATTTGCGATACTGTTGTTCTCTGTTCATAGCTTCCATCTCCATACATATTCAGTGATCTGCCCTGCGGAGTTTGGGTAGCTCTGTTGTTTAGTCTGCGATAGGCCAATGATGCTTCCAGAAATGGCCAAGGTACCATAACTAGACAGATACGCCTCTATGAATGCATTCCAGCCAGTTACCGCGAAGTCTAAGCCAAGATAGTACGCTTTCCGTCCATTGTAGGATTGACGAGATGTGTCAAAGTATATTGAAAGGCCGTGGCAACGGGGGTGATCTGTTCGACACTGAAGTGCAATCACGACTTGATTATCTATCAAGTTAATGATGTTAACACTTGCACTCTTGATGTTTGTGTCTGCGATACTGCCGTCTTGCAAAGTGAGGTTTGCGAAATCACCCAGGTCAACGTAGCTCGAAACATTGTAATGATCGGATCTTTCCCTAGCCTTTCGTATTTGGGCACCGTAAGCAGGCAAGCCATTCTTCAGCGACTGCCCAAAGATTCGTACCGCTGAGGCAAGTTCATCCATGTGCGCCAGATCTATTGCAGAAATTGTTATGCCAGGGGCGTTATCGATATTCTCACCATAATGAGTCACAATAATCTGCGCAAGCTCTCGACCTAGCATCAGCGGGTTCTTGACTAAATCCGCGAGGATTAGATCGTAATGCCATATGCTACCTCCTGGCCCCCAAGCCCCAGGGCTAAGGTATATTGAATCTTCTTCTGAGGCAACCATATAATCGCTGAAATCCTTTATTTGATATGCGACTTCAGCCATTCCCATTAGACAAGCATCGAACCCGATAATGTCAAAATGCACACCACCTTCACGCAGTGCGGTCTTCAATCTATTCATGGTTAGATAGTCATGAGGAGTTGAAGTGTCATCAAAAATGACACCATCTAAACCGCTCCCATGATCCTGCAAAATCAACACATAATGATATGCAGGATAATTCAATGCGCTGTAGACTATGAACCTTCTTAGAGTTTCAGGGTTGCCCATGTCGGTGGATCCCCAATCGACCTGCTTATTGGCAGCATCTTTTTGCACATAGTAAATTGCTGCACTGTTCGTGCTGTACTTGGCTGACAACACGATCACATTTACTTGCGGTGTAGATCCGACTGCCATGAATTGTGCAAAGTCATATGTCAAGAACGACTCTAAGCCATTATCTCCATCCATGTAGACCATGAATGTCCAAGCTGCCCTTGGGCGGGTCTGGCTAGTGATCATACTTGAGACCGAACTTGCAGTGTGACTTGTGATTCCACTGGTGATTGGAGTGGTTTGACTTGTAATTGCGCTAGAGACCGGAGTGGTTTGGCTCGTAATTCCACTAGTGACTGGGGACGTTTGACTTGTGATCATGCTAGAGACCGAAGTGGTCTGACTTGTAATCACACTGGAAACTGAACTGGTAGTGTGACTTGTGATTCCACTAGTGATGGGGGTTGTTTGACTCGTGATTACGCTAGAGACCGGAGTAGTCTGACTTGTGATCACACTAGAAATCAGACTTGAGCTTGTGCTTGTGGATGCGCTGCTTATCGCACTACTCACTTGACTGGTACTCGTACTTGTTGTCAAGCTGGATATTCCACTCGTAATCTGACTCGTGCTTCGACTTGTGGATGCACTGGTTATCCCGCTAGTCACCTGTTGAATGCCATTGTGGCTGATCGCAAGGATGTCCGTCAGGTTTCCGAAAATCAGCATCGGAGCGAGAAGCAACAAAGCGCAGACGGCGAAGGTTCTTCTCAAAACCCGAACCTGACTTTGGCTGCAGGTCTTCGGATTAAACACTTTTCATTCTCTGCATAGATCAATCATGTGGATCGAAACAAGACGTTAAAGCACTAGGGCAATACGAGTGATGCGAGCGAAAGGAGCGATTGACACCAAGCAGAATGGGCAGGATCCTCCTAGTTGTCACGAGCGTTGCTATACAATGTGTCATTGGTCTCTTTCTGGGACATCAGTTTGACATGAGCGTTTTCTTCGTTGCGGGATACCTTGTTTCTCACGGAAGTTCCCCTTACACGTATTTCGACGCTACGCGGGTCTTTAGCAGCCCGGGCTTCTACAGTCTTGTACCCGGAATTGGATACCCTCCTCCGTGGCCACTTTTCCTAGGATTGGTGTACACGCTAGTCTTCAAGCCGACTGGAAACATGTTCGCATACAACCTTGCAATCAAACTCCCGAGCATTGCAAGCAACATTGCGTTGGCCTTCGTGGTGGAGAAAACTGCGCTACGAATCGGACTTACAAGGCAACATGCGACTAAGATCTTCTACTTTCTCTTGTTCAACCCGTTCATGATCTACATTTCAGCCGCATGGGGACAGTTCGACTCAGTAGTCATTCTCACCACCATTGTATCCATGACCGATCTGTACGAGCACCGTTTGAAGAGATCAGCAATCCTCTTGGCTCTATCAGCAGCCCTGAAAATAATCCCCCTAGCCTTAGCGCCCCTGTTCATACTGTTCATCAAGAGGAACCTCGGTCTCAAACAGAATTTGGAATTCCTGCTGACAGGCTCGATCGCTCTCGCGACGTTTACCGTGGCACCGTTTGGCGTGTTCGGGTGGGATATCGGCGTGATTCTAAATACTGCGAGTTCACGCTTCACTAATGCTGGGGGATTCACTCCCTTCAACATTCTCGACTTCGCTTACCACACGATTAACCTCCCTTCCGATTTCGCCTTCGTAGGCTACATTTGGATTCCGGCTCTTGTGCTGGGCTACTATGCGCTGACAAAGACAACTCTGAAGACCGAGTTGGATTTGACTAGATGGACGATGACTGCGTTGTTCATCTTGCTCCTTACGAGAAGCTGGGTTTCAGAACAGAATGCCCTTCTTCTGATCCCACTAATTGCGCTCCAAGGAAGTCTTGTTGGGAAGAACTGGACATTCCGACATCTTATGTGGATAGTCCCATTGATCTACACCGTTCTCAATCTGAGTACATTTCAAATGTTCCTCTTAGTGTACCCAGACTTCATCCACCCAATCATTGCAGTTGTACAGCAGTTTGAATCGCCGAGACATCTTCTGATGTTCTTCGCAGCGGTAGCATGGCAGGCGCTAGGGTGGTTTTATGTTCGACGGGCAATTGACCGCCACGAGAGAAGTAACAGGACGATGCTTCTTTACTCCTATATCGCACAACCGGCATGACTGTAACGCGATACGAACAATCCTCCAACAAAGTGTAAGAGAGAGTTCGTGAAAAGTTCTAGAGACATCCGGTAGCCGAGAACGCGAGCGGAGTAAGCCGAGTTGAAACAGCGAGTCTGGATACTCTTTGCCATCCTTTTTCTGGCTCCAGTTCGACCTGCTTACGCGATAGTTTCTCTCTTAGACCGAGGAGTGTATCAATCAGGGCCAAATCTGGACTTCCAACTCTCCGTAACTCCATTGGAGGCAACGGCATTCCGCGGGCAAAGCCTAGCGGAATATCATGTTACGGTGACTTCCGTTGGCAATTTCAGCTCAACTGTAACCTTCAGGCTCTCAAGAGGACTCCCGACAGACGGCATAGGAATGATTTCGCATAATCCTGTCACCCCCGCACCCGGACTGCCCGCAGTTTCTGAATTGACAATCATGACTACTGCGGGGACACCAATCGGCACCTACAACATCACGCTTGAAGGCAGTTCGTCTAACCCCTCTATCACACATAGTATCACTTTGACCTTAACCGTCGTTCCCTCAACGCATGACTTCACTTTGAACACAAGTCAGGGCAACACTTCACTAACCGTTGATCTAGGCCAATGTCGGAATACAACCGTTTCAGTTCACGCACTCGGATCATTCAATTCCACTGTCTCCATCTTTTTGGCGCAGACCCCGCCACCCTATCTAACTGCTCAATTCACTCCTAACATTATCACCCCGCCCATGGGTGGCGTAGCTGATTCAAACCTCCAGATCTGCGTGGGTCCGCAGGCTAACCCTGGAAATTACAATGTAACGGTAATGGCCAACGCCAATGATCCGGGCGGCACGATCTCCCATTCAGTCAACATTCTCCTAATAGTCTCCCAGCCTCCAAGTTCTCGACCACACTCCAGCATAGCCCTCGCAATCGCAATGTGGTTAGGCGCAGCCGCTCTGGTAATTGTGGCTGTCGCGATTTATCTTGCGTTTCCAAGCCGGAAACTTCATGGAATCAGATAACTGCATCGAACGAAATGGAACAGGAACGCTAGTCCCGCCATTTTCTCATGACGTTTCCTCCCTTCGAATAGCACCTTTCTGTGAAAGTCTTGCGAGTGACTCTTTCACCTCTAACTCGGTCAACCCAATTTCATAAGCAGCTCTTCTGATCGATATTTCTCCATGATGCCCTTCCACGTAGCTTAGAATGCGTTGGTCAAGAGATTCACCTGCGACAGGCTTGGGTGCTGAAGCAGGTGCAATCACTGGTGGTATCGATTTGTTGAGGCTTTCTGTTCTTTCTTGTCTTGGTTTCTTCTTCAACGCAATGATAGCAATGATCGTCGCCACAGCTGCAACGGCGCAAAATCCCCAGACCCATATTGGAATTGTCGAGGGCTGGGTCGAAGGGTTAGGTGAGGTGTATTGAGTTACAGTTATGCCATCGAAGGTGCATACGTTTCCTGAACAACCGAATGTTTGTGTTGGTGCTGTGAAGGTAGTCGTTGACTGTTGGGCAATTGTTGAAGCAAGCATCGGCTGCACGAGGCTTAGTGAAGCTATCACTAGAATTGCGACATTAATTAGCGGCTGTTTCAAATCCTAACAGGGCACAACCTGTATTCTTGTGAGAATTTCACTGAGTATATTACGCTTAATGTTCCAAATCCCAGAATTTTGGTCCCGACTTTGAAGCTTAAGCCTGTTGTTCCAGATGAATCTGTGTTGGTCCACAGAAATCCAATGAGCCCTATCAGAATCTCAACTGCAGAAGTGTGGCTCATCCGGAATCATCTCTTCCGGACTCGGTTGCTTCCCTGACCAACGTGAGATCGTATCCTTCAGGAAGTCTTCGCTTCCTTGCGGCAGGGCGAACACGCTCCTCCCTTTACCCAGCACGGATTGTGCTTCATTCGCCTTGAAGGTCACATGAAAAACACGCCGCCACAAATCTTTCTCGCGCTTAGTGCTCTTCAGTAGCGACTCGGCATCTACATCATACGGACCTTTCCAAAGTTCATCAACAACATAGGAGTCCAGGCAGGCTGCCTCCTTCAACCATTCATTCCACCGTGCGGCTTCCAGTAGCTCATCCTGAAAGAACTCTTTCAACCAGCCCCCCAAGTGCCACTTGTAGAATGTCTGGTAGTGGTAGTCGAAGTTGAAATTCCACTGTTGCAAGAGTTCGCAGAATGCAAGTCCCAACGGACGCAACGGCTCGGAATCTTCATTGACCAACTTCAAATGCAGACGATTATGATCGCAGTCCGGTCCGCAACTCTCAACGGGGCATTTGCCTTCATACCCCAACTGCTTCGCGTGGGCAGCCTTCTTCGCAAGCTCAATATCGACTGGAAATTTCTCCTCGACCGTCTCCTCCGAATCCGGAAAAACAAGAAGCGTCTCAACAGGTTCGTGTAATACGCGAGGCACTAGTACGGGGAGACCTTTCTCCCATCGCTCAGCTATAACGAAAACCCCGTTTGATTCTGTGAGGCCGTTGTAGAATTTAGCCTTGAACTTGTGTTTCGTTGACGGTTCACTCTTCTCCTCAACGATGACACGCTTCCCGCACTCAGTGAAAGCGATTAAGTCCGGATTCGTTCTGAAAACCATGTCAGGCTGCCTTACGTCAACTTTTCCAATAGTGTGAACGTCTCCGTAGTTTCTAGCAAGAGCTTCCAGAACGCGTTTTCGTTGGTTTCACCGATTGTTGGACAACATGTTTCGAGTATTCTTGTAATCGTTCTCGGGATATGGTCGGGATAGCATTTTCTCCTTCGGAGTTTCTGAGTGCGAATGGTTCATGAACTGTTGTCTGTGCCTCTGCACTGGCGGAGATGTTTTCAGCATTCAGGTGTTTTCTACGGCGTAAGTAGGGACCCCGCAGTGATGCACTACGCATAACGGTCGCGAGTTTTCTAGGGCATTGTCGGTAAGCCCACAGGTCCTCCCATGATATGTTGAAAATGCCCACTAACTGCGCCTCCTACTTCTTGGGGATTTGCTGTCGAGGCGCAGCAATCGATTATGGATCTTCGGGGGGGTATAACAAATCTCCAATTCGTTATCCCCCACCCCACCGGTAGGTAGGGTACAATGATCTGAAGTCAGATTGGGTGAAAATCCAAGTTCAGGAATTTGGATAGTCGCCTTACCTCCAAGAAATCTTGAAGCTTAACCTTCGATTGTCCGCAGAAGAGCGCCTGCGCCTGAATCAGTGAGCGTAACTGTTTGTGAAGTCTGAACCCTGTACTGTACGGTGTCCTAGCGATGGCCAGATCTTGGATTTTCTCCGCGATGTTGGTTGGGATTTCGACGGTTGTCGGTCTGCCCGTGATTAGTTCGATCGTTTTGGCTGGGAATCCGTTTCTGATGTGTTCATGTATCTTGAGTTTCGTTTTGTCGGAGTACGAGAAAGAGACAATGAGGCATCGGCCCACGAATCCAATGCTCTTCCAATGTTGTTCTCTGGCATCGTAGGCATCTCGCGTGATCGCCGCAACCACTCCGCACCTTACGGGTTGAGGGAACTCTTTCCTTGTACCGTAGAACATGACGTTCTTCAACCCCTCCTCCATGATCGAGTTTAACATTGTCATCGTGTTCCGTATCACCATCTTCTGATGACCGAGAACCTTCAGCAAATCTGGGACGAGAACGTGCGTTTTCCCCTTCTCCACCTGCGGGGCGACTTCGTCAACAATCACATGGGCTGAGAGGTCGTTAGCCCAGATGACGGTTTTCAGGTTCATGAAGACTTCAAGGATCTGGGTCTTACCCATCTCAGTGTCCGAAACAAGGAGGAGGGAAACTGGTCTGCCGTTCTTGACTCGTCCAGTAAGAATGACTAGGTTAACGAGCTTGATGACGTCGTCTACGTCTATCAGTCGTGTGGTCATCTTCAATTGTCTGCTGCTCCATTCTCAACGTTTTTTTCGGTGCGATCTTCAGAAAAAAATGGGAAAAGGGAGTGAGGACTGTGGGCACACCTACAGTTCGAGCGTATAGAATCCTTTGTCGTTGGTGACCAAGTCGACCTTCCCGCCTACGGTGGGGAATCGCTTGTAGCGCTTCTTGAATAGAGCCAGCTTGCTGCTTGACGAAATCTCTTTGCCCTGTGGTTTTGTGAAAGTTGCGACTCTCATGTCGCGGTCATCTCACGTGCGTAGATGGCGTAAATCATCTGTTCGGGATCTCTCGCTTTGTCCTTGTATATTTCCACCGCTTTAACTAGCTGGACTTTCGTGATCGCCGCCTTGGCTTTTTCGCCTGGCTTGCGCTTCATGTCCACTATCTTGTACGGAAATTCCGCTTCACTCAATTCTGTTTATCCCTCCTTTCCTTTTTTTCGAGTTCCGGCCGGAACCGTGATGGGCTGCCCTGGGAGCATGAATCTCCCGCAAGCCCTGTTTCTTTTCCACAGAGGCCACGAATCATCGTAGGTTGTGAGGAGTCTGACATTCACACGCTCGAACATCTTGCTCCATTCCTGCATTCCCGATTCGATTCTTGCACGGTTGTAGTCTGTGCGAGTGGCATCGTCTCCGAGTATCCACGCGATTCGGTTTGCAGTAGTAGCGTCTACTGGTTCGTTGAGTTCGACGTATGCGTGCCAGCCTTTCTTCAGACTGCGGCAGATCTTCACCGTCTTCACAGAACGATTATGCCATGCTGCGACTGTCAGCGTCAAGGCGACCCATTCCTTAACCCAGTTCGAGTCAACGAGACAGTCCTTGTCGACCTTAACCAGGGCCGTGTTGGGTACCCTATGTTCTCCTTGGTGTTTTCGCATGCTTCTTCCTCCTAATCTTACGGTGCTGCGCCCTTCTCTTGATTCGTCGCAACTCGGTTTCTGCCGATGTTGGGCGCGCAAAACTCTTCTCCGCGCTGTTTCTGGGATTCTTATGTTGTCTGTGCCTAGCGGTTCGACGTGCCATTGTTTCTCCTTTCGATACAGATACTGGGTTTCGGTGTGGAGAAATGGGGTTGGCTTGGTCGCTGGTTGTTCTATCTCGAACTTGAGTCTGTAACGGTTCATTGGGGGAACGTAGCTGAAGCGTCGTTTCATCTGGGCTCTGAAGACTGCGAATGCCAATTGAGCAAGTTTCGTTCGTTCTTTTCGGATTTGTTTTCGGCCGTAAGTTCTTCTTGATATTCGGAAGTGCATGTCGAAGCCGAAAGGGTCTCGCGTCTCCTTGTTGTACCGCGCGGCCTGTAATCGTGCATCGGTAGGTGAGAACTGGGCTCATTCACGCAGACCCTCCCCCTGAGTTCGCATTCTGCCTGAAGCGTGAAGTTGGCGCTTTCCGTTAACCCAGAAAACCCAGCTCTTCGAAGTCTTCGTTCCTTGGATCTTTCCTTCAATGCACAACTCCAAAAGATGACTAAGAGCAGCATTCCAGTGGCTAATGCCTGCGGATTTTCGGACCTTATTTACGTCGGATGGATGTCGTTGTGATTCGAGGTACGATATGATTCGTTGTTCGACTTCCATTTCTTATCGTTAGCATGATCTTACCTAAGGCTAATAGGGATGGTATAGTATATGCATCCTAATACTGTTACAGCTGTCTTGCGGTGAAATGAGTGTGAAGCGTGCGCGTGTCAAAACGTTCGAGCCCAGAGTTTCTGATACTCAGGAGAAAATGATGAGTATTCTGTCTCAAATTGGCCCAACCACAAAATACACCATCAAAAAAAAGATGACCCGAGTGGAATATCCAGTTGTTCACAATGCGATGAAGAGCCTGATTAGACAGAAATTCGTTAAGGAGGTTAGTCGTCAGAAGGGTGCCACTGGAGTTCAGACAATTCTATACGAGCTGACCAGCTATGGTGTATGCTGGCTCATTTTTCGCACCTCGTCGCCGGCAGTAGTGGGGCGTTTGGCTGGAAAGTACAAGGCCGTTATGCCTACCATTTTTGGCATATGGCCGGAATTAGTCAGGGCTGGAATAGAGAATCTTGCATTAGATGAGGTAAGGATGATCGCGCAGAGAATGGCCTACGTCGTAAGACCATTTTTCCCCGAGAGACCGGTTCCTGAAATGATTAACACGGACGCCTTCTTCATACTGCCTCTAGTCGAAAGACCGCCAGAAACTCAGAGAAGATGGCTCGCGGCAGTAGAGAGTAACACTGCATTGAAACTGGCAACAACGAAGGCATTTGGGAGTCTTAATGACGAGACTAGTAAGATTCTCAAAATCATTTCTAAGTGAATTGAAGTCAAACTGAGAGTGGCAAGAATGAACCCTCTTCATCTTTCGGGTTGGGGTGTGAAGATTCGCGTTCAGAACCTGAAGTTGCGTTCCGAGCTTGAGGTCACTGATGGTCGGGAAGACAACAGGGTTGGGTCCACGTTTCGTTTTCGCCCTCGACGTTTTCCCTACAGTAGCATAATCATTGATGGGCACAGCGGATACGTTTCTTTGCAAGCGTTTCACTGGCTGTCGAAGCATAAGGTTCCTGTTTTCGTAATGGACTTCGACGGAGCCATAATCTCAAGCATTCTGCCTCCGATGCCTGTGAAGGCTGATCTTAGGGCTGCGCAGTTTCAAGCTGCCTGTGATCCGATAAAGAAGTTCACCATTGCTAGAGCGCTTGTTCAAGCGAAGATTGCGAGAAGTCTGCAGGTTTTGGATTGGTTGGGTGAGCGCTACGACCTCCCGAAAGAGATCCGAGTGACGAAGCTTGAGGCATCAAAACTCAGGACTGCAACCACTGTTCCTGACCTTCGCACAGTCGAGGGACGTGTGGCTAGACGCTACTGGGAAGCATTGGGGAAGGTGTTGCCTGAACATCTTGACTTTCAAGGTCGCATGACTTCGAGTCATCAGAACAACGCGTCTGATCCCGTAAACCTGGCATTGAACTACGCTTACGGCGTTCTAGAAGGGGAATGCAGAGGGGCAATCAACGCTGTAGGCCTAGAGCCTTCAGTTGGTTTTCTGCATGATTTCAGCAACTACCAGACCAAACAGTCGTTAGTGTATGATTTGCAGGAGCCGTTCCGCTGGCTCTCCGACATCTCCGTTGTCGAGGCGTTTGAGTCTGAGACTTTGAAGTTGTCAGACTTTTACTTCACAGGAGATGATTACCGCTATCGGTTCGAGCCTGATGCAAGACAGCGATTCATCGACCTTATTCGAGAACGGTTCAATTCTGGTGCGAACTGCAGAGGGAGGATTTTGAGGTGGGACACGATTATCGAACAGAAGGCAATAGAACTGGGACGCCTGCTGGTCAAAAGAGTAGCTACAGTTGATTTTTCCGAACCTGAACACAAGCTGGTAAGACACGCCGATCACGGACTGAGAGCCAGAATTCTCTCCATCGGTCAGTCCGAGGCCAGACAGCTTGGTATTAGGAAAAGCACATTTCATTACCTTCAGAAAAGAGCGCAAGCAAACAGACCCTTCAGAGTCTACAAATGCAGCTGGCAGAAATTGTCAGATTGATCTGATCAGGCTGCTTACATGCCATGTGAAACATGTGGTACGAGACTGCTGGTCACTCAACCCTTACTTATGAAAAGTCTCTGTCCTCACTGTTACGGCTTAAATGTAGTCGATAGGGACTTGGCGATTAGCATCTCTACTGAACGCTTGATTTCCATATACGGGCTATTCTTCCGATACATGAGACAATTCAAGAAAAACCGATTGATAATGCACATCGTCTGGCAACGGGAGAAATACGCAAGGCGCTACTTCGACAATTATCCCGAACCGCTTGATCTCAGCATGACTGTCGCGTTCAGTTATTTGATCGAACGCCTCATGAAGGAAGATTTTGATGGGATGGTCGAGGCTGATGAGAAGAACACCCTCCGCTCGTGCGGTCCTTCTCAGATTTCTTGGGTCTCTTGACAGAACATATCTATCTCCGAGAAGAGTATGCGGAATTAGTCGCCACAGAACCGTTTGAAATTTCCTCACTCACTGCGGCGGACAAGTCGAGAAAGTTCGTAATAATATACAATGAGGATTACATTCCACTCCTTCGCACCTTTGCAAATAATCAAATCTTTGCCGAACAAGAAGGCCAAATGAAGACAGAAGAGTATCGTAAAGAATGGAAGAGAATCCAGCTAGACATTGAGAGAGAGCCGAAGCAAGTGAGCTATCGGCCCCGGAATTTCATCAAGACTTCCTACGCTTTGCTGAATACGTTCTATTTTGGCCTGTTGAAGAATGTGGTGTATCGCGAACACATTCGATCTCTCAAATTACACAGGAGTTGTTCGAGAACCGTTACAGATACTGGAACTCGCTAGAGGATTCGTAGCGTCCCGAGAAGCGATAACCGTCACGCCATTGGCCGAATTCAGGGACGCTCTAAGGCATGTATTCAAGAGCAAGGCTATTGCTGCGGAATCAATTCTTCTGTACTCATCCACTAATACAGACACATTTCCTCTATTTTTGTTGCTGGCAGGAAAAGTGTTCGTGTCACATAGAATGACCTTTATCATTTTCTTGCTATTGCACTCGACCCTATTGAGCGACTATTTCCATGATGAAACGGCAAGCCGCTCTAAGGAATTCGAGAGGTCATCAGCCAAGGATGCTTTTGAAAGAGCGGGATTCATGTGGGTTCCAAATGTAACTGACAAGAAGAAGGCGACCTTAGAAATCGATGGTCTAGCGGGGCGGGACGGAATACTTCTCGTTGTAGAAGTGAAAGCTCGCGGACTGACGACCTTCTATGAACATAGGAATAGGCGTGAACAGTTGGTTAGAGATCTCATGGGCATAGTTGACGGAAAGAGATACAGGATTAAAAACGGCAAACTAATTGAAGAAAATATCCCTAGTCTACTTGAGAAGATCGAGTATGCGAGGCTCAACATGGACAAGTATGGATATGACTCGAAGCTGTTCAAGATAGTGAAGGGCGTAGTGGTGATAAGGGACTTCCCACCCATTACCGAATACAAAAGCGTCAGAATGATCGGGCTTGAAGACGTGCCAACATTAGATTAGGTTAGCGAAGTCAACCGCATGTGTCATAGTAAGGATAGATCTACGAGTGAAACGAGCAGTTAGAAAGTGTGTTATGCCACACACAGGTTGAAGCTAACCTAGGCATTTTGTGAAAACGTCGGAGCTATTTACATAGAGCCAACGAATTTCTTCGCAGCCTCAAGAATTGCCTGTTCCTGTTGGTTGACCATGTCTTCCAACTCTTTTGCCTTTACCGGGTCAAATTTCGGCAATGCTTTGGTTATCTTAGCGGCAACTTGTCCAAGCGATCGTACATTTGCGTCAAATTCTTTCTTCGTGTTCGATTCAGCAAGTTTCCGAAGCACCTCGTGGAATTCCCGCTTGAATGCCTCGAAGTCTCCAATTACTCCAGTTTGTGCCAAGCCCCACTACTCTGCGAAGCCTAACTCATTCGTGAATTATAAGTTGGTTCATGACTCGGCAATTACGGCATCTAGTATCGTCTTGAGACGCATATAGGCAATGATTCTCAGTCGTTCTCCTAGTTCCGATTCATTTATTCTTCGCAAGCGATCTCCAAAGAAGTATTGGAAATAAGCGCCAAATATGCCACCGATTATTGCTAATGTCGTACCCAAGATCGTGCTTTCAAAATCGACACCCATTCAGTTCGCCACATCTAGGCCGACTCTCAACGGACAGACGCCAATGCCTCAACCAGTTCTCTCAGACAATCCACGCATATGACATGATTTCCAACGCTTTTCGTAATCACGAACTCATTTGGATTCGATTCTTCGTCAGGACTTTCGCAAAAAACACACAGGCCCAATGAGACCGACTCTGATTCTTTGTCCTTGGGTTGGCTAAAAGCTTCCTCATTTCATCAATGGTGCGGGCAACAGAATTTGAACAGCGGGCTTGGTCATGTGTGTGTGTGGGTATGCTGGTGCGAGCACCCGAATTTGAACCACGATTTTTCTGCTTATTCTATGACTTTGACTTCTGCCGCTGGTGCGCGGAAGTTCACTTTGCGATGCGTTCCATCACAGAATGGTTTATTCTCTGAGTGACCACATCTACACAGAGCGGTTGAAACAGTTTCGTCCACCATGATTAAGTTAGGCCCGTTTTCAGTTGCTTTCACTGTCACTTTTGGCATATACGAGCTACCTTGAACAGGAATTGCATCAACTATCTCAAATGATTTGCGTATCAATGGCACGAGTACCGTAATTTGAACTGTTAGGCCCAGGCTTTTTTGTGTGCGCGCACCAGTTATACCACACAAAACATGTTTCAAAAAGTCACATGCGGCTTTATTGCTGTTCTCGTTTTCTTCTATCTCTCCGGTAGATTAGAACCAGAACAAGAAGGCTCAGCAGAATGAGTATTCCGAGTGGGATTGTGTAGTCCTGGTGCCAACGGGCTTGCAGAGAGTGTGGGCCATCCATGGTGATGGAGCTGGTACGTGAATTCGTCAAGTATGCTCCGTCTTTGTACCATCCGTCGAAAACCCAATGACCACCTAGGATCCATAGTTCAGCAACAATTGGGCTTGGGGCGGGTGCTGAGACTGAGAATGTTGATCCTTTGTCATACCATCCTGAACCTTTGAGAGGAATAACGGAATCAACTGCCAGTAAGTATTGCGTTACATAGGTTGCTTTGAGTGTTGTTTCAGAATTCAACGTAATTGTTCGATTTGGAGATTTTGATCCATCACTCCAATGGTCGAACCTGAGTCTGCTCTTCTCATCTATGGCGACAGTTGGAGGAAGTGTAATCGTATGCAGTCCGGGTGAAAGTGGCACTTGCGAAGAGCCTGATACGGAATATTTCTTGTCAACAGTTCCCTTGACTTGGTTGGGTAAGTCTAAGGTTAACGTGCCCAATAGTAGGTCCATGTCCTTGGGTTGATGAATCCCGCTCCCAGCAATCACAATCCCCGAGTCTTCCAGCATTACTCCGTAAGGATTCCTAACGTCGCAATTTGTACTCACGGCGCATAGAACGTTTACAAGCGCATAGAGTGCTGCCACGGCATGCCACCCATCATCTTTCAGGTAAGCTAGATTGCGGAATTCGACTGGCCCCAATTTACCGAACGTTGCAGTATCGCTGCCCTTCTCCGCGATCAAAATATGCCGCATCCTTGGACTTCGTCCATGCCACTGCAAAGTGCGAGACCTCTCGACCATCAAGCAGAAAGCTCCATCCACCCGCCGTGTTTGGTTGAATTGAATACTTGTGCCACGATCCATCGAGCCCAACCGAGTTTGCAGGCCCTATTTCAAAAGAGAAATCATGACCATTCACGTCGGGCCAGTACTGCCATTCCCAACGCACATCCAACCCTCCAATGTGATCGGAATCACCCAGACATGCGAATTTCCCGCTAACCGTCTGCCCCTTCAAGCACAAATAGCCCGGTTCGTAATTGGTAGCCGAACTGAATAAACGCCCCATTGTCCAAGTCACTCGCCAACCCAGAAAGACTGATAGTCTCCCTCGTTCGTACTGTAAATGTGAGTCTGAATCTCAACAGAAACTCCCCTATTCTCTTTTGAACCATCGTCTCCCCAAGCACCCACCTGCAACCAAAAACTATATCCGCCCGCACATTGGGGACGAGGATGAGAATGAGTAGAAAGATACTCATCAACACTAGAAATCGACGCAACTCAATTCCTCAAGAAAACGAGTCATGCAACTCAATTCAATCGGTCGCATTTTAACCGACGACGAAACACCCCACTACTTCTGATGTTAGTGCAGTTTGGTGCCGCATTTTACGCAGAAGTCGTTGGTGGTGGGGTTTCGGGTTCCGCATTGTTCACAGTAAACTATTGCAGGTGTTGCGCCCGTTCTCGTTGGTTGTGTTGGGGTTGGTTTTCTTCGACCCCGCAACGCGACCGCGATTATGACTGCGGCCAATAGGACTGCGGCTGCGAGTATGAGGAGTTGGTTTTGTTCGATTATGCTCATCATGGTGCTTGATGTTTGAGTTGAGGAGGGTGAGGTTTGAGTTGAGGATTGACTCGTTTGTATTGTTGTTGTTTGTATTGCCGGTCCAACGGTGAACGTGTTGCAGGTAACATCATGATGGGGCGCCATCGTACTCTTCGCACCTCCGAAGATTTCTATCCCCGCCATCCACAGCTCAACCCTTCTCGTCCCCTCCGGCTCAACCGCCTTACCCTCTATGCTGAAACTCCCAGGGCCATTGCCCAGACTTCTAACCGAAACTGAACCATTCGGCTTGTAGTCGTATACGTAATACGGATTAGAAGCCCCCATATGACCAGAAATCGTAATCGTATCTCCCACATTGTAGTACGATTTGTCAGTCGAACAATAATCGGTCCCTGACTGACCGGTCACGACAGATGATGATGCAACAGTAGTGGACGTTGCTGCGGCCATTACCTGTTGAGATGGCGAAGATGAGGCAGCCGGCGAGACCGTTAATCTAAAATCGCTAATTCGAACTGCCGCCGTCGCCGAGAACGGTGGCAACGCGAACACAAAAACCGCTAGAAGCAAAATTACAAGGAACAGATGTCTCAAGAAATTCACCAAGAAAGAATTACCGATCACGCTGCTGGTTGTGGTTATCGTGCAATTTGCTTTGTGTTAACCTATGGCTTCAACGGTGAGTTGTATGGTGACCGTCTGGGGGGTGCCACCGCCGCTTGGTGTGCCTGTAATTTTCACAGTGTAGGTTCCTGGTGCAGTTCCAAAGGGCGCTGTTATCGTTAGAGTTACAGTCGTTGTCGGCGTAGGAGAATTAGAGCTGAGGCTGTATGTTGCGTGGGCCGGCAAGCCTGACACATCTAGTTTAACGGGTTGCGGGCTGCCACCGGTTGTGATGATACTTATCGTGATCTTATCCGGTGACCCACCCTCAGTAATCACCGAACTTGACGGAGCAGTTAGTGTGAACGTGAACGGGCGAGCAGTGGTCACGGTAGTCGTGTGCGTACCAATAATATTCGTTTGCGTCGTTTGCGACGAGACGATGGTGATCGTTACTGCCTGAGACTTCCCAACGGTGTTTTCTTGCACATTTTTGGCTGTGAGTGTTATCGACACGGTACCTAGCACGGTGAAAGTCATCTGAGCATCACAGTACCCCGAATACTGGGGGTCCGGTGTAGGCGTAGCTGTCTTAGGTGAACCACCAGGGCCGGCGCCAGGGCCGGTGGCTTGGAATTGCATTTGGTCGCATGGAATATAACCGCCGCCGCCCAGCTGACCCGCTAGAGTGTTAGGAGCAAACCCAATCAACAAGACAGCCTGATATTGGTTAGCGCTAGCCCCATTAGGTGGAGAAACAATAACCGGACTCGGAGCCGCGCTCGGCAAAATAGTAAGCGCATACGGAGCGCTTGCTTGACCCTCTGAAGGTGTCTTTGCAGAAATTGTCAATGGATAGGTGGCCGCCTTGGCTGCGGGGTTGGTAACGATGTCAAGGTTGAATGTACACGTGCTCCCGGGTTGCAACGGCAAACTGAACGTGCACGTCTTACCTGACAAGTCTTCGGTTCCGACTTGGGAATTCAACCCACCTACACTCATCGTAAGAGGCGCGCTATTCACGCCGTTCACGGAGGTTACGGTCACCGTGGGGGTTACGTAGGCCCCAAAACCATAACCACCCTGGGTGTTAGCACCGCCGGCGTAGGTTGACCCGGAACCAGGATTCACTGCGACCGAAAACAACATCTCATGCTGCCAGTAATAATCCGAATCATAATTTATAAACGGTGTACAGTCAGGTCGGTTATTAGGCACGCAATATGCCGTGGAAAGCCACCAATGAGATCCGCCGTTATAGGAGGTTAGCGAGGAACCTGCAAGGTTCAAGTCGTTGCTTTCAGCTGTAGAGGGCTCGCTTTGGGATGCGGCTGTGATTGGTGGGCTAGTACAATCATCGAAGATCCCCAGCCCAGAAGGTGTCGGACATGACTCCGCCATGATGTTCGTCTGCTCCAGAGTTGGATTTGACCCAAACTTAGCCTCTGAGCCGCCACCCGCCCCGTAGACTTGACCAGCAACCTGTGACCAGTTAGTACCATAAGCTAGACCGTAAGTGTCAGGAGCTACGACAGACAAAGGGCCGACGCCGGGCAGACCAACGATAGATACAAGCTTCTGACCAGGAGCCGTGTAGCCTATAATATCCGCATAATAGCCTGATGACAAGTCAACTGGTCCCGGGCTAACACAGGTCGGGTTGTATCCCTGGTTGTTGTTCGTCTGGCCTGCAACGGTAATATCAACATTCCATATGCAAAAACGAGAGTTAGAGGCACATGATTGTTCTCCGATAAACTGGTAACCGTAACCACAAAAGTCCTGATAAACAAACTGCACCCAGCCTTGATCGCCTTGATGGCCAATCGAGGCGAAGTCGTTCGTATTCAATTGAATACTATAGGCCTTATCTCCATCTTGGCTATCCGTCTCCCCATGATAATCTTTGAAGGCGACCTGTACATACCCAAATGTCAGCGGGGTAACGCTCGGCGATGTGCTTTGGCCTATCCCTAGATAGGCATCGGGAAACTGTCCAAATTTCCGCACCGATTCTTGCGAAAGGCAGGGAACGGTTCCCCATTTGCCTCCCACGTACTGGTAGCAACCCACAACTAAAGGTGGGCTTGGTATACTTCTGATATCAATTGGTGGAGCGGTGCTGCTGAAACTCGTCCTCGTCGAGCTAGAACTCGTACGCACCCCACTGGTAACCGCTGTCGGCGTCACAGAGGAGGAACTGCCAGTATACTGGGACGGCGGAGGTGACATTGGCGAAACCATCCGCTGAATTACTCCGCTCCCGAACAGGGTGGCAACAATTAGAATCAAAATAATGAAGACGGCTAGATACTTGGTGCGGTTCCAAGCAGATTTCCCTTTAACCGTAGGTGATGTGGAGGGTGCAGTTTCTGTTGAGACCTCCACCAGGGCTGGATGCAGTTTGATGCCGCAATTTACGCAAAAGTCGCTGCCGGTGGAGTTTTGGGTTCCACACTTTCCGCAGTAAACGGGTTCCCCACCCTCCTCGCCTCCGGAGGAGACATTGCTTGTTGGCTTGGGAGTTGATGAGGGTGGAATTTGTGTTGAGAGGTCCACTTTAGCTCCACATGACCTACAGAACTTGGCTGTGGGGGATACCTCTCCGCCGCAGGAAGAACACTGCAACGAGAAAAACCTTCAACATAATATTGAGGAGTAATGTAATTATCACTTGCCATTACGTATGCTATGAAAATTTTTCGTGGGAGACCCCGGATCGGTTAACGGTTCTTTGGCAGTTTTCCGGCAACGCCAAGGTGAGGTTGCCTTATCCCATCTACCCGAAAGGGGGGGTATAACAAACTTCCAATTCGTTATCCCCCGCTCCAAGGTTAACCGGCTAGCTAAGGATCTTCTGCGGGGGTTTCCGCGGATAAATCCTCCACTCAGAGAAAATGTGGAATCCAAACGTGGAAACGGATCTAAACCCCTGCTCCAACCCTGGCAATCGCGTTGAGAGGAAAACCGTAATAGATTAAATGGCCATTATGTCGAATTGAGAAGAATTATTCTCGCGACTCTGATCTCCTGGTGGTTGCATGTTTGGGATATTTGGGCTCGGCGACGGGAAGATGGATTTGCAGCTGAAGAATGTGAATGTTGTTCCAGGTGACACTCTGGAAGGCACCGCTTCTCTTACCATGAAAAAAGATGTCATGGGCAAGGAAGTGGTTGCAATCTTGTACGCTGAAGAAACGGTGACAGAGCGCAAGCGAACGGTAGGGAGATTCGTAAACAAATCCCCCTTTATTCAAAGTCAGAGACATTGGACACTGAGAAGCTTTACACAAATGCAAATAGCCCATATCAATACAAATTCGCCTTTGTTATACCAGAAACCGGTCCGAGCGCAACGCAACACACTAGTATATCAATAGGGCCAATTGCAAATCTTCTTCACAGCGGAGGCATCAAGCGCTGGTACGTTAAGGTAGAATTGAAGCATGAAGCTGCGCTAAAATTCCCAGTAGCAAAAACACAGGAGATAAACATAGTAGCAAAAACCTAGGACCCCTAATCGCATTCACAACCGCATAAGTGGGTATTTTGATGTAGTCCCCTCGGTAGGTTCTGTGCTTAAAGGTCACAGGGCACATAGATAGTTGCATTCCGACGGTCGAAGTCTATTCAGGCGAACGTGTGTGTGTGCGCGCACCAGCTGGCCCCGCCCCCGCCGCCGCCAGTGACGACGAATTGACGCAGACGACGACTAACGACGACCACGACGCTAGCACTAACGTCAATACAAACTACGACCACTAGAAACAGCGTGACCGATAATACGCTACGAACCACGACCTTACGAATTGTAGACCATAACAATTCCGTGGCCTAACGTCGCATCTGGCATAGAGCTGAAAAAACTGAAACTTAAGTACTGGATGATGATGCCAAGATCCTTTGAAAAGCTCGAATAACCTCCTCCACCTATCACGATAATGACGAAAAACATTGCAAGCCAGATGGTGGCCCAACATAATGACACTAGATAGTAGGGAAGGCTGCCTAATGTCACGAGCGGGCAGATTCTCTTCCAAGTAAGATGCTTCAAGAAGACTGATGAGAGACTATTACTAGAATGACAGATATTGAGAGCCGTATGAACAGAGTATTGTGATTGAATTGGCTACAACTAGGAGAATCAAGAAGGTGCTAAGGAGCAAAGCAACGATTGAGGGAGCTGGTGTACGCTTGAAGAGAGCTTTCGGATTTCACGCCCCAGAGCTTGACCCGTTCCTTCTCCTTGATGACTTTCATTCGAGGAACCCAGTCGACTACATTAGCGGATTTCCTTGGCATCCTCATCGCGGAATCGAAACAATCTCCTACGTTCTGCATGGTCAAGTCGAGCATGGTGATAGCATGGGCAACAAGGGGGTGATTGGTGCAGGTGACGTTCAATGGATGACTGCTGGAAGTGGTATTATTCATCAAGAGATGCCCAAAGGCGAGAAGGATGGATTGATGTGGGGTTTTCAACTCTGGGCCAATCTTCCAGCCTCACACAAGATGATGAACCCTCGCTATCAGGAGATTGGGAGTGGGAGCATTCCGAGAATACAGACTGAGGGTGGTTCTGAGCTTGGAATTATTTGTGGGGAAGTGAATGGCATAAAGGGGCCAGTCCGTGACATAGTGACTGACCCCGAATATCTGGACGTTAAAGTACCCGCCAACACGCAATTTCTGCATGCAGTGAAACCTGGACACACGGTCCTCTCTTATGTAATTGAAGGGCAAGGATACTTCGATAAGGGGCGCGATTCATTTGCATACGAAGCTGAGGGCGCGAACTATTTTGATCTCAAACGAGACTGTTTAATCAAGCCCGAAACCGCAGTAATATTTGATGATGGAGATCAACTAGCGGTCACAACAGATGATATGCCAGTGCGGTTCCTGCTAATCTCTGGAAAACCCATTCGTGAGCCAGTCGCATGGTATGGCCCTATTGTGATGAATACGCAGGATGAACTGAGAGTCGCGTTTGAAGAGTACCAAAAGGGAACTTTCATCAAGCACGGCAAAATCAAGACGTAAGGCATTACCTTTCCAAAGAATGTAGTCTTGTCAATGGTATAGGAACTGAAGATTAAGAATTAGAAGATAGGTGCCTAGAGTACTAGAAAATTCAGCAATGTCTCGTCGTTGCCCGTTCGTCTAAGTATCGAGTTTAAGCGCTTCTTTGAATCCCTTGGGTCTGTTTCCAATAGTGACCTCTGTAACGTTCGCAAAATGGGCAATCTCTTTCTGCGTCTTCTTCTCTCCCTCCAAGACGCATGAGTAGTAGGGCGATCCAGCTGCAAATCCCATTGGGTCCTTGCCTGCCGTTTGCAAGGGATGCCGGGGGGCACCGACAACTCATATTTTAGGACTGACGGACTCGCGCGTATTTGGTGGCGGGTCCGGAGGGATTTGAACCTTGCCGACCACGCTGCGATTTTGGCGTGGTTCTCGACCTTCGGGTTTCCCTCACCATGTTAAGAGCTTCGGCCTTAGCTACGTTTTGTCCGCCGCTCTACCTGGCTGAGCTACGGACCCGCTGAAGTGGTCTGAAGGTTTCCACTAGAAAATAAGCATTCTTTGATTATTCCTTCAGCCTCTGCCGCAAACCAAATAGGTCCAGCTGCCCATTGGGAACAGTAGTGTGATGAATTGGGAGAGCTGGTTTTCATCGGTCTTGGGTTGCATGACGAGTTGGGTTTGTCTCTTCGCGGACGAAAGGAGGCGGAGTCCTGTGAATTTCTCTTCTTAGAACTTTACACGAGCGTCATGCCAGGACTCCACCTTAACAATTTGAACAAGCTCGTTGGCAAGGACGTGCGTGTTCTTTCTAGGCGAGATGTTGAGGAAAATGCGGAACGCGTGATTCTTTCCAAGGCCAGAACAGGCAAAGTCGGTTTCTTGGTTCCCGGTGATCCCATGGTCGCCACAACGCACATCGACCTGCGCCTACGAGCCCACAAGGCTGGCATTAAGACTGGAATAGTCCATGCAGCCTCAGTGATGCCTTCGGCAGCGGGTGTGACAGGATTGCAGTCTTACAAGTTCGGCAGAACCGTAACCATCCCCGCAGCATGGCAAGGCGAATTCCCGGAAAGCGTCTACACAAACATCAAGAGCAATCTTTCGTCAGGGCTGCATTCCCTAGTACTCTTGGAAATCGACACTGAAACCAAAAAATACGTCTCCATCCCGCAAGCCCTCAAACAATTGTCAACCATATCCAGACAACGATCCGAGTACGTTATCAACTCCGAGACTCTGATCGTCGGAATCGCGCAGACTTGAAGCACCGGACATGATTGTGAAAGCGGGAACCGTAACAGAAGTTACTCAGGTTGACTTCGGAGAGCCACCATTCACCCTAGTTTTGCCTGGGTCATTGCATTTCGTTGAGGCCGAAGCACTTCATGTACTCTGTGGAGCCCGAAAGGATTTGGTGAACATGAAATGAGCGAACTCAACGAGGATCCAGCGAAACGTGCTCGCAAGTATATTGCGAATTTCGAGAACACTCTGCAAAACTTCACCTCAGTGGAAGCAGATACTGCGGTCAAGCGCCAGAATATTATGAAGGTTTCTGACACGATTCAACGCTACCTGCGAGATGCAGGCTATCATCTCGATAACAGCAAACCTGCGACGGCCCTCGTATCAATAGCCTATGCTGAGGGTCTGCTCGACGCCCTACTGTTCTTAGAATTGGGACACACGAGATGAAATCGTTGATGATCATAGACGTGGGAATAATTTCTTTAGTACCAATTGCATTTCTTCATCATTGAAATGCCCGGGCAGCTGCGTTCATATGAGTTCGGAGAATCTGAAACCTCTCATCAAAGCTGCCTATCTACTACAACTCAGGCACGGGCCGTTCACTCAACAGGAATTCTCGGAGTGTCTTGACGCCTCTGACACACCTCAACAATTGATTAGATTGTCAAGTTCGGGGTACTTGGCGGAGCAGTTGAGCAGTGGAGAGAAGCGGTATTCCTTGACGGCAAATGGACGGACTCAGGTCAAAGTGGTTCTGGCTGGCGGCGTGTATGATGTATTGCACCTAGGCCATCTGGCGGCTCTGACGGAAGCGAAGACGTTGGGCGATGTATTGGTAGCGGTTGTTGCTACAGATATGACTGTGGAGATGTTGAAAACTCGCAAACCAGTCTTTCCGGAGCAAGACAGACGTGCACTAGTTGAGGGTTTGAAACCTGTGGACAAAGCGATCTTGGGTTATGAGGATGTGGGCATGGGTTATGAGCGGGTGCTGATGGACGTGATGCCTGACATTGTGGCTTTCGGTTATGATCAGGCAAGTTTGGAGAAGAGCGTGCGGAGAATTATTGAACGGCACCGGTTGAAGATTCAGATGGTGAGGTTGTCTCAGTTCGATCATGAGAAATATGTGAGTTCTACTTCGGTGAGACAGAGGTTTTCTGAAGAGTTGAGGTGAAAGCTCTAACTTTCACCGTGTCTCCGTCCTTCAGGTGGAGCATTTTTCTGAGGTATTGTGGCGAGATCAATTCCACAACGTCGCCCGCGTAGTGTGTCCTGACTGGAAAGATGAGTGCGCCTTGCACTTTGTCGGCAATCTCGGTCTTGAAACACTTGGCGGGTCCGAAGCTACGGTTCCCGTTCGTGAATCCTTCGATTAGATTGAAGGGTGAGGCTTCGAGCAGTCTGACTTTTTCTCGATCCTCTTCTCGCACTCTGAGGTTCAATGTCCCGGCGTAGGGTTCGAATCCGAGCTTCTCCTGGAACTGCTTCTCGTACCCTGGTTGGCTGATGTAGTAGGCTCCTTCACCCAGCCCTGAGAATAGTACGCCCTCGAATACGGTTTCTGAGGTTTTCAATTCAAAGACCCTTTTCAAAGTCAGAAACATGTTATCCAGATGCTTAACGCCGCTGCTCGTGATTTTGATGGATTCACGTCGCCCCAGTCGTACGCGATGTATCAACCCCATCCTTTCAAGGTCTATCAAATGGCGGGACGCGGTCTGTTGGGAAGCGCTGAGAAGCTTCGCCAGGTCGGTGGTGGTGAATATGATCTCGTTCGGATAAGCGCCCATCTCGATCAGTTTGTAGAGGGTTATGAGGAGACTTGGCTTGATTTCTTGAGTAACCATTTCTGTTTCGTTACCTCCTCATGTGCCAGATTTATTGGAACTGGGCCTCTTTGGGTGAGACAATGTCGAACGATCTTGACGGCGTCGTTCAAGGATATCTTGTGTCCCACACTAACATAGATAACTTTCCTGCTTCCTGGCAAAGGAAGGATTTCGGCTATCTGCCGCTCCTCCTTATCGAATACTCTTTCGTCACGAACAGAGCCGTAGAGCAGACTCTTTGCAATGCCTATGGTGGGATGGTCGAGGGCCAGGCCCACAAAACAAGCTAGCCCGAACCTTCTCGGGTGCGCCAAACCATGGGCGTCTACGAAGCAAACATATGATTGTGCACGAAGGGATCTGACGGCTCGAAGCACGGACGGTGCTTCTCTGAAGGCGAGCAATCCCGGGATGTATGGAAATCTTGTTCGCTCCTTGACCCATTTGATCCTCGTAGGCTTCAGTTTCTCGTAGTCTACTAGTGACGCAGCCGCAATGGTCGTGCCATGGAAATAGGACGCATCACAACCCACAAGATGACGGAGCTTCGACGGAAGTTCACTGGTCTCCTTAACTAGAGGCGAGAGTTTCTTCTGGAGGGCTATGGCCTCTTCAGGAGAAATTCTGCTTGGAATTCTGATTCGCAACTCAATCGCGCTTGGAGCTTTTGATCGAAGCCCCAAGCTTACGTTCAACGCTGCGCAACGCCTTCTCCAAAGAAATGCGCCTCAGATCTGTGGCGACATCTCCTCGAGTTGCTTCAAGGATTCTCCTAACGGCGTCGAGTTTTCTGCGAAAGTTGGGAAGAATAGAAGTACGATCGAACGCCATCAAATCCTCGTACACTTTCTCCATTGTTGAGAGCAGAGTTTGCGCCTCGTCGGCGTTCCCTCGCCTCAGCGCGTCGAGGGCCATTCGACGCATCTCTCCAACAAAATCCAACATCCCGAGTAAGTATGCTGTGCTGCTTGTTCCAACATCCCTTAAAGTCGCCACCTTCCCACTCTTCTTCATCTCAAACAGGAGTTTGGCCTCTGCATATTCCTGAAAAGCCACAAGCACTTGCCCGAACTGAGGCAGCTCAGCATGAGCTGACAGGAGACCTTCAAGTTCATCAAGCATTTGTTTGGCATCGGCTAGGGTTTTGGTTGCCTGGTCGAGCTTTCCTCTGTGGACTTGGATAATAGCCCAGCTGCAGAGCCTCGTCGCATTCCTGGTTAGGGTTTGAAGTTTTTCTCGTGCCTTGTCATATGATAGTAGCTCAGCTTGGATTTTCTCAATGTCACTTTTGGAGAGCATGGTGTTCGCTCGGTGATAGTTACCAAGTTCGAATTAAAGCCTAAACCAGATTGAACCGCCCCAAATTCATGAAGGGCGGTGACTCGAACGTACTTGGCTAGACTGGCGGCGGGTTGGGGCTACATTCAACCGTAATACTCGAGGGTACGATGAGGGGACGGTTTCTACTTCGCTGGGAGTTCTTGTTCTTCCTTTGTGCTGGCGTTCGTGATTATCAGCATGTCCAGGCCTTCGCCGCTTCCAATATCTCTCGCCGTCGCGGCTTTCACGGCTTTGCGGACTAGGACTTTGGCTTCTTCGACGGTCATGTTCTCGTTGTATTCGGTTTCAAGGAGACCCATCGCTATCTCTGCGCCTGAGCCCACCGCTGTGAACTTGTCTTCAATCACCGAGCCTAGTGGATCGAGTACGAACAGTTTCGGACCGCTCTCGTCAATTCCGCCAACGATTGTCTGCGCTAGGTAGGGGAAGTATCGTCGTTCGAAGAGCATGCTGCCCATGAGTTTGGCGGCGGTTCGAACGGTCACGCTGAGTTCTCGCTCGTAGGTGTAAATGCTCAAGTAGGCTGAGACTTCGCGGGTTAGGATTTGCATGTCGGCGACGATGCCTGCGCATGCTGCGCCCACTTTGTCGGTAAGCTTGAAAACCTTCCTTCCAGACTTGCTCATAATGAAATAACCATAGGAAACTCGCCGTTCCGAAGCTAATACGACGCCATCCTTGCATACCAATCCGATTGTCGTGGCGCCGGGCATGTAGTACTCGCTCAATCAGAAACACCGATTCGCAAAAACCGTCGCAGGCGCATTAATAAGGTATCGCTAGCTCGAAACCTAGTCACAACTTCACAACCACTCTGCGGATGAGAAAACTCGTGGTTCATCCACTCAAAAATATTCTAAACAAACTCCGCTGGGACAGCAGCGAAGACGCTGAAAATTATATGATCGCTTACCGTCACAGAGGTGCCCCTGAGGACAAGAAACAGGTAAGATCCTCGGAGATCGTGAAGCTTGGAAAATCCTACTTCACACTATCCTCAGAGTCAGACGGAGACGTGACAATTCCATTCCACAGGATCTTAGAAATCCGCAACCTCACAACCAACGCCGTAATCTGGAAAAGTCGAAGAGAGTACTAGACTAGCCCAGTGGCAAAAGCGGCGCCAAAACTCCATCAACACTCTAGATCAGGAAACTGACCAAGCTGCTTTTCCTGTCCCAGTAACGTGTTCTCCCCAAGAAATTACACCTCCCCCCCAACCCCGCCCTTCTCAGGTTCTCAGCCCAATTCCCTGAACACCGATCACTCCAGGCTTCTGCAACTCTCCTTGAAGTTCAAACTTGACCCCGGCGACCATCTCCGCCACCTTGATGTTCGTAAGGGTATGCAGTGTGATTTCAGAGACGAATATGGTCGACCTGCCTTCTGCCACGGCCATGTAGGGGATTAGTATGTCACCTAGGTGTCGGTCCACAGGAGCCTTCGACTCTACCTCCAGTAACAGCTTCTTCGCAGCCTCTTCACCTACAAGTTCAGCAGGCTTTCCCCGTTCACCGATGCTGTCCGCACCGATGATCGAACCCGTTGAAGATTTCATAAGAAGCGTGATACCGCTACCAGGCGCAATGTGCGGATCTTGAGCCATTGGATAGGTTTCAAGCGATATGTCAACATCACTTATCCCATTCGAAGCTAACTTTTCTCTTGCAGCAGCGGCCTGACGCTGAGCGACGTGGCTGGGAAGTTTCACGCAGTGGCTGATCCCCTTCACGCCCGATCGTTCCCCAACTTCGAGTAAGTTGAGCGATCTGAGCGCCGCGAAGGTTCGATGCTCATGCTGACTTTGCCCCCGCCTTTGGGATAGTGCCCTCGTCGATGGACGTTCAATGTGGCTCTGTATCCCGTCAATTCCAGCACTGGCAAAATTACGAGTTGAACATAGTCGATGGTTGGACTCCAGCGCACGTCGGTCCCACCTGTGAATTCAAAATCGACAGAATCTGGTCCGTAGGCCACGGAAGGCATCAGTGCTTGGAGTATGAGGGGAATGCTTCCCGCTGTTCCAACATCGAAACTGAATCTCCCTGAAACATGGCTGCGAGGCTTGAAGGTCAACTGACGTGACCCTACATGCAGCCCCTCTGTCTCGGCGTTGCATATGGCAGCCAGCGCCTTGACCGCTGTAACATGCTGCGCCTGTAAACCCGGGTTTGGGCGTTTGTCTCTAATCTTGTCAACTCGAACTTCGTTCCCGGTAAGAGCCGCGAGAGCCAGACTGGTACGGACGATCTGCCCGCCACCTTCGAGCAAATCTCCACATATCTCAATCAATGCTGAACGACGCTGGCTACACGTCCAAGAGGCTAGTAGCTTTTTGTGTTGCCGCGTTGGAGAACGAAGTCATGGATCGAAAACGTTTGCTTGAATGTGGCAGTTCGAGACGGTTGACCCGTATCTGAAGCGGCTAGTTTGTGAAGTACTGATTCAGCCGACGTTGGATTAGCTCGTTCCGGATCAACCTACTACTCTTCCTCCAAGTCTTAACAGGGATCGCGAGTTTTTCACAGGCAAAGCCAAGTGCCTGCACAAACGTGTCGAAGATGAAAGGTTTCGTTTTGAGCGCTGCCCGTACGCTTTCTCTCACGTTCCAGACTCCGACTGGGAGTATGTATCCTGGTCGTATTTCTCTCAGAACCAAAGCTGAGGCTTGCCGTTGCATTCGTTCAAGCGCTTCCGCAACAGCCAACCTCGTTGAGTAGTAGCATCCTCCCACCGAAGCGTAGGTGGTCCTTCCTTGGTACGGTTCATAGTCGCCCATTAACGCTGGGACCATCCCTGTCTCGTTCCAGGCAGTTCCAGGGAACCATGCTTCTATCCATTCGAACTCCCAGTTCCGTGGTGAGAGAATTGCAGCATACACGTTGTCCAAGTATTCGTACTTGTACACCTGGAATTTATCGATCGGCGGATAGTCCTTGACGGATTCGCGAAGGTTCTTTGACAGAGTGTCGTCCACGGTAGTGATGCTCCATCGTGTCGGAACAATCTTCCGTTGGTCCCGGATGCCCAACATGCCGAGGGAGAGGATTCGCTGGATCCTGGACACCTGCACCCCATCTTCGTACAGTTCAAGCATTCCACCCACGGCTAATTGGTCTCCGTCGTAGTATACGGCCTCAAGCTTCCTTTCCCCAGTAGTTGGAGCTATCCTCATGTCCTGAATCATTGCCGAGGGACCGAAGGGTTGAGTGTCTTCACTCAATGTCACCGCCATACGAGGCTTCTTTCTGAACTTCGCGTCCACCTCTACCGAAGAGGATGAAAGTGCCAAGTCGTGGAGGTCGAGAAGGTACCTGCCGGGGTCGACGGCGTCGTGAATGTCAATTAGAGATTTGCCGCGGACCAAGCTGAATCGGTAGTCGACGATCGTCTGAATATCCTTTCCAAGCCATAGCTCGGGAGTATCCAACAACCTCGTATCCCCCTTGCTTGCAGGGATTAATGGACCCAGGTACACCTTCGGGTATCCAACATGGCCAACGAAAGCTCCCGGTGGACTGGATCCATCGATCCGTTCCGAGTCCAGCCGCGGTAGATACTTGACGAGTGAGTTCGCCTTGGAAAGTATGGGGCAACTGGATTTTCCACATAGCATGTGTGCGCCGCGGCACTGCATGCAAAGCGTTGAACCTGAGGTCTCTATGAAAGTGAGGGCTTCCATATTCCGTGCAGGGTCTAATCCAGTTCGTTTCTGAATCCAGTCCAGACTCTGCAGCACGACCAAGCCTACCGAGAGTAAACGTAAGCAGTGGGCTGTTTAATCAGATAGAGAGGCACATAAAACTAATCACGACAGGGTCTTATCTAGTCACAGGAACAACAAATGACACAGTTACAGGGCGATGACGTTTGATTCAGATCTCATCTCTAAAACTAGGGGGATTATGGTTCGCGTTGGCTCTCAACGAGAATGGAAAAATGGTTGCCTGCTCCTTTTCAGAGAACAGCCGGAGAAGAGCTGAGTCAGCAGTTATAGATTCGGTTTCACCGCGAGAGAGTCATGTCAGGAGAACTCCAGCCGCCACATCAAGTAAGCTGCGGGAACTCCACGGTCTCTACATGGGCAGACGGAAAACAGACCTCCGCTCGCTCGATCTGTCAAATGTTTCTCCATTCAGAAGAAAAGTGTACCTTCTGCTTCTTCGCATTCCACTAGGCCGAGTGACGACATATGGAGCTCTCGCCAAGAAGGTGGGTTCACGTCGCTACGCTCGGGCAGTTGGGACAGCAGTAGGAAGCAATCCCATGCCCCTAGCAATTCCATGTCACAGGGTTGTCACCTCAGCTTTAAGAGTGGAGAATTATGGGATGCCAGGTCGAAAACCATCTGAAGGAGTTCGCGTAAAGAGGCAATTGCTGGAACGAGAAGGCGTGAGGTTCAAGGACGGAAAGGTATCGGTAGAATCGTTCTGGTCTCCAAATTGAACACTTGCCGTTTTTTCTGCGATTCCCGAAGTTGACTGCTTAATAGGCGGAGACCATTACTACTCAGCAACCGACAGCAACGAGCAGAAAAAATGCGGACTTTTGGAAATTCGCATCATGGAGTTCCATTGAATTGGACCCCGATAAGCGCAGAGGACTTTTGATTGGAAGATACCAACCCTTTCACCTGGGTCATTTGCATTGCATTCGAAAGGTTCTGGAAGAGCTTCCTGAAGTCATAATTGCAATCGGTAGCGCTCAGTTCAGCCACACGCCTCACAACCCTTTCACAGCGGGCGAGCGCATTACCATGATTCGCCTCGCGATGGATGAGGCGAAGATTGGGGCGTCAAAATATTACATAATTCCAATACGCGACCTACGAATCCATGACCTATGGGTTGCCCACGTGGTCTCTCAAACACCTAAGTTCGAAGTAGTTTTCTCAAATGAACCTGTGACCTCCCGTCTTTTCAGGGAGGCAGGATTCCAAGTCGAACCATTGCCGTTCCATGACCGCGAAATCTACTCGGCAACTGAGATTCGTGAACGTGTGGTTCGAGGAGAGAACTGGGACACATTGGTCCCACCCTCAGTGGCAGCATACATCAAGAGCATTTTCGGGGACGAACGTTTGCGTGAACTAGCGCTGAACGACGACCCTAAGCACTTGAAAACCGGACATGCATCCCATTTCTAGCCCCGATCCGTTTCGCGGCACTCTTCTCTTTACTTGCAATTTCGAGAAATCCGTGACTCCCCACAAGCAGACCGAAATCATTCCCTCCTAGGTCTGAATACGTCTTGACATAGCGACCTGAAAAACGCTTCTTACCCACAGATATTGTGAGCCTCTCACTGATGTTGATATTGAACTCGGAAACTTGCTCGCTCCTCAGATTAGTGGTTACGTTTCCGAAACCATCGACATATGAGACTTCACACAGGACCGTCTTTCCATCAAGTTTCGGTTGGGTGTTCGACAGGATGACGTAATCAGTAATCTCTCTCCCAAGCTCTTTTGGTGAAGACCCACATGCCAAATGCGCTGCTGTTGAAGCAAATATGTCTCGACCATGGAAGGTAGTAGAAACTTTCTCCCTCATCATCGAGCGATTGGTCACTTCGTAAACGTGCAGTATGCTCTCTGATTGCGCCGCGGAAATTAGCAGGCCGTTATCTGGACCCAGAAAGAGGCTGCGCTTCGTTTCCACGGCGAGGGGTCGGCGTGTGCTTCCAACTCCTGGATCGACCACGGCTAAATGGACCGTGCTGGTCGGGAAGTATGGCGTCGCGCTTGCCAAGAGAAACGCTCCCATTCTGACGTTGAATTTCTCGATCAGATGAGTGATGTCGATGATTCTGGCCGACGGGCAGATGGACAGGATAATGGCTTTCATCTCCGCAACGTATGGATCCGTTAACCCAAAATCAGTCAGCAAGCTGATCAAGGGTACGACCCCCGATGTGGCAAACCTCTGACCCACTTCCATTCTCTAATCGCCGGCGCCCTATTCTGACCAAGTTACGTGATTAACCTATTGCGAGAGATGGGAGGACGTATGTAGTAAGAAGATAGAGCAGCACAAAGTACAGAATCAGGAGCCCGATCGAGATTAGTAAGTTCCTTTTCCACTTTGGACTCCAAGCGATTCCGGGTGGGAGTCCGATTGTGAAGCCTATGATATGTGAAACGTAGGCCACATCGCTTTGGAGATTGTAGTATACGGCTAGCGAGTTGTATAGGAAGTATAGAATGGCTACCAAGCCTACTGGCATGAGAAGCAGCAGTGAGAACCTGAGCGGTTTGAGCAGCATTACAACCGCAGTCAATGTGAAGATCGCAGCGGACGCTCCGACGAAGGTTGTGTCCGGGGGAAAGAATGGTATACTAAAAGCTGAGAACGCCTCCGAGAAAGAACGCTGCAAGCATTCGTTTCGAGTTGGTACACTTCCAAGGTATTCCGAAAACGTAAGGAATATCAGTTACCAAGAAGATGGATCAGGTTTGCGTGGACAAAGATTGCGTGATAAGCGTCCAAGCCCGCCCTCTAGAAGATTCTTAGCGCTGAACATAGGTTACGCTCAACGAAGGGATCCGAAGAGACAGCAGAGTAGAATCAGAATATTCGTGGCCCTCATGTCGTTCAACACGAATCCAATGTTTCCAAATATCATTACTGAAAAGCATGAATCTACCGCTTATCGAGAGAGCCTTCTCATGATACCGACTCTGAATGAGGAAGACGCGATTGAGGGTCTTCTGAGGGAAGCTCGTGCTGTCGGATTCACGAACGTACTAGTGGTTGATGGATTCAGCTCGGACCGAACTAGAGGGATCGCTGAACGAGCAGGTGCAAGCGTAGTTCTGCAGGAATTTGGCAAGGGCAAGGGTTGCGGTGTACGCACCGGCATGAGATGGTTCCTTGAAGGAAGCGCAGAGCTACTGTTCATTATAGATGGCGATGGAACTAACATTCCATCATATCTGTTGAATATGATACCGCTGATTAGGTCTGGAGGGGCGGATGTTGTTCTTGGTTCACGAACGCGGTCCCAGAGAGAAAGGCTCAATGGACCTGCTGAGTCTGGCGTCCAATCTTATAGTATCCATCCTTCTCGGGGCGAAATTTCGACGGCTGTTCACGGATGTGCAAACGGGCTACTGGCTGTTCACGCGCATGCTGTAGAACGGATTTATCCAACTGTTCGTTCGACTGGATTCGAGATTGAGTTGGAGATTTTTGTGAACGCTTTCAAAATGGGACTTCACGTGAGTGAAGTCCACGTGGGGTTCAGAAATCGAAAGGGCTTTACGAAGTTCAGCTTCATGCTGCGGCTTAAGGAACCTGTACTACGCGTTCAGGTTCCTTGCGTCTTGACAAATGCTGGATGATATTTGGGTGGTGGCTAGCGCTTTGAGACGTACTGGTTACCTGAGATGTAGAACCTCCACAGACGTTCCTTACCAACCCTTATTCCGATCCGTGTCGACCGAATTATCTCAATTTGCCAGTTCTTCGCGTCCTTCACGAACAGTGCTCCGGGCGTGGTCATGTCGACCTCGTTCAATGATTTGTCGATCCCAAGCGCTTTCGTGAGCTTGCCTGGACCGTTTGTCAAAGCCAAATCCGGAACGTTCGGACGCAGTATCCTCATCATGGATATTCCTTCCAATGGTTCTATGGCTCGAATAAGCACCGCTCCGGGTGTCCCGGTTGCCTGGGTCGTCACGTTCAGACAATGATGGTTTCCGTAGGTGAAGTAGACGTACGCGTGCCCAGGCTCTCCGAACATAGGTGCATTTCTAGGCGTCAGTCCTCGAAATGCGTGGCTGGCTGGATCGTCGCTGCCACGGTATGCCTCAACTTCCACGATCATACCAACCATCCGAGCCTTCCCTTTTACCCTGACCAAGTGTTTGCCAAGGAGATCCTTCGCAACCCGAAAGTCTCTCTAGCGTAGAATTGCTTGGGAGGAACACCTGATCGATTTCTTGACTTGTTTCCTGGAGCGGCGCACATTTTCATTCATGTTCCCCGTCGAAGGCAGATTTCGTGAGAAGACTTAACTTCGAACTATTCATAGCTCTTGCCAATAGGTGGATTCAACGCACTCGATCATGAGAATTGGAGTGCATTAGATATGGATAAGGCTCGCATGCAGAGTATCACGAGAGACCTTCTTGAAGTAATTGGGGAGAACACGAAGCGAGAAGGGTTGAAAGATACCCCGAGGCGCGTTGCCGACATGTATGCAGAGCTCACCGAAGGCTACGCCATGAACCCTAAAGAGATCCTCGCAAGGGAGTGGAATGAAATCAGCGGCATGGTCGTAGCTAGGGATATTGGGTTTTTCAGCCTGTGTGAGCATCATTTGCTTCCATTCCATGGAAAGGTGAACATTGGCTATATCCCATCGAAGTCAGTGGTCGGATTATCAAAACTCGTCAGGCTCGTTGATTGCTTCAGCAAGAGACTTCAACTTCAAGAGCGCATGACGAAGCAGATCGCAGACTCGCTTAACGAGAACCTGCACCCCTACGGTGTGGCGGTCGTGGTGCAAGCTAGACACTTATGCATGGAGATGCGGGGGGTCAAGAGTGGAGCGGACATAATAACTTCGGAACTTCGAGGACAATTCGAGAAGTTTGAGACACGAAACGAATTCTTCGAAATGCTAAGGAAGCAGGGATAGAGCATGGCATCACCCACTTCGAACTCATTAGACGTCGCACGGCTGTACAAGCGTGAGTTCGCCGCCGCACACATTATCGCTGGACATCCAAAGTGCGGCCGAATGCATGGACACAACTACACGCTTCTCGTCAAGGTGTACGGTCGAAGCAGCGAATGGCTTGATTTCGAGCATATCAAACGCACGACTGATCAATTGGTCGACGAGAAGTACGACCATCGGGATATTGGTAACATGACCTGCGAACGATTGGCAGGGCAGATACAAGAACAGCTCAGTAAAGTCTTCCAGACCATGGTGAAAATTGAGCTATGGGAGACTGGAAAGTTCGGCGTGGAGACCTTGTAAAAGCGACTACAAACTCAGCAAAATCCACCTGACGGGTCTAGTATTTTTCTACTTCTCCCCGTATGTGCCCCGCCTTTAGGAGCGCGAAGTGATGAACATCAGTGGGGACGCAGCTTGCCAGTGTTGTGGATGCGTTCGATCTTTTGGAACGCCTCTTGGTCAACGTCCTTGTCGAAGGTTAGCTCGCCGCTGTTCTCCAAGTGGAAGTTTCCGAGTTCCTTGTGCAGTCCGAGGATGTCTGATTTCGATAGGAGCACCGAACCGGCTATCACCAGCTTTTTCGTGTCAAACACGTTGTGGTTTTCCCCTGGAGATTCATTCAAGTATTGACGTAAGGCCTCGTTCACGAGCTCGGCGACGTTCTTGCCCTGCTGTCTTGCTTTGGAAACAACGCTGTTGTAGGTATCACGGTCTAACCCGCGAATCAATACAGCATTGTTCGACATGTTATCCAGCTCACAAAGTTACTGCGCTTAACTTGATATCTTGATTACATTGATAACATTGCTTTCTTATAAAGCTTGTTAATTCTTTTAACACCCGTTAACTAGTACTCTTTGATTGCCCAGTTTGCGTCGAGCAATCAACGCTTGGGCCAAAAAAGAAGGAAACAAAATTGGTCGAAGATTTGGAAAGATTATTGTTCGAAGAAATTCCCGAGATGGAAACCCCTAGAATCAAACGATGCGAATGGTGCCGTCAACCGCTCCCCAACGACCGTTACCACCTGAAAATCTGCCCCCAGTGCCGGAAAGAATCAATCACCACCTTCATGAAAGCTCACTAGACCCCGCCGGCACCCGATCGGAGTGCTCCGGGGCGGTCCCGTCCGTTCCATCTTATTGCAAGCAGCTACTCAGCAATTACGGACGGAAAGGGGGAAGGCTAACGCGCCCCTTCACAACTTCATCAAAGTCCAGGTATTTTCCGCCAACGATCTTGAGTTTTGCTCGAATCGAGCCTCTGGTTACTTGGATAGTATTGTAGGAATGAGCATAGAAACCCCTCAGGCGTTCGCTAGATACCGTCCCAGCATGAATAATCTGGGTGTCCTTTAGGTTCCATCTCCATGGTCTGTGTCTATGACCAGCAAGCACCAAGCCCACATGGGCATGTAAGAGTCCTCTCAGAGTGTCGCCTGCATCAACCACAGGGATGTTGTCTGGTCCCGTGTCAGGAACTTGGATCAGATGATGATGCAGGGCGACGACTTTCATCTTCTTCTTGTATCTTGCCAACGTGCGCTCCAGCCAGACGACCTGTCTGTGTCCAACCTCCCCGTCATTTCGCTCCGGCCTTGCCGTGTTGACAATTGCGAGGACACAGTCACCTACCTCGATGACCTGCTTGGATGGAAAGAATCGCTTGAAGAGCAGGTAGCCCGTAGAACGGTAGTCGTGATTCCCGCTGCAGATCACCTTGTTCCTGCATTTTATTGAGCCCAGAACCTCTCTCGCAGTCTGTACTGCGCCAGTAAACCGTTCTCAGTCAAGTCACCAGTGACTACCAGTGCGTCCGGGCTGAGACTGTTTATTTCGTCTACCGCAGCTTCGAAGATGTTTGCTTGGAACTCGGGCCCGCAGTGAATATCTGATATGTGAGCAATCATCATCGCCCAAAGATCACCTGCTG
>CAWIHH010000002.1:0-45319 GCA_963835925.1 Candidatus Bathyarchaeota archaeon
CCAAGGCAATAGACCTCAAGAAGCTATGCATATCTGCGGGAAAGAAGGTCTTCATGGTTTTCGTAGACGTCTACGTCCTTGATCACGACGGAAATCTGATCGACGCCGCGGCCATGGCAGCCTTAGGTGCCCTTGTCAACGCGAAGATGCACGCCTTCAAAGTCAAGGATGGCGAAGTGGAGTATAAAGATGAG
This sequence comes from Candidatus Bathyarchaeota archaeon, assembly GCA_963835925.1. Taxonomy (GTDB): domain Archaea; phylum Thermoproteota; class Bathyarchaeia; order 40CM-2-53-6; family 40CM-2-53-6; genus FEN-987. Next base: position 195 of record CAWIHH010000002.1, read on the forward strand.
ATGATCCCGCTCCCCATGTTGAACTATCCTGTTCCTATCACAACGGCGAAACTCGAAGGAACGGTCGTTCTTGACCCATGCCTTGAAGAAGAGCAAGTAATGAGTTGCAGGCTGACTGTGACAACCGACAAAAACGATCAAATCTGTGCAATGCAAAAAGGCGGACTCGGCTATTTCTCCCCAGACGAGATCAAGAAGATAGTCGCGACATCTATCGCGAAGGCAAGAGAATTGCGCAATACGATCTTGTCAAAAGTGAAGTAGTGAAATAGTTTGGGGAGAACGTACAAGGTCGGGTCAGCAGGAAGTCTAGGCGCACGTTACGGCACAGTAGCGAGAAAGCGCTACGCGACAGTAATCAGCGGCATGAAAGCGCCGCACGAATGCCCCCAATGTCACATCAGCGCAGTCAGACGCATGTCTGTCGGCATATGGCACTGTGGCCGATGCGGATACAAGTTTGCTGGCGGTGCGTACGCTCCGAGAACGAAACTGGGAGAAATCGCGGAGAGAGCGACCCACACAGGAGTAGCGCCGAGTCTAGTTTCGGGACTGAAGGCCGCCGCGGAACCTCAGGTCGGAGCAAAAACCGCTGCTAGAAGAAGACGAAAGAAAGCTGAAAGCAAGAAACTGGCGGAGTTGGCCGGAACCGAAGAAGTTCCTGAGGACAAGACTGCGAAATAGCGCGGGCTGCACCTTAGGAGTCAGCCCTTGTGATTGGATTTACAACGGGCCGACAGACAAATCAAAGGTTGAACAGTCTTCTCAAGGAGCTCGCCTATTCGGTCCCAAGGGCACGAGTAATCAGACGTGGAAAATCAAGTCTCGCTGATCTCGGCCGGCGCCTTTTCGAGGAAGGACTTGAATACGTAATGATATTGCAGAGATGGCACGGCGGGCCAGGAAGGATTGACTTCTTCAAAGTTGAGGCTCAAGGTCTGGTGCATCTTACGCCTACAGTACTCCTAGGAGCCGTCAAACTCGGGAGGGAATACGCTCAACCGGGAAAACATACCGCTGAAGCATTTTCCTACGATGCCAAAGTGTCAGGACTCACACGTCGATTTATCCACAATCTATCAACCATTCTCAGACTACCCGAATCAACCCTTCCAACTAGTTCTCAAATCAAGTCGACGCTTCATGTCAGCGAAACTGGAAATGGTTCCGTTCTTCTTGCCTTAACTTCCCCACCAGCACAACAAGAGGTGGGACCAAGGCTGCTGATTTCAAGGCTTATCTGGGATTCACATGACTAAGGCGGGCGCCTCCCTTCGAATTCCATTCCGATCCGAGAGACAAATGCGAGCGATAGCGGACGCATTAAGACCAGAAGCCGCCCATCCAGCAGGCACGAAAGCTCACGCAACAATCGTTACACGACGAAGACAACTGATTCTTAGGTTCGAAGGAAAGGACTTGGCCACCCTGCGTGCGATTATGAGCTCCTACCTCCGACTGATTCGGGCGTCCATGAACACCTGCACTGCCGTTCTCCAACTCGAACGAACAAACGCACGGGTAGGTAGGCATTAGGACTCGCAACAGAATGTTTGGAGGGCGCTTTTCTATGCTCAAGAATCTGGATCGAGAGATGGCGAAGAGAGATCTCCACGGCATTGTCGTATACGGCGACACTACCTTAGGCAACCCAGACCTAGCGTACGTTACAGGAGGCAACCTCGCCAGAGGAGGAATCTACATCAAACGGCTAAACCATGAACCGCTGCTTCTAACCAGCGGCCTTGACGTTGGGACCGCTCGGAGACTCGGCAAGGTGAAACGAATCAAGACATTTACCGAGTGGGGATTGGAGAGTTTGACTGCAAAATACAAGCGCGAAAACGCTTACCCGCGTTTAATAACGTCAATTCTCAAGAGTGAGGGCATTAATGGCAACGTAACTATTTCTGGCCGTAACGATCTCGCTTCGGGGATCTACTTAGTCGACGAATTACGCAAACTGGGTGCAAGAATCGTGGGTGAGATCTCTCCAACAGTGCTCGAATCCGCAAGAGAGACAAAAAGCCATACTGAAATCGACGAAATTCGTCGGGTAGGCAAACGAACTGCTGAGATTGTGGGATCAGTTTTGAAATCGCTTCGAAACATGAGGCGAAAGCGAGGTCGTCTATATTTAGGCAAGACGCAGAGCTACCGTAGGCGAAATGAAGAAATTGATTTCATTAGAACTAGCCCAACAGGATCTGATCGCGCCGGAAGGCACGATTTTCGCCATAGGTGCTTCTAGTGCAGACCCGCACAACCCGGGCATCCCGACAGACCAAATCAGGGAAAGACAACCCATAGTCTTTGACATTTTCCCACAAGCAAGTAGTGGCTACTGGTTTGACTTAACGCGATCTTTCGTGATAGGCAGAGCTGATGCTAAAGTCAAGAGGCTGTTTGAATCGGTTAGCGAAGCGCAGAACGCTGGCTTGGACTTGCTTCGGGAAGGTGTAACGGGCGAAGCTGCGATGCTTGAGGCCTGCCGAGTCATCGAACGTTACGGCTACAGGACTGTTAGAGAGATTTTTGAAGGAAAATCCAAGAGCATAGGTTCCGGCTTCAGTCATTCCCTGGGGCATGGAGTGGGACTGACGATCGGTGAAAGACCGTATCTCTCTTTCCTCAGCAAGGATCCGTTGAAGAACGGACAGGTGGTTACAGTGGAACCAGGCGTTTACCTCCCCCGATACGGGGGGGTGAGAATTGAGGACACCGTAGTAATCAAGTCAAAAAGTGCTGACAACCTGGCGAGCATAGATAAGGAACTTGAGCTAACATAGAGGAATGTCGAGCAAGCTTGGAAACGAAAGTCGTAGACGTCAATGTTCCTGAAGGATGTAATGTGATACTGGGGCAGAGTCATTTCATCAAGACAGTGGAAGATCTATACGAGGCCATGGTGAACGCCGTCCCAAACATAAGATTCGGATTAGCGTTCTGCGAATCAAGCGGGCCCTGCTTAGTAAGATTCGACGGCAACGACTCTGAACTAAAACAGTTGGCTTCGAAGACCTCATTTCAGCTTTCCGCTGGACACACTTTCATCATTTTCATGCGAAACGCCTATCCCATAAATGTCCTTGACAAAGTAAAATCAGTTCCTGAAGTCTGCAATATCTTCATGGCAACAGCGAACCCGTTCCAAGTCATCTTGGGTGAGACAGAGCAAGGGCGCGGCATAATGGGCGTGGTGGACGGTTACGCATCAAAGGGAATAGAGACCGAGAACGATGTTTCAGAACGCAAGGAGTTCCTTAGAAAAATAGGTTACAAAACGAAATAGTAATTGGTCGCCTAGATTATTCACGACTTCGATGAAGCCAGGTACCATCGAATGCCGCCTGGTGTATCTTCCAACCCTATTCCGATTCTTCTCAGGTGATCGCGAATATTGTCTGAAGTCTTCCAATCCTCGCGTTTCCTAGCATCTTCGCGCACGGCCAGTATCACGTCAATGAGATCCTCAAACACCTTCCCTTGCTCGGCGTTGGTCCGACGTAGTATTCCGAAGACCTCTCCGAAATAGTCGAACGTCCGTAGGATCAACTCGATAGACTGCTTATCCAACCTACGGTTCGAATAAGCTTCAACTTCTTTTGAATAGGTGATCATGGCAGCCAATGCTCGAGGCGTATTGAAGTCATCATCCATAGATTCAACGAAACTTTCCATAGACTTCGTGGCAAGCAGTTGAGTCTCATGGTTGAGGCTCTTCTCAGCGTGGTCGCTGGGCGTTTTCAGAAGGGTGCTAAATTTGCTATACACGGAGCGCAGTTTGTCGAGAACTTCTTCTGCCTGAGCAATGCCCGCCTCGTCGAATTCAAGTTGAGATCTGTAGTGCCTCATCGCATAGTATAACCGCAGAGCCTCTCCGTCATGCCTTTGCACGAGCTCACGAATGGTTACAAAATTTCCCATCGACTTTCCCATCCGTTCGCCGCTAACCATCAACAGGCCGCCATGAATCCAGTACTTCACTAGCGGCTTAACTCCGGTAGCGGCTTCGGCTTGCGCCACTTCCGCTTCGTGATGCGGAAACACAAGATCAAGTCCGCCGCCATGCAGGTCGTATTGCGGTCCGAAGTAGGTAGTCGTTATTGCTGTGTCTTCAATATGCCAACCGGGTCTTCCCTTACCCCAAGGGCTGTCCCAAGCCGGCTCCTTAGGTTTCTGGCTCTTCCAGAGTGCGAAGTCTACGACACTCTTCTTTCTCGAGTCCGGATCGACTCTGTGAACCGAGAGCTGTTCTATGTTCTGGCCAGAAAGCCTCCCGTACTCAGGAAACTTAGAGACATCGAAGTACACATCGCCTTCGATTTGGTACGCGTAGCCTTTCTCAATGAGCACGGATATCTGGTGAACTATCTCGGGCACGTGTTCTGACGCTTTCGCGTAGAGATTAACGCTTGTTATGCCAAGCGCTTCCATGTCGCGAAGGAATTCCTTCGTGAAACGATCAGCTAGGAGCAGCGGGTCTACTCCAGACGCATTTGCGCGGCCAATGATTTTGTCGTCAACGTCAGTGATATTCATCAAGTAGAATACGCTGTAACCCTTAGCTCGGAGATAGCGGGCAATTATGTCGTACGCCAAATAGGTTCTGGCATGTCCAATGTGGCTATGATCGTAGACAGTTGGCCCGCATACAAACATACGCACGCGTTTCTCGCGTAAAGGCCTAAACTCTTCAGTGGAGCGTGACAGCGTATTATACACTCTCAGAACCAAGCGGTCCCCACCTCTAGTGAATTGATTAGGCTCCAATGGCCGATATCGACTATCTTCACTCTCAATTAGCGGCAAAAGACGAAACGGTTCTGCAAAGGCGGTCACCCATCGTCGTCGCCGTATCGCAAATTCTAATTTGGACATCTAATTAAGCTTATGATGTTGGGTTTGATGTCGAAGAATACTATCGGGTATTGAACCAATGAAATCGCAACGTTGGACAGCCAAGGTGTCACAATGTTACTTCGATCAAGCGCTTCCACGGTTTGATTCGTGTTCTTACCCTCACACATATATCGGACGAAATCTTCCAAATCCACAAAACGGATGATTGCTAGCATGGCACAAGCGGTCCTGAAGTCGGAGAAGAAACGCGAAGAACCAATTATCCAGCCTGAGGTGAATATTGGAACCCTTGGTCATGTTGACAACGGAAAGAGTACGCTAGTCCAGGCTCTCACAGGAATTTGGACTGCACGCCACTCGGAGGAACTCAGGAGAGGCATTACCATACGCATTGGCTATGCTGATGCTTTCATTTTCAAATGCCCAAAGTGCCGCGCTCCCAACAACTACACCGTTCAGGCTAAATGCCCTAATTGTGGCAGCGAACCCAAGTTCGACCGCACAATAAGTTTTGTGGACTGCCCTGGTCATCATAGCCTCATGGTCACCATGCTTTCCGGTTCGGCCTTGATGGATGGCGCCCTGTTTGTCTTGGCAAGCAATGCGAAATGTCCTCAGGCGCAAGACAGAGAACATTTGCTCGCGGCTGAGAGTATCGGGATCAAGAGACTCGTAGTGGTTCAAAATAAGATCGATGTTGTGACGAAAGAGAAGGCGCATGAGAACTACAAAGAGATCAAGAGTTTCGTGAAAGGAACGATTGCTGCAGAGGCTCCTATTATCCCAATTTCAGCACAGCATGGGACAAACATAGATATCTTGCTACATGAAATTGAAGAGCGAATACCAACGCCCAAACGAGACTTGGACGCACCACCTCGGATGTACGTATTGAGGTCCTTCGAAGTGAACAAACCCGGTACGGATGTCGACGATATTCTGGGTGGTGTTGTGGGAGGGTCAATTGTTCAGGGCAGGTTCCGAGTGGGCGATCAGATCGAGATAAAACCCGGTATCCCAATTCAGGAGGGCGGTAAAACGAAATATGAACGGCTTCTTACAACGGTCAGGAGTCTGAGCGTTAGCCGAGGCCAAGTTGACGAAGCCACAAGCGGGGGCCTGGTAGGTATCGGGACGGACCTTGATCCTTCTCTAACAAAATCCGACGGTCTCGTGGGCAGTGTCGCAGGTAAAACCGACACGCTTCCGCCAACTCTCGACAAAATCACCTTGGACGTCAAACTCTTCGAAAAAGTAGTTGGCACGGAACTAGCGGTCCCAGTCGAGAGAATAAGAACCAACGAAGCACTCGTCCTTAACGTAGGGACTACTGTAACTTCGGGAATCGTGACATCAGCGAGAGAGAGTCTAGCAGACATAGCGCTAAAGAAACCGTCATGCGCCGAAAGTGGGTCAAAAGTTGCCATCAGCCGGCGAATAGCTGACAGCTGGCGACTAATAGGATTTGGTTCTCTGAGGGCATGAGGATGCCTATCAAAGTGATCTTGGATTCAAATTTCCTGATGATCCCATTCCAATTCAAGATAGACATATTTCAGGAAATAGAATACCTCCTTCAGAAGAAAGTGGACTTCGTAGTTCCTTCAGCGGTCAAGAGTGAATTGACAGATATCTCCGCAAGAGGAGGTGAAGGAGCCCCTGAGGCATCCCTTGCTTTGCAGCTGGCCTCTCGATGTCGAGTAGTGGACGTAACTCTCGAACCGAAGGAGACCGTTGACGACGCGATCCTCAAAGCTTCCCAAAAGCTGGGCGCCGTAGTCGCCACGACAGACATTGACCTCAAGAAGAGGCTAAGAGATATTAACGTGCCAGTTGTGTACCTGCGCGAGAAATCCAAACTAGAAGTTGAAGGCGTAGAACCTGCTTACCTCTAGAAAATACGAGAAATGATCACCCAAAGGCAATTGAAATGTTCAGATTGTTAACCGTAGAAGACATAGTCAGAATTCCGCCCAAGAGTTTTGGTCATCCGATTGACAAGGCGGCCAAAGAGCAGATCAAGCTCAAGTATGAGAACGTTGTCGACGAGGAGCTTGGGTACGTAATCCTAGTTGTCAATGTTGATGTTGACCCAGTAGGGAAGATTCTCCCCGGAGACGGCTCCACCTACCACAAGGTCAACTTCAAACTTCTGTCGTTTTATCCTGAAATGCATGAAGTTGTGGAAGGAGAAGTGGTCGAAGTTACTGACTTTGGTGCTTTCGTTAGAATCGGCCCTGAAGACGCACTCTTGCATGTGTCACAAATAATGGACGACTACATTTCATTCGACGAGAAGCATGGAGTACTAGTGGGCAAAGAATCGCAAAGGAAGCTCGGCAAAGGCGATATGGTCAGAGGAAGAATTATCGCGGTGAGCTTTCCTCGTGGCGGAACTGGTGGAAAGATCGGTATCACCATGCGCCAACCCTTCCTAGGAAAACTCGACTGGATAGAAGCTGACATAAAGAAGACCAAGGTAGGGCATCAGGAGAAAGCGGCTTGACCGACAAGGCCTGCAAGAATTGCAGGTTCATAAGCAACGGGCCTGTCTGTCCCAACTGCAAGTCAACGAATCTGAGCGACGATTGGAGCGGCCTGGTTGTCATAATGGATCCTAGGAACTCTGAAGTGGCCAAAAGAATGGGGATCACTGCCCAGGGCCGTTACACAGTTGAGAGTACGCTGACCTCCGAGTACTACTCACTGCCAAGTTGTTCGTTGTGTCAAAGTTACTCCTCACCGAGTTTCAGAGAGATCTTCTGAAACAGCCTCTCGGTCAGCTTTTTTTCGGTACAACTTCCGAATGCAATCAAACGCTCAAGGAAACGCAAGCGACTGAAAAGCCGAGTCTTCTAATTCTTGTTGGGGACACTATATCAAGAAGCGCGATTCAATCTGGAATTAGGCCCGACGTGATCATAATTGATAACAAAGAGATGCGTGGAGATGCAGTCGAGTTTGACCACGGTAAATCGCGTGTCTTTAGAACTGTAAACGAACCGTCTACGATCAGCTTCCTTGCTTGGCAGGCGGTTGCGGAGGCGATCGAGAGCGGCGACAGTGCAGTCCTTGTGGATGGTGAAGAGGACCTTCTAACGCTAGTAGCGATCCTGGTTGCGCCTGTCGGATCCATCGTAGCCTATGGACAACCCAAAAGGGGAATAGTCATCGTTCGCATTTCCAACAACAAGAAGAAAGAAATTCAAGCTCTGGTCGATCGGATGAAAAAGGTAGACTGACACTATTTCTTGCCTTTCACGAAGTCAGTGAAACTGCAAGAACCACAAGTCCAACGTTCAACCGGGGTCTTGTGAAGGGCCATTATGCTGCCGCATCGAGGGCATTTCCGGTTCTTGAGTTTGATCGTTGATTTCGTAGCGTCAATCTCGTATAGTGTTCCGAGACGAGCCTTGGGGGCTTTCTTTTCGCTCACTTTCGCTCAGGCTCCTTTTCTTTCTTGGAGGTTTCTGGAGACGCTTTCGTCTCTTGTTTGGGTTTTTCTTCCTTAGGTTTTTCTTTTGGTTTCTCCGGCTTCGCTCCCGCCTCGGCCTTCTTCGCTTGCTGTTCCTTCACAAGTTTTCGTTCTTCTAGTGGAAGATTTCTGGTTTGTATGTACTTGGGCACGATTCGGAGAGCGCCGGCCTTGTCATCGTAGACCTGAACTTTGCACACTGCATTCTGCGTCCCTGTCTTTGTTTCAACATCAATTATGTAGACGGTCTCTGGTTTCACGCCATATTTCGACGCCACGGCTTTTCTCAAATCTGTTCGCGATGGAGTGCCTGCCTTATCATGGTCTACCTCCGCATAGATCTCCTTTCGCTTCAAAAGTGCATTGTATTCTTCTTGTTTGATCTTAAGCTCCAACCAAATCAGGCCTCTCTACTTACCTTTCTTCGCGGCCTTCTTTACTGCTTTCTTAGGCCGTGCTTTCTCAGCCGCTTTTTCTTTACTCGCCTTGGGAGCTTCGCCTGCAGGCTTCGGCCCTGCCATGGGCTTGGATTCCGCAGATGGCTTTTGTTCCGCTTCCGTCGCCTTGTGGGAAGTGAGGTTAATTTGGTACGTCTCATCTGTTATGATCTTGCCCCTAACCAGTTTTCTTCTTCTCTCGCCGTGTCTCGTGGGGTTGAACCCAGGCCCGGACGAGAGGACTATGTATTTCTTGACTCCTCCGTGCACATCACCTCTCATGGGAATCCCATTCTTGTCGCATCCGCCCGAGATGCGAAGCCTCCCTTGGCCGATTCCCAGAGCTGAGCCGTCTATAATCTCACCCAGCGAACGCCCGACGAGTGCCTGTGCACGAGCTCCTTCAATTTCGCTAGCGGATGACTTGCCCGTAGTCGGATCTGAGACAATGAGTTTGAACTTCGCCATGGTGTTGACCTTGTTGAATCGCGGAGCGATACTACGCCCTCGATGCCTTTTATTAACATTGCCAGAAGTCCCGAATTCTCAATCGTTTTGCGAGTTGGAATCTAGTGGCTGCTTCCGCTCTTCAGATACGACTTCAATTCTGCAATGCTGACGAATGCCATCTCCTTGCGCTCAGGTTCAACTGGCTCGAGCCAAATATGCCGAGCTTTCTTACCCTCAATCTCCCGAACAAATTGATCGACAGGCAGTGAAAATACCGGTTCTGACACGGCGCCGCTGCACATCTTCTGAGCAAGGTCAATTCTCTCCCGCCTTCCCATCTTTCCTTCAAGTTTGAAGTAATTCACTTTGCCCTCACCGGAGTGCAGGATTCCAAAAGTTGTCGCGTCTTTTAACTCCAAGAGCAGCATCGAATACTGATGAATTTCGCTTATGACGTGAAGGACATCATTCGCCGAGATCATCATTCATCATTATCCGGTAGCGCGACGATTGGACGGTGAATTTGAAAAGCGCAGTCCCTATTCAAGTTTGGTAACCCAAGACGGAAAAGCGATTGTGACACGCTCTTCCAGACATTCCTAGTCCTAAATCCAAATGCCACTCGCGGTGTTCGCGAGTCAGTTTCGCGAATTTCGAGCAGAAACGTTCATAAAAGGCTCGCTGAAGGTTACGCTAGCCAATTGGCAAATGTGCGGTGTAGTGAATGCCAAAATCATTCTACGTAAAGTTCGAAGTACCGAAGGAAATGTCTGACAAGGCATACCAACTTGTCCAGATTGCGAAAGATTCAGGCAAGCTCAGAAAAGGCACAAATGAGAGTACGAAGGCTATTGAGCGTGCAGTAGCAAAACTCGTTCTCATAGCTGAGGACGTTGATCCCCCCAGGTTGTTGCACACCTACCCATCTTGTGTGAAGAGAGGAAAATCTCATACATGTTCGTTCCAAGCAAGCTTGAACTCGGCAAGGCTGCAGGAATCGATGTTGGCTGCGCCGCCATCTCCGTGTTGGATGGTGGAGAAGGGGCCAAGACGCTCAAGGAATTGATCGATTCCAATGAACAATTGAGAAAAGGCGGAGCCAAGGCGTAGACATGAGTTCTGCGAGAGAGCGCACTGAAGAAGCGATAACCCCCGCCGAAGTCACTCAAATTATCGGCAGAACCGGTGTGACCGGGGAAGTGATTCAGGTACGTGTCCGAATCTTGGAGGGGCGCGACAAGGGGCGAGTAATAACCCGAAACATAAAAGGGCCCATACGCGCTGGCGACGTTCTCATGCTTAGAGAAACAGAGAGAGAAGCCAAGAAGATAAGGTAGAGAGACGAGTCTGAATCTTGCCCAGAACGCACACATGTTCTTTCTGCGGAAAAGGCTTCCCGCAAGCAACTGGTATGATGTTCATCCAAAATGATGGGTCGATACTTTACTTCTGCTCGACCAAGTGCAGAAAGAGCCTGATGGTTTTCGATAGAGACCCACGCAAGCTCAAATGGACAGTATACTACGGAAAGAAAGAGAGAGGCAAGTAAGGGTAGCGGACTTGACCGAGCGAACGTTCTTATTCCTCAAACCTGAGAGCGTCATGAGAGGTCTTATCGGCGAGATCATATCGCGCTTCGAAAGAAAAGGACTTGTTTTGGTTGCTGCCAAGCTAATCCACATGTCTGTTGACCAAGCAGAAAGACTGTACTCGATGCATAAGGGCAAACCATTCTTTCATGAACTCGTGGGGCATGTGACTTCAGGACCAGTTTTCACCATGATTTGGGAAGGTCCGAATGCTGTAGCATTAGTTCGGAATCTGGTGGGCGCAACGAACCCGACAAGTGCGGCGCCTGGAAGCATAAGAGGAGATTTCGCGCTCACCATGACTCCTAATGCAATACATGCCGCCGACTCCCCTGAAAATGCTGTACGTGAACTTTCGATTTTCTTTTCGCCCGATGAGTTACTCGAGTATTCGAAACCCACAGAACGAGAGTACCTTTTGAAGTAGTTAGAAGCCCCATACCGGGTTTTCTCGGCGCTTAAGCTGGATCAACTCTTTTATCGTCTCTTGATCACTCGCACTGAGTTCTGCAGGAAACTTCGTCATCAGCGTCCTCAGATGCCTTTCGGGAACATCAGCGTAAAGAATGTCTCCCTCCGAAATGTTTCGTCCCACCACGCCATCCTCGATCGAAACCGCCACTTGCATTCCAACAAGCGCTTCCGGGACATCCTTGCCTTGATCCTGTATTCTTTGCAAGTCGCCAAGCTTCTTACCTGAAGAGGCGATCACCGGAGACTTAGGCTTTATTCGACCGGACAAAATCTCCACTCCAACAATCGCGGGCTTACTTCTCCTGAAAATAAGCCCCGTCATCACTTTTGCTTTGCAAGGTCGAATTATAGCGTCGAGCTCCGCCTTGACCCCTGCAGTGCGTTGTTCGTCGCTCCACCGCAAGTAATCCTCCATCATGTGGTAAATTACATCCGATTGGAAGATCGGTATGCCGGCAGATTTTGATTCTTGCTCAGCGTCGGGTAAGATTTTCACGTTGAATGCCAGCACGACGGCGAGTAGGCGGTCTTCCGGGCTGACCGCCTCAGCTTCGACGACATCGCGTCTTGAGACATCCCCAATGTCGGCAAGCCGTATTTGGACATCGTGACGGGATAGCGCTTCGGTGACGGCTTCAAGCGAGCCCAAGGTATCCGTCTTCAGAATTATGCCTGATCTCTCAGTCTTGATCCGTAGCTTTTCCACTTCGTCCTCGATAATTCGCACGTATTCTTTAGCGTTCTTTGCCTTGGGAACTGCGTATAGTGCAGAGCCCGCGAGTGCCTTTTCCAGATTGGGCGCGGCTATTTTTACGCCGGATGCCGCGGAGACTCGCCGCACGCTTGTGAAACGGTCTCCCGGGTCCCTAATCTGGTCCAGGGGTTTCGGAAGAAGGATCGCCCTGACTTGGGTGATAATTGGATGATCGCGTCCCCCAATAACGATCGTGTCTTCGACTTTCAATGAACCGTCGTATATGATGGCGTTTATTGTTGTCCCGAGTCCAGGCTCGTCTTTTACTTCGAGCACTGTGCCTCTGGCTGGTCCTGATGTGACTTGAAGCTCATTTGACAGGTAGGCTTGGGTTAACCCTGTGAGCACCGCGAGCAATTCAGGTATTCCTTCACCTGTTTTCGCACTCACCGGGATAATGGCTACGTTCTGCGTGAAATCTGAAAGTCGATCGAATCTCTCAGCTCGAAATCCCAGTCGGGATAATGTCCCCATAATTGTGTACACTCGGTTGTCAAGCTCAGTCTGGATTTCAGGGTACTGAGATTTCACGGAAGCCAAGAACGAGGCTTCCGGGTGGGATTTCCAGCCGGAGATCGCATCCACTTTGTTGGCTGCCACAAGGAACGGTGTCTTGCGGCTCTTCAGAATGTTTATTGACTCAACAGTCTGGGGTTCGACGCCTTTTGTGACATCAATCACCAGAATGGCAATGTCCGCGGCAGAACCTCCCCTACGCCTAAGGTTCGAGAATGTCTCGTGACCGGGGGTATCGATGAATAGGAGTCCAGGGACCTTAAGTTCAAAGCGAAACTGTTTCAATAGCTCGCCGCAAATCTGTTCTATTGTGCTACTTGGGAGGAGACTTGCCCCAATCACTTGTGTGATTTGACCCGCTTCACGCTTCGCGACAGTTGTACCCCTCAACTTGTCGAGAAGCGTAGTCTTTCCGTGGTCAACGTGACCGAGTACGACGACGATTGGTTGGCGGAGTGTCAAAGGTACCACACAGAGCTATTTTCTATACCCTCTAGAAAGAAGTCCGCCCTTAAACTTTAGTTGAATATCGAAAAAGTGTTGCCAGAAGGTTATGCAGTTCCGTGTGTGTTAATGGATTATCGGTGCAGGAGTTCATCCCAGAATCCTAGCCTTGAGGTATCAGCCAATGAGCTTTCATGACCCTAGGTTCATGAATCCAAGTGCCGCCTAGCTTATGCGTGATGAAGTCATTGATCTCATACCAGTGCAGATGAGTCTTCTCGTCTTGAAGGTCTTCGTGAAACTTGACCGTATAACCGCCCGGATCCTCGTCGTCAATATCTAATTCTGAAAGATAGGGCTCTAGGGTTTTCCGGATTCGATCCGCATCCATAGGTTTCCGTTTTGTGGCTAGTGGTTCGTCATCTTCCAACCTTTTTCTAGGCAAGTGAACGTGTGGCCCGATTACTGACACGCCGATCTTTCGTGGCTCAGTCATGGCCTAACTCTGCCCCTCTTTGGTCGGCCCCAATGTGGCTATTCGCACTTGGGGTTTCAACCCTTTTGGCCGAATCCCCACCTTCGCACCAGGTTCTCGGCTTCACGTTCCATATCTTTCTCTGCTGGAACCTTGTGCCCTAGAACGTAATGCGCTATCTCGTGGGCTATCAGGTGTTTCGCTTTCTGTTCGTTTAGGATGAGCGACCTCTCATCAAACCAAATGACTGTCTTTGCCGAATCGGGAAGATTCACCGACGCTCCCCCTCCCGATTCATCAGAGTTTGTTACATAGAAGAACAAACCGTTCTCATCATCGAGGACTTTTTCGCGAATACTTGATGGTAACCGCGAGAGGACCTCAACAAGCAGGTGTTGGGCGTCTGTCTCAGCCAGCATGTGATATTCAAGTTCGGAGGTGATCCGTTCGTCCAAGTCTCAGACCTTGGAGCGATTCTTTTCGTGAAGCGAAAAGACTTGTGAACTATCCGTTTCGAAACCGCATTTCTCACACACGAATCCTCATCCTTCCTCTTCAAGTATAGTCATTGCCACTCACTTCTTACCATTCTTCTCGTTGTGCTCTACAGTTACATTGAGCCAACGCTGGTCTGCTGCAAGTGGCGGTAAGAGATGTGATAATAACTGCTCGGCACTGAGTCGTTTAACTATTCCAGTTGGAGCGGTTTGCGTCCAGTCGCTGCCCTCTTTGATGTATCTCCACGTTCGTCCTTGTTTGGTTGTTAAGTGTATCACATAATCGGTATTCTTCATTTGCCTTTCCCTAACCTTCCCTTTCTTGGCCTTCCGAAGTGATTAGGGAAAGGTTGCGCAGCACAAGTCGACTCACTGGACACACCCCTTAGCCCATCGGGCGACGCTGACGATCGCCGCCACTATACCGATTAGTAGTAGTACACCTATAGCCGCTGACCCGATTACCGCGACGATGGTCGGTACAATGATGCCGAGCATCCAGAAGGGAATTATCGCTCCAAGACAAATGCGTCGGAACAAGGCTATCCCAAAACCCACGCCAGGTACAATGGAGTTTGATCCCACCATAATCAAAGGCGCCACATACAGACCAAACTTGTCCACAACCAAGTCGAGGCCGAATATCAAACCGAGAACGAAGTACCAGTCAAGGCCAACAAAGTTCCACCCAGCCAAACCCTTATGCTCATTATCCCTGCCCGGAGCACCCTGACCGGTAACTCCGCCAGCGGCCACACCAAACGTAATCGAAACCCAACCCTGATTACCAAACTCCCACACCTCAGACTGTCACCCCTACCACCTTACGTTGGTGGTGGCATTCTAGGTGCTAGAACGGTTTGTTAGGTTCGTGACTTTTTTGCAGCCATTTTCCGCTTATGTTTTAGTGCCCGTCGATGGGTCTGTTTCACGTTCTCCCATACGCCGTCACTCATCGCTTTGAATTTCATCCCGCACTCGGGACATTTTCGAGTCTTCATTTTAGTCAAAAAGTATCAGGAGAACATGAGTCATTTCGTGTAATAAGCCCTTTCCATTTTTCTTTCTACTCACGTTTTCACCTGAGGATGCTCTGACTCGCTCTTACTTGACGCCCACACCTGTTGCTCACCTTCGAGCGAATTTGAGTATTCCCATGTGGAGTTTGTCGCCAGTTTTGCTTTAGTATGAAGATGACGTAGCCGCTGATTTTCGTAATTTCTTTGTCTTTACGGTAACTAATCTCACTAATTGACGTCGAGTTCTTGGCCCACCATGGCCTGCAACTGTAATGCACTCTACTCAGGATGTAATGCGCATTGGGGCCTGTTCTTGGCACCATCGGCCAGTAGCCAAAGCAAGTTAATGCGAGTGTAGTACTCGGGTTTCAATCACCACGCAAACTCCCAAGCGCCGATCACAAAAAGCAACGCCTGGCCCCGCAGGTCAACGACCTTCCGAAACTATTGGGATTGAAATCTTTAGCACAAGACGCTGGAAACATAGTTGAGCTTTTTACACCCGGTTCCATACGCTGCCGTGGCGTCTCCTAAAGAATGACTGCTCAAGAAAGCAACGCCTTTGAAGAGCTTGCGAAACCAATACGAGAGGCCCTTCAAGAACGTGGGTTCGTTTCCCCAACTGATCCACAACTCAAGGCAATTCCGAAAATCTTGGCTGGCAAGAATGTTCTGCTAATTTCTCCCACAGCGTCTGGGAAGACTGAGGCGGCGATGTGCCTATTCTGAGCATGTACGTGACCAACCGAAGCAACGAACCTGGAATAAAGATTCTGTATATCACGCCTCTCCCACACTCAACAGAGATATGCTTGACCGCTTCGAATGGTGGGGAAAACGCTTGGATCTCAAGATTGCAGTTAGGCATGGGGACACGGAAGTTAGAGAACGAACATTTCAAGCCAAAAGTCCACCCGACATGCTAATCATCACTCCCGAGACGCTTCAGGCAATAATAACGGGGCGAGTCATGAAAGGTCATTTGCGGGCTGTCAGATACGTTGTCATTGACGAGGTTCATGAACTCGCCGAGGACAAACGAGGAAGTCAACTCACACTCGCCCTTGAGAGATTGCGATGGGCGACTGAAAAAGAATTCCAAATAATCGGTCTCTCCGCAACAATTGGCACTCCCGAAAAGGTTGCAAAGTTCCTCGTTGGTGACCAAAGAGAAGTTGCGATAGTCCACGTCCCCGTGGGAAGAGAGATACGTCTCGAGGTCACTTGCCCTCATCCTAGTCCGGAGGACGCTGAGCTAGCGTCACGACTGTACACTCACCCCGAAGTGGCCGCAAGACTCAGACTAATGCGAAATCTAATCGAGAGCCATCGGTCAGTAATACTGTTCACGAACACTCGAGCTGTCGCCGAGATCCTTGCCAGTAGAATGAAAGTCTGGGATGTGGACTTCCCAGTCTCAATTCACCATGGATCATTAGCTAAGCCTTCTCGGATCAGCGCCGAAAGGGGACTCAAGAGTGGAGAACTACGAGGACTGGTGGCGACCTCGTCTCTAGAGCTTGGGATCGACGTTGGAACCGTAGACTTTGTTATTCAATACATGAGTCCTCGACAGGTCACCCGACTCATACAACGAGTTGGACGCAGCGGGCACCGTATTGGCAAAGTTGCGCATGGCGTTATCGTTGCTTTTGACTCTGATGACACTCTAGAGGCGATGGTGATTGCTCGACGCGCGTTGGAGGAGAACCTGGAACATGTAACTATTCCGGAGAAACCTCTTGACGTACTCGCCCACCAATTGGTCGGCTTACTCATACAGAAGGGCAGATGGTACATACACGAAATAATGGAACTGATCACGAAAGCCTACCCGTACCGAAATCTCACAGAGAAGGACTTGATCGGTGTAATCAACTATATGCACACCCGATATCCGCGCCTCGCATGGTATTCGGAACTCGACAGTGTTGTCCTCCGACCTCGTAGATTGAAGGCGCTATTCACTTACTACTTCGGCAAACTCTCCATGATACCTGATGAGAAACAGTACCTAATACTCGATCAAGCAAATGATGAAGCCATAGGTGTGTTGGATGAGGCGTTTGTCGCCGAATACGGAGAACCGGGAAGAAAGTTCATCGTGCGTGGCAGCCCATGGAAGATGATGAGCATAAGAGGTGACAAGATACACGTCAAGTCGATCAAAGATCCCACCGGATCAATCCCAAGCTGGATCGGAGAAGAGATCCCGGTACCATTTGAAATCGGGCAGGAAGTCGGATCCGTGCGAAGATATGTTGAAACTGAAAGTCGCACTGGGAAAACACAATCCGAAATAGTAGCCGGCCTCAGCAAAGTCTACCCTGCAAACGATGAGACAATAGACCGAGCTCTAAGCGAGACCTTCGAACACGTCTACACAGGTCTCGATCTCCCGACCGATAAGCGAGTAATAATCGAAGACTGGGAGGACTATGTAATAATCAACGCTCACTTCGGACTCCGGGTGAATAGGACACTCGCGAGATTAGTGGGCCATGTTCTGTCCGAAGATCTAGGCTTGACGATTGGAGTCCAACAGGACCCATACAGGATAGTCGTACAAACATCAGGAGCGGCAAACGCACCCAAAGTTGGAGAGGTGCTTCAACAACTTGCCAGAATGGACATCAACGCTCTGCTTGCTGAATCTTCCAAGAAGACCGGCCTATTCAAGCGACGCCTCGTCCATGTAGCACGGAGGTTCGGTGCGATTACGCGTTGGGTGGAGAGCGGAAGCATCAACCTCAGACAACTAATGAAAAGCTTCGAGGGGACCGTCATAATGGAAGAAGCATACAAGGAGACAATGGAAAAGGACCTTGACGTTTCGAACACAGTTAGCGTTCTTCAACAGTTGGGAAGTTCAATCGAATTGACGATCGCGCCGAATGCCCTAGAGGCAAGCCCGATTGCTAGGATCGGCATTGAACGAATCAGCCGGAAGACTGACCTAATTCCGCCTGAGAAAATGAAACGAATACTACTTGAATCCGCCAAGGTCAGAATTCTGAACGAATCCAGAACCTTGGTGTGTCCCACGTGCCTTGAGTACACGCGCATTCAAAGAGTAAAAGACATGCCGACCGATTTCTCCTGCCCTAAATGCAAGAAGGGCCGACTAGGAATCACGGCAGAAATCCCCGAGTTCTTTGAGAGGATCGAAAAGAAGAAAGGACGAAACCTTTCACAAGCAGAGGAACAGACAATTGCTGATCTCAAAGCTTCAGCAGCATTACTGAGAAAATACGGAAAGGTCGCGGCCTACGTACTAGCGGGAAGAAGAGTGGGCCCGGGAGAGGCAAAGGCCGTACTCCGACGCACAAGCAAGGTCTCGGACAGTCTGTATGAAGGGATCATGGAAGCGGAAAGAAGAGTGCTTCGGCGCCGTTTCTGGTGAGAAGTCGACCGCCTGCTTCCGGAAGGAGGATAAGCGAGTTACACGCACACATTCATGGGCAATGACGACAGCTGGTATTGGAGCAGCTTATGCTCGAAGAAACCAGACCGGAGCCCAAAACTTGCAGATCGAGGCGCTAAGCAAATACACGTCCTGTTGAACCGTCGAAATTCAACTTCTTTGGGAATGCGTTTGAGGGAGCTTTTATATGTACAAACATGTTCCTTTTGGTGCAAGAAAATTCTGGAGGAAAATTGAGTAAAATGTCAGCAACATCGAAAAAAAACCAAACCTACATCGCCGCCGCAGTGTTAATTGTAATCGTACTCGTAGGAGCAGGATACTACTTCTACAGCACCCAACCTAGCGCAACAACGGCTGGAGCCAAAGACACCATCGTGGTTGGTACCACTGACTCAGTCCAATCGAGCATCGATCCAGCAGACGCGTACGACTACTTCGGAATCAACGTCATAGAAAATGTTGGAGCAGGACTTGTCGACTACAGACCTGGGACAACCACTATCGTTCCCGCTCTTGCAACAGATTGGAAAGTCAGCTCGGACGGTCTAACATGGACTTTCAACCTAAGACAAGGGGTCAAATTCCCAGACGGAACACCATTCGACGCCAGTGTTGTAAAATATACGATGGACAGAGAGTTCAAGATTGACGAACCAGAGGGGCCCTTCGCCGGCGTTGGATACGACACTATAATCAGCAAGACTGTTGTGACAAGCCAATACCAAGTTCAATTCGTACTAACCACCCCATTCTCGGCCTTCTTGGCGGTTGTCGCTTTCACACCAATGTACCCAGTTAACCCACACGTCGCCCCAATGAACCAGATTGTGAACTACACAGGAACAGTCGCCTCCGAGAACCCAACGGGTCTCGGCCCATACATGCTGAAGAACTGGGTGAGAACAGCAGGAAAGGACGTCGAGATTGATTATACAGCAAATCCGAATTACTGGAATGCATCTAGTGGCTATCCAAAAACAAAGAATATCATCATCAAATTCTACTCAGACTCCACAACACTAAACTTAGCCATGCAGAGCGGTGCAATAGACATCGCCTATAGACAACTAGCACCTGCGGACATACAATCTTACAATTCTAACACGAACGTCAAGGTGTGGCAGGGGCCGGGGCAATTCATACAGTACCTTGTCTTTAACGAGAAACAGGCTCCATTTGACAAAGTTGCCGTGAGGCAAGCGATCGCAGCGGCCATCGATAGATCGCTAATAACGAACACTGTATTTCTAGGACAAGCTGTGCCACTGTACAGCATGATCCCGATAGGAATGGCGTATCATACTGATTCCTTCAAAACCTACGGTGACGCAAACATTGCTCAAGCAACAACACTCCTGCAAAGCCTGGGCTACAGCACGTCAAATCCACTGAAATTCACGCTCACATACCCGACTGGGCACTACACGTCAACCGACGGCATTGCCTCAGCGATCAAGCAGGCACTTGAGAAGACAGGAGTGATGCAAGTGGCTGTCAGCAGCCAACCGTGGCCCAACTATAAGGTAAGCGTAGGTGCGGATCAATTACAAGTCTACATTTATGGCTGGTATCCTGACTACGTAGACCCGTACGACTATACCTATCCGTTCCTACCGCCTGACGGGGTCGGATTCCTTCACAGCCACTACACGAGCTCTACTATGACCCAACTATTGCAGACAGCAGCCGCGACTACCGACACGTCGGCATTCCAGAAAACATACGGACAAATACAGGACCTCATCGCAACAGATGTCCCAATGGTTCCGCTGTTCCAAGGAACTAGCATAGCAGTCAGTAATCTCAAGGTCGGCGGGATTGTTCTAGACCCAACAACAATCTTCAGATACTATCTACTATTTGAAACGGCATAAAGATTAGCTGGGTAGGTTTAAAGCCCAGCTATACCCCCTCTTTTTTTATGGCTTTACGCGATTACATCATCACGCGAATCCTACTAACAATACCTATGATAATGATTCTGCTGACGATTGTATTCATCGTTATGCGTGTAATTCCCGGTAATCCTGTACAACTTAGATTCGAAAAAAACGCAGATCCCGCACTGGTCGCGGCGTTCACTCAGCGACTTGGCCTAGATAAGCCGCTCTACCTGCAATATCTTGATTATCTGTGGGGGCTGCTGCACGGAGACTTTGGGACTTCTATGGCTGGCTCATTCGAGCCTGTTGGGCCGCAGATTCTTTCCAGATTTCCTATGACCCTTGAACTTACGATGTACTCGTTCCTTGTCGCGGTAATTGCAGGCATACTTTTTGGATCATTCGGAGCCCGCAAAGGGGGGACCACAGACGAGGCTGTGAAAGTCTTTGGCATTCTGATCTACGCTTTTCCTGTCTTCTTTCTCGGGATGATACTCCAACTCATTTTTGG
Organism: Candidatus Bathyarchaeota archaeon; assembly: GCA_963835925.1. Lineage (GTDB taxonomy): Archaea > Thermoproteota > Bathyarchaeia > 40CM-2-53-6 > 40CM-2-53-6 > FEN-987. The sequence continues at coordinate 21,009 of CAWIHH010000002.1, forward strand.
AATATGGCTCCATCTTATGCCAGTTTCTGGGAGACTAGACGCTGGCGATATCCCTTCGAGTCTGTCGATTGGGGGATTTAGTTTCCAGACAGGCCTCTACACGGTGGACAGCCTTCTTTCCGGAAATTTCCTAGAATTTATTGACGCTCTCAGCCATTTGATCCTTCCTTCACTCGCCTTGGGGTTGGTGATTTCTGGAGTATTCATAAGAATGACAAGAGCAAACATGAAGGAAACGATGAGATCTGACTTCGTCACAGCGGCGCGTGCACGAGGATTGAAAGATAGAACTGTTATCTATTCATATGCCTTGAGGAACGCATTACTTCCAATAGTAACGATTATGGGCTTGCAGTTCGCACTTCTGATAAGCGGCGCTGTTCTCACAGAAACGGAATTCAGTTTGCTTGGTTTAGGAACCTACCTCGTTGATCGGATTAACTTTAGGGACTATACCGCTGTTCAAGGAACCGTGGTCTTTCTTGCGTTATTGATATCCTCAGTCAGTTTAGTTGTTGACATTCTGTACGCTTACCTCGACCCTAGGGTGAGATTGTGAAGCGGACCAATTCAGCGCCAGCAGCCTTTGTCTTTGATGGGATCCGTGCTCTCTCCTCTCATAAGTAAAGGACACGGAAGACCACTGATGCTCGTAGGAGCTGGTATCGTCTTATTCATTACAGCAATGAGCGTTACGGCTCCCTTCATTTCACCTCACGACCCTACCACGATCGGCTTAGGGCCCGTAAATTCACCTCCGAGCGCAAAGTTCCCACTCGGAACGGATCTCTACGGCAGAGACTTGTTGAGTCGGATAATTTGGGGGGGAAGGTTCATACTACTCGTCGCAGTCGCCGCCGTGATGATTTGCACAGCAATCGGCGTGCCAATAGGCCTCGTGTCGGCCTATAACGGAGGAGCGCTCGACAGAGCCATCGCGCTCGTGATGGATAGCATGTACGCGTTTTCCAAGCTTAGTGCTTGCTATAATGATAATCAGCGTCTTTGGAGTTTCGATAATCAACGAAGCGTTGGCAATCGCCGTCGTTTACATCCCTAGCTACTTCAGAGTCGTAAGAAGTCAGGTGCTCTCAATCAAAGAGATGCCCTACGTCGATGCCGCGAAGTCGGTAGGCGCGAGCAGCCCCTCTATCCTGCTAAAGTACATTCTACCTAACGTTATCTCATCAATTATCGTAGTAGTCACCGTCAACTTTGCAGATTCTATTCTCACCACCGCTGGTCTTGATTTCATAGGCTTAGGTCTTCCAGTCACTCTTCCAGATTGGGGAATTGATCTTACCTACGGAAGACAATCACTGCCCAACGGAACCTGGTGGACGATTTTCTTCTCAGGTTTGATGATATTATTAGCAGCCCTAGGTTTTTCACTAATCAGTGAGGGTTACTCGGAAAGGACAAACCCGAAGCTTCGGTGAAATCTTGGAACCTCTTCTACGCATCGAATCGCTCTCAGTCGAATATCGGACAGAAGAGAGTGTTGCCAAAGCTGTGCAAGATGTGTCCATTGAAGTCAGAAAAGGCGAGACGCTAGGACTCGTCGGAGAATCTGGTTCCGGAAAGTCAACACTCGGCTTAGCCATAATGGGGTTGATTCAACCTCCGGGCTTCGTGGCTTCTGGCAGAATCATATTCGATGGAGTGGAATTGACGCGGCTGAGCAGTGAAGAGTTGAGGGCTGAAAGAGGCAAAAGGATTGCGATGATTTTTCAAGATCCCATGACATCTCTGAATCCTGTAAAAAAGATAGGAGACCACTTCACCGAATACATCGGCACTCATGAGCCTGATACTTCAGATGAAAAAGCTAGATCGATAACGGAGACAATTTTGGCAGACCTTGGCATACCTGCCTCCAGGATGGATGACTATCCTCATCAGTTCAGCGGAGGGATGAGGCAACGGGTCATGATTGGGCTCGGGCTCGCTCTGAGCCCTTCTCTAATTATCGCTGACGAACCTACAACTGCTCTGGATGTAATAGTGGAGGCGCAGATACTGAAGCTGTTGCAAGATCTGAAAGCCAAGTATTCTCTTTCTCTGCTTCTAATCACACATAATATGGGAATTGTTGCTGAAATGGCAGATAGAGTCGCGGTAATGTATGCGGGAAGGATTGCCGAAACCGCCCCGACAGTAAGCCTATTCGAGAACCCTAAGCATCCCTACACTCAAGCACTGTTGAAGGCGATACCGAATCTGCTCGTGGAAGATCGAGTACTGAGCACTATCCCAGGATCACCGCCGGACTTGACGCATCCGCCTTCCGGCTGCTCTTTCCACCCCCGCTGCCCATACGTTTTTGACAAGTGCAAGCTTGAGGTTCCTGAACCAATTCATACAGGAACTGCCTCCGAAGCTTCATGCTTTCTTTTGGAAGGTGAACTAGCTCGACATTCATTGAAGTCAAGAACCTGAAGAAGTACTTCCCCGTCCAGCAGGGGCTGCTTTCCCAAATCGCATCGAGGACGATGCAGTACGTCAAGGCAGTAGACGATGTCACATTTGAGGTCGAGAAAGGCGATGTATTCGGTCTGGTTGGGGAATCTGGCAGCGGCAAAACCACAACCGGAAAAATGACCGCGGCACTCCTCAAGCCCACCAACGGGCAAGTCCTGATCGAAGGCACGGACATTTATTCACTCGAGAGAAGGAAGCTAAGAGCTTTCAGGCGGAATTTCCAATTTGTCTTCCAAGATCCATTATCATCGCTAAACCCGAAAATGACAATAGGAGATGCGATCGCCGAGCCACTGCGATATCTAAGCGAAGTGCCTGCATCGAAACGAAAAGATGAAGTTCTGGAACTTTTGGAACGGGTTGGTCTATCGCCAGCTGATTCGTTCTACGCAAGGTATCCAAATCACCTGAGCGGGGGACAGAGACAGAGAGTAGTAATTGCGCGGGCGATTTCTATCGGTCCCGAATACCTGGTTGCAGACGAACCGGTTGCGATGGTCGACGTGTCTGTCAGAGCTCAGATAATGGATTTGCTCCTGAAAATGCAGAAGGAATTGAATCTAACGATACTCCTAATTACGCATGATCTCGCAGTTGCGAAATACATGTGCAACAAGATAGCGGTGATGTATCTGGGGAAGATAATGGAATCGGGCAGAAGAAAGGACTTGTTCTCAAACCCACTCCACCCATACACACAGGCACTGTTACAAGCGGTTCCAAACCCGGATCCACGAAAGAAATCGGAGAAGAAAATACCACTGGGGGAGATACCTAGCGCACTGAATCCGCCTGCTGGTTGCAGATTTCACCCCCGTTGCCCATACGTATTCGATAGATGCCCTGCCGAGGCGCCCGAGTTGAAAGAGCACGAGCGGGGGCACTTCGTCTCCTGTCACTTGTATTTCCCAAATAACTAAGTACCTAATCGATGAAAGCAACGATTTCCGCTAGGTAGTCATCTCTAAACAAAACGTACGAAGTTGCTTCAAGTAGAATCGCAAGAAGATTGTGATCTGAATAGTTTCAAGGACGGCGAGATTAGCTGTTCCGAACGATCCATTAGCCTTCTCGGGAAGCACAAGGTTTATCTTAAATCGGCCTAATCGCCTCGAAAAGAGTCACCTGACACCAAGTCATAGTGGATATGAAGATCGTTGGGTAAGCAAATTCGAGTTCAACGTCGAGGAAAAGGCGGTTCAGTATTCAGGGCGCGCAGTTTCAGACGAATCGCCCCTGTCAAGCTTCCAATCAGAGACGAAAAACAGCCCTCCCTTAGGGGTGTGGTCAAGGAAATCATGCACGAGTCAGCTAGAGGTACTCCCCTGGCTCTGGTCGAATTCGGAGACGGCACAATGTGCTGCCTGACCGCCCCAGAAGGCCTGGCCTTGAATCAAGGAATAATTATTGGAGACGATGCTTCACCCAATGTTGGAAACGTGCTGCCATTGCAACGCATGCCCGAAGGAACAATGGTTTGTAATGTGGAACTTCATCCTGGGGATGGCGGTCGCCTCGCAAGGGCATCTGGAACGTTTTGTACGGTAGTCGCACACACACCGCAAGGCACCGAACTTCGCTTGCCCTCCGGAAAATCCGTCTACATGAACGACCGATGCAGAGCAATGATCGGAGTAATTGCAGCTGCCGGAAGAACAGAAAAACCATTCCTGAAAGCAGGATCAGCTTGGAAACTCATGAGATCACGAGGACGTGTCTGGCCAACGACCAAGGGACAGAAAATGATATCCGCTTCTCACCCGCATGGGGGTGGAAGACACAAACACGCCGGTAAGCCAACGACCGTTGGTAGAAATACACCTCCAGGAAGAAAAGTTGGAATGATTGCAGCTCGCCAGACAGGCCGAGCCAAACGCGCCGTAAGGACTTGAATCTTGGAGCGGTAGACCATTGACACTAAACGATCCATTATCAAATGCACTGAACACAATCTACAACAACGAAAGACGACACAAACGCGAGTGCATCGTATGGCCTGCATCGAAACTGATGGGCCAAGTTCTTCGCGTCATGCAGAAAAACGGCTACATCGGAGAATTCGAATTCATAGACGATGGCAGAGCTGGAAAATATAGAATTCAATTGCTAGGTCGAGTGAACAAATGTGGCGTCATAAAGCCTCGATATGCAATGAAAGTCACCGACGTTGAGCGATGGGAAGAAAGATATCTTCCATCACGTGACGTCGGCGTTTTGATCGTCAGTACCCCAAAAGGCGTACTCTCACATGTGGATGCGAGAAGTTCCAAGACTGGCGGCAGCCTACTAGCCTACGTATTCTAATCATCGAGTTTCTGGAAATCCTTTAATTCAGCAAAACCGTGTCCCGTTGACAACACAAAGAGAAGCTGTGAAAATTGGCAAAGGGACCCCAGTACAATCTTCCATTCAGAAGGCGCCGTGAGGGACGAACCAGCTATCGGAAGAGAAGGAAGTTGGTCACTTCAGGAATCCCTCGATTCGTAATACGACCCTCCAACAAGCATCTTAGCGCCCAAATCATTGAAGCGAAAGTGGATGGCGACCTAGTTCTCGCGTCCGCACATTCCTCGGAACTGAAAGAGTTTCGGATGGAAGGGATCGTGCGGTAACATCCCAGCCGCCTATCTCACCGGATTACTAGCGGGCCGGAGGGCGAAAGCGGGCGGGATTTCCAAAGCCATATTGGATATAGGTCTATACGCACGAGGTCCTGGTTCAAGAATCTTCGCAGCGGCAAAAGGAGCTTTGACCGCAGGACTCGAAATTCCACATGACGATAAGGTCATGCCCACGCAAGAGAGACTTAAGGGGCAGCATGTTGTCGAGTACTCGAAGCGCCTCTCATCAGAACCCGAAACCTACAAGAAAGTTTTCTCGCGTTACCTGAAACAGAAACTCAAACCCGAGGACCTGTCCGGCCACCTAAGCGAAGTTGAATCCAAGATAATGGCTCCCCCAGCGGAGGCCAACAAATGAGCGCCAAGCAGAAACGAAGCCCAAAGACAAAAGGGCCAAGCAAGGAAAAACAGAAAACCGTCAAGAAACGGAAGGTAACAGAAGAAAAGAAACTCGTAACTGTTCCAGTGAAGAAAGTCGAAAAAGCGGCTGCTGTGAAGCCGGAGACGAAAGTTGAGAAAGTAGTGCTCGAAGTTCGCGGAGAAACATTTCTACTTGGCTATCAGATTGCTAGGACCATTCGGCGCACCCACAAATATCGAAAACGCATTAGCAAGTTAAAACTGAACCACAAGTTTCGTGCAGTACTCTTGGAAAAGAACGGTAGCATGCTGGGAACGCTCAGAAAAGTGAAGGATTACGTGACATGGGGAGAGGTGAGATCTCACGACATTACAGCCCTACTCAAGAAGCGTGGAGAGTTGTCAAATGGCATGGCTTTCAACGACAAGTTCGTTAAGGAAAATTTCGGACATGAATCAGTTGACGAACTGGCCTTAGCTATAGCACGAGGACAGATCGATTTGAAGGCGTTATGGGTGAAAGGAGTTGTGCCTGTATTCAGGCTGCATCCTCCTTCCGGAGGCTTTGAAGGAAGCATTAAGCGACCATACGGAAGCCGGGGTGAACTTGGCTACCGAGGCGCAGAAATCTCTCACCTCGTGGCTCGCATGATGTAACTGGTAGACCCTGAAGCGTCGTTGCACTCCATGATTCCCTGTTGGATCTGGCGAATAAGCCTGAGAATAAGTCCCACTATTCTCATACCGGTCAAGTTGCCTAAAGTCAGAATCGGTCAACAACTGGACGAAATCGTAGTTCAATCTCTGAAGAAGCGGAATCTGCGTCTGAGGAGAGGCGATGTTGTAGCCGTCGCCAGTAAAGTTGTTTCCACATGCGAGAGAAGAATAGTCAACTTGAAGCGTTCGATTACAAAAGCAGCAAGCCGAATCAACCGCAAATGGAATCTTGATCGCAGATTAGCGGCAATAGTTCTAGAGGAAGCCGATCAGGTCCTCGGTGGCGTACGAGGATTTCTACTCACGATCAAAGACGGGAATTCTAACAGCTAACGCGGGGATTGATTTGAAGAATACCCCTCCTGGGACGGCGATACTATGGCCTCGAGATGCCGATACTTCTGCTAGGCGTCTCAGAAAATCGCTTGAGAGGAAGTTTAGCGTTCGAATCGGCGTGATCGTAGTTGACAGCCGAGTAACCCCATTGCGATTGGGAACAATTGGCTTGGCTATAGGTGTTTCCGGGATTCGCTCCTGTAAGCGATCTCCGGGGGACTCCAAGACCTGTACGGACGAAAAGCGAAGGTTACACAGACAAACGTGGTGGACGATCTTGCTTCATCTGCGCATCTCCTAATGGGAGAGACTAACGAGCAGATTGGCGTGGTTGTTGCTAGGGGTGCACCTGGTCTTCTTCGCGGCAGGGACGATTCAAGGAGAGTGCGTCTCAGGGGCGAGAAAGTGCTTGATAACTAGCTGCATAAGCTCTGCACAAAGGCGTCGGACTTCGTGACGCTTGAACCTAATGTGCCCATTAAGTTTTGCAAAGAACGGTCAAATTCCAATCAATTCAGATTGCATCCTGCTTAACGGGTAATCGTATTGTACAACCAGCCAAGAATCCAGAATCCTATAACTCGTAGCATCCCTGTAGATTTGGTGAGCTTGACTGAAACGTTCGAGGACAATGTCAGATGTCGGGAAAAGTAGGGCTCTCGAAACCACTATGCGCATCACCATTGCCGACTAATTGATTTCACAGCCATTCTCGAATCGTTTAGTTGAGTCGGAAACATGCCGACAAACAATGCAGCATAGTTCTGATCTGTGACTCCAGTGGCATACACGGCCTTCCTCACAGTCAAGTCGTCGAACAGACTTGTAGCGTGTCGAACTAATCTGATCAAGGGTAGTCTCGACATTCTGTAGTCCCTTGGTCTTGTCGTTGCTGAGGACAACGTGTTGATTGACGATTGCCATAAAACCAAGGGAAGATTCTTGATCGCCGAATTTGCGCATCAACAACTCGTGGACCTTGTATCCATCATAACCGAAAGGAGCGCGCACCATCGTGAGTTTACAAATCCCAAATCATTAGCAAGTTCAGTCTCCTTATTGCTCGTTAGACGGAGTAGCGTGGTGGACCCGTTGAATTGCGGTTCGGGCAATTGGATCACAATTTCATAAGTGATGTCCATAGGGAGGATTCTGAAACCCAACGATGGGAGTTCAAGAGGTCGTTCCCACCGAAAAGTGAAGAATTGTGAGTTATAGAGAAAGCCTGTTCGATAATTTACATATGCTACATATTCGGTTTCCCGGGGAACATATGGCATCCATTCCTGTGATTTGAATTCAAATGTGGCAGGAATGTGTCCAACTGTTGGAAGTGATTGGAAATAGGATAGCGCTATGATAATGATAATGATGAGTATCGTGACCAAGAAAGAATATGTGCGAAGCCGCCTCGGGTCCTTCTTCCTTGCCTGAACTTTCCTTTTGCTTCTCAAATCTTAAGCACTAGCTTAATTCCCGGTTCTAATTAGAACGTTCGAGCATGACTTATGTTAAGGTTTTCCGAAATTCTTCGCAGGGCGTTCTGCTGGACGTGATCCTGCTTGCTATCGATGGGGTCGCTGCTTACTTCTTAGCGTTTTCAAGTATTCCATTTGTCGAAGCCATCGGCGACATGATGCTGGTGGAGGTTGCTGTCTTATTCGATCCTTGCAGGTCTGCTGGATTTCGGGTCTTCGATCGGGATGGCTCAATTCAGGAAAGTGTTCTTCACTTCAAAGGAAAACTATTCTGCTTCGAAGCGGAAAGATTCCGAACGGAAAGCACTTGTTTTTCTCTTCGCGGCTCTCATCTTGTTCTCAATACTGATAATAGCAGCAGTCTACGAACTAGCGTAGAGCTGCGGAGAATGCAAAAAAACGGGGAGCGCCCGAGGCTTGTCCTGCAGGCGCGTTTTGATTGTCTAGGTTTTCTTCTTGCGACGTCTCATTGCAAGCGCGGCGACGATGGCGATGACGATGACAATTGCGAGGATCTACTATGGGGTCATTCGTCGTTGTGGACACGGTAATGGGGTCTGTTGAGGCTTGAGGCAGCAGCCGCCTATTACCTTGCAGGTACGCTGTGTTGGCATATGTGTTGACCTGGCTGAGAGGGAATCCTTGCGCCATGACCGTTTTTGAGATGGTGTCGTTGAGTACCAAACCTGTGAAGTTGGCTCTGTACAATGCGGTTCCGAATACAGGTGCAGGTGCCGTGGTCTGGTACTTGCTGCTGTTGTCCGAGAGGGCCGCAGCTACTGGCGTCCATGTACTGCCGCCATCGGTGCTTTGTTGGATGACAATCATTTCATGTGCAACTCTGGCTAGGCCGGTAATCGTTACTCCGGTTATCATGTTGGGAAATCCGGCGTACGCGATCTGTGCAGGTGGGGAAAGGCTGACTGAATAGCCGGCTTGTTGGAGAAGTGATGCGCTGCACTTAGGTCATAGCTGTCTGGCGTAAGGCTGGGATCGTACCAGACACCCCATCCTGGACCAAGGAAGCTAGCCAGTGGATAAGCTGATCCGGCCAGGAGCTGGCTTACGATCAGGTCTCTAGGAATGATGTGGCTCTATAGCTTTGCGGATCAATCGAGCCGCTTCGGCCGCCTGGGATGGATTGCTCTTTCCGAGCGGTGTATTGACACCCGTGCCGAATACAGGATTATTCATGTTGAATCCCATCTCCTGCCAGCCCAACTCAGTAGCGGTAATAATGTTCACATTCGGAATCTGCTGTAGGGTTGGTTTGTCTGCAGCAAGTCCGTAGTTGTAGTCCAGCAAATCCACTTGACCGTTCTTTAATGCTGCGATTGCTGAATCTTTGCTCGAGATCCATTGAACCTTGTAGGTGTTGATAGTGAACTGACCTAGGGCTTGTAGGCCGGTAGCATTCCAGTATCCAGGGTACTTGGTCAAGGTTGCAATGTTATTGGTGAAATCATAGTTTTGTAGGATGTATGGACCAGCACCCACAGGACCGACTGCAGTATAGCTGCCCGAACCACCATACTGCTTGGTGTTCCAATGGTAAGTGTACGGCCCACTGGCGGTACTGAATGGTGCACTATCCCACGTTGCGAATGGGAAGCCTTCCATTATGTGCATTGGGAGGGGGGTAATGGCTCCGTATATTATGCTCGTGAAAGCGTATACCTTTGGGAGGTGGAACTGGAATTGATATCTGCTTGTTGCCTTCCACCAGCCATCTGTTTCGGGCACGCCTGGACCAGTGTTATCGTCAACGCGAGATGTTCCGTTGAGGAAAGTGAACGTAACTTTGCTGCCCAGATACTGAACGTTGTTGCCCAGGTTAATTGAAGCGGTCTTTGGGTTCGTCTCAGCGTATTGCGTGAAGACGAAGTCATCAGCCGTGACCTCAACTCCGTCTTGGAATGTTACGCCTGGCTTGATGTTGACTGTCCATGTCAGTCCGTCTGCGCTCGACGTGATATTCTGAGCTGTGCCAGGGATATAATTGGAAGTGCGTGGGTCAGGTTCCTGCAGAGATCCGCCCATTATTGCGCCGTAAACATAAAGCGCATAAAAGCTGTTTGAAGCAGTTGTGCCGGCTGGATTCAAGTTATTTCCGGGGAAAATGTTAGCTGCTTCCGCAAGAGTAAGACTGTTTGCTCCTCCCCAGTGCTGGATGTCCGGAAAGGTCACTTCGCTGTAGACGTTAGGACTACCCCAGGCGGTGAACTTTGAAGCTCTTGGTACTGGATCAATTAGTTCATAGACATAGCTGTATGGAGCATCGTGAAAAATCTGTTCTTGGAACTGGTGAGTCAATTGGATCTGTGTTGCCACATCCGTAGTCGTGTAGAGCTTGTCGAATATGGAGTTGACTGTGGGACTGTTGTAATACGCGTAGTTGTTTCCGGCAGGTGGGAGGTAGGCAGGTCTCCCGTCAAAGTTGCTCCGAAAGTCGGGCACATACGAGGTGAAACCAAACCCGATGAATCCAATATCGTAACCCCCTTGACCAAAGGACGAACCGGGAGCTGCGGTTGATGCGAATAGGCGATTTGAGAGTTGGTCAAAGTTCACGTAGAACAATTTCGCGTCAATACCTAACGTGATCATGTTACTTGTGATGATGCTTGCGTACTGTCTCCTAGCGGTGTTTCCTCCTGTAGGTGCGATCAACGTTACAGAAAATAGCGCAGGCGTCTGAGCATATACGTTGTTGAATAGAATGGTACCGCACTTGAAGCAGCAACGTAGATTAGAAGTGCTAATGATATGCCTTCGATAATGTTTTTGATAGCCTTATTCGACATTTTCCAGTCACATGTTTAAGATTCCGATAAGAATCATATTTAGGGTTTCTCACAAATAGTTCAAGCAAGATTGCTAAGACAGCTATGCTCTCTTCTGAAACGCTGGGCGTCTATAATTCGCAGTTCAAATATCCGCCGAACGAATTTTCATGAACGGCAAACGTTAATTGCACGGAGGTTCGAGGATTCGTGAATAAGGGAATGCATTGGCAAGCATTATGCGTTATGTTATACGCCGCTTGTTATTCATGATTCCCGTGTTTTTGGGAGTTGCTATCCTGACCTTCGCTGTGGGTAATGCTGCAGGCGACCCTATCGCCCTTATTAGGGCAGGCCTACGGAACCCGAGTCCAGCCGTGCTTGATGCGCTGAGGCACTACTACCACCTCGACCAGCCAGTCTGGGTGAGATTTTCTCTGTGGCTATGGGATCTCTTGCACGGAAATCTCGGCGTCTCGATCTCCGGAAGACCAGTTATTTCGCAAATTGGCCCTTGGACTTTCACTACGTTGGAACTGCAGATTCTCGCGATTGGTCCTATCCGTCGTAATAGGAATACCGGTCGGTGTCTACTCCTCCAAACATCAATACTCAAAAACGGATTACGCGATTACATCTACTGCAATTTTCGGCTATTCGATGCCGAGCTTCTGGCTCGGAATCATACTGATAATAATATTCTCGTTCGACTTGGGCTGGCTTCCGAGCAGCGGAGCGGTTAGCGTTAGCTACCCTTGGTGGGGAAACTCTATTCTTGATCAGATCTCGCACCTGATTCTGCCCACCTTCGTGCTAGTGTACGTGGACCTAGCTACAATAGTCCGCCTCGTACGGGCCAACATGCTTGAGGTCATGAGGCAGGATTACATCCTCGCAGCTCGCGCAAGTGGTCTGAGTGAGCGAACAGTAACATATCGCTACGCGCTGAGAAACGCTATCAGTCCAGTCGTGACAATCATCGGACTCGGATTTGGCGCTGCGCTCGGCGGAGCTCCTGCACTAGAAACGACGTTTTCATGGCCGGGATTGGGATACGCCTTTACACAGGCAGCGCTCACTCTCGATATTCCTCTAGTTCAAGGAATAACTATCGTGATTACCGTAATGGTCATGGTTGCCAACTTGATCACAGATCTTGCTGTACGCTTTGCTTGACCCGCGCGTCGTAATTGATTGAGGAGGCTGTTGTTTGTCTAAGGAAAGGACCAAGCGCGGGGCAAGTCAGTGGTCAGTCGCTTGGCGTCGATTTACAAGAAACAAATCCGGTCTCATTGGTGGTGCAATCGTAGTTTTCTTCCTTGCCGTTGCATTATTTGCGCCCTATATCGCCCCTTATCCTGCGCGAAGCTACCTTTCTCTATACGAAGGCGATGCTGGTTCTCCTCCGTCATTCAAGCATCCATTTGGAGTTGAGAGCTCCGGGATAGATGTTTTCAGCGAGACAATATGGGGTGCAAGGGGTGATCTGTATGTTGGAATCGCGGCAAGCATCATCACAACACTCATTGGCGTTGCGGTAGGTGCGCTGGCTGGATACTTCAAAGGCGCCGTATCAGACATCTTGCTAGGATTGACGCAGGTTTTCTTCGTTATACCTGTTCTTCTACTCATCTTGCTGTTCGCTAGGGTGTTTTCGGTGCTGGTTTTCAGGGGACTAGGCCTGACTTTGATTGTGCTTATACTATCGTTCTTCGGATGGTCGGGTATTAGCTTCATTGTTAGAGGAGAGACCCTGAGAATCAAGGAGATGGAGTTTATCCATGCAGCTCGTTCGCTCGGAGCAAGTTCATTCAGGCTACTCTTCCGGCATATCGTTCCGAACATTCTGTCGCCGGTGATCGTGATTACGACGCTTAGCATAGCGGGTTTCATTTTGACAGAGGTAGGCGTAAGTTTCCTTGGTTTCGGTGACGCGAACACTGCAACGTGGGGGCTCCTTTTGAATGAAGGGTTCCCTTTCGTTAGGACTAATTGGTGGGTATCATTGTTTCCAGGTTTGGCTGTAGTATTTTGTGTTCTCGGATTCAACTTGATGGGCGACGGATTGTCGGACGCGCTCAATCCTAGGCTTCGTGAGTAAGAGATACTGCGAGATGACTACAATGCTCCTAGAAATCTCTGGTCTGCGTACGTATTTCTTCACAGAAGCAGGTGTAGTGAAGGCAGTGGATGGGATCTCACTAGAAGTTAACCAAGGACAAACAGTGGGACTAGTCGGAGAATCTGGATCCGGCAAATCAGTGACTGCGCAATCCGTGCTGCGCATAGTGCCCCGGCCGGGGCGCATCGTGGACGGATCGATAAAATTTGATGGCGAAGAACTGCTGTCAAAGTCAGAAAATGAGATGCGCAAACTTCGAGGTCCTAAGATGGCTATAGTGTTCCAGGATCCAACAACGTCACTTAACCCGGTCTATACTGTCGAGAAACAACTCACTGATATTTTGATGCTTCACCGCGATTTGACGAGAGAGCAGGCTTCCAAGCGCGCGTTGCACCTGCTAGAACGAGTTGGGATTCAGGATCCTGAAAAAAGACTCAAAACCTACCCGCATGAGTTAAGCGGCGGCATGAAACAACGTATCGCAATCGCACGGGCATTGTCCTGTGAACCGACGCTTCTCTTCGCTGATGAACCCACCACAAACTTGGACGTTACTATTCAGGCGCAAGTCCTCGGACTGCTAAAACAGTTGCAGAGAGAATTAGGCATGACAATGGTCATGATCACACATGACATGGGAATAATAGCGGACATGACTGAACAAGTCACAGTACTTTACGCAGGTAAGGTGATGGAGGTTGCTGACACCTCCACATTGTTCAAATCGCCAAAACATCCTTACACAGAAGCCCTTCTCAAAGCTGTCCCCAGTGTCAAACAAACTCGTGCACTTGAAGTGATTCCCGGCAACATCCCAAATCTAATAGAACCGCCGACCGGATGCGTATTTCACCCTCGGTGCAAATATGCGGAGACGATGTGCATGAAAGAGGGCCCTTTGATGGAGCGCATGGCGCCTGGTCACCAGGTGGCGTGCCATAGATGGCAGGAATTGAAGCTCGAAGGCAGAGCTGGCTGAGATGCAGGCACCAATAGGTTCAGTCAAACCGCTTCTTCAGGTAGCTTCTCTGATTAAGCACTTTGATGTCTTAGAGCGTGGAATTCTTCGAAAAAAGAAGAGGGGGGAGGTGCACGCTGTCGACGGTATCTCTTTTGACATCTTCAGAGGAGAAACTCTTGGGCTAGTGGGAGAAAGTGGTTGTGGAAAGACTACAACTGGTAAAGTCATCCTTCACCTTGAAAAACCAACCTCCGGTTCAGTACTGTTCGATGGCAAGGATGTATTCGAATCGTTCCAAAATGGAAATCAAATCGAACCGAAAATGCTCAGGCGAAACATGCAGATGGTCTTTCAGAACCCTTACAATTCACTGGATCCACGGATGACGATATACGACATCATCAGCGAAGCATTCACGATACACAAGAATATCCCAAGGAACCAATGGAAAGATCGAGTTTACGAACTCATAAGAATGGTGAATCTGGAGCAATACCATGCAGAACGTTACCCACATGAATTTAGCGGTGGCCAGAGACAGAGAATCGCAATCGCGCGTGCGCTTGCAGTTGATCCGAAATTCATTATCCTTGATGAACCAGTCTCATCATTGGACGTGTCAATACGCGCTCAAATCCTGAATCTGCTGATTAATCTACAGCAGGAGAAGAATCTCTCCTACCTGTATATTTCGCACGATCTGAGCTCAGTTCGACAAATCAGCCAACGTGTCGCCGTAATGTATTTGGGCGAAATAGTTGAGTTAGCCGCATCACAGCTGCTGTTCGACAAGCCTTTACATCCTTATACGCAGGCACTGATCTCGGCGGTTCCAGTGCCAGACGTCGACCATAACACAACTCGTATCATTCTTCCAGGCGAAGTGCCCAGCCCCATTAATCCCCCCAAAGCATGCAGATTTCACCCGCGGTGTCCATACGCCACGGACATATGCAGAGAGATTGGCCCAAAGCTCGAGGATAAGCTTCTCGAAGGACATTTCGTGGCCTGCCACCACGCCGATAAATTCGTTTAGGCTGCGCTTTTGTCGATCAGAAAGTGGGAAGCAACCGGGCTTGTCCTCATTAATCTCGCCGTGTTTTTCCTATTTGTTGGCATGGTGGTGCCAAATTACAAGTCGCCTCAGCGAATTGAAGGAAGCGGACCAGGCGTGAATTTCTCATCTTCGCTTCTCTATTGGATCAATTCATACCTCATACGGCCAATTGACACTGGTAAACACATAAGCTTCAGCGTACTCAGCAATCGGGCTGGGTCAACCGTGGTCCTCCTGGCCTCGTTCGATCAGGGAGCGCAAACAATTATGGGCCCGCCTTTGGTAAACGTAGCATTTGCGCCTTCCGAAAAAGGCCTAGTTGTTTTCACGAACGCCACCAGACCAGGACCATATATTTTGCGGATCACAAGCTACAACAGCTCATACACCTTCTATCTGGATTCGGTTTGGTCTCCCTTCTATCAATTCAGGGCACTCTCCGTCTACGGGCTGGGGCTTCTTCCCTTAGGGGCGGTCACAGTCTATTACGATCGAATAATCGAAAGGCGCGACAAGATGGCCGAAGAAGCCCTGGAAGGGATCAAGAAGATCCGAGAAGCTTCTTGATTGCGTTAAGATGATTCTTTCCTTCTGAATCCTGCGATCAGAGCAACCAGTACAACGCCGCCTATCGCTGCAGCAATTAGGACTGGGTCGAGTAATTGAGTAGCCCAAACTGAGGAGATTTGCCTATTTGTGTTCATCAGAACGCGAATAGTCAAATTGCCTGAGTTGACGTCTCCCGTCCAGGCTTCAAATCGGTCTCGCGCACCCATCTCGCCTAGCGGACCGGCAGTTGCAAGACTCGGGGTGGAGATCGTCACAAAAGCATACACACCTTGGGGAATTGAAACTGAAGTGGTCCCTTGATAGGTTTGTTGCTCGGAGAGAAACGAAATGGAGAATTTCGCGCTTTGAGGAACTTGGACTCCGAGTGTACTATGCCTGCTTGTCCAAAGTAGTGAGTTGCTTGCTGATCCGCTCACACCGGATCCTGCTATCATTAGGTTTTGTCGCAACGTCTCGATACCGTATGGATTCCCCGAACATGCAGGGGTCTGGCCACAGTTAGAAAATGAGATAAGCGAATCAACCGGGCGCCACCCATCAGGTGTAAGATAAGACAAGTTTCCGAATTCAACTGGACCCAAGTTCCCGATCAAACTGGGGGAGATCGCAGACTTCTCTGCCGTGATGTATGCTGGTTCCACTGAGACTTGGGCATGAACCTGCGAGGTAGCGACAAGCATGTGATCGAATTCAAATGCCCAGGAATTGTCTGAACCTGGGATAATTTTGTACTCATGCCAAGTGCCATTTGCACCCGCTGATCCTGCTGGGCCGATTTGATAATAGAAATCGTGCCCTCCGTGGTCCGGCCAATATTGCCATTGCCATCGGGCATCGGAATCCGATATCTGTTCAGAGGAATCAAAGCAGGTGTGTCTTCCTGCAATGGATGCTCCGTTGAGGCAGTAGGTGCCTGGTTCGATGCTATACCCAAATTGAACGAAAGAACCATCAGCTAAGTTGTTTCCAACCCAGAAATAGTCGAAGACTCCGAGGTAGGAAGCGTAGCTGTGGGTCTGTATCTGAACGGATACTCCCAAGTTGCCTCTGGACGCGTCGTCGCCTAGAGCTCCAATTTGATACACGAGCTGCCCCTGAACTTCTCCGTGCGTAGAAGAAATGCCAAATGCGGAGAGCGACATGAGAAGAATTAAAGCCGTTTTCGCGAGTACGAATGACAAACTAAGTCAGCCCTTAACGATATGGTTCAAGCACGAGTAAGAGTACTTGAGAACCCTGAACGGGTGCACTGCGTGAATCTACTCCGCCCCGGCTGGCCGCGTCTTGGCGAGTATGACTCTCATAGCATCAGGTATTACGGATATTGTTGAGTTGGAACCTATAGAACGTTGAACGGTTTGCAGAGCAGAGTTGACTGTTGAAGCAGCACGCAGGCCGAACACTGTTTCTACATAGTGATCGGGCATTGTTGAAACGAGGTAAATTCTGTGTCGTTCCGAAGTCCGCATCAAGGACACTGCTTTGAAACCATTATAGTTGAAGTTGTGCCTCAGTCGGGCTTCCAGGTAGCGAGGCTCTTTACGTTCAGCACACCATTCATAGAATTCAGTATCACCATGACCCAGGGGACACTCGGCAGCAACTATCAACACACCGTCCTTCTTGAGCGCCGGAATAGCAACGGGCAGTGTTTCAACAGTAGTCAGAAGTGATTCATCCGCCGGTTTGCCCCCCGCACTCATTATCACTATATCCGCAGCTCGATCAATGCTCACCGAACACACAGACTGCACCGCGCTTTTCAATTGTTCCAGGCAGTTCTGAAAGTTACCTAGAAGCATCTTAGCTGGCAGCAGGTTAGCGTCGAGGACCAAGCCGAGCGAAAATAGGTTCCTGAAGGAATTTGTAATTTCGGCGCGTTCTCGGGCTAGGTCCGAAATGACTCCGCCTTTTCTGTTCGCGAGATGGCTTTGCACAGAATCTTGGG
Organism: Candidatus Bathyarchaeota archaeon; assembly: GCA_963835925.1. Taxonomy (GTDB): domain Archaea; phylum Thermoproteota; class Bathyarchaeia; order 40CM-2-53-6; family 40CM-2-53-6; genus FEN-987. The sequence goes on from CAWIHH010000002.1 coordinate 38,446, forward strand.
AGGCTAGGCCCGGGAAAAGTGTGTCAGAGAGTCCGCAGTAGCCGAGGAAACTGTGAGGTTTGAGCTCGCCGATGAGGATGCTCAGGTCAGCTTCTGTGAAAGACGAGTTAAGCGACACAGGGAAATCACACTTGAGATCCTTGATCTGCGTCACTGCCGAGGATAATGGATTATGAATAATGGTTTTTGTGTCACCAAGAAGAGTTGGATCAGGTTTTGGTGCACCCACAGATGTAAGTACTGTGATGGAGCTGTGTGAAATTCCGATCGCTGCCAAGCCCTCAAGCACTGTCTGGGTTAGGCTTGTGGTGAGCTGGGTGATGGAACTTGACCCTAGCACGATGCAGATACGCTTTGCATTCTTCGCAGCATCTTGGAAATCCTGATTCGATCCGATCAGGCGTTTCGTTTCTTCCACTAGGTCAAGGTTGCTCTCTCTTGCGTGTGGCTTTAGAATGTCAACAAGTCTTTCTTCCGGTACACGTGCAGGAATGTCAGACGATCCATACGGAAGCCAAATCTCAACCATTAGCTATCCCAGATCGACTTTACAACATGCAAACCTGTCCAGTTAGATGCTCCTGTTTCAATGGTCAATTGTCGGTCTCAAGCCCCGAAATCAGAGGCCTATCGGTGATTTGCAAAGGAATAAACCTGTTGAAGGCCAATCTCTAGTTGGCAGGATAAAATGAGCACCCCAGTCAAAAGGCGAGAAAATGAGCTTTGCGATATTCTTCTGAAAACTGGCAGTCTGAGATTTGGAACGTTCAAGCTGGCAAGCGGTATTCTTAGCCCCTATTATATTGACATGCGACTTATCCCGAGTGACCCAGAAGCGTTTCGTCGCGTGATCGGTTTCTATACAACGGTCCTTGATACAAATCTCGCCAAACGTTCACAGCGTCTCGCCGGGATCCCTACAGCCGGGATTGCATACGCTGCCGTCTTGGCCTTCAATCTCGCAAAACCATTCTTGTACGTGAGAAGAGAGGAAAAAGAGCACGGCCGCGGCCGCAGAATTGAAGGAATTCTGCAACCGGCTGACAAAGTGCTAGTCATAGATGATGTTATCACAACCGGGAAGAATATAATCGAAGCCGTCGAGGCAATTAGGTCAGAGGGCGCAGTCGTCGAGGATACCCTAGTTCTGCTCGACAGGCAACAAGGAGGAGGAGCCAATTTGAAACAGGCAGGCGTTAGGCTTCACGCCTTCGCTACAATGACGCATATAGCTCACAGGCTGAATGCTCGCGGAATGATTGACGAAGAACAACTCAAGGAAATAATGGCGCAAATTACGAGCTAGAGCGTTAGGAGCTCAGCGCTCCTCCCCAAGAAATTGATCCCGAAGCTTGGCAATGGATATTCAAGTTGCTGAGTTTTCTCGTAAGTGGATACTTCATTTCTGTTCGTTCATGCGCCGCAGGAGTCTGCGTGCTGCCGTATAGGGATCAATTTTTTGTCTCTTAACTTGTAAGACGAGTTTCGGGAATTCCTGTGTTGAAGCGAGTTCCTGTAACGTTATGTCTTCGAAATATCTCTTGGTCGCATCGACAATTTCTTTACGTATACGCAGGTCATTCGTCCCATGTTCTCCTGAACTTCTCATATACTGAATGTGTTGGTTAATCGCTTCTAACAAAGCCGATATCCCTTGACCCGACAGCGCGGCGGTCTTAAGCACTCGTGGTCGCCAACCTTTTGTTTTCTCCACCATCGCAATCATAGAGTATAATCCTTGAACTGATTGTTCGGCGCCTTCCCTATCCGCCTTGTTCACGACAAAGATGTCGCCGATCTCCATTATGCCAGCCTTCAGCGCCTGAATCTCATCTCCCAATCCGGGTGCGGTTACTACAACTATTGTGCCGGCTAAGCCCTTGATGTCCACATCTGACTGTCCGGCGCCGACAGTTTCGACAAGAATGTAGTCCATTGAGGATGCATCCAGGATCCGTACAACATCCTCCGTGGCACGCGCTATTCCGCCCATCTGACCACACGTGGCCATGCTTCTAATGAAGACGTTAGAATCAGAGGCCAGGTCGGCCATTCTGATTCGGTCGCCCAGTAAGGCTCCCCCAGTTATCTCACTGCTAGGGTCCACTGCCACAATTCCGACGGTGGCGCCTGTCTCGCGATATTGCTTTGTCAGTTCTGCGATCAGTGTACTCTTCCCTGCACCTGGTGGACCAGTTATTCCAACAATGCATGCCTGGCCAGTTCGGTTGTACAATTTGGAGAGAATTTCAATTCGTGCATAAGGATCGTTCTCGGCAACGGTCATCAGCTGGGCGATTGCTCGGCGATCATGCTTGAGCGCTTTGCGCAGCAGGGCTTTCAAAGACTTCTTTGAAATGGTTCTTGCCAAGCAGCGAGCCTCTCTCAGATCCTAAACCGTTGACTTTGGATGGAATTCGCCGAAGGTTCTCCTGAAGATGTCGCTTATCTCTCCGGTTGTGGCTTTCGCCCTCACTGCACCAATCACGTATGGGATCAGATTCCGTTCGCTGCCTATCGCTCTTCTAAGCGTATCCAGCTGTTTGTCAACCCTGCCGGAGTCGCGTCTCCTCTTCAATGTTTTCACCCGGGAGATTTGTCTCCTCACCAAAGCGGGTTGAATCTTATGGATCCTGATTCGGTTCGGTTCGCTTTCAGCAAACACGTTAACTCCTACGATTTTCTTTTTGCCAGTTTCAACATTAAGTTGTTGTTTGAAGGCGCTATCCCGAATTCGAGCTTGAATGTAGTCCTTCTCGATCGCCTTGACTGATCCTCCTAGCTTCCGTATACGCCCCAGTTCATTGAACACTTCCTGTTCGATGCGGGTCGTCAGGGTCTCAACATAGAAGCTGCCACCCAAAGGGTCCACTGTATTCACAACACCTGTCTCATACGCAATCACTTGCTGTGTGTGCAATGCAATCTTTACCGCTTCTTCAGTTGGGAGCGAAAGGGCTTCATCAAGTGAATTCGTGTGAAGAGACTGCGTCCCACCAAGAACAGCGGCAAGTGCTTGGAGTGCCACTCTCACCACATTATTGTACGGCTGTTGCGCGGTTAATGTTTCCCCGCTTGTCTGTGTATGAAAACGCAGCATCATTGACTCAGGCTTCTTGGCGTGGAATTTCTCTTTCATTATGCGTGCCCATACTAGGCGTGCGGCTCGAAATTTGGCAATCTCTTCGAGGAAATCATTCTGGCAAGCGAAGAAGAATGACAATCTGGGAGCGAAGTCATCGGCAGAAAGTCCACGCTCGATACATGCCTCAACGTACGCTTCGGCATTTGCAAACGCAAACGCCAGCTCCTGAACAGCGTTCGCGCCGGCTTCTCTGATGTGGTAACCACTAATGCTAATGGGATACCATTGGCGCATCTTCTTCGAACAAAACTCTATAATGTCTACCGCTAGCCTCAACGAGGCGCTGGGCGGATAGATGTAGGTATTACGTGCGATGTACTCTTTCAAAATGTCGTTTTGAGTGGTCCCGCGCAACTCAGAAATTGATGAGCCCTGTGAAGAAGCGACCGCTGAATACATTGCCAGCATTATTGCAGCGGTAGCGTTGATCGTCATTGAAGTGCTTATTTGCCCAAGACGAATCCCTTCGAAGAGAACGCGCATATCCTCGACCGAGCTAATCGGGACTCCAACTCTCCCCACCTCGCCCTCTGCCTTCTCGCTGTCAGAGTCGATCCCCAGCTGGGTTGGCAGGTCAAATGCCACGCTCAATCCGGTCTGACCTTGTTTTATGAGAAACTTGAATCTGCGATTCGTCGCTTCGGCGCTCCCGAAACCTGTGTATTGCCGCATTGTCCAGAGCTTTCTACGGTACATTTCCGGGTAGATGCCGCGAGTGAAGGGGAAGTGTCCTGGTTTCCGAGCTTGCTGCGGCTTGAATCCGAGTCGACGCTAACGTAGACGGGTTTAACTGGGAATCCTGAACCTGAAAGGAATTGATCCATTTTCATGGGCAAACGATCAACCTTTCCACATGACTCCTTCTAAAACTGCCCTAAATTGGAGGTTGCCCGTGAACCCAAAAGAACATTAACGGCCCTTCCGGTCCAACTCTCCACTCGACCGTGATAGCTAATGCCTCAAAAGAAATCACGGAATTATTGGGAAAGCGCAATGGACAAGGTGGCGCGAAGTAGACGCAAACGAGGGAAATTGTACAGCGCCACGGAACTTCAGCAGATTTCGCGTCAGGTGAGTAAATGGGAAAACGGAGAATTGAGACAGTGGCTTAAGAAAGCGCCTGAGCGGCAGCATGTATTCGAAAATCCATCGGGCATGGTTCTCCGACGAATCTACACTCCCAATGATGTATCATCACACGGTTACTCTGATGATTACGGTTTGCCAGGCATGGCACCGTACACACGCGGAATATACCCATCAATGTACAGAGGGCGCTTCTGGACCATGCGCATGTTCTCCGGATACGGCACGCCAGAAGAGACCAATGCCCGGCTGAAGTATTTGTTGAAGGAGGGCGAGACTGGACTCAGTATCGCTTTCGACATGCCCACCCTCTATGGGTTTGATGCTGATCATGCGCGAGCGGAAGGCGAAGTTGGAAAATGTGGCGTTAATGTTTCATCGCTCAGGGATATGGAGGTCCTTCTTGACCAAATCCCACTTGACGAAGTGAGCACCTCCATGACGATCAACGCACCGGCGTCTGTACTCACGTGCATGTACATCGCTGTCGCTGAGAACGGGGGTGTTTCAGGTCAGATACTTCGAGGCACCGTGCAGACAGACATATTGAAAGAATACGCCGCCCAGAAAGAATGGGTGTATCCCCCCGAAGCCCACTTGCGAATAATCAGAGACATGATGCTTTATTCAACTAAACATTTGCCGCAATGGAACTATGTCAGCGTCAGCGGTTACCATATCCGTGAAGCCGGTTCAAGCGCTTTACAGGAACTTGCTTTCACCCTAGCGGACGGCTTCGCATATGTTGACCTTGGAATTGAGGCTCGACTGAAGGTGAACGATTTCGCACCACGGCTCTCATTCTTTTTCAACTGCGGGATGGATTTCTTCGAGGAGATCGCTAAGTTCAGAGCAGCGCGACGAATTTGGTACAAAGTGATGAAGGACAAATACCATGTCCGAAACCCACGTTCGCTTCTAATGCGTTTTCACACCCAGACTTCGGGAGTATCGTTGACATGGCAACAGCCCCTGAACAACATCGTGCGCACGGCGGTTGAAGCGTTAGCCGCCATTCTTGGAGGTACACAGTCACTGCACACAAATGCCTACGACGAAGCATGGGCTCTTCCCACTGAACAAGCAGCACTCTTAGCGCTGAGAACCCAGCAGATCATGGCTGAGGAGACGGGTGTGGCGAACGTGATCGATCCCCTCGGAGGCTCATACTATGTGGAGTGGCTAACCGACGAGATGGAGCAGCGCACCTACGAATACCTCGCAAAGATAGAGGACCTTGGCGGAGTGCTTTCAGCTCTAAAGAAAGGCTTCATTCAGCAGGAAATCGCAAACACCGCCTACAAATACCAGCGACAGATGGAAGAGGGCCGTAGGCTCGTTGTTGGCGTCAACACCAATAAGATGGATGAATCATCGCCCATTCAAACATTGAAGATCAATGAGAACGCCAGACACAAGCAGATCGCAAGGCTGCACGAAGTGAAGAAAATGCGAAATGCAGAAGTGGTGAAAGAGGCTCTCAAGGCGTTACGCAAATCATTTGAAAAGCCTGATTCAAACTGCATATATCCTATGCTCAACGCCGTAAAGTCATATGCCACTCTGGGAGAGATTATCGATGTCGGGAGGCAAGTCTTTGGCGAGTGGAAGGAGCCATCGATTCTATAATCTGGTGGTGAGATAATCTCAGCAACCAAGGTTGTGACAGGTAAGCGACATAATGCGAAGATCAGGGTGCTAGTGGCCAAACCCGGGCTCGCGTAGGAATACAGCCAAACGGGCACGACCGTGGCGCTCTGGTTCTGTGTAGAGCTCTCAGAGACGCAGGTATGGAGGTCATCTACGCGGGGTTACTGGCAAGCCCAGAGCAGGTGGCACAGATGGCTATTGATGAAGACGTGGACGTTGTCGCGATGAGCTTGCTCAACGGGGCTCATATGACCGCATTCCCCAAGGTAGCCAAGTCGCTGAGAGTCAGGAATGCGCGTGACATTCTCCTTGTGGGCGGAGGAATAATTCCTGAAGAGGATCAGCCACGATTGGAGAAAATGGGTATAACGGGTAACTTTGGACCAGGGACCTCGTTGAAGACTATCGTTGACCATATCGAAGAACACGTGAGAAAGGAGCGATGGAGCTAAGTTCAGGGAATTTTCTCGACGTGCTCAATATCCAGAATCGAACCCACTCGCTTCGATCTTTCCTTGAAGACCACCCGAACCCTGTCGCCTATAGATAATTCGCCTTTGGTCTTGTGAACGATTCCACCGTGAGCTCCCTGAAAACGCACAAGGGCTACGCCAATGGGTTGAGCGAGTTCTTTTCCATCACCATCCTGATGGCACTTGGTGAACGTTTCTACAGTCCCACTGTTATCTATGGGTACGTACTCATCGAGCTTTGAGAGACATTTTTCGCAATAGATCCTCGGGGGCAGGTAGTTCAGGTTACATTTTGGACAGCGGCTGGCGATGAGTCGGCCGTTTTCCATCACTTCACGGAAGAATCTTTCACCCGCGACTCCAACCGTATACCTGAAGTGTACCGGGAAGTCGCCTTCCACTCTGATAGTTTCAGAGCTCATTCGACCTCACTCCACTCCCTTGAAGTACTTGATATCCGTAATCGAGCCCTTTCTCACTGACTCATCCGCCCAGACAGCTCTGACTCGCATTCCTATCC
>CAWIHH010000003.1:0-152416 GCA_963835925.1 Candidatus Bathyarchaeota archaeon
ACCCTAGACGATCAAGAATATCCCGACATAGAGATGGCTCTCTTCGACGACGGAGTAGTCTTCGAACACATCAACAAAGAAGCATACTATTACCATCAGAGCGCAAGTCGACTGAACGAATTAGAAGATCTAATTCAAAGGACAACTGCTGATCCTGAACCTCTCAGATACACTTCTCCAACACCAAACCCAGCCAAAGAACAGTTCAAGAAATCCGTTACGAAAGCCAAGGAGTACATCTCCTCCGGGGACGTTTTTCAAGTAGTTCTGTCAAAACGCTACAGTTTCAAACTCACAGGCAGCCTACTGCCATTCTACAAAGCTCTGCGAACCATCAACCCCTCACCCTACATGTACTTCCTCAAAATGGGCGAACGGCGGATAGTGGGTTCGAGCCCGGAAAGTCTCTTCAGAGTTGACCGTGGCAATCTGGAAACCTACCCCATAGCTGGAACCAGACCGAGAAACGACGATCCCGTGAAGAACAAGGCTCTGGCCGAGGAGCTGCTTTCAGACCCAAAGGAGAGGGCTGAACATGTGATGCTAGTGGACTTGGCAAGGAATGATGTGGGTAGGGTGGCTGAGTTCGCATCGGTCAAAGTTCCGGAATTCATGACGGTCCACCAATACAGCCACGTACAACACATCGTCTCCAAAGTCGTCGGAACGATGCGCTCAGACAGAGACGCATTTGACGTTCTCAAAGTGATGCTCCCCGCCGGAACAGTCTCCGGCGCACCCAAGGTCAGGGCCATGGAGATCATTGAAGAACTTGAGCCCACACGACGAGGACCCTACGCGGGAGCCGTAGGATATTTCTCGAACAATGGAAACGCAGACTTCGCCATAACAATCCGAACCCTGACGACCAACCACGACAGAGCCTCCATCCAAGTCGGCGCAGGAATAGTGGCCGACTCAGACCCAGAAAAAGAATGGTTCGAGACAGATCACAAGAGCGCGGCTCTCATGAAGGCGCTGGCCTTGGCGGGTGAGGAAATTTGAACGTGCTAGTCATTGACAATTTCGATTCTTTCGTCTACAACATCACACAGTACATCGGCGAATTGGGCGGAACACCAACAGTCTACAGGAACAACGAAATAACTGCAGAAGAAGTTGACAGACTTAGTCCGGACAAGATAATTCTCTCACCCGGACCCGGAACACCTAGCGACACACGATATTTCGGCAACTGCCTCTCCATCCTGCAAACCGTGAGCACCCACGTGCCCACACTGGGAGTCTGCCTCGGCCACCAAGGAATCGTACATGCTTTCGGAGGAGAAATCGTCAGAGCACAGAAACTCATGCATGGCAAGACCAGCTGGGTAAGACACGATGGCAAAGGAATCTTCCAAACCGTGGACAACCCACTCGAAGCAACAAGATACCACTCTCTCGTAGCAAACCTGTTCTCACTCCCAGACTGCCTGAAACCCACAGCCTACTCTCTCGACGACTGCGAGATCATGGGCGTACGCCACACAAAGTACCCAATCGAGGGCATACAATTCCACCCTGAATCGATCCTGACCGGGGAAGGAAAGAAGATTCTTGCAAACTTCATGGAAGGAGGTTACTCAAACGATCAGTGAAGCCATCGCAAAACTCGTTGAACAGACGGAACCTGACCGAGCCAGAGGCGGAGGGAACCATGCAGGAGATCATGGAAGGCAAAGCAAGCGGCGAACAGATCGCCGCATTCCTAACAGCCCTCAGAATGAAAGGCGAAAAAACCGAAGAGATAGCGGCACTGGCGAGAGTAATGAGAAACCACTGCCACCAAATCCATCCAAAGGTTGCAGACAACCTGGTCGACCTAGTCGGAACCGGAGGGGACAAAATCAAGACCTTCAACGTGAGCACCACATCGGCCTTCGTCGTAGCAGGCGCAGGCATACCAGTCGCAAAGCACGGCAACCGTTCCGTGACAAGCAGCTGCGGAAGCGCCGACGTCCTAGAAGCCCTCGGACTAAAACTCGACACACCACCCGACACTGTTGAAAGAGCCATAGAGAATATTGGAATCGGCTTCATGTTCGCTCCCCAATTCCACCCAGCAATGAAACACGCAGCCAAACCCAGAAGAGAGATAGGCATCAGAACAGTCTTCAATATCCTAGGACCACTCACCAACCCCGCAAACGCCCCAACACAACTCTTGGGCACATACCAAAACTCCCTAACTGATCTTCTCGCAAACGTTCTCCTGCACCTCGGAACCAAACAAGCAATGGTCGTACACGGACTAGACGGCCTAGACGAGATATCCACGATCGGAAAGACCAAGATCTCGTGGCTAAGAAACGGAGAAGTTCACAGCCACTTGGTTGAACCTGAAGATTTCGGACATAGAAAGAACCACCCCCGAATCATTGCGCGGATCCACCCCACAAGAGAATGCCGCAACAACGTGCAGGATCCTGACCGACCGTTGCCTCCGGAACGATCCAAAGCGCAACATAGTGTTGCTCAATGCGGCAGCCGGCATCGTGGTCAGCGGAAAAGTGGACACCATAGAGGAGGGCCTTGAACTCGCGGCTCAATCAATCGAAAGCGGCGCAGCCTACGACAAGCTCGTTTCCCTTGTCCAATTCACCAACGGAGACCCATCCAAACTCGAAGAGCTGAACGTCATTGCGTGACTTCCTAGAAATCCTAGCAAGAGATGCGAAAGAAACCATCAACAACGGCTACTACCATGTAGAAAAAACCCATGCGCACTGCAGCTCTTGGGCTAAAGGATTCGATTCTGAAATGCCGGAAGAATCCAATAATCGCTGAAATCAAGACCGCATCACCATCCAAGGGAACGATCGTTCAAGACATCGACGTTGACGCCGTAGCTTCGATGATGCAACGTGGCGGTGCGGCAGCGCTCTCCGTATTGACTGAACCGAGACACTTCAAAGGGAGAATAGAATACCTCGTGGCGGCGGGCAAAAGCGGCCTTCCACGGCTCATGAAGGACATAATCGTCGACCCTATCCAAGTTGAAGCCGCAACCAAGATCGGAGCGAGCGCAATACTGCTGATCGCTTCACTGTTCAACAGAGGCCTGTGCGACACACCACTGGACGAGATGATCAGTCTAGCCCACAAAGAAGGAATCGAAGTACTGCTCGAAACCCACACGAAAGAGGAGTTCGAACAAGCCCTTCACACGCAAGCCGACCTCGTTGGGATAAACAATAGGGACCTCTCAAGCTTCCACACCGATCTTCAGGTGACTAGGACCATTTTGGACTCTTGCGACGCTAAAGGACGCGTTGTGGTCAGCGAGAGCGGCATAGAATCCGAGGAGCACATTCGCTTCCTCAGAGAGAGTGGAGCAAGAGCCTTCCTCGTCGGCTCATCCATCATATCTGCAACCAATCCTGAGCGCAAAGTGCGAGAACTCGCTGGAGCTTAGTCTTCATGGTGAAAGTCAAAATCTGCGGCATTACACAGCAAGACGACCTGGAGATGGCGGTTCAGGCTGGAGCCGATGCAATCGGGTTCGTCGTGAACGTGGAAGACTCCCCCAGAAACCTCCCCCTCGAGAAAGCAAAAGACCTGATCGAGAAACTGCCAAACCATATCGACAGCGTGGCAGTAACGGCCTTCAACCAACTCCAAAAGATTGAAGAAATGTACCAGAAACTTAGGCCGAGATTCATACAACTGCATGGAGTACCTCTCGGACTAGATTGTCGAGAGAAATTACCCCCCGACCTAAGACTGGTAGTCGCTGTTAATGCTACATCACCAAATGCAATTGACAGACGCCCTCTCACACTCAGTAATCCGCTGATGCTCTGCTCGTTGATACTTGCAGCGTTGGAGGGCTCGGGGGTACTGGTCGCATACACGACTGGAACCTGAGCCGAAAGATCAGGGATGCGATATACCCGGTTCCCATGATCCTCGCAGGCGGACTCACACCAGAAAACGTTGGCCACGCGACAGATGCGGTCAGACCATACGAAGTTGACGTCTCAACCGGAGTCGAGTCGCGGCCCGGTATCAAAGACCCCGTGAAAACCGTTGAATTCGTGAGGAAAGCCAAGGAAGTGAGACTCTGAACATTCAAGACATACAGCCATTTAGCGGAAAATTCGGTCGGTATGGAGGACGCTTCGTACCTGAAACATTGATTCCTGTCCTTGACGAGCTTGAAGAAACATATCTGAAACTCAAGAACGATCTGGAATTCAAGAGTCAACTTGACCACTACCTAAGCGAGTTCGCCGGCAGGCCCACCCCCCTATACTTTGCTCAGAATCTTACTCGAAGATACGGCGGGGCGAAGATCTATCTCAAGAGAGAGGATCTTGCCCACGGAGGAGCACACAAGATCAACAACACACTCGGCCAAGCTCTACTCGCCAAGAAGATGGGAAAGAAGAGGGTGATTGCGGAAACCGGCGCTGGACAACACGGAGTGGCTACGGCAATCGCGTGCGCTGCCCTAGGGTTGAATGCGGAGGTCTACATGGGCACCGAGGACATGGAAAGGCAGAGGTTGAATGTCTTTCGAATGCGGCTGCTCGGCGCCAAGGTGCATCCTGTTGATTCAGGCTCAAGAACGCTGAAGGACGCAGTAAATGAGGCTCTCCGAGATTGGACGGCGAGCCCTGAAACAACTTACTACCTGATAGGATCGGTCGTTGGCCCTCATCCGTATCCCATGATCGTGAGAGATTTTCAAAGCGTAATTGGAACAGAGATAAGAGAACAGATTTTGGTGAAAGAAGAGAAGTTGCCGAGCGCTCTCTTTGCGTGCGTTGGAGGCGGAAGCAACGCAATCGGAACATTCCACCCATTCCTCAACGACAAGGACGTAAAGATGTATGGCGTCGAGGCCGGAGGGAAAGGCATCAAGTCCGGAGAGCATGCGGCTCCCCTCTGTGCGGGCTCAGAGGGAGTGTTGCATGGCATGCTAACCTACATCCTGCAAGATGCCCACGGCCAGATACTCCCAACCTACAGCATCTCTGCAGGACTCGACTACCCAGGTGTAGGCCCAGAACACTCCCACCTCCACAGCCTGCAACGCGTCCAGTACGTCGCCGCAACCGACAAAGAAGCCCTCGCCGCATTCCAAGAACTATCCAAGATGGAGGGAATAATCCCCGCCCTAGAATCCTGCCACGCTCTGGCGCACCTGAAGAAGATCGCACCCACCATGAGCAGCGAACAAATCGCAGTGGTCACGATCTCAGGAAGGGGAGACAAGGACGTGGAAGTGGTCGCCAAACTTTTGGAGGAGCAGACTTGACCCTGATCGACGAGACCTTTGCAAGATTACGTGCAGAGGATGAAGCTGCATTAATTGCCTACGTGACCGCAGGCGATCCCACCCCAAGATACACACCAAAGATGGCTGAGGTGCTGATTGAAGGCGGGGCGGACATAATCGAACTCGGCATCCCGTACTCTGATCCAATAGCGGACGGACCAACGATCCAAAAAGCGTCAACAAGGGCGCTGAAAGCCGGAATCACACCACCACGTGTGATGAGCATAGCGAAGGAAATCCGAAAGAAACATGAGATTCCCATCGTTCTGTTGACTTACTACAACCCAGTCCACAAAATGGGCCTGAACAAATTCCTGAACATGGCCAAGGCAAGCGGGGTTGAAGGTCTAGTCATCCCAGACTTACCCCTCGAGGAAGCTGACGCTTACTGGAATGCTGCGAAGCAGAATCAAATAGACACGATATTCCTCGCAGCACCATCCACAACCAACAAGCGACTTGAGAGCATCGTGGATCATACGTCCGGCTTCCTATACCTCGTAGGAGTCTACGGAGTAACCGGCGCCAGAACCCAAATGCAGGACTCCACGATCAACCTCGTCAAACAATTCCTGCCCAACACAACGGGCAAGGTTCCGCTCGCGGTCGGGTTTGGCATTTCGACTCCGGAACACGTCAGAAAGGTGGTAGCAGCAGGAGCGGACGGAGCAATTGTCGGAAGCGCATTCGTAAAAGCGATAGAACAGAACCAAAAAACCCCCGACAAAGCAATGGAGAAACTGAGAAAAATGGCACGCAATCTAAAAAGTGCGACTAGATTCAATCGGTAATCTTTGCAAGCCGGATTCTGCAATCGCGGATAATGAGGGATTCGGGAGATATTTGCATCGTCAGAAGTAGGCTCCTTCCCGACACCAATTTACCAAGTCTCCACTTGTGGGCAAAACAGAGCCTTGAAAATCTGAACACCATAAGCGGAACCGTCATTACAAAAGCTCCTTTCGTGTCCCACATGAGTTTCCACGTGGGACCCACCGGACCCGGTCAATTTTGAACTGGAAGTTCATATGCGCGCATCTCTACCCAACTGAGTTGCTTCAATCCGCCAAGCGCTATAGAACGGACATGTTCTGAACATGGCAGCTTGCCAATGTCTATACGTTAATGTCTAGATGGTGCGGCCGCCGAGAACCACTATTCGAATAGGGTTCCCATGACTCGGCCTTGGTCACAGATCTCAGACGAACCGAGAGTAGTGCCTGCACACATTTTTGCATTGTTATGGACTTAGATCCCACCGGAGTTTGCCAGCTTCCTGAGATGGTAAGTTAGCTGAGTTGTTGGAGCAACCGGGACTTGTTTAGTGAGGGCTTTCTTGGTATTACAGTAGGCACGCCTATTTTGGCTGGCGTCGTCTTCTGATCTGCATTTCCTCTTTAAGCGTCCAAATCTTTCCGTTGTCACGCGTTTCTTCCGGGCGACAAAGAGCTGATGAAGATTAGTGGCGTCTCGCGGTCTCACCTAATCGAACGCTTCTCAGTGGCGTCTGGCCGTTCGTCCTTCCACCGTGCGAAGATCAGGACCATTGGTGACTCTTCATAGGGTTTGCTTGTAGTGTCCTCCTAGGACCAAAATTTAAGAACTTCACAATGAATTCCTTGAAGGCGAGTGGCCAGTTGAGGAAGATATCCGCAAGCATAATCATATTGTGCCTTGTTTTTGCTATGGTTCTGATCTACGCTTCTAATAGAACTTCAATGAGAAATTCAAGTTCAGGCAAGCCTCCCTCACTACCAACCTCAAAACCCACCCTGACAAATCTGAAGATCATCTCAAACAATTCCGGTAGAGTTTCGTGGTCGAGATCCACGAACTTGATTGCTTATGACAAGCAGAGTCCAGTCGGTTACTATGATGTCTGGACCATCAAGCCAGACGGCACCGGTGATACTTGTCTAACCTGTGGCGCTACCACGTTGCCGCCCCTAAACAAGGGCAACCCGGTTTGGTCGCCTGATGGTAGATTCATTGCCCTTCAAGTCCAACAAAACCCCTCGCTTGGTCCTGTAGGTGATGCTTTGGCCCGCCCAGGTGCGGGCTGGAACAATGACCTGTGGATCATGGATGCGGCAGGCAAGAACTATTGGCCGGTCACGCATGTGCCGGCACCTCAAGGCGGTGTTATCCATCCACAGTTCTCTTGGGCCGGCAACAAAATCGTTTGGGGACAACGCTTGGCTACAACTCCGGAACCTTACGGCGCCTGGGAACTGCAAGTGGGCGAGTTTGTTGTTTCGGCAGGTGGCGTGCCTTCGGTTCGGAACATCACGACCTATACTCCCGGAGCGCAAAAATACTATTATGAACCACACGGATTCAGCCTGAACGATAGAATTTTGTTTTTCATGGGCAATTTAGAGCTCGGTATGGGTCAGTTTGGTATGGACATCTATTCGTTGGATTTAGTCACTGGAAAACTCACTGACCTGACAAATACCATTGATCAGTGGGAGGAGTTCCCTACGCCTATGCCAAACAGTAACAGATTGGTGTATATGTCAACAACCGGCACTGCATGGACGCACTCGCATTTCGAAGGTGATCTATGGATGATGAACTATGACGGTTCAAACAAACAGCGGCTAACATCATTTGACGATCCATCTAGCCCGAACTATATCCCTGATGGCGTCTCTCTGGCCGACCCCGACTGGAACGTTGACGGCACAAGGTTGGTGGTCTACGACAACTTGGGTTTAGGACCTAAATATCCAGGTCAGATGTGGCTGTTTGATTTCAAAAACGTGACCGGTCAGTAGCCCGGCTCCATACTGCTGCCACCGCGGATTCTATCAAAGAGAAACTTGATGTTCCTCATTTCATCGGGCGCCGACATCGCAATTCTCAGTCTGGGCTCATTCGCAAGGCTATCGACCTGAGCATACAATTGCTCAGTTGTCTATCGCTGACCATAATTCAGCACCAACCATTTATCACGTGGACTGTCTCTAACATTTGAGACTAGATCGAACATGAACAAACAAGTTTCGATGTCAGGTCAATCCGAACGTGGTCTACCTGGGGGCAGCGCTGTCGCTACCTTGCTTATGCTACCTATCGGCCTCATCATTGCGCTTGTGCTGCTTTACTTTGCTGCTCCTAGGGGAGGCTTCTTCCCGGGGGAACTCCTTGTCATTTTCGTGGTCGTATTCCTCGGATTATTTGTGGTCCGAAGTCTGTATTGGAGATCGAGAAGGAAAAACTGGCGTGAACGGCTTAGAGGAAACGGAGCGCCAGTGAAAAGCACCAAGCATTAATTGGGCTGCTCAAACGGCCGAAAGAAACCTTGGCCACGGCAAGGCATCTGAAGACAACTAGGCCCTCTGAGACCTCGGTCAACACACAAATTCACTCGACTATCTGAAGAAGCAAGGACGAAAGTCGGGAGCGATTTAGCCCTTCAGAGGCCGAGTCTCCTCCCCCGCACCGACCTCGGATGTGGACCAGTACGGAGTAATCATGGTGGGCATTTTGGGGTCGAGTTTTTCATGTTTGTCACACTTGCTCTCCTCTTCGCTTTCGCATCGTGGGTTAATTATTCCTTGGCCAAACCCCGCAGGCGAACGAAACTTGTGGCAGCATGAAACGCATTCACCTTTACAGGACTCGGGAAGGAGTTCAAGGTGTTTGAGTAAAACCTTGGAGTACAATTGATCGTTGAAGGCAAGTTCAGTTTAACGAATCGAAGAGAATAAAGTTGAAGATGAGCAAAATCACCACTTTTTCTTCTGATCTCACGAAGTAAGTGATCGCGTGCCAACGAATTCCTTCTAGAACGTTTTCCAGAAAAAATCTTTCTCGTCCTAAACGCTGATGTTTCCGCTCCTGATGGAGGCTTCAACTTGTTTTTCCACAATTTCGTACTCATCGAACAAATCCTTGTTCCGATCGTAATCTTGATCGCATGGCACGCAATGCCAGACGTGCTTTATTCGGAAGCCTAGGGATCCGCTTTTCGTTTTTGCGTCGAGTTCGTAGTCGCATTTTGGACAGTATGGGGAGGGTTCCACGAAAACGTACGGTTCGTTGAGGGATGTTGAAACTCCGTAGAGTATCCGCCATGTGACGCCGTAGAGGGTCACTTTGAACTGGCGAACGGCGTACGCCGGTCTTCGCTTTATCCTGACTATTCCTATTCGTGGCCGTCTATGCAGGTTTCTTGCGACTAGGTATCTTCTCGCACCCAAGATTCCTCCGATGATGACTAAAACGAGAATCAGGGAATTGTTCCACACAAATTCTTGGATGCCCAAGATGGATGAGACGTTGACTGAGAGTCGGAGACCGAGGCCGCCGATGATGAGTAGAACAAGAAGTTGTACAATCAAATTTTGAAGCGTCTCTCGGAGGAAAGCTTTCACTCCACCCATCCAATCGCCTCGGCACGTAAGTTCTACTGCGCTACCCGCCTTAGTTACTTACTGGGGTTAAGGCTTACTAGGGCTAAATGAGAACTCCATCGCTTGGAAGTGTGGAAACTGGAAGTCGGAGCGCTTGACGATTATCTGCCACGCTCCCTTCAGTCGGCGTGTCCACCAAGCGCGATAAGAACGCAGCTTGCAAAGCGCTATATTGCTATCAAAGCCATATCTGCGATCTACGATATTTTGTAGGTAGGTGAAACGTTGCCCAAGAGCAAGAAAGGGAAGAAGTCAGCAAAAAAACGGTGAAGCGAAGGAAAGCCCAGCGGCCAGCACCCAAACCGACGGCCCCACTCCAGCCACCAATACCAACACCGGCACCTACAACGGAAGCCACTCCAAGTCCACCTACGACTGCTGAGCCCCAGAAAACGCCAACCGTTTGAGATAACGAGTCTGCTAAGATGTGCAACTTCGCTTTGGCTGCAGCCTGTCGCTTTCACTACGTCCCCCTGAACCCCCGCCCTTTTTCTATGACTATCGGGGGACCGAGCCTAGGAAGAGGGGGTTAGATTGCCTTGGCTACTACCGAACTTTGGCATTCGCTAACTACAAACAAAAACGTGATTGACAAATGGATCATTATGGGGCAAGCGGTTGACCTTTTCGGCGAGGCTCTAAAGGCGTTCTACGCCCACGCTTTCATGGGGTGTTGCGTCTGTGTCAGAGCATCAATCGAGACAGCCCTTCATTTAGCAAAGACCAGGGATCAGGTAGGTCAGGGGACTGCGACGATCAACTTTGAAGACAGTCAATGGAGTCAATTGAAGGAATGGGCTCGAAGTGAGGGTGTGGTAGATAACGAACTGGAAAACCGAATTGATGTCGCTCGAAAACATGGCAACTTAGCAGCTCATCTTGCCCAGCAAGTTGACCGGTCATTACGTGTCTCTCCATCAGAACCTGCTCAACTCTGGGTGAGCGATGAAGAAGCTTGGGATGATTTAGTGACTTGCAGAGACCTGATTCTCAGACTTGTCCAAAACAACTAGGTTCTCAACTGCAGGTTCTATCAGGAGATTGTCGCAGCACTCGTTTCAGCTGTAACTTCGAAAGTGCAAAAGACACAATTCTGTGCCTGATCCATACGCACATAGCTGTTGGGTGCCATGGAGCTGGAAGAAAAAAAGAAGCTACAGTCAGACTTCACTCGCAATCATTTTTCAGAAAACACTTTCACAGAACTTATTTTGTTCGCCAGAAACTCTCAAGTTTTGATAAACGTCATCCGACTTGAATTGGCTCTGCACGAAAAGATTGAGAAAGGAGAATTTCCCACCGGATTGACTGACGAATATCTGTCGGAGACCAAGCAATTCCTCTACATGGATGCGTTAGCGAAGATTATGATGCTAATTGAGGGATTATTTGCTCTGGCGGATGCGATTTCTGACACCGCAAAAGGGTACTGCAGGATTGCGGAGGCAATGGCAAGGTACGAAGATCGAGCCATCCCAGAGTTTATCGCAAGATTCAGGGCAAGGCAAGTGGACTTACAGAGACTTGCAGGTCTTCCCGACGTGAATAAGCTCCGGATCACCGAATTAGAAAGAAGTATCGTGAGAGAAGCTTTCAAGGAAACAGAAAATGGAATTGCACAGTTTCTTAGCGTCGTTATTAGGTTCTACGAGTGCAATTCAATTCCTTACAACAAATTCAAACACGGTTTGTCTCTGATACCGGGGATGAAGCTGAAGAACTCCGGACAGCAGACGATTGCTTCACTATTGATTGCACTTGACAAACGAGGTAGGGCACCATCCTGCGTCGCAATCGAAACTAACGAGCGGCTTGTGCCGTCGCAGTTGGGCTGGTTCAATACCATGAGCCTTGTTCCGTCGCCGCAGATTGCGACTTATGAATCGATAATTTCTCCGCTGCTTGCTCTGATCCTGTACATCACCAATAATCACCTGTTCTTTGCAGCCAACTGCGGGGAGGACTACTTTCCGGGCGAATTGAGTGATGGAAAATTCAAACCCCGACTGTTACTTGCGCCCGGTTCCCCGTATCTTCAGGAGGACGCAGACCGTCGGCTAAGCCCAGTGATACTGAAAATCATAAAGAACATGAACATGCCGACTTTTCAGGTCACTTTCAATCTCAACTTCTCTCCAGAGAAGATTGCTAAGATTTTGAAGAGTTTTCAGGGTCACGGCTCTGCCCTCATATGGAGTTCAGAGTCGGAACAGGGGTCAGGCAGAGTTGATTTGACCTATTCACCAGATCGTCACGAAAGAAGTTTGCTTAACACCTCAATGTATAGAAATGGACGAAACACACCTTACACGTGCGTTGGCTAGGAGTGCCTGCAAATTTGAGTGACGAATTCATCAACGAATTAATTGAGAAACTAATCGTCAAATTTGGATTGAAAAGAAAACAGAGCTTCAGTCCAACTTCAGTCTGGTTCAGTTACGGCAGTAATCTTGATGCCTCCTATTTTGCAAGAAAGATGAAGAAACACTGCTCAGAACTGATGCTCAAAGAGACACACCCATCAAGAGCTACTCTTCCTGACTTTCGGCTCATGCTAGACAACGCCTCTTCTGGGCATGCTCTAGCCTATGCGATTCACTACCAGAAAGGTGAATGCGTTCAAGGAATCACGCAGGAGATTCCACTTGGAGAGCTGGCTAAATTCCTAATGATGGAAGGCATAGTGAGTCCTACTAAAGATGGAAAATACGATATCATGAAAAACCCCAGCTACAAGATTATCGAGGTTGACGTGAAATCGGATGGCGGAACAAAACCCGCCTTCAGCCTCGAAGGAATGCGACCTTGCGTACTTGAGTTGAACGGATACATCGAAGCATGTAAAAGCGGAGTTGAAACGTGGTCTATGCTCGATAGCAGGCCTTTCAACGACGACTTGAAATGGTTGAAGACCAAGCCACGAGAGAGATTATGATTTGATGCGAATGAGGCAAGCGCTGCGGGAACTCAATAGTCCCACGATTTGTGGGTTCAAATCCCACCGGCCCCACGAGTCTGAGCTTATCTCACCGGTAAATTTGGGTCATAATTTCATCCTCCGAACCAGCCATTATAATTAATTCGACAAAGCATAAGTAATTCTGAAGCACTCTATCCGGTGTTCTGAAGAAGTAAAGGCGAAGCTGTCAGAGATTTAGTCTTTGAAAGACTAGTTCTCGGCGGCCGCACCACTCTAGCGGTTACTATCGTAGTCTCGCTAAACCGAAATGGGCTTAAGACTTTACCAGATCAGATACCACGACGGTTCTTGACCAGGGTTTCACCGAGCAACATCTTCCATAGGGGAATGGCGTGGCACACCTATCGGAACCTTGAGAATGACCTAGTTGACGTTACTCGTTATGTTGCCCTTGAGAAGGAAAACGGAAGAACATACTCAGAGAAGATGGCCCAGTTGCTGCAGTTGGTCGGCAGCACTGTGGATAGCCTCTTCAACGAGATGAGGACCAGCCCATCCTTAGCCAAAGAAAAGGGCGTTGCTGATTTACAGCAGAACCCAGAGCCAAACATAGGGCACTACCGGGAGGTCTACGAACCCATCTATCAATTGTCAACGGTCGGAGTCTTGGCAACCCATGGTCTCACGAATTATGGAACTATTAGGCCCTTTGATCCTTTCCTTCCCAAACAGTATCCTCCTTGGTGGGATGCATACAACGACATCAAGCATGGATTCTTCGAGAACTGGCGCAAGGGGACGTTGGACAACTTAGTTCACGCGGTTGGAGCACTTTTCGCACTAAACGTGCTACACAAAGATGCACAATTTTATCTCCTTGACAGGGGAGTAATGCGTCCTGTGCCAGGTCCTGCTGAGCCAGAATACAGGCTTGACGCGTTCCATGTTTCGAACGACATCAAGAACTCATTCGTGGGATTGCCAAGTAATCTTCCATATGGCCTCGTTGCGCTTTCCCAAGTTTTTTCTCATATATATCGGAAAGACACTAGCACCACCACATAGCACGATAGGCTACAGAAATGACCAGCAAGCTGCGGACTTCAGGTTAGGCAGGTCTGGTTTGCTAAGGAAATGTTTCGTAGACTAAGTGAGCTGAAAGAGTACCTCGTTGGGATAGTTGATCGGCGACCGACCGATCTAAAAGCGCAAGGTGTTGACGTTCTGGTCACTGGGATACGAGCAGATATTTCAAGGAAGAACGTAACGCAAATCACGACCGAGGAAGTCATGTTACTAATCGAGAAGAGTCTTGTTCAGCCGGTTTTCTGACCTCATTCGCATAGACTTGCCAAGTTCTCGTTCTACCGTTAACCGGCCAACCTAACCTCGTTTTTCTCGAATCCCGGAAATTCGCCGCTAGCGGTGTGAGCCCCGGCGGCCGATTTGGTTTTTGAGAGACAGTTTTCGTCGACGATTTGTGAAATTAGATTGGGGTCACATGAGATCTAGTTCTACCTCTCCTGACAGTCGCGAATCGCTATCCAACATTTCCAAGCCATGTAGCTATCAAACGGTTCATCGAGAGAGGCCTTAATTCAGAGAGTTGTGACACGACTACTCCGCTGACATTGAAATCTAATATCACGCCGGGGAGGAAGGGCAGAAGCTACTGCGACCTTTCTTTTGAGTAGTTTCAGCTATCACTCCAGTCTAAATGGGTCTCATTCGTAAGTCAGGGTTGGAAGGAGGCGAGTGTAGTGAAGCCCACTTACCTGTCCTATGATAAGGGTAGTATTCTGATAAGAAGCGAGGCGAAGGTACCTTACTCGAGCTGGGACGATAGGGTTAGGGCGTTCAGGGCGCAGGGTCTTTACTATAATGAGATAATCGAGTTCTTGAAGCGGAGCGAGCTGTCAGCAATCAAGGATAGCGTTGAGGATCTCTCTCCCTGTCCAGAGCTCAAATGCAAGGGCATACGTGTAAGGGCTTACCAGAAGAGAGCTCTTGATTCTTGGGATAAAGCGGGCAGGCGAGGAGTAATCGTGCTACCAACCGGCGCTGGGAAGACGGTAATTGGAATGAAGGCGATGGAGCTCGTGAATCAGTCTGCAGTTGTAATCGTTCCCACGCTTGACCTGCTGGAGCAGTGGAAGAGGAGGGTGCAGGAGGAGCTTGGCATTGAAGTTGGGGTCTATGGAGGAGGAGAGAATACGATCAGGGCGGTAACCGTATGCACATACGACTCGGCCTTCATAAGGGCTGGAGAGCTCGGCAACCGGTTCAGCTTCATTATCTTTGATGAAGTACATCACTTGCCGGCTGAGAGTTTCAGACAGATAGCTGAGATGTTCACAGCCCCATACAGGATGGGCCTCACAGCAACCTACGAGAGGGAGGATATGCTCCACCTCGAACTTCCGAGGCTGATTGGAGGCGTCGTGTACAGGCTCAAGCCAGAGGACCTTGCGGGAAAGTACCTCTCCGATTACACGATTGAAAGCGTAAACGTAGAGTTGACAAAAGAGGAGAAGGAGGAATATGAGAGAGATTACAGGACGTTCACGAATTACTTGGAGGAGAACAGGATCTGGCTCAAGTCACCATTAGACTTCCAACGGTTCATAATGAGGACTTCAAGGGATCCTCAAGCAAGGCAAGCATTGCTTGCAAGAAATAGAGCGATAGGAATTGCGTTCAACTCCAAAGCGAAATTAGACAGGCTTGAGGAGATACTGCACTCAAATCCGGACGATAGAATACTCATCTTCACACAGCACAATGAGCTTGTATACAGAATATCGAGAAGGTTTCTGCTCCCATTCATAACCCATACTACAAGCAAGGAGGAGAGGTATGATGCGCTGAAAGGCTTCAGAGAGGGAAGGTTCAGAGCGATAGTAACCTCGAAGGTACTCGACGAGGGCATCGATGTACCAGAGGCTTCCATCGGCGTCATAGTGAGCGGGACGGGGAGCTCAAGAGAGTTCATCCAGCGCTTAGGCAGGCTGCTGAGAAAAAGCGAGGGGAAAGGACAGGCTAGACTGATAGAGCTTGTATCGAGAGAGACCTCGGAGACGAGAACAGCAAGCAGGAGAAGGAAAGCAGCAACGAACAGACAAGCAGGAGAAGGAAAGGCTGAAGATGAATCTGCAGAGGACAAACACCACTACGACGGCGATGGCGGAGAAATCATCGAGTCAATAGAAGCGTAAACGGATGCTCCCCTCAAATCTTCTCAGAGCCAAGGTAAGCAGAGGAAGGATACGACCAATCTATGCGAGCCTTGATCTCGACACTCTAGCCCTGGTTGAACGGATCACGGGCGAGTTCAAAGGTGGAATGGGAAAGAGGAAGGGAGAGCTCCTTGAACGGTTGAAGGAGGTGGAAGACGATGGCTACGACTTCAAACTCGTTAGAGGAATGTCAACACTGCTCGAGAGAAGATGCACCTTCCAAGTTGAAAGCGCGCTGAATCCAAGGGAGGCTAGAACAGCTGTCTTCGAGGAAGCGAGCAAGAGAAGGGCAGCAAACGTAGCGGAGAGGAATCACGTAATTGAAACAATCTCAAGCCAGTTAGGCATCTCTCCTGAGGATCTGGAGAGAACACTGTTCAGCGATTTGGAAGATGAGCTGATTCTGAGAGATTTCAAGCCCCTTGACCCCGACCTGCTTATCCGGTACTATAACCTCTGCTTGACGCAAACACTCCTCTTCAAGTCGCTCAGGGTCGAGTTCTCCGCATCTGGAAACTGGAAGAACATCTTCAGAGATGTAAAGAGATTAGGTTTGATCTACTCCGTCGAAAGAGATGAAAATGATAATGGAGCTGTATACCGAGTCACTCTCGATGGTCCTCTCTCGCTCTTCAAGATGACAGAGCGGTATGGCACGTCAATCGCGAAACTCCTCCCTCAGATAACCGCATCAAACTCATGGAGTATCAAGGCAGAGATACTCGCGAGGAGCAGGGGGAGAGTGTACAGCTTCGAGTCTGGCAGCGAGGAACTGAATGGTCTGATTACGAATGTGGAGAAAGAAGTTGCTGGTCACGAAAAACAAATCCAAGCTGAACTGTATGACAGCACGGTGGAGGAGAGGTTTGCCAAGTCATTCCTCTCGTACAAATCTGGATGGGTGTTGAGAAGGGAGCCTGAACCACTTGTAGCAGGCACGCACGTGCTCATACCAGACTTCAGCTTCGAGAAGTACGGTGCGAAGGTTTACCTCGAAATAGTTGGCTTCTGGACCTCCGAGTATCTCGAGAGGAAGATAAGTAAACTGAGCTCAATCGTGAATGTAGACATGATCATCGCAGCCGATGAGAGCCTAGCATGCTCCAAGCTCGAGAGGCTCAAAACCAAGGCGCTTGTAATATACTACAAGAAGGATGTGCCCATCAAACCGATAATGGAACATCTGAAGGAAAAGGAAACTCCAATCCTTAAAGAACAGGCGGAGATGCTCAAGGGAGAAGGAATCGCCCTAATTGGAGAAGTTGTAAACCTAAACGAGATTGCGAGAGTTAGAGGTGTTTCAGTAGAATCGGTCAGGATAGCCCTCCAAGACTTCAAACCCGAGGGGTATGAAAGGATTGGCGATCTCTTCGTCTCAAGAGCGAAACTTGACGAGATAGATCAGAAGATTGCGGGAGTCGAGAAGCTTACCGATGCTCTACGAATAATGGAGGCTTCAGAGTTGAAGGAGGAAGCGGACAGGGTGCTAGAAGCTTTAGGCTATACCTCGATCTGGCAGGGTATGGAGATGGATAAGGTCAAAATATCGAAGACTCTCACGTGTCGTGTGAAACAAGGATAGTTCCTTTCAGAGTCATGGCCTGTCAGTTCAACTGCTTCGTTGATTGAAACCGCTTTCGATAAAAAGCGAGTGCAGGAGCAATCGATTATTCGTGAAATTACAGTTGGGGCCACAGGAGCCTAGTTCGTCTTCTCCTTAATTCTTCGGTGAGCTTCTTCGTCTACGTATCTCATGAGTTCCTCGATTGAGTTGAATTTGGGGTCTTTCATATTGTGAGTTTGGATTTGATACTATTAATTCTTGAAAACTGGCGCAGAGCGATTGTTGACACACTGGTTCAGCTAGGATTTGGTTGGGGTTTGCTGGTCAATAGCTGTTGGACTCGTTTCTGAATGATTTCCTCCAATATTTCAGGTGTCAACATTTTCAGAAGTTCATGTTCTCTTTCGTCGTCCTCTAATGCAGCCTTGAGATCCAACGGTCTCCCACAGTTTAAGCATCGGCGTATTTCGGGTGGGTTTTCGTGTTTGCAGATTGAACACGATGCTATTCTCCTATCCATTTCGGATTCCTTCTCAGCATCTGAGACCTTCTTCCCAGCTAGTTTCAGTAGGGCGTTGTCGACATCTCTTCCGGATAGGTGGACATAGACAGCGGCCATTTCCGATGACTGCGTCCAGCCGAAGTACTCCTTCATCTGGGCTTCGGTCAGGTGTTTCGCTAGGAAGGTGGCTCGGGAATGCCTGAAAAGGTGCGGGTTACATTTCTTTCCTATCTGGGCTTGCTGTGCTGTCTGACGGAGCATGTTGTATGTGCTTTCGTGGCTTTGCGGTTTGTAGTGGTTTCTTGTTCCTAGAGAGACCCAAAGGTGGGCCGCCGGCTCTTCTCTTCTTGGATGGTGGTTAAGCCAATTCAGTAATTGTGGGGTTGAATGTATTATCCTGACTCTTCTTGGACCTGTCTTGCCGTTGACATTTAGGACGGCCCCATCTTGGTCGAATTGCACGTCCTGTATTCTTAGGGTCAGGAGTTCGCCGATTCTGCAACCGCTATCGTATAGGACCGAGATGAGGGCTTTGTCTCTCGGATTGGCCGCTGCCTGTACGAGTTTGTTGATGTCTGCGATTGTGAGTAATTGTTCGGGGAGTTTCGTTCGACCGTTCTTGAGATGGTGTTTCGGTCTGATCCATTTGACCTTATCAGGATATTCTTCGTCGTCGCTGCCTTCAAGCCATTTCCAGAACTTCTTGACGACGACCAGATGGTCCGATACGGTCTGCGGGCTGAAACCATGGTTCTGGACTTTTCTGACAAGTTCCTCAATGTCTTTGCGGGTCAGGCGGTTGAAATCCTTCTCGACGTAACGGGATAGGTTCCAGAACCGGTTCAAGTAGAAAAGTATCCTTGCCTGACTTAATCCTTGGAGCGTCGCTTGGTCGCAGAACTGGAAGACTAATTGCTTGTTCTTCTTGGAGATCGAAGTACTATTTTCAATTCTTCGAGTGACGGCCTTCACTCGGCCTTGAAGGTTGTAGGGATCCTCGCTCACTATTTCATTCTGAATTTCTGTGTTTAAATCCTTATGCATGGGGCACTTCGTTTGAGATGTGGTGCTCCGGGCGGGATTTGAACCCGCGTCGCTGACTCTCCCCGAAAGCTCGAGAGGCCAACATACTTTCGGCGACACACGCCTTGACCGGGCTATACTCGGTAGCCGAAGCTTCTACCGGAGCCACGTCTGCCCAGAGCAATTCAATAAAGGCTGCCACACGCTATTTTAAGCGTGTGCAAGCTGCGGGAAATTATGTGAAATGAGAAATTGCAGTGAAGGTGGCGGGCCTAGTATTCCGGCATCTCTCCACCCCTTGAAGGTGGAGCTGGAGGTGGCTTTGCTGCGGCGATGACGTCGTCGACTCTTAGAATCATAGAGGCAGCTTCTGCTGCGGATTTTATTGCCTGCTCCTTGACTCGAGCGGGCTCCAGAACGCCTTGTTTCTTCATGTCTTTGACTTTGCCGTCGAAGACATCCACGCCCATGTTTACTCCTTCTTTCTTCTCGTGGGCGGATCGGAGTTCCACCATGATGTCGATGCGGTTCAGGCCAGCGTTGTCGGCGAGGGTTTTCGGTATCATTTCCAGGCTCTCTGCAAACGCTTCGATGGCTAGTTGTTCGCGCTCGCCCACTTTGATTGCGTATTCTTTCAGCTTTCTTGTGAGTTCAGCTTCGATTGCGCCTGCGCCTGTAACTACTTTGGGTTTGTGTACGACGTCGGCTACAACGGAGAGCGCGTCGTTTAGGGCTCTCTCCGCTTCGTCTACAAGACGTTCAAGGCCTGCTCTGATTAGAATGCTTACCGACCGGGGGTCCTTGCAGTCTTGAATGAAAACCATTTTGTCATCGCCGATCTTCTTCTCTTCTACAAGACCTGCCTTGCCGAGATCTGATGCTTTGAGGTCGTCGAGATTTGTTATGATTCTGCCGCCGGTTGCTCTCGCCAGCTTTTCCATATCTGATTTCTTGATTCTCCTCACTGCAAGCATACCTTCCTTTGCGAGGTAGTGCTGAGTCGTGTCGTCGATTCCTTTCTGGCAGAGGACTACATTCGCTCCGGAGGCCTTAATCTTGTTAACCATCTCTTTCATCATGTTGTTTTCTTCGTCTAGGAATGCTTTCATCTGAGTTGGATCGTTGATCCGTATCTCCGCTGAAATCTCGGTTTTCTCAATTTCCAGTGCAGCGTCAAGCATCGCTATTTTCGCGTTCTTGACTTGTTTCGGCATCCCGGGGTGGACTACTTCTTTATCGACGATTATGCCTTTGACGAGAGAGGTGTCGAGTAGGCTTTTGCCTTCTTTCTTGATGAGTTGAATATTATCGATGTCCGCATTCATCGAGTCGCCACGTTTCTCCATAACAAGTCGAACAGCATCTATGGCGATGTCTGCGAAGTGCTCACGGGCTCCTCCCAAACCTTTACTGTGCATCGAGGTCATCGCGACCTTCTTTAGAGTAACCTTATCGTCAAGTTTGACCGGCTCCGCCAGAGAATCTATGATCTGAACCGCGCGGTCTGCGGCCTTCTTGTATCCGGCTACAATTATCGTCGGGTGCACGTTGTCATCCAACAGGTCTTCAGCTCGTTTCAACAGCTCGCCTGAAAGCACAACGGCAGTAGTGGTTCCGTCCCCCACCTCGTCATCTTGAGTCTTGGCAACCTCAACCATCATCTTGGCCGCAGGGTTCTGAACATCAATATCGTCGAGAACCGTGGCTCCGTCATTGGTCACGGTCACGTCACCGAGGGTGTCAACGAGCATCTTATCCATTCCACGCGGACCAAGAGTGCTCTTTACAACCTCGGCAACAATTATCGCTGCCGCGATGTTACTTCTTTGAGCGTCTCGCCCTCTATTGCGAGTAGCTCCTTCCTTCAGAATGATAACCTGTTGACCGCCTAGACTGGACATTATTTTGTTACCTCAGGTGACGTCTTGCATGAAAACTGGCGGTTATAAGCATTTTCTCGACAATCAGGCGTGGGACGAGTGCCCCGGATATAGTGAAGCAACCCTGTTTCGACTTTGAAACTGAGAGAGGGACGTCGGTTCGTCATCCAAACGTAGCATTGGAGTTGAAATGCTACCTAGTGAAGTTATTATATTGGTCAAGCCTCTCGTGCGAAGCAGATTTTCAGCACCCTTCAAGATTTTGAGATGACATATTTGCCGGTTAACCTTCTAGTAAAGACAACAAATCTCCGCAACTGCACCCTCATCACTGGATTTCACGGGGTGGGCGAAACAGGTTACATCTCGGTATCTTTTCTCGTTCACGCCTTGAAGGCTGACCGGATTGGTTTCGTGGATGTAGCGCACCCACCACCTTTTGTGGCCACGTCAGATTCTGGACTTGTTACGCCGTTCGAAGTTTACAAAGCAGTGAAAATTGTGCTGGTCAAGCTTGAGTTTTCTCCACATAGGACAGAGGAGGCGGAATTTGCGAAGACTCTTGCGCATTGGGCCATGGATAACAAGTTCAAGGATGCGGTTCTAATTGGAGGGTTGGATGGGAGCCTCAAATCCGGTCCTGACGGAGTCCGCGTGGTTCCCACTCAATCTTATTCTCTGAAATCGATGAAAATAAAGCTCCCAACCCTTGAAGAAGGCCTTTTCGTATACGGCCCCTTGGCGGTCATGCTGACGGAATTCGAGAAGCAAGGCTTTCCGGCTCTTGCTGTGCTCCCCTATGCCTCCGCTAATCATGCGGATCCGAAGGCAGCAGCAACCGCAATTGAATCAATCGCCAAAGCTTACCGCCTTAAGGTAGATGTTAAGGACCTGGAGTATGATGCTAAAGATATTGAGGAAGAGATTGACAAGAGATTGGAGGAGACATCTCGATCACTGCGTGGAATGTACGGCTAAGGTCGCATTCCCAAATTGATTCAAATAGCTGAGCGATTCTGGTTCACTGAAAAACTGGCTGATTACGAATGCAATTGCGATTTTTAGGTGCATGTCAAGAAGTCGGAAGGTCTGCTATCGCGGTCAAGAACGCCCGCAGCCAGATACTGATGGATTATGGGGTAATGATAAATCATGAAGTGGGGTTCCCAGTTCACATATCTCCGAAAGAACTTAATGCAGTAGTTCTAACGCATGCGCACCTCGACCATAGCGGGCTCATTCCTCTATTCTACACTCGTTCCAAGTTGCCTGTCTACGGCATTGAGCCGACCTTCAAACTCACAAAAGTGCTCGTAAGGGACATGATCAAGCTGAGCGGCTACTACCTCCCTTTTGAGTACATCGACCTCGAGAACATGATGAACCATATGGTACCAGTTGATTACGGATCCACGTTCAAGATTGAAGATGCTAATGTGACGTTAGTGAACGCCGGCCACATACCGGGAAGCGCGCAGATAATCGTTGAATCAGACGGAAAACGCATTCTCTACACAGGAGACTACAACCTCGTGCCCACACACCTTGTTCCAGGCGCCGATCATGCCTACAGTAACCTTGATGCGATCGCCATCGAGAGCACCTATGCCAGTGAAGACCACCCAGACCGAGCCGAATCTGAACGCAACTTTGTGTTAGCTTGCAAGGAAGTTGTGGAAAAAGGAGGAACCGTCCTCGTCCCGGCTTTCGGCGTAGGTCGATCTCAAGAAATCATATGCATGCTCGCCGACCACAATTTCACGTACCCAGTCTTCGTTGACGGGATGGCCCTAGACGCAATAAGAATGCTAGAAGAGCATCCTGACGCGTTGAGAAACCAAGAACAGTTCAAGAAGGCGATGCGAGAGGCAGAACAGATCAGAAATTGGAATGATCGACGACGGGCTGCGCGCACTGCAAGCGTAATAGTCTCTCCCGCCGGCATGCTGAAGGGGGGAGCATCAGTCTTCTACATGGAGAATATTGCGAAAAATGAAGATAACGGAATATTCCTTGTCAGCTACCAAGTTGAAGGCTCCCCCGGCAGAATCCTACTGGACGAAGGGCGTTTCATACTTCATGGGAAAGCAAGAAAGGTAACGGCGTGCGTTGAGAAATACGACTTCTCATCGCATGGCGGAAAAACCCAACTCGAAGAGACACTTAAGGAACTCGACAAGCGAACAAAAGTGTTTGTAATTCATGGCGAGGAAGCCAACTGCAAGCGTTTAGCAGATTTCGCTTCTCAAGAATTAGGGCTACAAACAAGAACTCCTCGGCCTGGTGAAATCTGCGACGTCTGAGAATCTGGGCTTGATCCAAATTGGTGAAAAATGCGACTGCGACCTGAATGACCTGATGGATCCGATCGCGGTAAGATATTCATGGATCAAGCTAAGTATTGTCGCTCCATTAGCAGATCACCAAGAAGCCTATGACTTTCGTAGAAATCAATATCACTCGACTCGGATCCTAGCGCTACTTGAGCGGCAAATCCAAACATTGCGCATCGACAGACTCTTGGGCGTTGCCAACTTCGATTTGTACGTGCCAGATATGAATTTTGTTTTTGGCGAAGCTAGGTTGCCCGGAAGAGTTGGTGTGATATCCACCCGTAGATTAAAATCACGATCTGGAGATAACCCTGATCTGTTTCAGATCCGAGTGGCCAAGGAAGCGATACACGAAATTGGTCACATGATTGGTTTGAAGCATTGCTCCAAGACATCGTGCGTAATGCATTTCTCACAAGGAATCTCGGACACGGACCTTAAAAGTCTGGACCTATGCGAGAACTGCCAATCGCATTTGAGGGTGACCATTGACTAACGAATTCAAAGCCAAACCGGGACACTTGCTACCGGAGATTCTGGCAGTAGCACTTGCCGGCGTGCTTACGTACTCACTACAGGCCTCCAACGCGCCAATAGTGGCGATCACATTTTTCCCAGAGACCACTAGCGGCATAACTCTGAATGCAGCAATCTACGTAATCATGATGGCTACCGCCGGCACGGTAATGTACCTCTTCATAAAATTCGGTCTAAAACGTCTA
Organism: Candidatus Bathyarchaeota archaeon; assembly: GCA_963835925.1. Taxonomy (GTDB): domain Archaea; phylum Thermoproteota; class Bathyarchaeia; order 40CM-2-53-6; family 40CM-2-53-6; genus FEN-987. Next base: position 23,886 of record CAWIHH010000003.1, read on the forward strand.
GTCAAACATCTGATCAATCTCGCGATGTTCGCCCTCCTATTTTTCCTGTTCACTTGGTATGGGTCTCTGTACTCCGACTACTTGCCTTCAATTTTGACGTCTACGATCTGGGTTTGGTTACTCATCAGCCTACTTATTTCGCTGGCACTCGCTTTGGCAATCTACAAGTCGAAAGGTCCGCTCCACTTAGCCGCAATCATTCTTATTGGAGCAATGACTGGAACATTTCTTGGCGTCTCCATACCAACCTTGACTGCGGCGGCCCTATTGCTGGCTTTGGCCGGATACGACCTATTCGCGGTCTACAAAGGACCCATTGGCAAAATAGCTCAATCAACCGATCTAGACGAGTTCAAGGGGGCCGTCTTCACCTACGGTGATTTGACAGTGGGCATGGGGGACATGGTGTTCTATTCAATGCTCGCAAGCAATGCCATGATGAACTTCGGCTCGGTGCCATTCGTCGCAGCAGCCATTGGGTTGATAATCGGAGCCTATTTGGGGTTCAAGATGCTTGAAGGGCGCGACATGTTCCCCGGACTGCCTTTCGCCGTGATCCTAGGTCTCGCATCCATGTACGCCGCGTCTCTGATCCTCACATCGCTTAAGCCCGCCTAACGCAGAAGTGCCACGAGCGCCTACGGCGTCACATTCTATGAGGAAGTTTTCGGGAAGCTAAGTACAAACCCGCTTTCTTGAATATCTAATCACTTAGAGGGAACTCAATCTGTCTGGCCCCTTACCACTTCTCATTATGCTGACCAGATAGCTGATGTTGAGGCATGTGAAGACTGTGCCAGACACGAAGAGTAACGCAAGCCTGATCGGTTCTATTTGACTCAAGAAGAGTTCTATCTTTATGTAGTCAGGATAGACGGGAGCGAGAAATCTGATCAGAAAGTAATTGTTCACTAATAGAAAGAAAAGGGACGTTGCAATTGTCGCAGTGAGCAAGGGTTTCCGCTTGGGGGTCCATAACGCTACGTCCACGACTGCTAAAGCTAGCAGGTAGATGGCATATTGCTCGGTCACTCGAGCTTTGAAAATCAGGAAAACCAGTGTCACAACAAGCATAGATTGAACGAGACTGTACTCTGTTTCGAAGCCGAATTTACGGAATGCCAACGCCGTAAATACGACGATCGCAGGTACCCAGACAAAGCCAAGCACGTTGGCAAGTTCCGTCGGTAAAGTGAGCATAATTTTCAGGTAATTCATGTAGTAAAACACGTCCCACGCTGACATTGAAGCACCGCCTTTGACGACCGTCGACACAAGTGTCGCCGTGACGATAGAGAAAGACCACCCCATTCCTACCAATGTGAGAATCGTAGCGAGAGCAGGCAAACCAATTGCCACGACTAGCCCACGCCAAGTTAGCTTTTTTCTGATAGTCGCGGGTATGGCGTAGATGAGGGTTAATGACTTGGTGAGGATGCTGATGCCTACCCAAAAGCTCCTTTTCGCTAAACTACTTGTCATAATTGAGATCAAGATGAAGCACATGCTGAGTGAGTCGAACATCCCCCAGATTCCAGAAACAATTATAGTGAAGGGCGACAGCGCCCAGAAACGAACCGCCCAAATTGAAGCATCTTGTCGTGATGTTTTGGAAGAGATGTAAGAATAAAGAAGATACGCCAAAAACATGTCACCTGCAATTATCGGTTGCTTGAGCAGAGAATAGTATACGAAACGGTTATCGAAGCCCACTGCCGTGTACAGGAGATACATTAGGCCAGTAACGAGAGGCCAGAAGGGTAGGTAAGCGATAGTTGCGCTGTCTTGTGGGGAATAGATATTGGCGAATGTGAGGCCGCTAACTGGCGGCAATGGTTGGTATGGGTTTACTCCGTGCGCCACTGCATAGCCCAAGCGTACCCAGAGTTCAAAATCAAATGGGTGGCCTGTCCAGAATGAGAACGCTTCTCGAACGATAAGTCCCAAAACTAGTACAGTTGCAGCTTCGTTCCTTGCAATTCGTTGAGCAAATGTCGTCTTGGATTTCCCACATTAAATTCTGGAGTGTTTGATGACAAACGGTCTAAGGCATAATATGCAATTCAAAGAATTCGACCTAGGCAGAGCAAGGCGCTAGTTCTTGCTATATGCGTTTTTGCGGTCAGCGGAGATGCATCTCCTCATCTGGCGTGAGGGGCCTCGGTGCAGGTCAATCCACGTCATGCCGCTAGTGAAGACAGTGGTGGCTGACTTAACAACTCTTCGTCAGTTCGATACTCTACCCGATCCACACACGCAAGCTTCGGCGTGTAACAAATCCGAGATGCAACGGTCGGTCCTACGTTTTGAGCTCTTTCCTATGTGCAAAAGGAGCCACGCTTATCCAAAGAACGCCCAACCAAACCAACGATATGAAGAACATTAGCCACAACCGGTACATGTCGAACGGTGCGTAGAAACGACTGAGTTCGTCGATAATCGTTGGCATGAGCAGGTAGAGCTGTGCCTGGAGCGCGCTGTTCGCAACGGCGAAACACATCGGCACTATCCAAAGCCATCGCGAAGGCAAATCTCCCCGAAGAAGAACAAATAGTGCGAAGAGGATTACCAGGTTCTGTTCAGAATTCCAAGATCGCAAAGTGAAGAACACTGCTGCAGATAGAAGCGCATAACGCAACGTATCCTCCTGCTTTCGAATCATCCCGTAGGCAACTAAAAGCAAAATTCCGACTGGGGCTAAATATCCAGTCCACCACAGGTTAGAGGGAAGTTGTTCGGCCCCAGTTGCCAATGGTACGAAATTGAAAAAAGACAGAGCACCCGCATGGCCAAACCAACTGAAGAAACCGTTTGTTACCGTTACAATCGGCCAGCCAAGGACGGCGAACGGAATCAAGAACATCCCTGCGGAGGCTACAAATGTCTCAATTACAAATTTCGCACTCCATCGAAGGGGTTTGGTCCTCAACCGCGAGAAGAACGCGGAAGGATTGCCAGAGCAAGAGGCTTTATCATAAGAGAGGTCGAAAGAAAAAGCGCCGAACTTCCTGCAGAATCTGTTGTGACCGCCAATATGGCGAGCACTGTAGCCACATTGTCGGGCTTTCCCCAAGTTACGGTAATCGCGATGAGAAACACATTGAGTAGGAAGAACCGCCAACCCCTCAAGCCCTTTGAAAATGTCAGATAGGCCAAGAGCACGTTGGCCGCAATTATCGGTATCTTTGAGAGAAAATTGAACAGGAAAACCTCGCCCGCAGAGAGAAGGAAGCAGAACCCCAGGTAAAGAGCCCAGAAGGGTGTCTCGCCTATGCCTTGGACTTGTGGGCCGTACCCCAAAGCCATCCATCCACTGAGCGTGCCGCCCAAATATGGAGAGATCCCATTAGCAATGTTTCTGCCCGCCACGTACCCAACTCGAAAGTCATAGCCATGCGCGAGAAAGACCGACAGTATGACCTGTAGTGCCACGGCTATCCAAACGTCGCGCCGTTTGAAGAACTCTAAAATCGAGACATTTTCACCCGACCACATTGACAAATGGGCGACTTGAGGCGATTCGCTTTTCGCTATGTTTGGGCCGTCTCATTTCAATTTCGTGAAGATTAGATCTGTAAGAGTTTCGAAGGGCTTCCCAGCCAGCTGGTACCCTGTTTTTCCTCCGTATTTCATGATTCGATGTTGTACCGAACCTTTCGCGATAGCGAACTTAAGCTTGAATTCTGAGAAATCAGAGTCATAGAGGAGCGCGTGGTCAATCAGCCTCCAAGGGGAATATTGCCAATCCTGTTTGCTCATGCGATCTTTCACCCTATTCCAAAGTCCAGTACCGGGAATCGGGTACGGTAGGCTGAATGAAACATAATCAAGAGGTAGTTCCGTGGCAAGTTTAACCGTTTTCAGGATTGTTGAATTATTTTCACCAGGGTATCCAACGATAAAAAACCCAGCCGATTCGAGCCCCGCTTTCACTGCAACTTCCACCGCTCTACGAACGTCACCGACGCTGACTTGTTTGCGCATTTCTTTGAGAATTCCATCATCGCCTGACTCAATCCCGAAAAAGACGCGCCTGCATCCAGCTAGTTTCATCGCTGCCGCGATGCTCATGTTGAATGTGTCAACCCGTGACAGACATTCCCATCTCAAATCCAGATTGCGACTCTTGATTCCTTCACACACGTCAAGAACCCTACGCGTATTCAATGTGAAGCAATCATCAGAAAACCACACCCAGTCATAGCCTAGTCCAGAGATGTCGCACAGTTCATTCACAACATTCTCTGCGGATCTGGCCCTGAGTGTACTCGAGAAGATGGGACGGCTGCAAAAGTCACAGTCAAACGGGCAACCTCTTGTAGTAATTATCGAGGTCTCCTTCCTGCCGAAGCGTTCCGTGAAGTAGTCTTGGTAGGCTGCGTTATCATACAAATCCCTTGCTGGAAAAGGAATCGAGTCGAGGTCATCTATTGGATGACGAGGAGGTGTCTTGTCGACGGACTGTTTCGACATGCTCGTCCCGTTCTTGGATCGAAAACAGACTCCTCTAACCTTTGAGAAATCAGAGCCTTTCTCCGACTCTTTCACAAGTTCAAGCATGGTCTCCTCACCTTCCCCAATGCATACGACGTCAAATGCGTCTAGATACTCATCAGGATAGAGAGTTGGAAGAGGTCCTCCTGCCACCAACAAGTGGCACTCCTCTCGTAGAATCTCGGCCAGACGAATCGCCGAACTCTTCATGGAGAACATCGAGTAGATGCCAATTACGCGTGGAGAGAGCGCTCTGACTGCTTGAAGGACTTGATTCTCATTGATGAACGTGCAATCAATTATCTTCACAGAGCAGCCGTTGTTTCGAAGTCTGGAAGCGATGTACCCTAGGCCAAGTGGGGGGAACCTAAATGGAGATCTATCCCTTATTGGACGAAAATACGGGTAGATGAGTACAGCATCGGTCAAAATCTATGCGCCTCCTAGAAGACCAAACCGATACCTTAACACTTTCGAGGGTGGAACTCCATCGTACATGAGATTGAGCCCAGACCAAGATATGCGATGCTCGATCACTTCTCTGCCTCTGATTATTCGCCAGCCATAAGGTCGGCCCAATCTGAAACCTACTCCCAGACTTGGAGAACTTAACGTTGCCCATTTTGCTGAGGTGGGAGCCCAAGGTTCAATTTGCCCTGCCTCGAGTTTCTCCCCAAATGAGTCATGGTACTCCGTGAACAGAGTCCCCCCCTGTTCATTTCCAATGATGAGCGCCCGAAGCCCCTCCGTTACTAAACGCTGGAAGTTGACAATGATCTGTAGACCATCCTCGCTTTGCTCATAGGATACGTAGATCTCCCCCTTCGAACGTGCCCCCACGTACTCATTCCTGAGGCCCATGATGCTGACAATGTCAAGCATCATGGTTGCTAGAACATGCAGGCTGAGCATTTTTCGATACACTTTTTCCAGAATGCGGAGAAAAAGTGAAGCGTAACTCCCGCGTCTAATGGTTGTTCCACGAAATCTTTTCGATTCGATTGCATCCATGTTGTAGATCTTCGTGACCGATAGAACACTCTTTGTATTGTCCACAAAAGTTGCAGCGTTTAATGAAAAGCGGGCTCCATCTCTGTATATGCATATGGGGGCGCCGATTCCGAGACCCTCCTCAGCGAGCTCTCTCCCATTGAGAACGAGAACGGCTCCTTTCTGCAATGTTCTTGTTTGAAGAGTGTGAGGCCGATCATCAGCATAGATTCGAATCGAAAACCTTGAACCAAGACGGAAATCAACTTTCTCTTCAGACACGAGTTTTCTCATCAACTACTTCTCCGAGCCATAGAGGCCTACCGATAATAGCTGATGCGATTAAAGCCGCTGAGAGTCAAACTACTTTCGACGCTAAGCAATGATTGGATCAATGGGGGCAGCTTAGCAGAACCTCTCTTTTTCGTTTCTCTCTTCCATGCTTATCAGTACCGCGATAATTTGGGGGGTTTCTATCTTTTCGACAATGCTCTGACCAGTCCTTGAGTTTATGGGGTCGCCAGTGAGCGCGATAACGCTTATAGTGACACGAGAACTCTTGCCATTACAAATGGTGACCCATGCCGGACGCACAAAAATACCTTGCTCCAAGCTGGGACAGGATCTATGAAATGCTCCTCGACGTTGCTTTGAAGATAAGAGATTCGGGGTTCAAACCAGACTACATCGTAGGAGTTTCCAGAGGAGGATGGGCACCAGGAAGAATCCTATCGGACCTCCTTGAAAATACACATACGGTCAACATCAAGATAGAATTCTATCTGGGCATTGGGAAGACCTCACGAAACCCAGTTGTGACTCAACCTCTCGGGGAAGACGTCACAAAGAAGTACGTTCTAGTGGTTGACGATGTCTCGGATACCGGTAGAAGTATGAAAGTGGCGATGGACCACATGATCGGGAAGGGGGCGGCTGGAGCCAAGACAGCAACAATATACTACAAACCTCAGAGCATCTTCAAGCCAGACTTCTTCGCAGAATCAACCAGCGACTGGATCATCTTTCCTTGGGAGAGGCTGGAAGCTACCAAGCTCTTAGTTCAAGAGGCTCGAACAAATGGCCGAGAGATTGAGTCTGTTCGAAAGATATTGAAGGAATGTGGCATTCAAGACCGAACGATAGATGCTCTCCTTAAGCTAGCGAACACCGAGACGTAGCCATTGTTCTTCCAACTGCCTGAGTTAGCCGTGCATGCCTGGATTTCTGCCTTCACAACGCAACCGGACGATCTTGACTCAGTCCTACGTGAAGTTCAGAAGGAATATCCATCTGTCAGCGTACAGTTCGTGGACCTGGATAATGTACCAGGATCACGCTACTTATTTCTGGCAACACTCAACGCCCTGAAATCATTCCGCTCTAAGCAGCCAATCTCGAAGACACTGAGTATGGAAATCTTGCTTTACGTATCTGCGAGCAGACAGATCGCCGAAGCTATACGACTTGTCGGCATTAGTTCCGTGACGAAGAGAATCGCAGTAGTGACGGTCGGAAAGACCCAGGAAGAACTGTCAGACACGGCCGCCCTGCTCAACCGGATACTTAATCAGACAAGCAGCGACGCGCTCGTTGACGTTTGGTCGGCTGCAAGAATGGCGAAGGTCATCTCTCTATTCAAAATAGGCTCCAAGGAACTTAAGGCCACCCTAAGGAAAGAGGAGACTAGGCCACAAACGGTCGAACGCTTAGCAATAGAGAGATCGGCGTTGCTAACCATCAGAAAATGATATCGTTAGGAGACACGCTTCTCGCGCTCCACTGAAAGTACGTCCTCAGGCTCGATCAGAGATAGACCAGCTAGTTCACCTAGTATCTCAATCATCAATATTCTATCTGGGGAATCGAGGTCAACAGTCCGCGCTATCCCCTTTGCAACGGTGTCGATGATGGTCTTGCTTGATAGTCTCGTGTGCCGTTTCTCGACGGTTATCCTGAACTTATCCTTCTGATCAATACAATTCGCAATGTCGAGAGCAGCTTGCTCAATTAATTGCATTTGAGCTTCAACAATCCGCTGTACTGGAACCAACTTCAACGTGTACTTGAACTCCCAAGGTCTCTCCTTCAACAGGGCCCGCAAATCCCGGATAGCCTTGATCGGTTCAAGTTTTGTCTTGGCAACAACCAATCCGATAACAGAGGTCGTTTCGATAGTCGAGCCGCGATCACCGACCTCGCCGAGAAGATACCACATCTCGCTGCAGGTATTCCTCTCGTTACCTCTGCTCGTTGAGATGATTAGGTTGAAGTCATTGAGCAATCGAAACACCGTGGAAGGGCGAGATGTAGAATGGGCACTATAATAGCTATCTCGATCTCTTTTTGACGAAACGGAAAACCTCAGCCCTGGCGATCGGGCCTTCTCGCAGAACAACAATATGTTCTTTGGTCAGATCAACGACGGTGGAAGCAACACCTAGTGGCGACTTTCCTCCATCTAGAACTATATCAATCCGGTCCCCTAACCGGTTAACAATTTCTTCGGCTGAGGTTGCTGGAGGTTGGCCTGTAAGGTTTGCACTCGTTCCAACCAGGTACCCTGAACATAATCCAAGCAGCTGCTGGCAGATTGCGTGTTTCGGAGAACGCAGCCCGACAGTTCGCTCGGGTGTGAGAGCGGATGGGAGGTCATCTCTTGCGGGGAGAACCATTGTAAGCGGCCCCGGCCAACATGCCTCAGCTAGTCTCCTCGCACCCTCGGAGAAAAAAGCGAAGCGTTCCGCGTCATTAATACTTCTTACGAGCACAGGCATCGCCTTGTCTCGTTTCCCTTTTGCAGCGATCGTTTTCATAATCGCAGACGTGTTGAAGGGGTCGCAGCCCAATCCGTAGAGCGTCTCCGTTGGATAGCAGATGAGCCCGCCTTTGGTTACCGTCTCAGCAGCGACTGCCAATCCTTCCAAGTCAGCCTTGACGATGCGCACCATGAAAACCGCCGACAATATTGCATTAGGAGCACTGCACACTGCTTAAAGACTAGTCTGTTAAACTGAGAAAAGTAGTGATCCGTGAAGCTGATGCTCAAGTGTTCGAGATGCCAAATACGAAATCACGGCACGAATAGCGGTTCATAGCTGAGCTGGGCTCTTGAAAAGAGCCCCGACGAAGAAGTGTTGATGCGATTGCCACTCCGGACCTGGCCATTCTTCGACGCAGCGGATCGGCCTTGGACGCGGTCGTGGCGACGGTATCGGTACTAGAAGACAATACTGTTTTCAAAGGTTAGAATGAGTTGACCCGATAGCTCACAAGAACGGAAGAATAGTTTTCCCTGTTCGAACCGTGGCACAGGAGGTAACGCCCACGTCAGTACCATCGGAACTGTATCCGGTTAATTTCGAATGCTCCAAAATCGGCTCTGTTATCCCACCACATATGGCACACATATTTAACGCGAGAAAACGCGGTGTGCCGATATGGAGAAGCCAAGAGACGTATTCAAGCTGAGACGTTGGTGCATCAGAAAACGTGGGGAGGGGCTACGGGTCAGTGAGATATGCACCGCCACGCAAACGCCGAGAAGAACCTTCTACAACTGGTGGGATCGCTACCAGCAACATGGACTCGACGGATTGGCGTCGCAATCCAAACGTCCGCAAACCATCCACAAAACACCCGCACAATTAGTGGATGAGGTCAAAGAGGTAAGACTGAAGACCGCCTGGTGCCCCCACAAGATAGCTGGATACCTCCGGACGCAAGGCAGACCAGTAGGGCACATGACCGTCTACAGAATCCTACGCACCTCAGGCCTCAACCAGCCACTAACCAGGCCAAGAATCAAACGAACCTACCGGCGTTGGCAGAGAATGCACCCCAACAGCCTCCGGCAATGCGATCTGAAACTCGTAGGCGCAGAATGGCTCATCACCATCCTCGACGACCACAGCCGCTACGTCACAGCCAGCGAGATATTCAATGAAGGAACCGCGGAGAACGTGATCTCACTCCTCGACCAAGCAGTCCACGAATACTCCAAGCCCGGAGAGATCCTCACAGACCATGGATCACAATTCTGGAGCGTCCGAAAAGGGGAATCAAGCTTCGACACCTACGTGCATCCAAAGGGATCAAACACCTCCTCGGCGGAATCGGTAAACCCACAACGCCGGGTAAGATTGAACGATGGTTCAGAACATACGACCAAGAACACGCCAGGTTCCCACTCCACTGGAAATTCATTGAATACTACAATTACGAACGCCCACACATGGCACTAAACTATAAAACGCCAGCAGAAATCTACTTCAGAGATGTGCCAAATGTCCTGGGATAACACAGATAGCCGTGAAGTTGCGAAAAGCAGATATTGCTTCTTTCTTGCTGCCACGGAATGGTGCTCCCCGACGGAAGTCAATGAATCGCTACAACGCATTTTCTACCCTAACAGTATCGTTGTCATTGGCGTCTCGGAACGACCAGAAAACCTCGCTCGCATGATTATCGCCAACCTACACAATTTTGGCTACAAGGGCAAGGTGTTCGCGGTCGGCAGGAAGAAAGGGATTGTTCATGGAATTCCAATAGCCTCCACCCTGGACGATTTACCTGACGGGTTGGATTTAGCGGTGATCCTCACCCCCGCAGTCACAGTACCAGATTTGATGGAAACTTGTGCTCGAAAGGGCATTCGACGCGTGGTGGTCGAGTCTGGAGGTTTCAGCGAGTTCTCTGAAGAGGGACGACAATTGGAGCAGAGGCTTCTGACGATTGCTGGACGTTGGGGTATGCGGTTTGTAGGGCCGAATTGCATCAGCGTTATCAATCAAGAGATCGGATTGTGCCTACCATTCGTTTCCATTTCCCCGACCACCGCTAGACTTGGACCGGCTTCGGTCATATCGCAGAGTGGTGGAGTTTCGGTGACGTATTTAGATCTACTTTGCATGGCCGGCGTGGGAGTGAATAAGGCGGTCAGCATCGGCAACAAGACCGACCTGAGCGAGGTTAACTATCTGGCGTACCTGCTGCAGGATCCTGGGACAAGGATCGTCTGCATGTACCTTGAATCAGTAAGTGATGGACGGGAACTAATGGACCTATCTCGCTCCTCCACGAAACCCATCATCGTCCACAAGGCCAATCGAGGGCAGTCAAGCCAGCGGGTAGCACTTTCTCACACGGCTGCGCTGGCGGACGATGATCAAATCGTGAGCGCGGCCTTTCGCCAAGCAGGCATAATCCGAGCGGAAGATTTTGGTGAGGCAGTGGCCATCGCCCAGGGACTAACGCTCCCACCGGTCCTTGGAAATAATCTGGTTGTGATCTCGCGTTCTGGTGGCCACTCTGTCGTAGCTGCAGATGCGGCTGAGAGATTCGGGTTCCGATTGGCGCCCCTACCCCATGATTTCATCGAGCACGTTCGTGGATTTATCCGAACTGACGTGATTGCCTTGAATAATCCGATTGACCTTGGACTCATCTTTGACTTTGATCTCTACGGACGGATTGTCGAAGATTGTCTGCGCATGCTTTCGCCGGACGCAGTGCTCCTCGTGAACACTTACAGTCTAGACGAGGCTGAGGGAGCGCATCGTTTAGCGCGGCGTGTCGAAGAGATAGTGAAGGAGTCCGGGCGTCCGATCGCTTTCTGCGCTTATTCTCAAGGCGACGAGAAACAGTCGACCCAAAAGCAAACTAGCCTGCCTATCTTCGCCGAGATCGATGACGCCCTCCGCAGGGTTAGCTGCGTCGCGAGATTGGAATCGTTGGCGAACCCGCTATGCTGACGCAACTTCTCCCGCTGCGTCTGCATTCCGCCCTAAAGGAGCGGAACAATTGTTGGCTGGATCGGGAGTGCTTACAGCAGATCAGTCTCTCGACCTTTGCGAGATTTATGGGGTTTCCGTTGCGCCTTTCGAGGTTGTTAACGATTTGGATGGGGCCGTGAAGGCTGCGGGTCGGCTTGGATATCCAGTGGCCATGAAGGCACTTGCGACGCGAGTCGTCCACAAGTCGGACGTAGGTGGTGTGGTGTTGGGGTTAGCGGATGCGGTAGCGGTAGGACGGGAGGCGGCCGCGATGCTGGCGAAGATTGCGCAACCTGCTAGGCTGCTAATTCAGCGAATGATTGATGGCGGCTTGGAAGTGATTCTTGGCGGAAAACGTGATCGCAGCTTTGGCCCGGTTGTGATGTTCGGTTTGGGCGGCATCTATGTCGAGGTTCTTGGTGATGTGGCATTTCGAGTGGCTCCGCTCGGGAGAAGAGACGCTGAAGAGATGATTGATGAGATTAGGGGGAAGCGTTTGCTTGAGGCGATACGCGGTCACCCGGCGCTAGACCGGAAAAAGCTCATCGAGACTTTGCTATGCGTTTCCCGAATTCTAGTGGACAACCCTAGTATCGCTGAGATGGAGATTAATCCGCTAATGGTGATGGGGGATGGAGTGGCTGCGGTGGACGCGCGTAGTCCTCAGAACTAGGCACGCGTGATCATCATGATGAAAGCGGTGATAGATAGCGAAGAAATCTACTACGTCAATATGGGTGATCGCTTGGCGCCTGCGATTGTGCTGATTCATGGCTTTCCTCTTAATCACGAAATGTGGAATCCCCCAGAGACCAGGTGAAACGTCCTGGACACGTCAGGGACAGCAAATTGGTTCGTCGAGCCTCCTAACTTTCCGAAAAATTATGCTAATTACCATCACACGTGCAAATCAGGCAGACTCACCTGCGGAGGCTCCTGTTCGCGCATGGGATGAGTGAGGCTAATGTCAGAAGCGTATCGCAAGAGTTTGAGATTGTACTGGATGGCGAAGAAGACGGACGCGCCTAATAGAGAGTTCAACGTCGAGTCCGAGAGCCTGTCCGTTCATGATGATTATCTCGCCTGCCTACGGATTCTTGCCCTCTACAGCCGAACGCATGAAGATTCGGTAATAGCCTACGCCATATGGGGCGGGAGAAAGAAACTTGGACTGAAGTTTCAAGGAAAGACTGTGACGATCGGCGTCGTGACAGGCGGCGACATACCGATCGGAATAACGCGAGGTCAAGAACCCCTACGAACTGAAGAAGTTCCTGGAAAACACGATGGAATTCACGCTCGAGAATTTGAATGAAGGGATCTTCGAGAAAGCGTCCGAACAATTGAAGAGAATCGAAGCTGAAAAAAGGGTCACGATCGACCGTGAAGGAGCTAAGAAATGGTAAATTCCACGGGGCTGAGAGCCGTGCTCATCCTTTTCGGATCGCATACTTCGTAAGGCATTCCAAGCAGACGCAGTCTTTCGTTTGTTCTCTAAGTTCCCTCACTCCGTCTTGCACCAATGCCTTGTTTAGGCACCAGCAATCTGGATCGCCCATCCCACATACGAAACTGGATCCGCAGATCTCACAAAGCCGCTCTACGGGCAAACCTCTCAACGCTTATGCTCGGTGAAAGCCAGTATATTTGCTGAACGTTCAATTAGCAGTAGAGGAAGTCTGAACCTGCACGCATCGACCCTCGACTTCATGAGGCAACACCAGCCCAACAAATCTCTCAGGTGTACGCGCCATCATCAGTGCGAACGTCTCCATCAACCATCGCCAGGCAGATTGTATCTGTCGTTCTTTAGCTGGGTCTGGATCTGATGAAACCGAGTACGCGATAGTTCAACTTCTTCCAATTGAATGATTAAGCCGAACAGTGATGTCCGCGCAATTGTCAGAGGATGAGTTGGAGGAAAGATCTGCAGCTCGCTAGAACGACAGATTATGGGCTCATTCACCAAGCACGTTTACAATTCGAAAAAACCGATTCGAATACCTAATCATGGTTTCAGATCAGGGCAAATGGCCTAAATGCGAAACCTTAACTCGACATATTGTTCTATTCAAGGCTCGATGTAACTTGCCTGCTAAGAAAAAGAAAGCAAAGAAGTAAGCAAAGCAAAAGCCGAGCGTAGCGCATGCTCAGCACTGAAACTATTGACACACCTCACGTCGCGCGGAGTCTAGCATAGGCCAATATTTCTCCGTTTTTTTTGATTTCAGAGCAGCACACTTCATGTTCGACTAATATGGAAATACGAAAAGGTGCATAACTCCGTGCGTTATCTTATGATCATTCTGAGAAAGTAGGCTCGAACACATACCCGCGAATCGCACAATTGCCGAGGACTTTCACGTCCTCCGAGCGTGCGTTGACCTAGTTTCAGCGAACAATCGCCACACGACCGCGGCGATAAGTCCTCCGATTATTGGGGCTACCCAGAACAGCCATAGCTGGCTTAGAGCTGCACCACCGACTATAACTGCTGGACCGAGGCTTCTCGCCGGGTTCACCGAGGTTCCTGTTATGGGGATTCCTACTAGGTGAATTAGAACGAGACTTAGTCCTATGGCGATTCCAGCGAATCCCTTAGGAGCTCTCTCACTGGTCGATCCGTAGATCACGAGCAAGAAAATGAATGTCAAAACCACTTCAGCCATAAATCCTGAAACCATAGAGAACCCGCCTGGAGATGAGGTACCGTATCCGTTTTGACCCAACCCGTTTGCAGCAAGACTGTATCCGGGGTTTCCAACAGCTATGGCGTAGAGGAGCGCTGCTGCGAACACGGCGCCCACGCATTGGAACACAACATAGGCTGCCGTGTCTTTCACTTTCATCTTGCCAGAGGCGAACATGGAGAGTGAGATCGCTGGATTAATGTGACATCCAGAAATGCCGCCGATGGTGTAGACCATGACTAACACAGAAAGGCCGAAAGCGAATGAGATTCCTACGTACCCTATGTATTTGCCTGCGAGCGTTGCGCTACCGCAACCCATGAAAACAAGTACGAACGTTCCGATTAACTCCGCCGCGTACTTTCTTAAATCCGCTACATCACTCATGTCTTATCGGTTTATTTCACCTCACACGAAGATAAGAAACTTCGCACATACAGATCGGCGCTCAACGCTGGAACAACAGCCCAGTATATGTGATCATCAAATCCGGCGGTTGACCTGAACCTATCCATCAGTTTCTTCACTCAGTTTTGCTTGACCATTTATAAAGACTGGACAGAGTCCACGATTCTTTCTCTCTCATTTGCTATGAACATTCTGAGACGCTCTGCATGAAATACGAGAAGTCCTTGCTAGGTGATTCTGATGTCACCAGCGTACTGACTAAACCTGGACTCATAGAGGAGAAGCTGGATGAATAGGGCCCAGCTTGAAGTTTATGCTACGATCGGGCGAGGTCGAACCGGTCAAGGTTCATTACCTTGTTCCACGCCGCTACAAAGTCGTGCACGAACTTCTCCATGGAGTCCTCACATGCGTGGACTTCCGCCAAGGCCCGGAGTTGGGAGTTCGAACCGAAGATGAGGTCGACACGGGTGCCGGTCCACTTGAGTTTGCCCGTTGCGCGATCACGACCCTCGAACACGTCTTTGTCTTGGGAGCTTGCATTCCAGGTCGTGCTCATATCGAGCAGGTTCACGAAGAAGTCGTTCGTCAGCGTCCCGGGGCGCTTGGTGAAGACGCCGTGCTGGGACTGTCCGAAATTGGTATTGAGGACTCGCAGGCCGCCAATGAGAACCGTCATCTCAGGCGCCGTCAGCGTCAGCAATTGCGCTCGGTCGACCAGCAGTTCTTCGGCCGATACAGAGAATTTGGTCTTGAGGTAGTTGCGGAACCCATCCGCGATCGGCTCGAGCACGGCGAAGGAGGCCGCATCGGTTTGCTCCTGAGAGGCGTCCATGCGTCCCGGCTTGAAGGGAACCGTCACCTCGTGACCAGCACTCTTCGCAGCCTGCTCGACGCCGGCGCAACCGGCCAGAACGATCAGGTCAGCCAGTGATACTTTCTTGCCGCCGGACTGCGCGCTGTTGAACGCGCTCTGGATGCCCCCCAAGGTCTTGAAAACCTTCGCGAGCTGGGCGGGCTGGTTGACTTCCCAATCCTTCTGCGGCGCCAGACGAATGCGGGCACCGTTGGCACCACCGCGCTTGTCGGAGCCACGGAAGGTGGACGCTGACGCCCAGGCGGTCGAAATCAGCTCCGACACTGACAGGCCAGAAGCCAGGATCTTGCTCTTGAGGGAGGCGATGTCCTGTGCATCAATCAGTTTGTGATTGACGGCAGGGATGGGGTCTTGCCAGATGAGCTCTTCTGCTGGAACATCCGGTCCGAGATGGCGCGTGCGCGGGCCCATGTCGCGGTGCGTCAGCTTGAACCAAGCCCGGGCGAACGCGTCCGCAAACTGATCCGGATTTTCCATGAAGCGTCGTGAAATCTTTTCGTAGACAGGGTCGAACCGCAAAGCGAGGTCCGTGGTCAGCATGGATGGCACGTGACGCTTTGACGGGTCGTGCGCATCCGGCACAGTACCGACGCCTGCGCCACCCTTCGGCTTCCACTGGTGGGCACCGGCCGGGCTTTTCGTTAGTTCCCATTCGTAGCCGAACAGGTTCCGGAAAAAGTTGTTGCTCCACTTCGTTGGCGTCGTGGTCCAGATGACTTCCAGGCCGCTGCCGATCGTATCACCGGCTTTGCCCGTGCCAAATTTACTCTTCCAGCCGAGACCTTGTTCCTCGATGGGGGCGGCTTCAGGAGCGGGGCCCACGAGTGACGCATCCCCAGCGCCATGGGTTTTGCCGAAGGTGTGACCGCCAGCAATCAGCGCGACGGTTTCCTCGTCGTTCATCGCCATACGCGCGAATGTCTCGCGGATGTCCTTTGCAGCAGCAAGCGGATCCGGATTACGGTTCGGCCCTTCCGGATTCACGTAAATCAAGCCCATCTGCACAGCAGCGAGAGGGTTTTCTAGTTCCCGGTCACCAGAGTAGCGTTTGTCGTCAAGCCACTTGCTCTCGCTCCCCCAGTAAATGTCCTCTTCGGGCTCCCAGACGTCTTCACGCCCTCCGCCGAAACCGAAGGTCTTGAAACCCATCGATTCCAAGGCGACGTTGCCGGTGAGGATCATCAGGTCGGCCCAGGAAATCTTCCTGCCGTATTTCTGCTTGATCGGCCAGAGCAACCGGCGCGCCTTGTCGAGGTTCACATTATCGGGCCAGCTGTTGAGGGGCGGAAAGCGCTGGCTGCCGGACCCTGCGCCGCCGCGGCCATCGCCGATGCGGTAGGTGCCCGCGCTGTGCCATGCCATTCGGATGAAGAGGGGCCCGTAGTGGCCGAAGTCCGCCGGCCACCAGTCCTGCGACTTCGTCATCAGTTCACGGAGGTCCTTCTTCACGGCCTCCAAGTCGAGACTCTTGAACTCTTTAGCGTAGTTGAAACCCTCGCCCATCGGATTGGACTTGGAGGAATGCTGGTGCAGGATATCAAGCTTCAACTGGTTCGGCCACCAGTCTCGGTTCATCGTGCCGCCTTTCTTATCCAAATAACAACCCCTACTTGATTAAACGACGCCGTTGTCCGGGCAATATTAGATTTGTGCAGTTGAAATCCAACACTCCGTCCATGAACAAAACGCTCGGGAAAAGTTTCATGTCGTTGAGTCACAATTTACTCTCTTAATTGACAATGTGTTGATGTGTCGTCGTTCTTCTTCAATTCTTGTAATTCATAATTCATTGTGTCATAGTTCGAACCGTATTAACGGTCACAGTGCTAGTGTTAGTGTTAACGTGGTTAGCGTACAAACGTTCGGGTAGGTCACCGTACAAACGTTAGCTCGTTTCGGGCGGTAGCGAGGGCGGAGGCACCTGGTGTGACTGAATCGTAACGTGATTTTTGGTTCTTCTCGGGCGACTCCTTGTCAGTCAGAGGGGTGCGCACCAGTAGTACCACACACATTGCCTAATAGTTACGGCTAACCGAAGAGGCTAATGGACTGAAACCAAAACTCGGAGGAGATATACTCAGCCAATTTCTCGAACAATACTTGCATGAAACAACATCTCGATTAGCAAGAAGATTACCCCAACAGGAACGGCTAGAAGTCGCAATCGAGAGCACATTGAAAAACGCTTTATTTGGGACTGCACAAAGCGCATACGTGACTCCATCTAGGGAATCGCAAGCCAGTTGCCAACCAAGAGCCCATATCAACTTGACAATGATCTAGGCCTCGAATACTTCGTGAGCAGCTCTGAGGGTATAGGTGGCAAGATTCGAGAGCGGATCGAGGATTTTATTGTTGAAGAATTACAAGACGAAAGTCTATCGGCTCCTGATGGAGAACACACGCACTTCACTTTGGAAAAGAGAAATTGGGACACGATAACTGCGTTAAGGGAAATTGCTAGGGCATCTGGCGTTTCCTACAAGAGGTTTGGGTTTGCCGGTAACAAGGATAGACGCGCTGTCACTAAACAGAGAATCTCTGCCTGGCATGTTGAGGAGGAAAGATTACGAAATATCCGCCTACCGGGAATATCTCTCTACGATTTCAGTAGAAACTGTTCCAGGATTACCCTAGGATCGCTACGTGGAAATCGTTTCGTCGCGACCATTAGAAAGACGCGTCTGAAAGAGCAGGAATTGGTTGAAGCGCTGAACAGCACCAAAAGGGAACTAGGTAGTGTTGGGGCCCCTAATTACTTCGGCTATCAAAGATTTGGTACTACTAGACCTAATACTCACTTGGTTGGCCGAATGATCGTGAAGGGCGATCTTGAGAGTGCCGTGAATACTTACCTGGGCTTTCCCTACGAAACCGAGAGCCCTCCATGTAGAGAGGCGAGAAACTACTACGACCAAACTCATGACATTAGCGGAGCGCTGAAACTTTACCCGCGACGGTTAACATATGAACGATCGATGCTCGTCGCACTCGAAAGTAGACCGCTCGACTACGCCGGAGCCCTGAGACGGCTCCCCACGACTCTCAGGAGACTACTGGTACACGCATTTCAAGCCTACTTGTTCAACAAGAATCTAAGTCGATTGTTTCAATGTGAAATTGATCCCAGGAAAGTGCCAATCCGCTTACTAGGTTCACAGAGTGAATTCTCAAGCGGAATACTTGGAGAAATTGAAAAATCACTTCTTGCCGAAGAGGAGATCTCCTTGCGGGATTTTCAGCTGGGCAAGATGCCCGAACTTGGCGTTGAAGGATCAGCTCGAGCAGGAGTCGTCGACGTTGCTCCAGAGGTTAGCTTGCCACGTGGGCACTCAATTGGTGATGGGGACTTGGTCGATGTTCGATTCGATCTGCCTAAGGCATCATACGCGACGACTATCTTGAGAGAGTTCATGAAAACAGATCCGCTGAACTATTGATTTAATCATCACTCTCTGCATTGAAAAAAGGAAGTGTTCAACCTTCACTAGAGGTGAAGATTGAATGGGAAAATATGTGGGGAATTTCTGCATGGTTTTCGTAGGATCTGTTTGGTTTTCCAACATCGAGGGGGATGTTGAAAACAAGTGGTTAACATTTATGCAAAACGAAATTCAAAAGCAAAGCCGGACTAATTGAAGTGACAAACATTTTTCAAGACTTCAGTGAGTGGCGGGGTAAGCCAACTATATTCTGCAAAGATCTTCAAGCTTTCGTCCATGAAGTTCTTTGTGAGGCTTCCCTGCAGCGCGGTGGTCTCTAACGCGTCAAGTATCATCTTGATTACTGCTTTCTCATCGGCATCGATCTCTTGCCGAGCGCGAACCATCTCTCTCAGATACTCAAATGTAATGGTCGGTGTTTGTGTAATAGTGGCGCTTTCATTTGATTGCGCAACTTTACCGTAGAGTGCCCTTACTTGTAGACTTTGGAGATTAATCCCATATTGGCTGGCGAGTTCAGGTTTTCTGAGCACATTAATTCCTACGATGGTAATTTTCGCGGTTCTAGGGATAGTTGCTCGGTAAGGTCGATAAATGCCGCTGCCTTCTACTGTAAGTGCTTCTGGGTGTAGGAGCTCAGAATTGCAAAGGTACAGTAGATTAGCATCGATCAGTTTTTTCCGGACATCGCTTAATTGTTGAGTAAGATAACTCGTATCCATGTACTCTCCAGGATGATTCGCTTCAAAATCGTAGAAAACGCGAAGTATCTTTGCTCTGACCTCATCGTTGCGCATTGCCATTACAGTGCTAGGTACGGTCGTAAAAGGGCCTTAACGCTTTGGTTACTCGAACTACGAAAGCAGCAATACTAGGCAGATGAATATGGTTGAACCAAAGCCAGAGCGCGATGAGTACCAACATGAGTCTTCATTATGAAACTAAGGAGTTGTCGCCTTCTACTTGGGTTGATTTTGAGAGGTTATTCGAGAAGCATGCTGGCGTGCAAGGCGGTTGCTGGTGCATGTTCTATCAAATCGCTGAAGGCTGGAGGGATAAAAATCGAGTGCAGAACAAGTCAAAGAAACACGCACTAGTGATGCTTGGGAAAGCGCACGGGGCAATCGTGTACCACGGGGGAAAACCTGTTGGTTGGTGCCAGTTCGGTCCAAGCGAGGAACTGCCACGTATCGAGAACATGAAGGACTATGAGCCCACGCACGAGGGGAATCTTTGGAGGATAACCTGTTTCTTTACTGACCGCGATTACAGAAGGAGAGGCGTAGCGAGGGCGGCCTTAGAAGGCGCTCTTAACTACATGATAGGTTACGGCGCGGAAGTAGTTGAAGCTTACCCTGTAGACCCTAGGAAGAGGCATTCATCGAACCTACTTTGGAACGGAACTCCAAATCTATTCACTTCGATGGGCTTCACCAATGAATGTAAGCTAGGTAGTGAACGATGGATCTTCAAGAAGAACCTGACAGGAAACTTTACGTGACTATTTTCTTGACACCACGCGCACGAGGGACCTCTAGTCCATAGTGGTTTACCGCGCATTCGTTATGATCGAACTCCACGTTGACGCTATCGCACGTGGATGATTGAGGCCAACGTGAACATGGTACAACCCAACCCAAGAGGCACTAACCCGATCAAGAGGTAAATTGTCAAGAGAGGAGATGCTCGTGCTGTTGGCGGTTGAATTACGGAAAGGTATAGTGAAAGCGAGACTTCTGCGCAAAATACCGAGAGTGTCAGAACTCCAAACAAGGCTGAGGCCGCATTAGCTTTTGATTTCTCGAACGTCAAGATAACAACAACTACGCAAACGAGGATACCATTGAAACGGTAGTTATGAATGGCGTCAACACCCTAACGTAACTCGATCCGAAAGCCGCGCCTGTGCCATAAGCGGTGGTCGCTCCCATAAGACCGGAAGAAGAATTGAGAGAACAACTAACCCCAACCCCACAAAAATTAAGACTACTTGTAAAATACGTGGGCCTGGGAAGTTTTTCGCATTTCGATCGATGAACTGCGTTAACGTTGAATTTACCGTGGGAACTCGCTGGTCCATTTACTCTTTATTCGCAAGGAGTAGTTCACAACACTGGTGTGGATCGCACGAGGCTATGGCAATAATGTGAGATTTAGACCCATGCCCCAGAGCGAATGAGGCTCATTTTCTTTCAGACTCTCAGGTCGGAGATCATCTCTCCGCTCGTTTTCTTCATGATAAGAATTGTCGCAAAATGAACAAGCTTACGTGTACCCGTAAACTAGGGCTGAAGTCTCCTACCCCATCGGTGAAGTGAAATTGTAGACCGCTTTGCTGCACATCCAACGAAGATTAGCAGTGTACAATAGGGGAATTCCCTTAAGGAGATCTGGGAACCGCTTCTAATTGAGGAGAGTGAGGATGACTCAAAGAGTTATCAAGACTGAGGGAGAGTGGAAGCAGCTGCTTTCGCCGGAACAGTTTCAGGTTGCTCGAAAGAGGGGAACCGAGAGACCGTTCACGGGCGCCTACTGGAATAATCACGAGAGTGGGATCTATAAGTGCGTCTGCTGTGGCAGTGAACTCTTCAGTTCCGAGACAAAGTTTGAGTCTGGAACTGGCTGGCCAAGCTTCTCAGCTCCCCTCGCACAGAACAACATTAGGACGGAGACCGACAGAAGCCTATTCATGAAGCGCACGGAAGTATTATGCAGCGTATGCGACGCCCACCTCGGCCACGTCTTCGAGGACGGCCCTAAACCAACCGGCCTTCGCTATTGCATGAATTCGGCATCCCTAACATTCTCAAAGTCAACGTGATCGATGAGGTATCTTTTGGAGAGCGCGATCACGCACGACCATAACCCCCCAGCTCCCAGATTCTCACGACGTTGCGCAATGAGATCACAACTTCCCCGCCCTGAGCGTTCAAGGTAATGTCAAGACGGTAACAGAACAGGTCCGGAAACAGAGCAATTCTTCTCTATCTTTCACTTCCTCCGCCCGAACATCGCAGGCGCTTACAACGGCTGAACCCAATCCTACCGCGTTTGTATGACATTCCGGCAGGCCTAGCTGTTCACGAAGCCTTTGATTCCAAACCTAGTGCGCTCAGTAGATCTCTTGATGGTTTGAGATCTGAAAAAACCCGCGTTGCATTCGCCTGGGTTAGCTGCTCCAATGAGAATAGGCTGCTGGCGATCCCGATCGAGGTGGCCTTTGCCGCGTTGGCGGCACTTATGTCTCTGGGCGTGTCACCGATGATAATTACGTTCTTGCGGTCCGACAACTTATGTTTCGCCACGCTCGTCCTGACAGCGTCTTCGACAAGTCGGTTGCGATCAAAATAATTGTCAGCATAGAAACCTTCAACGAAATACGAGTCGATTCCCGAGGCCCTCAATTTCTCTTTGGCAACTGCTGAAAGGTTGCCGGTGAGCACCCCAACGATATGATCCTGCGATCTTCTAAGAATTCGCAATAGTTCTTCGACGCCTTCATTCGGCCATGGTCTCTTTTCCATGTCGCGATAGATCTCGCCCATGCGCGTGAGCACCTTTGGTAGGAAGTATTCCACCGTTTCTTCATCTAAGCCAGTCTCGGTTAGAAGTATCTTGCAAATCTGCGGATCGACCATCCCTGCAAAGCGAGAAGGAATTACTGATGGTTCCCTGCCGACTACGTTACGTATGGTTATGAGATAACGCTGTCTCTCATTCTCTTCGCACGCCAAGCTTGAGATTAACGTTCCATCGATGTCGAACAGAATCACATGCGCGATCAATATACTAGTTCTCCATTTTGATTGATCACGTCGAGATTAGTGGCTCACGACTCAATCGCATAAACGACCCCTCGCACATGCAAGACTAGGAGGTAGAAGAGATACTCGCAGAAGTGCTCTCTGCCGCAGAAACACCCGTCAGAACGTCAGTAATACTCACATTGGTGGGCAAAAAGTCCTGTGAAAGTCAGAAAGATACACAACCATGCAGCGCGATAACACACGATTCCTTGTTGCTAGGAGGTCAGTTATTCCCTTGGCGCCGGGAGGTGGGATTTGCACCTACCTCAACGCCTGCTCTGACTCATTCTACCCGATTAAATGCTGAAGCTTGACTTCAAAAGCTCTTCGCTCAGAATGCCAGCAATGCAGGATGCCAGCAATCACTACTCCATAGATAAGCCAGTTGAAAGCAAGTTAAGGCTAAATTCTAGTTAGTCAAGTAGAAGGATGAAGGTACAGGGGAGCTAGGGGAACTTAGCTGAGAGGACGGCTATTCCGCCGTCGACCCTCAGAACCTGATCCGGATAATACCGGCGGAGGGAAATGAATGAGGTTTCCGTCAGATTGCTTGGACACGTTGTCGATAGTTAATTGTATGCCTTGGCCACTTCAAAAGTTGTTGCGAACTGCCGAGGGCAACTGGACATTGCCCCTTAAAGGAAGTGAGCAAACTTCCTTCTCAAGTCGGAAAAGCATAACAACGATCGCGCAGTCTGCTGTCATGTCTGCGCTAGTGGCTCTGTTGACCGTCGCGTCATTTCCTTTGCCACCGCCGCTATCCACGATTACTTTGGCCCCGGCCACGATTTTTGTTATCTCAATTTTCCTGGGTCCCAGGGTTGGATTGATTTCAGGGCTCCTGGGGTCTGCAATCGGATTTACGATCGCAGCAGCGGTCGGTACGGTTGCTGGAGCAGCACCAGGTTCGGCGCTGTTCCCGATCTTCCTGCTGGGAATAGCTGTTGCGAGAGGACCTGAGGGATATATTATTGGTATGATGCGGAAGAGGAATGAGATTCTGGCGATGGTTCTTGGGACGATCTATGAAACCCTTACGTTCCTTGTGATCGATTTCCTCTACACCTACCCGATTTTGCTCGGAATGGAAAGTAGCTTTGCGTTTCTCGACCTTGGAACACTGATCGATTTGGTCTTCATTATTCCAGCGCTTGGCGTTCTGCGTTACCTGCGGTCACAGCTAGGCGTCCGATATTACGACGCAACCACCTCAATGACTAACGGGTAAGCAATCATGACCGAGCCGTGGTACTTGCAAGAAGATATTGTGAAATCCTATGAGTCATGGTATGAAGGAAAGGGGAGACGCGCAGACATACTGGAGAAGCAGCTCCTCAAGGAGCTGGTGGATTATATTGGCGCAGTCAAGACAATGCTCGAAGTTGGAGTCGGCACAGCGCATTTCACCCGTTGGTTCGAATCGTTCGGAATTCAATGCATAGGACTGGACTTCTCGCCCATTATGTTGAAAGAGGCGAAGAAACTCTGGGACGGTCACCTGGTCAGAGGAGACGCTCATCACCTACCCTTTCGTGAGGAAACGTTCGACTTGGTCACTTTCATCACCTGCATGGAATACATGCATAGTCCGACCGATGTGTTAAGAGAAGCCAGCAGAGTTACAAGGAATGGCATCTTGTGGGGAATAATGAACAAATGGAGCCTCCCCACTCTCCGCCGAAAAATCCAAGTTATGTTTGGAAAGAACCCATTCTATAGCAATGCTCGGTTCTATTCAATAAGAGACGCGAGGAATCTCATGGAAAATGCTTTGGATAGGATGAATTATGGGATGAAATGGTCGACCACTGTCTATCCTAGGGCGATGTTGATCAAAAGGTCCTGGTTCCCGCTCGGTGCATTCTTAGGAGTTGCAGTGAAGTTTACCTCTTCGGGAGAGTAGCGAAGATACCAGACCTCGGCAAGCTCTCTCCAGACTTCCTACAGAGATCGATATTCGGCAAACTGGGTGCAGCTCGATCCCAACTTATTCAGGGGCCGAAATTCGGAGTCGACAATGCTGTGGTGCGCATCGCAACTGGGACCGTTGCGATATGCACAACCGATCCAATATCAATTATTCCAGCTCTGGGAGCAGAGAATTCAGCATGGCTCTCTGTAAACCTGCTAGCTTCGGACATAACGACTAGTGGATTCCCCCCAGCGTTTGTAATATTTGACCTGAATCTACCTCCCAGCATAGAAGACACAGAACTGGAAACATACTGGGACGGGATTCATCGAGCCTGCAAAGAGTTGGACGTTGCAATAATTGGCGGACATACTGGACGCTTTGTCGGCTGCGACTACACCATCATGGGTGGAGGATTCATGTTCGCTCTGGGACCTGAAGAAAAATATCTTACATCGGGGATGGCGCAGACAGGCGACACCCTGATACTGACAAAAGGCGCAGCAATTGCAACCACAGGCATCCTAGCATACGCCTTCCCTAACACAATCGAAAATGCCTTCGGCGGAAAATTCCTTAGACGGGCGCAAGGTTTCCTGCGCAGATTCTCCACGGTCAAAGACACACTAACTGCAGCTTCAATCGGCGTTAGGTCGGACGGGGTGACCTCAATGCATGATGTGACCGAGGGAGGCGTTCTAGGCGGCCTTTTTGAGTTGGTTTCGGCATCGAGTAAAGGCGCAAAGATCATGGAAAGCGAGATTCAGATAGCGGAGGAAACGCTTCAGGTTTGCGAACTGTTCAAGATAGATCCTATGAATGCGCTGGGTGAAGGTTCTTTGGTGGTCTCTGTTCGGCCAGAAGAAACTGAACGTGTTCAGACTGCTCTCCAAAAGGCGGAAGTAACTTCGTTTAGAGTTGGTGAAGTTACGGAACCTATGAGTCCAATTCTATTAGAGAGCGAGTCAGGCGAGTCGAGGCTCCAATACCCTGAAAAGGACACGTATTGGGGCGCGTATTGGAAGGCAATCGAGAAAGAGTGGGACTAATGTGGGAGTCGCAAACACAGAAAAACTCAGCGGCTTATACCTTGTTGCAGATCTCTCACTACCAGAGCAGAAACTGATCAGGGCTGTTGAAAACGCAATCAAGGGCGGTGTCCAGCTCGTTCAAATATGGAACGCTACAAAAACAGGTGAACAAAGCACTTTCAGAATTTGCGATAGAATCAGTTCAGTAGTAAGCAAGACACGAGTCCCGCTGATTGTAAACAACGATCTAAACCTGGCAAGGAGAATGGGCGCTAAGGGAATCCACTTTGACGATCTTCATACAACCGCCAACGACGCTAGAAAAGTACTCGGACCACATGCGATCGTAGGATACACTTGTGGAAACAACCAAGACATGATTCACAAAGCACAGACCTACGGCGCCGATTACCTATCCTTCTGTGCTCTCTTTCCGTCTCCGTCAGTACAGTCATGCGAGATCGTGCCGCTTGCGACGGTTCGCCAAGCCAAACGGGTCGTTTCCATACCGGTGTTCGCTTCCGGAGGAATAACGCTGGAAAACGCTCATCTTGTTTTGGAAGCTGGTGCTGACGGCCTCGCCATAGCATCCTCCATATTAGGTGCAGAAGATCCCGAAGCTAAAGCGCAGAGCTTTCAGGCAAATAATTGACAAGCATCTGACTGCTCGCACAGCATAGTAAGAGTGGTTACGGCTACTCGTCATCGATGCAGTTCTTGCTCGAAAGTGAAGCTAGGCGTTGTATGCTGGTTGACTGACTAGGCGTTGGCGAGCGATACTGGAAGTCGAGATGTTCGTGTGCCGAAGAGCGAAGCAGACAATACCTGCCATGATTATCAGAATTGCGCTCAACGAAGTCAGCAACGTCGATGTGTTCGATCCGACAGTATCGCCGACTACCCCAAGACTGAAGATGAGCAGTAGTGCTCCGAATATGATTCCTCTTACTCCAGCCTCTGAAAGCATACGTCTCGTGGTTAATGAATAGCAGTGAATGGCGCCCAAAGAGCAGACTAAGCTGATCAGCAGAACCGCAACGAAAGTCGTGCTGAAATTCAACGGAATAGTAAACGGGTAGACACTGGAAATTGGAATAGTCAGCAGACTCAACACTAGGCTGACCACACCTCCGACGACGAATAAAATTGCCGACAGATCAACGACACCATGTTTCAACGGTGAAATCGAACTCATTTCAAATACACCTCAACCATCCCCTCGCCCGCATACCTGTTAAGCATAACTCCACTCAGTAGAAACTGAGTTAGCCATGTGGAACCTACGATCGGCCAAATCGTTCTATTCTATTGTGTTTCTCTCGATCATTGTACCTCTGAAATCGAAATCAGCCTCAATCAGCTTCGACAGGAAATTCTCAAGCTCAAAGAACTCCAACTGATACTGGCATCCGAGTTTGGGCATGACTCGGCGATGGTTGATTCCGATTGAAATATCGGCAAGCTTGAACGCCGGGTCATCAACCTCTGAATCTCCCCAGTACATTACCGGCCCCGCTACACCTATCTCGGTTCGCAGCCTTGCGAACGCCGAGCCTTTCTCAACCGGAAACGGGAAGACGTTAGCAAACGGGCTGACGTTTGACTCCACAACGTACAAACCCTCATCCTTGAAGTGTGTAAGCAGGGCCGCAGTCCTCCTTTTGGCATCGTCCCAGTCATTCGCCAGCCTCCAATCGATGCAGAACGCGAACAGATCGCCGTCTTCGTTCTCTTTTCTTTCGATCATGATGTTGTCGCGTATCGGCAGGATACTTTTCAGAGTCTCCTTGTAAGCGGTTTCGACTTTCTCGTTCTTTCTGGCACGTTCATCTTCGATGACCCGATCACCTATCTGAAATTGCAGTCCACAACTAGCGGCGATTCCATGCGCAAAAGGAACACGCTCCTCGATGAAACTCAGATCCTTGGTAGTGACAATACCCACCTTCACAGTCTTACTGGCCTTGGTGAGAAGGCGCACCAGTCTAGGAGCAATGTAAGCGTCTTCCCTCCGATGTTCAAGAGCACTAAGGGTTCCGTCGTAATCCGAGAATATCGCGCTCACTTTCACCATTGCATTGACGCCTCTAGGTTAATGCAACATGGCTTATGTTATAATAGTCGCGTCAATTCTTCTAAATCAACCAAACGGCCCATCTTTAGCCAGGCACCCAATGTTGACCTCAGAGGAGGAATAGGAGAGAGGCGCACGAGGCGAATGTGATTGAATCTGAGAATTGGAGTAGTAATGTACCAAACAAGCAGAACCAAGGGCCAGGAACTCGTAGCGCAGAGAATGGTAAGATACTTCAGGAACCTAGGCCAGGAAGCTTACCTGATCACTAGTGTATATCACGATGGAGAAATGAGAATTAGCGAAGAGTCCATCGGCGACAAGGAATACATTCTTACGCACGATAACGAGCTTGGCATTCCCATAATCAGGGTGGGCAGCTTTACCTCTAGATGGCCTCCCCGCCGGATCCTCTTCAAAGATTCCATACACACTCTTGAGAGACTCGTAAACGAATTCCGCCTCAATGTACTCATCACGCACAGCACCCTATGGAACGGCCCTGAAGAAGTCGCAAAATTCGTGGAGTGGCGACGGAGCATCAAAGCTCTGGGTGGCTACCTGGATCCACTCGTTTTCTGTCACATGTCCCACTTTCAAGAACCGTCAGCCGGCGGATACTCCCTAATCGAGAGAACTTTCAGAATCGCATGGAACAAGCTGTCCCTGACGACAGTCCTTAACGTGGCCAATCTGATACTTGTAGTGTCACCGTACGAAAAAGATACAAAAGTAAGGATGCGAGCACGTCGGGAAAAATGCATTCTCTTCCCGGGAGGAGTGGATGATGAATCCTTTCTGAACAATGCAAGCTCAAACCCGGATGACCTATTCGATAAACTGAAGATTTCTCGAGATGCCAGGATAATTGCATATCTTGGCACAATTGAGGAACGAAAGAACCCTATGACTGTACTCGATGTGGCTGAACGACTGACCCATAGGAGCGACATTCGATTCGTAATAGCGGGGGAAGGGAGCTCCGATTACGCGAATAGAGTACAGGCAAGAGCAGCAAACCTGCCAAATGTTTCCTATCTTGGCGAAATTGGCGAGCGTGAGAAAACTCAGCTGATCGAAATCGCGTATTTGAATATTTTAATGAGCAGGATGGAGGCCCTCGGACTCAGTCAACTTGAGTTCATGTTCTGTGGCGTACCAGTAATTACATCTGGGGTAGGTGGCCAATCATGGATCGTCGATGACGGAAAGGAAGGGATCCATGTGAATGGACCCGATGATGTAGAGGGAGCGGTGAAGGCAATTGAGGAACTTGTTGACAACGCCCCCAAAAGAGAAGAATTTTCAAACAAGGCACGAAAAAGAGCGAAGAATTTTGCTCTCTCAAAACTCATTGAAAAGTTAAGTTTGGCGATTACGAGCGAAATCGAGCATGAGAGTGGCCTGTCGAAACTACCGATAGAAGTAAGATCCACGCTAACCGAGCCTGAAGTAGTCGTTCGAAATTGGTCCCACGGAACGCATAGGATTCTTGCAACAAATAGAAGACTATTCATTCAGAAAGGCAGGTTATCCAGAACCACAATCGAAATCCCCTACTCAGAAATCGACTCGATAGAACACATTCGAAAGTACAGCTGGACAGCACTCACAATCGGAGCCATACTCTCCAGCATAACCTTCATTCAACACTACGTCTCAGCAGTGTTCTCGAGGACACTTACGTCGACAGTTTCTCAAGCAGTAAGCGAACTTGTTCCTCGTATTGCCCCCGAGATGGCGCAGATCCGCACGGTCGTCTGGACAGTTCCAATTTCTATGGCGTTTCTTGTGTTTCTGTATCGAGCCCGGAGAGGTTACGTCCTTCAAGGAACATCGCACAACCCAATTCATCTATCGCCATCATTTCGCGAGACGATAGCGTACGTTCGCGAGATCAAAGATCAGACGTCACACGAGTACGTCAAACCGATAGGTGTACAGGAGGGCACGAAGAAGTATGTGTCGCCTGCGTTTGAAGCTGAAAAGAATGGGGATGAGACAAGTGCGCCAGAGACGCGTGACTAGTTAGGATAAAGAAAAAAAGGGCAGTTTGCAGTTGCGATCATTTCACGTCTTAGTATTCAAATTGGTATTCCTGCCAGCCTAGAGTTGGGTAGTAACCGTACCAGGGATTGTAGGCGTAGACGTAGCTTGGCAACCAGACTACAGTTTTCCTCATCTACGTCTTCACCTCCTTCCAGTGATATCAGTTACGCCGAAAGAACACATAACCATAGACAGAACACGTCCACTGAGACGAATTACTTTCTACTCGGTAGAAACTTGAGCCAGAAGGCTTGAAGCGAATAAGCCCAACCTAACGGAGCCATGTCAGAACGCTGTTCGAAGTCCCAGGTTCACAATGTACGAACGATTGTTTCATTGTGGTGGCAACTCCTCTAGCACTTCGAACATTTAGCAACCCGTGCGACGGTAAAATGGAAAAATGGGTAAAGATCGGTCTTGATTTCGAGGTCTAGGCGTGGTAGGCCGGTTGAGCAATAGCGGTAGGATGTGCTATGGTTGAGCCGGAGATTGCTGTGTGTCGCATCAGAAAGCAAATTGCACCTGCTACGAGTATTAGGATGGCGCTGACTTCCATTAGTACACTTGTTGTGTTAGGTAGCCTGTAGCTTTCAACTATTCCCAGGCTGAAGATCAATAGTAGTGCTCCGAATACGATTCCTCTCATCCCTGCCTCAGACAACATCCTCTTGACAGCCAAAGTGTAGCAATGTATCGCACCGATCGAACAAACAAGCGTAATCCCAAACACAACCAAACACCATCGTGAAGACCGTTGGTAAGACGAATGGATAGATGGTTGCAATTGGAATTGTTAGTATGCTCACGACTAGGCTTACGACGCCTCCTATCATGAAAAAGATGGCCGCCAAGTCAATAATACCGTGCTTCAGCGGCGAGACTTCATTCATTTCTCTTTGTACCTCAAACCCTGTCAACACACTTCCTCGGTTAAGCCTGATTACACCCAGTAGAAAGGCTACGCGAGAAGTGGAAACGAAAAATATCAATAACTTCTGGATCGATACTTGACCCAGGACATCATACGTTTGAACAAATGCCCAGTCTTGGCATGTCGCTCGCTATAACGGCTAGGTGCCTCGTTTTGCCACTTTGCTCCGCACCACGTAGTAGTTCTCGTCTGCGTCGATCTCTAGGTTTGGTATGAATGAAAGTATGAATTCAATTAGTTCATCCATGCTCCGCTTTCGCCTTTCCTTCAATTGGAGAAATCCTTGAAGGCTGACTAATCTCTCGTACACCTCAGAACTAATTTTGATGCTACGGTTTAGGCGTCGCTTTTCCTTGGAAACTAAAGGCCGTGGCACTGTTTCTACCTTGTGGAAACGAGCTATAGCTGATACTTATTCGTTGCCCGTTTGTGCATCTTCGAGATTTTTCGCCGCAGGGCTAGCAGTCCTTCCATTTTTGGGTCGAGTGGGTTGTAGGAGGAATCGGGATAACAGCGGTTTGCGATTATAACCGGGTAAAGATTTCTACCAAGTGGAAACATGTTATTCAGTCTAGGTTGCCCTTAATTCTGTATCAAAGCAGATCCGGAGGATAGAAGGTTGAGAATTAAATGGTTCAAGAAGAGGCATCAGAACGTCGTTTCAGAACTCGGCTACGTTCTTGCGTTAGTCGGGGCAGTAGTCATGATCCTGCTAAGCCTGGCAAGCTTCTTTGGATTGGCCATAGCACTGCCCTTCCAGGTTCCGATCGCCGCAATGTTCGGAAGCGCTATAATTGGCATAATTCTGGGTGTTGTTGCTTTCATTGGCTCCAAACATGTTCGCGAGTTAATTTGGGCAGTCGTACTGTTGGTCATCGGTATCGTTGGCGGGGGCTTAGGAGGAATAATGGTACTGTTGGGAGGACTCCTGGGAATACTCTCGAGATTCATATGAACAACTGAATCAGAAAGCATGCCGACATTTGCAAATGAAGCCTTACTGATTGATACATCGAGCATGATTACATTTCATACTGCGATGTTCCAAGCGTCTGCTGATCATCTGATGGATATAGCTGAGTCTTGGAACGATATCTCCAGATTTCTGGTTAGCGCGCTTGGCTAACCACTAAAGTTTACGTCGGGCCTTCTCAAGAGAAGCGATAAGGCCGTCAATCATTACTGCGAGAGCTTTTCTTGTGCAGCTTTCGATTTCGGGCACGAGCGTTTCTGTCCTAAGTCCGATTTGAGCTCGGAATGATTCGATTCTTTTCTAAATCGGACTGAGATCGATTCCATTTGCTCCAAGATAGTGCTTCGCGATCTTCCAAGAGGATCGCATGTGAGGATCGACGCTAACCTTTGCCTTTTCTTTCATCGTGAGGAACTTTCGCTTTAGCTGTTCGACCCATTCATCGACTCTTTCGGCACCGACAACTAAAATACCCAAATCCGATTCGCCTCGGATGATTGAGCTTTAGCTATAGAATTATCCTAAGAAGGTACTTCCACTAGGTGGAACACCTCCTCCTTGGCGCCATCTAATCAAAACAAGGTCAATAGTTCTAGAAGCGTGAAACGCCGGACCGCATGACACCCGAAAAGAAGAGGTGAATTGGAGGAAATCTTGAGGCGGAATATGCGGCTTAGTGGGTCAGATTGCTTACATCGGCGGGCGGGGTGAGGGTTTGGTTGAGAGTGTGGCGTATCTGTTCTTGTATTCGTCCAGCATCTTATCGTAAAGTTGCTGAGTATGCTGTAGAGTATTCTGCATTTTCTCGTGGCACGTATCGTTTGGATTTACCGTTGAGAGGCACGTCTCTTTCGCATCTTCGAGTAGTTTGAGTGTGTCGCCGAAGTTGGGCGCCGTCTCCATTGTTAGGCTTGCGAGAAGAGTGTTGTAGCCTGCTAGTTGAGCACGCTTGCATTCAAGGAAACCCTTGCCATCTCTTGCCTGATAGCAAAGTCTGCAATAGTCCGTGATGGTTCGAGTCGCTATCCACGGTTGAATTAAGAACGCTGCTTCCATAGGGCGCGCGGCCTCTCCGCAGCATTTATTGCTTTTGTAGCTGTCGCAAACTCGGTTACGAGTCTGCATATATGTAAATGGGCAACATTTTCTCCGCATGGACGAATAGGATGGAAGATTGCGCACGAGGACGGACCCGAACAGTGGCACTCCTAGGTCTTGTCGTTGCAAAAACCTGAAACATTGGCAAGAAGATTCTGATAATGGAAAACTAGCTCAGCCCTAGAAGACAAAGCATAAACGTCAAACCGTCGGTCCCCTGATGTTGCTCCGACATTCGTCCAAGCGTCAACCATTGTTATTCGGAGCTGCTTGTTGGCTTAGAACCAAGTGAAGCGAGACAATACGGACCTGATCTAACAAAGGGATGTTACTAAGCGGTTACAGTTTTGCCGCTTAGTATGATGGTTGAGTGGGCCAGTATGGAAACGGGCGAGGATACTGGAATAATGGGGCCCACGGAGCAGCTCGCAAGGCCTGTTCTTCGTTGAATAGGTAGTCTGCTAGGTGGCAGAATGGCCTTCCACCGATATTCACTTCCATTCAAATTTCGCCTCCTAAGATTTCGCTTCTGATCTTGCATTTCTCTTACGACGTGTTGTAGCTTAGCCTTTGATGGAAAAATTCCACCAATACCTAATGAAGTGGAACGAAAGCACTTTGCCATATACCTCTAACTTTATTCAGCGTAATTTGCGGCACGATATCTGGCCAACTCTGTGATAGTGGGAACTTCGAACTGGAAGACCGGAGTAAGGGCAACGAGAGCGAAGTAAACTAACACACGCAATATGAGGGACTGATTGTGAGCACCCTCATTTCATGGTAGAGATACGTTGAAGAGATCTCGATCGTCTCATCGTGGTCGAAAGTCGTGATGTTGTTTGAAGCGTGAAGGCAGTTCCACCAGGTGGAAACATGTTTATCGAAACTGATCGACCATCCTTATGTGATGAACTATGAGCCAAACAAATGATCCTAATCAGTCTAGTCAACCTCAGTCAGGTCGGAGTTCTCTCCGCAAATTTGGCATCGTAGGGCTCGTTCTCGTTGCCATCCTAAGCTTGGCGTTCGCAGGCTATACTGCACAGACTCCTCACATAACGACTGTCACACAACAGCAACTGTTGACGAACACGCAGAGCTTGACCAACACCCTTACGATAACCAACACTAAGATCACAACGAGCGCTACAACAATCACAAGCACGATTGTAAGCACTACGAGCATTGGTTACGGGGATGGTTACGGTTACGGCTATGGCAACGGGTACTACCCGAATTATCCGTATTACCAGGACTGTGGTGCATCGTGCCCTCCAAGCCCAAGTTATCTCAACAATTATAATACCTGCAATCTCAACAGTCCCGCTGGATCCAACACGTTTCAATGCTATGGGTACATATTCCAAGACTCGGGAGGATGTGTGGAGTTAGCGGTCCCGATGCCTAATCCGCCCTACTATTTCGAAACCCCGGTAACCCACTATTACGGGCTGCACAACTTACCATCAAACACACCCCCTATGGGATCCTGGGTAACCGTTACCGGTCAATGGAATCAAGGCACTAATACGAGCCCATCCGGCGCAGCCTGCCCCTTCAACTACCTCAACGTGACCTCGATCACACAATGAAAGACACAGACTCACGCAACTATCCCCCTCTTTTTTTTCACGACTGATACACTTCCACTGGGTGAGCCGAACATCACAGTTATTCGACACAGCATCCAAAACGCTATAACGAAAGGGGCTCGTCTTTCGTCTGTTTACTTTTATTCAATTCAGCCTAGCCGCCGGCAATGGCGCCTACGACTAGGAAAGACTCTTCCCCGACGCGACTGCTTCCGGTAGTGGGGCGTCCGGCGGTTCGTTGGACAGATCCTGCTGGCAGGCGAAGAACCGCAAGAACTGTCGGCGCTGTTGCGTTGTGTGGTCGCGAATCGTCCCGTGCAGCATTGGATAGCGATTCTCTAGGGCGTCGAGTACTGAGCGTTGAGTGACCTGCCCTTTGATGTCGAGACTTACTTCGCCGTGTACCTGCGCCAGCGTCCGCAATTGTGGCGGAAGAATGACTCTAATCATGGCAGTGTCTGGGCCTCGACGGAAAGGACGGCTGGAAGATCTCGGACAATGGGAGCCCAGCTGTCTCCGTCATCGACCGATGCGTAAACTTGGCCACCTGTTGTGCCGAAGTAGACGCCGCACGTATCAAGGGTGTCGACGGCCATCGCGTCTCGCAACACGTTCACGTAGCAGTCGCTTTGCGGCAGGCCTTTGGTTAGCGCTTCCCACTCGCGTCCGCCCGTGCGGCTGCGGTACACGCGTAGCCTTCCGTCGGGCGGATAGTGCTCCGAGTCACCCTTGATCGGGACAACGTAGATCGTGTCCGGTTCGTGCGCGTGAACTTCGATCGGGAATCCGAAGTCGGTCGGCAAGTTACCACTGACTTCTTGCCACGCCTCGCCGCCATTATCGCTGCGCATGACGCCCCAGTGCAATTGCATGAATAGCACGTTGGGGCGCGATCGGTGCATGGCGATGTGATGAACGCAAAAGCCGACCTCAGCTTTTGGGTCGGGGAGATATTTGGCCGTCAGGCCGACGGTTCATCGGTCTCCACGTTTTCCCGGTATCATCTGTCCGGAATACGCCGGCGGCCGAGATTGCAACAAAGATCCTCTCGGGATGGTTTTGATCGAGCAGTATCGTGTGCAGGCCCATTCCGCCGGCGCCTGGCTGCCAATAGGCACCTGAGCCGTGGCCTCGCAGTCCAGGGAGCTCTTGCCAGTTCTGACCGCCGTCAGTCGAGCGGAACAGGCCGGCGTCTTCAACTCCTGCATAAACGGTGTCCGCATCGGTCAGCGAAGGTTCCAGATGCCAGACACGCTTGAACTCCCATGGGTGCGGTGTGCCGTCGTACCACAAGTGAGTGCCGTGGATTCCGTCATACACGAACTTGTTTCCCACAGGCTCCCAAGTCTTGCCACCATTGTTGGAGCGCTGAATCAATTGTCCGAACCAGCCGCTGCACTGCGACGCATAAAGCCGATTCGGGTTGACAGGAGAGGCTTTCAGATGGAAAATCTCCCAGCCTCCAAAGTGGGGGCCACTGACTTTCCACTCTTCTCGCTTCCCATCCGACGTCAGGACGAACGCACCTTTACGTGTACCCACTAGAACACGTACTCCACTCATTTCCCTCATCCTCTACGAGTTTCGGTCTTTGATTTCACATGATTTTATGACACGGGTTATAAATTCTGACGTTCGATGAATTCAAGGCCGCTTTTCAGAATGTGGCGAGCCCGCCGGGATGCTGTCCAGCTTTATCGCATGGGTTCGATGATGAATGAACGCAACCTGTGGTCATAAGGGAACGAGAGGTCATCAAAGAAATTGTGAAGATTAGGTGCGGCCACTGCGGCAACATCTATGATGAACGAGAAAATCGGTGTACTCACTGTGGTGGACACATGCTGGAAAATTGTCGGGGAAGTTCGACGAGACCTGAAGCGAGATGTGGAGCAAAACCCTTGCACAAATCCGTCGGCGAACCCGATTTAGTCTGGTGTTGAGTACGATTAAACGCAATCCATCATGCCGAATGGCGTATTTTGAATCCTAGAGACTTTTCATCCATTCACACACTTAGTGACTCACAGTGCGGCCGCTACCTTCTTACCATCCTCACTCAGAGAATAGACCATGGTGGATCTCGGACTGTCGGTGTTATCGGCAGCTTCCACCTCGACTTGGTAACGGTCCGCTTCGTCAAGAAATCCTTCAGATTCAGATCAGCCGCAACAAATCCGGCATTTATTAGTGCCTGGAGGGCATCGAAGAGTTCTGAGGAATATGATACATAATTGTATGCATCATAGCTGAAGTCGGAAAGGTTGAAGTGTTATGCGCGGGAAACATGTGGACTCGCCACTTCTCTAAAAGCTCAAAAAAGAGAGATCAGCCAGATTCTGCTGGCCAGTTCCCTTACCTATTTTGCTTCACTTAATAATTGAATAACCAAAATTCCTTAGGATGTTGAAGATTTTCAAATTGCCACGAATTTGGTTAGAAGTAAATTTCGGCTTGAGCTCCGCTACTCTGGACACCAATTGCTCATCCTCCGAGATTCGTTCGTTTGTGCGCAGGTAGACGAGCGTGGCCATAATTTCTAGGTCAGCAGATGGATATTTCTGAAGTTCCCAAGCGAGGCTGAGGGTTCGCTTTATTAAAGCAGCATTATCCATTTTCGCTGCCAAGCTTTCTGCCACTCTCTGTCCAGGCTTGGTGAGAGAATACGAGTAAGTCAATTTTCCATCGGCTGTAGAAAACGGCATTTCTTCGACCCATCCATTCTTTCGATAGTCCTCTAGCTGAGTGGCAACGGTGTCAGAATACGGGCCGTAGTTGTAATATCTGTAATCTTGAATCGAGTTCCAACCACACAAATTTGCAAGATAAACAATCTTTTGAACTTTGGTCCGTCCTTGTAGAGAATCGACAGGTCTCAAGGCTGAAAGAATTAGCGCACTTTTCCCCAGTGAAGAAGTTGTAAATGACAACGTCAACATTATCCTCCCATCTGTCAGGCTACTTAAGGATTTTACGAACACCATCGCGCATTTCTTGGGGGCAGTAGAGTCGAAAAGATGTGTGTTGAACGTCCGATAGCGATTTGACAACATCTGAAGCTTGTGAGATTTCTTTTGGCCTATCGTCCTTGTCTATCACGAAAATGTTGGTGATAACGTTAGTTTCGTCGTCTGGCCCTTTGGGAGAATATGGTCTGTAAGGTGTGTCACTGGGGTTATCGACGGGGCAGTAATAATCACTATCGAATCCTTTCTCAGATGCCAGTTCCTTCAATTTACTCTGTCCTTCCTCCAGCATGAATGCAAACTTGTCGGGAGGTATATCGACCGCTTTTAGGAGTTTGCGTTGAATAATCCGTCCACAGAGATCTCTCAAAGTATCGTCTTTGCTTTTGCTCCATCGCCAGATTTGTGCGTAAAGGGAATCGTCTTCAAGTGCGGTTACTTCCTCGGCCGTTGGGACTCGCTCTTCATGGACAAAGGAAAGCTCGGGAGGGATGTCTATGCCTTCTCTCAAGTCTTGAATTCTCTTGAAAACCTGTTTTAGTAATACCTCTAACCCACGCGTAGCTTTGTGGAAGTAGACAGCTTGATACATTAGGTGTCTTGTCAAAATATATGACTCCAGAGAAAAACGGGCTTTGTACAGGCTAATGGCTTGACCTTTGAGAGGGTCGTATTCGTATAGTACTAGAGTGTTGACGATTCGCTCGACATCAACGTTGCCGAATCCGATTCCGGTGAAGTAGGCATCTCTAACCAAGTAATCTAGACGATCGACATCCAACTGACTAGATATTAGCTGGGAAAGCAGAACTAAATTACCTGTTGCGGTTCCATCTAAGATTCGCGGAAGGTCACCCGAATCTATCCCTTCTTCACTCAAGATATCAGAGATTGGAGATCGACAAACCAACTCCTTAGTAACATTGACGTGTTTGAAATCGAAGATGTCTTCCGTAGTATGAGAGAGGGGACCGTGCCCAATATCGTGTAACAGCACCACGGCAGTGCCAATTTTGCGCAACCTTTCCCTTTCATCGGCAGCAATTTGTAGGCTTTTGCTTAAGCGATCATAAAGTTTCAAAAAAAGGTGCATCGAGCCTAGGCTGTGACTGAAACGATTGTGGGTAGCCGATGGATAGACCAAGAATGAAAATCCTAGCTGCCTCAGTCTCCGTAGTCTCTGGAATCTCTCCCCTTCAACGATTTTCTCTACGAAGGGATATGCTCTCAGGTCAATGAACCCATGGATTGGATCCCTAACCAAAAGTTCTGCTTTCGACACATTTCACCATCTCAATTGAGACGATTACAGTCCGCATCAGTCTGTCAACGTCTCTCTTCATTCATAACGCTTCACTTCCCACACTTTTCAATTGTTGAACGCATCTTTTTGGAAGAGTATCCGTCCTACTAGTGTATCTGCAGACCAAGTTATCGTACACCACCAAAACGTCTACTTCATGAGAAGTTGCGTATAGAGTTCCTCAAATTATGAGTGCCCTATTGTTTCCTGTACTTCCCAATTATAGAATCGAATCTTTCCAAGTATTCCTCTACATCTTCTGTCGCAGGAACGAAGATGTGGTCGATATCTTTCTTTGATATGAATCCTGCCTCAGTAAGCATCTCTAGGAATCTCAGATTGTCCGGGGCGAAGAAGCCTTTTGCGATCTCCAAGAGCTTCACCTTGATCCGACTCTTCGCCTCATCGTCCAGCGAGCCTTCTGACAGTTTAATTTCTATTGTAAGTACGGCCTTTGAGGGAAGGAAGCTTTCTAAGGAAAGATCTGGACTGGGCTTCCCAGGGCCAGACTTGGATTGAAGATAGTCTTGGTACTTCTTGAAGGCTAGGTTCTTGAAGGAGATATCCATCAGATAGCCAGCGGGAACCGACGCCACGTCTCTAAGCTTATGAGCACGTGCTTCACCTAGATACTGTTGCCAACCTTCTCTAGCCTCTTCGTCTTCCCAACGATCAAAAGTTACGAGTCGGGATGGAAACAGAGGGTCAAAAACCTCATAGTCTGATTCGAGATCCTCGGAAACTAGGAGGCTTGCTTTGACATCTAATAGCCAGTCATTTGCGTCTCCAAGATTTGTAGTGAAGCTATCGCTATAACCCCAACCAGAATCGAGTTTAGGCTTCGTGTGGTTCAAGATATACGGTTCTTCCCAGTCTGCTGGATGGCCATCTGCGGTCACCGTCAAAGACTTTAGCAGTGGAAGCTGCTGATCTAGAAGGTCAATATGCTTGCAGTATATGTTCACTTTGCCCTTTGAGCTGATCTGAATTTTACTGATGTTCTCATCATCTTTTAGTGCGAATAGTATCAGACCTTTCTCCGAAAAATCGAAATTCTTGACATCCGGCGATAATTGAATTTTCTCGTAAGTACGGTCCAGGTTAAGGTTCGTAGAGAAGATTACCTGAGGCATAGCCTAACCACAAAATGGGTACCCGTTCATCTCTATATTATGTCTACATGATATGCTTTGAGTAACACTGAAACTTGGTTAAGTATTCGGGTGGATAAGCCTCTCAAAGAAATTCTACGTGATGTGTGTGAAGCTCGACGTGAAGATATGAGCGGCTTTATACGCAGAGCTTTCGCATCCAAACTGGCTGAACTAAACTACTTGTCCGACGCAGAGAAGAAAGCTCTTGGAGTTTCTTCGAGCCAGCATGAAGAGTCGGTTGGTCGATGACCATGATTGTTACGGACCCTAAACGCATAGATTTGAGAAAACTGAAAGCGTATGCTCTCGACTCACTGCATTTAGGTTCACCGCTTCGCGACTTGTTGCTAGCTCAGAGAGACGAACTTGACGCTTGTGATTTTGTGGCGAAAGTCGATGATTGGCTAAAGTTGTTGAGGTTAGAATTTCAGACTAGTACTCCAGGAAGTTCGACGCCTGCGGGAAATTACCTGAGATCTTAGGGAAGTCAGCGTGATGTGTGAAATTACTGAGAGGCTTAAGGCAACTTCCAAAGTTGCAGGTCAACTCTTCCCTATATTAGTCGATAAGCAAGGGAAAATTATTGACGGCAAGCACAGGTTTGAAGCAAATCAGAATTGGAAACGTCTAGAATGGGATGTTGACGAACTAACAGCTCACCGCGCTAGACTTGTAATGAATGCGATTCGAAGGCAAGTTGATCCTCAAGATTACAATGAGTTTGCTGAGTATCTACTAAAAACCGAACCTGGAGATCAACCGTACCGTGTTGCATCCGGGCTAACTATTGCTGAAAGAATTAGTGAGCTTACAGGAATACCTGAACGAACTGTTTACGATCACCTAAAACCTGAATTTAAGCGAACCAAGGAGATAATTGCGGGTCCCGCAATTACAGCAACTGAAAAAGTGACTGTTCCTGAGTCTTTAGCTGAACCTGTACGTCAAATGGTTGAAAGAGTGAAAGAGGAAACTGTAGCTCACCCTGAGAAGGCGAGGGAAATAGTTCTAGAAGTGAAGCAGAATCTAGAGCAGACAAATCACACTAAGCAACATGCGAAGGTTAACGGCTTGAAGATGACTTTCGGATGTGATGTTTGCGGTGCTGAATTGACTGCTACTCTGATTCATAACAGTGCCAAAAGACACTCGGTAAAAGACATTCAAATCATGCTAAGAAACGCAGAAAGATGAAAATGACTGCTATTTTCGAAGAGGAAGAGCTTAACGCTGAAGAAAGAAGGCTCTACAAGAAAATTGAGGACAAACTCCCACGCACCCTTAGTCATGAACAGCTTATCGGCCTTATTGGAGAGATCAAAGCGGTCTGCCGTTTCCATGCTAAATTGAGGCGCATGTACCTATACCCTTTCGCTAAGCCCAGGATCGAATATACTCCGAATTTCACGAGTGCAGAACCTGACATTAAGGTCAAGATTGGAACAGTGAGTCTTGCTATCGAAGTGAAAAATTGGAGGTTCCCTAATCCCATTACCGGAAATCATGTCAGAGACAAAGTCGCCAACAAAAAGTGGGGACATGGGCTCCGGCTTTTCCTATCCGTCAACCCAAAGGAGCTAACAGAAGCAGCAACACGTCGACTGCATCAAGCAGGCATAATCTACGTTAACGGCATCAACAGACTGCTTGAAACTATCGGAATGAGTCTAAGGAAATTCAGCCAGTCGTTCCCGTTCAACGCCAAACAAAGGCATATAACCGATTATTTAGGCGAAGAGATTAACGTTCTAAACTGCTCGAACATTAATCATGATCTTAGCTTGGTCCCACACTTGTCACAGTACCTAGCATTGTAGGCTGAATCTCTTCCACAGACTGGACAGAACACTCTTTGATGGTCTTCTATCCATAATTGAATTTGTTGCTCTTCAGTTAGTTCCATTCTAGTTACCTCCAACCGGTCGGTTTAGAGAAGCGAAACTGGAATACTTGAGGGTTATAGTTCGGCCAGCTCTATTGTAGCATTCTAACCATTCTACAGTTGTTCCACAGCATTCTAGTCATTCTTCTGAACGTTCAATACTTCCCTTTTACTCATTTATCATGATATGAGACCTATGTCTGATAGCGCAATTAAGACAGAGATTGTACGATTCGTTACATCATTCTATAGTGAGCATGGAAACGTTCCTTCAGTAGGCTCCATCATCAAACAGTTTAACCTGAGTAGGACTCAGTTCTATGGGCTATTTCCTGCTAAGCTCTCCGAGCTCTGTAGGCTTGCCGGCGTTCCAATTCCTGAGAATCGGATTCAAGCGGTTAAGCAGGCTTTGAACACTCGCACAGTATCAAAACAAAAGGAAGCTTTAGCATCACAGCAGCTTATTCCGCAATGTTTGATCTTAAGTTCTGAAGAAACAAGGAGAGTGTTGGGCATTTGCCAGCTGGAAGGCGGCATTGAACCATCCCTAGTCATTGACCGACTACTCAACTTGGACACTGAACTGAGGCGTAGGCATAGACTTACGCTGTCAAAGGCCAACGCTGTATCCTGCTTTTTGGATTCAGCTGTCGCAAGAGGATGGAGACCCACCTGGATTGTTGAGTACATCACGAGACTATGGAACAGTCGTATCCTCAACTTGAACGAAGTAACCCTCCGCAACTTGATCTCGCTGGCGCAGGGAATCGATCTACGTTTCTGGGGTTCAGTTGAAACCTTCATCCAATATGCAACAAGGCACTATAATCGAATAGGAAATTATCGGAACTATCTGGCGGGTACCGTAAGCCTTGAGCAACTCGTTGAAGCGGAGGGACTGAAATCATGAGCCTTGAGGAGATGAGAGACAAGCAACTGGCAGAGTGGCTTATTCAAAACGCAAAACGGATACAGGCCGAACGTCAACGTCAAGAAAGAGTAGAAGAAGAGAAAATACCCTCCTATGGTTTCATACCATTTGAGGACATCAGAACCTCCTTAGAAGCTAGGGAAAATGAGGAAACCTTGGAAAGAACAATCAACCAATTCGATGCGAAATGCAATGCATACATGCAACTGGCCCAACAGAAACTACTAGGAGAGGCAATCATAAGGATGCTTCAATAGAAATAACAAGAACCTAGATACGGTGCTCTAGACTTTATCCTCAGCCACATTACAAAGTGGTTGCGATAGGAGAAGTCGACAAACTTCTGAAGCAAGGCTTTGAGTTCGTGTCTCCTTTACCAAATAGGAAAGCCATCGTTGGGCTACCTCCTGCACCGAATGAACTGTGAGAGACCGGATCATTTACGTCCGGGAAGGTACCTGCGACTATGGAGTGGAATTAGAGTTACATAGAAATATCTGGAAACAAGCTACGAAGTTGTTGAGCTCGTTCGAGTGTATTCTAAGTTTTCGGATATTGGTTTTTGAGTGTTCTGATGATTCTCTTGGTGCCTTCTAATTTACTGTCAACGTAAACTGCGTAGTGTGAGTCTTCCCTCCACCCGTCGCAGTGACTGTGATCGTGTAGGAACCTTTAGGCGTTGAAGAGGAGGCCTTGATAGTCAAAGTACTGGAATAAGTGGGATAGCCTGACTGAGAACTGAAATTACACGACGCACCAGAAGGAAGTCCACCACACGATAAGCTAACAAACTGCGTGGAACCACTCGTCAAGGAGACCGTGATCTTATTGGATCCGGAGCTACCGGGTGATTGCCGCGTTCAAGCCAACCAACAAGAATAGAGGAAATGGAGGAAAAGATCCGGGGAAAAACATAAGCGCCTGGACGGAATAATTAACGCGGCCTGAACGCCACGCAGAAGAGCCACCTGAGAATCACAAGCTGGATCAAGACGCGATCCTGCCCTTCCTTGCCCCTCCGCCTTCCCTCACTTTCTTCTCTTTAACGTCTCATCTAATGACTAGGACAGGTTGGTCTCTTGTTTCGTTGTATTCGTAATGGCAACAGTCACATTTTCGGTAGATTTGGGGTTTGAACTTATCCTCCGCTAGCTTATCCCTAATTATTCACTCGAAGTATAGCGAAGATTCGCAGCGTGGGGATGTTTACGAGATGGTTGTGAGAGTGACTTACCGTCCCTTGCCTCCAATGCCTGAGGTCGTATATGAACGTCAGGAACCGACTGCGGAGATAAATTAGCCTCTTACCGATTCTTTGAAATAGCGTTTCTTCGCCCACAAAGCTACATTCACAAGGCTAATCAAAACTGGGACCTCAAACAACGGTCCAATCACAGCGGCGAAAGCTTCGCCAGAACTTATACCGAAAACCCCGACTGCAACGGCTATAGCGAGCTCAAAATTGTTGCTAGCAGCAGTGAACGATAGCGTAGCCGTCTCAGGGTAGGAGAATTTCCATGCCTTGGACATGATGAAAGAGACTGTAAACATGATGAGGAAGTAGCTCACGAGAGGTATTGCGATTCGCACAACATCCCAAGGCAACGCAAGAATATACTCACCCTTCAACGAGAACATTACCACAATCGTGAATAGCAGCCCAATCAACGCCGTTGGACTCAGCTTCTCCACAAACGTCTCATCATACCAAACTTTTCCCTTCTTTCGACTCGTAGCCCTGACCCGACGCTATCTCCTCATCGTTCGAAGCTCTCAGTCGCCACCTGAACTTTCCGGCACTATCTTTGTAGACCTCGAATCTTCCTACGCCTCGCGACTTTACTTCCTTGGGTCTTGGTGGAGAAGGAAGAATGGTCATAGCGTAGGACATGAAGCGTAGGCATGTTCTTCGATAGCGTTTTCTAGGACTAGGGAATCTGTCTAGCCTTGTCGCCCTTCCTGACAACCATATCAACTTTGAATTCTTTGATGTCCTTGGGGTCAACTGGTAGGTCTTCGACGCT
The DNA here is from genome assembly GCA_963835925.1 of Candidatus Bathyarchaeota archaeon. Classification (GTDB taxonomy): domain Archaea; phylum Thermoproteota; class Bathyarchaeia; order 40CM-2-53-6; family 40CM-2-53-6; genus FEN-987. Next base: position 68,288 of record CAWIHH010000003.1, read on the forward strand.
GGTGTTTCCACCAAAAGCCTGAGTTATCTTCTCTTGGGTGTCCCAGAGTGGAAACAACGGGACGATCGTTTTCGTAGCCGCGTTTTGCGCGATAGCTAGGTTTTCTTGAACGGCAATGACCTCGACTTCGGCTTTTGGTACCTCCAAGGGGCCTAGGTCATTGCCGGATTGGTCGAAAATGTGTCCTGCCTCTGCATATATTACGAAATCCATGTTCTCCGTTACGCCGTCTTCCGAGCCGACGTTCAGAACGACTTTGTTCTTGCTAATGATCTCTACTACTTCTCCCCTGATCAAAGGAGCCAACTAGACGCCCTCGCATTCATACAATAGTTTCTTCTGCGAGTTAAGAATGTCCTCGGCGGTCGTAGTCAGCATTACAAGAAAATACATTGGGTCGAAGGATTCGTAGAAGAAATCGGTGTAATCGGCAGCCATCCTTGTCTTAATGACATACGCATATATCCTCCAAAGAGCACGAAAGTCCAAGCGAAAGTTTTGAGCGCCCAAATTTCTCAGGATGCGGAACACGTCCCCGTGACCTGTAATTTCGTCACGCGCAATCTTCGATGCAAGGGCAGGGTTGCCGAGAGCACATGCTATCTTGCAACTGTGCTCGATTGAAAAGAAAAGATAGGAAATACAAGCGCACAGCCGGCCATTTCTGTTGATTAGAAGTGTTTGACGATTAGTCTCTCTTTCTTTGGTATGCGACCTCTCAATTGCTTCCAACGAGGACGCGACTTCGGCGGATACGGTGCGGGCTAGGTTCGCCTTGAAACTTGCCAGCTTTCTATAGAGAACTAACTTTGCAAGGTATCGATCAAGAGTGGCCGTGGAAACTACATGGGGCACGACAATTGATCGGTGTAGGCGAATAAAAGTGATGTCGGTTTGCGTAGTGCTGTCATGATACCTAGTGGAATACTGCTGAAGACAACGTAACAGTTCCACGAAAGCTGTGGGATTTACAAGTGAGGCGAGAGTATTTGGTTTAATTGAAGCTGCCATAGAATCGCAGTTGTTGGTGGCGGACATTCTGACGTTCATCTCTTTCCGAACTTCAACCCTATTTGGCGTGTCTGAGGATAAATAATCAGTGGCGCAAGCGATGCTACAGGCGTAAAATGATCGTGACGGTTTCATGACTGTGCTGTATCAAATTTTATTGCGAAACTTTGCGTTGGATAGTGTGTGTGGTATAGCTGGTGTGACTGAATCGTAACGTGTTAGGGTTTTCTCGTGGCGACTCCTTGTCAGGCGGAGGAGTCGCCTCTGCCGCTTGGAATGGGAGGTTAGAAGAAGAATGAGGGCGGATAGGAGCGTGGGAAAGGTGAAGGGTTGTAAGTTGAATTCGATCGTTGCGGGTGTAGATTTGGGTGATAGGGAGAGCCTTGCTACGGTTCTCTCTCCGATGGGGGATGTGGCTGATAGATTCACGTTCCCCATGAACGAGGAGGGGTACGCGTATTTCGCGGGTAGGGTTCCGAAGGATACTAGGGTAGCGTTCGAGTCCACGATAATGGCCTACCCGATCTCGAGAGCGCTCAGGACGCGTGGGTACATGGATGTGACTGTGGCGCATCCTAAGACGCTCGCTTGGATCGTCAGATCCAAGAAGAAGAATGATCGTGTGGATAGCTTGAAGATAGCGAAGCTCCACATGGCGGGTATGCTGCCGGAATCCCACCTACTAGATAGGGATGAGCAGATCGTTAGGGATCTCTTAGTCCAAAGAGTCAAGTTGGGTGTGGAGATAGGTCGACTGAAGAACAGTGTGATTGGTTACTTGAAGCGGGAAGGCGTCTACGACTCTCTCCCAAAGACTGGGGATAGCTTCTCGGTCAAGAGGAGGGTGGCGATTCGTTCGTTAAGGTTCAATGATGACCGAGACTTGGTTCTGGGCACGATGTTGGATAGGTTGGAGTTCCTTGAACGGCAGTGCGCCCCCTTGGAGGATCGTGTGAGGGAGAATGCGAGGATTAGTGATGATGTCCGGATTCTGATGACCATAACGGGAGTTGACTACTACCTGGCTTCGCTAATCTCCTCGTTCATCGGCAACGTTGAACGGTTCCCGTCAGATGATCACCTGGCAAGTTTCCTTGGCATAGTTCCCACGAGCAGGGATAGCGCGGATGTGAAGAGGAGGGGTAGGATGACGAAGGATGGGTCACCGGTCGCAAGGTGGGCGCTGTCGGTGATGGTTGATACGGTGATGCAGCACAACGAATCCATCGGGGATTACTATCAATCTGTGAAGAAGAGAACAGGTTCAGGGAAGCTTGCTCATGTCGCAACGATGCGCAAGCTAACCAGAATGTTCTACCACATGCTGAAGACCCGGGAGAACTGGAAGTGGGAGAATCCGCAGTTGACAGAACGGAAGATGACGAGGCTTACGGGTGGAGGTGACGTTTCCTAGCTCCGGATAATGGGGATCGAACAGCACGCTTGACCACTGGTGTGTGCGTGAACCATCACTGTGAGTTCTTTGGTGTGAATGTGGAAGCTCCATCTCCACTCAAACGTCAGAATGCGCCCTGAGCGCTTATACGCGACTGTGGAAAAGACGGAGCAAGGCGTGCTGTTACCCCCATCAAGAGGAGTATAGGTTAAAGGAGAGTGAGAAGAAACCTAGCTGGACGGCAAGAGAAAAACAACACACGTTACATACGCGCACACACACCAATCGTGAACCGTACTTTTCGGTATTGTTGCATGATCTGAGACTTCTCTTACCGTCCAGTCTTCTCGGAGCCTTCTGATGCACCATATACGAAGCTTCTGCTGGTCTCTTTCTTGATTCATTATCTGGGCGCTCTTTCATGGCATTAGTCCAGCTTGTCCGAAATGTCCTTAGCTTCTACACTTGCCATCCAAGTACCGGACCCGTTTTATACATTGTATACTCCAGAGCTGGACTGGTGCAGTTGACCTCGGCAGAATCGTTTCTTAGAGAAGTGATAGATGCCACTAAGAAAGCTCGTACCGAGACTGAATTTGCCCGCCTTTTTTTGAATTCGTTTGAAAAGGCCATCGAGAACCTCGAAGGACTCGAAATCAGGATGGAAGAGCATCTGATTAAAGGCAGAACAGACGCAAGAGTCGGATACGTCCTCTTTGAGTTTGAGATGCCTGGCAAGCTTAACAAGTCTGCTGAGCGAGACAAGAGCTTCGGAGAATTAACTCGCCACTTACTGGAGTAATCTGAGAAGGGACTGATAAGAAACGAGAAGAGCCTTGGAATCGTTACTGATGGAATATCGATAGCATTCGTGGAATACGACCAGTCAAACGCTAAATTTAGTCCAGTCGATGAATACGAAAGACTCGTTCCAATCGAGCGGGCATACAGACCATTTGGAAAATCACTGCTCTTATTTGACAGAATACTTACCGGTCTAACTTGGCGCGAACTCTCTCCTGACAACCTCCGACAGGACTTTGGACCGGGAAGTCCAATTTGCCAAAACACAATGCGCGCGCTTTGGGACGCGTTCGAGACATCACATAATGAACAGCGCATCACGGCATTCTATGAGACGTGGAAACTTCTCTTCTCGCTCTCTACGAAGAAAGTCATACCGGGCGGAGAACTGGCCAATACAGTGCGTGATTATGGGATTGATCCGATCAATGTCCAAACGGAAGAAGATGTCCGACGTTTTCTGTTCCTTCTCCACACATACTATGCTCTGATTCTAAAGATACTTGCTTTCAAGATCGAAGACGACCTCGTCCAATATCTCTCTGTCATCAAGCAAATTCAGGGTGACCCACTGGTAGGGCTCAGAGCAGCGGAGGAGTCTTTTCCACGACTGGCAGTTAATGTCGCTGAGAAGGATGTCTTTTCATGGTTTGAAGATGCATGGACCAACGACATAGGCGGGTCACTGAAGTCAATCGCAGAAAGAATTGACCGATATGATGTTAGAGGAGTAAAAACTGATGTACTGAAACGCGTTTATCAAAACATGATACCCGAGAAACTGCGAAAATCACTAGGTGAGTTCTACACCAAGAACTGGACTGCAAGACTCATTCTTGACGAAATGCAATATGATGGTAAGGGCATAATACTGGACCCTGCATGCGGGTCAGGAACCTTTCTTGTCACAGCAATTCAGAAGATCAAGTCTACCTTTGCAGGGGAGCCAGCAGAGAAACTTCTGAGTCGAATAATCGAGTCTGTGAAAGGATTTGATGTTAATCCTATAGCGGTCATGACGGCTCGCTTGAATTATCTGCTATCGATCCTTGATCTGCTAAGGGAAGCGTGCGTCGGAGTCAAGATACCTGTGTACCTCTGCGATGCGGTCAAGCTGCCCAAAGAAGGACAGTGGGATGAGGGCTTTTACGAGCTCGAACTGCCTCTCAACGATCCCTTCAAGAGCTTTCGTGTTCCTAGAGAGAACCCTATCACCGTCCTCGAAATTCTCGACAAACACGTCGGAGACAAGTTCGACAACTTCAGTCAAGCCATTTCTCAAGTTCTAGGCGAGGATTTCGGCAACAGGTATCGACAAACGCTGAGGAATCTCCACGCTCAGATTTCCAGAATGGACGAGCTAGGAGTCAACGGAATTTGGTGTCGGATAATCGAGAACTTCTTTGCGCCACTCCTAGTGCCACCATCAGATTTCGTGGTCGGGAATCCGCCTTGTTTCACCCGAAAATGTTCCGAAGGAATACCGTGACTCGGTCAACCTCATACTGAAAACCTCAGGCTATATGCAACCCTACGAGCCGAGATTTGTAGTTTCTAAGGCTGCGATTTCCGAAATCTGAAGCCCAATATGTCGCATGCCTGCCCTTCATGGCAAGGGCAACCCAGCGCTATTTGAAGGCAGACGGCATAGGCTCCTTTCTCATGACGAGCTCCTTGCTGAAGTCTTTGAATGCTGGTGGATTCAGAGAGAGTATGTTGAAAGGATCGGTCACTAAAGTCCTCGACCTTTCACTATACACGACTATTCACAAAGGAGCACTCTGCTATGCGTTTGCTCCCGTATTCAAGAATTCCATTGGCACTCTAGATGATGCCCTCGATTACCGTTTCTACATTCCCACCGGCGAGATTCGATCCTCAAGCCAAGGAGAAGAAGAACCCGTTCTCCTGCCACAGCTCTGGAAGCAAATTAAGTCGAACATTCGACTTGACACAAAAAACATGCGGTCACCTTGGTTTGTGGCCCCCCCAAGCGTCATTGAGATCTTCAGGAAGATGTTGAAGCTCACACTCGTTGGCAATCAGTACAGAATCAATATGGGCATCAAACCCGCTGCCAACGATATTTTCTTCATTGAATCCATTGAAAGGGCTGAGGGAGATTTGTTCCTTGCCACGAACCAAGCCGGTGAGAAATGCCTGCTCGAAAAGGAGTTCATCTATCCCCTCGTCAGGGGCAGAGACATAGGAATCCTCCAAGAGAAAGCAGGCAAACAGAAGCAAGCTTGGGGTTTCTCGCATATCTACATCGTACTGCCGCACGCCCCTCGAAATGAGTGGAAACCGTTTCCGGAAAACTACATGCGTCAGAGGAACGAGGATCCAGCTCATCTAAGAAAACTCAAGAAGAGAACCGACTGGTCAGAAAGCAAAGGCCCTCCGTATATGCTCTTTCGCCTCTCACCAATCAAAATGAACACATTCAAGGTTGGTTATGCCGACACATCGACGCGTCTTTCAGCCTGCGTGATTCCCCGCAAGGTCAAAGACAAATTCTTAGGTGAAAAACACGTTGTTGTTGATGGCACGGCTGACATCATTACAATTCAAGATGAGAATGAGGCGCATTACGTCTGTTCAATGCTGAATTCCACACCAATGAGGACTTTCGCGTACACGATAGCTCTGGCAAAGGGAGGAGTCCCGTTCAAGCGTTTTACGAGTTGGATGATTGCGAGCCTACCAATACCTCGCTATGCACCCGAATCCGAGAGTTGTAAAGAGCTTATCAAAATATCATTGCAGGCCCATAGAGCTGCTGGGAGACGCGACCTATCCCTCTTAGCAAAGTGCGAGTCCTCAATTGACGAATTGGCCTTGCCGCTGTTCAACATGACTAAGAGGGACCTCGAAAATCTGAGCGAGCATCATCGAGTCCTGTCTGGAATACTACCAGCCAACCAACAGAATAGAAAGTGAGCGAAGAGCGAAGTCCGACCTTTCGGAATGTCCTCACGACACCCTCCCATTGCCCTTGAATCATGTCGCCCGTTCCAGAATCTCTTAGACAGAAAACGGGGTACCTCGGTTCGAGTATTCCTCTCATACGCTCAATGTGGCCAACTGATCCGGGGTTCTTGGGAGTCCACGTTTCATTCATCGAAAGATACGCACACTTGACATTTGGAAAAGCCTGCGTAATCCTTTCGAACGCACTCTTCAGTCTCTCCGGATACTCCATGTTAATGTATCCATGACTCCTTATCTCGACAACGAAATTGACCGAGTCTTTTTCAAACGCATTTGTAAAGGAGGCAGGCCCTGCTTGGAATCGGACGATCATCAGATCGAACTCGACTGGATAGCCCCGTATGAACACCCCAGGCCCAACTGGTTTCCTGTCTGGTTCCAGATGCTTTTCCAGAAAATCCCCGACAACTCTGCAGGCAACATTTCTATTGAACCTGTTCCAGCTGAATCTTTTTCCCATTCGTTGTCTACTTTGAGCAGTCCTCACAGTCTCGTCCACGATCTGCAAGATCTCCGCTTGTTCTCGCTCAAAGAAACTTGTTCCGATCCGATTCAAGTCGATCGTTGCCGCTGAAGAGCGGTCCATTTTCCAGCGGCAAGTATTGCCTGCGCGGCACGGTATCAGGCCTTCCGCATCTATGTAACCATACCATACGGGGTGGAATCCCCTGTGTTCACCTTCACCGTGGTTGCGGTTGATCCTGTACCTGTCAGGTCATGTCTCAGACCTCGAATGCCTTCACTCATCACAAGAGAGTCTTCTGCTGGTGGGCCATAAGCTTCAGTGTCGGTAATTATGCCGCTCATCATGGTCCCATCATCAGTCTTCCTGACCAGGAGTTTGCCAAGAAGATCCGTTGCAACTTGCACAGGGTGGCGTGTATAGAAGCTCCTCGGAAGGATTTGTTGGCATAACATATTCATGAATCGATCAGCTTACAGGGGCCAGAAATTTCTTTACCTGTCTTCTTCACTCTCAGCGTCGTCTACCCTTTGGTCAGCATCCTCTGCCTTTTCCGCAGGCTCGATTTCTCTTTCGTTCTCGTATTCTAACTCAAGCTGAAAGTCTTGCTGCAGTCTCTTCACTGTCTTTTTGAATTCTTCCGTATCCTTATCCTTTAACATAGGACTGCCGCAAGCTGAACGCACTTAAAGGAAGGACAGACTCAGTAGTGCTTACTACTCACTGACGGGCATCTGATAATAGGGTCATTAGCAAATTTTGCTCTCTTCAACGATGAATGAACGGCAACTCGTGTGCGCACCAGCTGACTCGACGACGACAAACTGGACATAGCCAGCATCCAAACAGCTTCAGGAGGTAACAAATAGCAAAACATTAGTTCAAATCCTGATAGATCGGTGACCCTGCGCAACATGATGATCGGGAAATGCTTCTCAAGGACGGAAGAATGCCTAACCGTATTCAAATCTGAGCGTTCTTCATGGCATGGGGAAAACTCTACTCAGAAGCAAGATGAGAACCGACGCTATGGTTACTATTAACAGACCGATTTCGATGCGCAGTAGCAACCTGTGTGACCGGAAAAGGGACTCCGTTGCCTGCATGGTCCTGTTAAGGGTGGATCGTTGTTCTTCGGCTATGTCCGAATTCAGCAATTCACGTTTTTCCTTTAGAGTGTTGTAGAATTCGTTGATCCTGTTCACCTTCTTGAGCATTTCGTATTCAGCTTTGAAAAAGTGACGGGCATATGCTATCACATCAATATCATAGTATTCTTCGAAGTCTTGGATACCCTCTTCTGTATACATCTTCAGTCGTTCGGTCTGAGATTTCTCAGATTTCTCATGTCTTGACAAAGAAGACAGCATAGCGTTGTACAAAGTGAATAGCAATTGTTGGGACGTAATGAATGAGAATAGTAGGATGCGCCAAGATGCTGCCCCTCTCGGACTCGCAAGTCTGTAGTTGTAGTTAATCTCATCCAAATCGCAATCGCATAGCTCATTGAGTGCCTCCTTAGTATCTGCAAAATCAGAGAGAGTAACTTCTCTGGTGGGAAGGACGTACGCAGTATAACCGTGTATGATTATTTTTTCTACAAGTCTCATTCTTTCAGCTAAGATTTCCGGCACAAGTGCACCAGGATCAAATCGCGCCTGATTCATATCGTATTCGTATCCGCAAAGAAGGTCAAGCATGTACTCGACCAAACCATACGCACCTGTTGATTTGCCAGTGATATACGCCGAGAAAGGGTCCTGGGATTGTTGACTGAATGGAATGATCAAGTCACACGAAATAAGTGTCGCGCTTTTCTTAATGTGCGAGAAATTTGAGGCGCAATCCCGCGAATCACAGGATTTGTTGAGTCGTCTTAGGAACTCCTTCGCAAATACAAAAAGCATGAGTTTCTCGAGTGTCACGGAACTTGTTTGCGGTTTCACGTATTCATTAAAATCACGAAAGTAGTCCATACCATCTGGAGAAAGCTCGGTATCGAGCAGATCACCTAAAGTGAATCTGGCGATGATCTCTGCTTTCTCGTCGAGTGTACGTATTTTCTTTGCTGCTTCTACGAAGGCACATACACTTACTATCGGGTGGAAGCTCGCCTCGCCGTTTTCTCGCTTTTTCAACATGAGATATATGTTGACGTCAACTTCTCCAGAAGATCGGTTTTCCTGATCTCTCTTGAAAGGAACTCCGCTAAGGCCTTTCAGCTTCAGGAAAAAAACGTTTTTTTGGGTCGACCGTGTTAAAGTGGTTGCTTTTCTGATGTATAGCCTGTAAAGAATTTCATCGAACGCACCAGTTTGCGTAGACTCAAGCGTTCGAAGTGTGTTTCTTAGGTATTTAACGTCGTCAGACTCAAGGTCATGCGTTTCCTTCTCCTCCCAGCCCCCGTCTTAGGGAATTCTAAAATTGGGAGACCTTCGAAAAAATCCGAGCCGATTATTAGGCTTCCGGTGACGGCCTGGTCGACTAGCTGCTGTGGTCCCGCGGATCGTAGAACCGAATACTTTCCGTCTGCTTCGACTAAACATATTGAAAACTGCGCAAGTGCAAGCACCAAACTTCATTCTAGTTCTCAAGTCGCTGATCAGTTTGTTAACTTCTTCAGCAGGGCTAGACAATGTCACGCTTTACCCCTACGCACATAAAATCCCAAGGATACATTTCTGTAAAGTTATCGGTTGGTGACGGATGAACGGATAAACTAAATAAATTGACCCGAGTTCAATAAAGAGTGAGGTGCACTATTATTGAATGACAAAAAACGAAGGAAACTCACCAAACTTCGCCTAAGAGATGGGGTAAAAAACGCTGTGGAGTCTCGTACAGCTAAAGGTCCACAGCCATCGTGCTAATCTAAGGTGTCTCTTAGTCGCTACGCGTTCGTTGTGATTACGGTGCCCTAGGTGAACTTGAGCGCGTGGTCGACAGAATTCGTGTTCATAAATCGACTCGATACCAAGACGTCCTGATCGCGGACAATTTGTATTTGGGCACGTTCTTGGTGCTAGATGGCAAAATGCAGTCATCTAATTTCGATGAACGCATGAAATATGAATGTCTAGTTCATCCCGCATTAGTTTGCAACGGTTCACCGCGAAGAGTTCTGTTGATTGGATCGGCCGAAGGATGTGCAGTTAGGGAAATTCTCCGCTTGCCTACGGTTCAAAAAGTTTCAGTCCATTTTATGGACGGCGAGACTTTTCTTGGGCGAGCCATCGAGCCTTATGATGTGATTATCCTAGATACTACTGAATGGAACGAGTTGAACCCTATCTCAAATCGACTATTCACGGATCAAGCTATAGAATGATGTCGGATTTGTTAACTCACTCAGGCTCCTTAGTGACTTTTAATATCGACCTCTCAGCCAGCCCGCCGACCTATCCGAACATCCCAAAGACCATATTGAAGACCTTTCAGTATGCCAGTGTTATGCATTTTTTTGTACCAAGTTTCGTAACCGATTTTCGTTTGGTGGTTGCCTCTAAGAGAAGGAGTTCACGTGGTCTACCGAAGGATGAGCTTCGAAAAACACTTGCTCCATTCATGAATGATTTATGGTATTATGATGAAGAAACCCATTTGATGATTTTCACTCTTCCCAAACATTCCAGGCGTGATATGCACACTACTTATTGAGGGGGTGCTACGTGACGTTAAAAAGCAGTGGAGAATGGTGGGTTCTTTCAGAGGGTAGGGATAGAGTAGTCGCATTGTCCACTCTAGGCTATGGTGCCTTTGAGGCGGAGTCTGTTGAGGATCTTCCTGATTTTTCAGAGAGATTGTCAACTCGACCCAGCATTAATCGCGACAAGAATTTGCATATTGCAGTGGGTGCTGGTTGCCCTGAAAAGTGTAGTTACTGTTATCACCGTGGGTCTGCCAAGGGCGCAACGAGCGTTTCGTTCGAACGAATGGCAGATGTGGTTAGACAGATTAGATTGTGTGCGAAGATCAGGAACGTGACTTATGGTGGAAACGAACCGCTAGTTCTCTGGGAGACTTTGGAAAAATCTATTGAAGCTATGTCCGATGCTTCTGAGGATCGCATCTTGTTGACAAATGGTCTCAGGCTAGATGAGCCAAAAGTTCAGTATCTTAAAGAGAAGAGGTTGGAGGTAGGTCTCTCTTTGAATCATCTCCTTGAACGTCATCTGCTTGACGAAGTCCTCCTTCAAATCAAGCGTTTCAATGTCAAGTCCAACATTGCCATCACCCTCTGTCGGAAGAATCTTGACGATATTACGAACAAGACAATACTGGCGATGAACACTATAAACAATTATGGCTTCAACGCGCTTTCAGTGAACTTGGATTTCGTCTCAACGGTCAGCTTTGGAAAGGCAGATGTGTCAGCTCTTGTTCAATCAGTCAAAAAATTGATTGTTGTAGGAAGACATTACAGTGTGTTTGTAGGGGGTGACTGGGATAAGATAATGGGGCCGATTTGTAATGGAATTCCATCAACATTCTGTCAGGCCGCCTACGAGACGTATTACGTGACATCAAGCAACGTATCCACGTGTCCGTTACTTGACGAAAAGATCCGTATAAGCCCCGCTGAGGTCACGTCTCAGGATGCTGGTTCTCTGGAGAAGCCGTTCGTGCAGACTGAAATTCTCCGACAGAGAGTGGTCCGAGAATGGTGTCAAGGATGCCCTCTTCTGCTATATTGCAATGGTGGTTGCTTGGGTACAGTTCACAAGGAGGCTTGGTGCGATTTCATGACAAAATTGGTTTCTTTCATTCTTACAAACGAGAATCTGAGATCCCTCTACCTACAGAATGAGCAGCAGGGGTGTGAGGTCTGCCAGGACGACCATGGCAGAACCCCCGACCGGACGGAAACATTCAACAACTTACACCAGTTACTATACTTGACTCGCTGATTCTCGATTGCAAGTGATGTCGTAGTGGTATGGAGAAGGGGCCGTAGGTTTTGCGAGTTCTATAGAAATGTTAAACGCTAAGGTGGCGCTGCTAAAATAGGAAAGGATCACACTTGCTACCGCGTTGGACATGGGCGTGGTACGAATTCTATTCCGATAGCTATGTGCCAGGCACAAAGTTAGCCGCTCGCAGAATAGAGTTGGAATTGCCAAGAGTCCTTAAGCACCTGCCGAAGAAACCGGCGAAGGTACTGGACCTTTGCTGCGGAGCAGGTATTTTCACCTTTGAACTAGAGAAGGCTGGGTATGACGTTACAGGGATCGATATCCAACGAAGGATCGTAAAGCTTGGTCAGAGATACGCGAAGAGTACCAAATCTAGTTCGAAAATTCTGGTCGGCGACGCAAGAAAGCTGAGGTTCGACGATGAATTTTTTGATGCCATTGTCTTTCTTGGCGCTGCGATTTCCGATTTCAGTATTGCAGAGTTCCTACTGGTAGCTCGAGAGACTTTCCGAGTCCTAAATCCTAAGGGACTCATGATTTCTTCTATATCAGATCACGTTAGGATGCTGTTTTCTGGCAATTATCAGCATGTCCTGTATCAACCAGGAAAGGAAGACGATGATGCTATTTCGATTCACATGCAGTACGATGGTGAGAAGGGGACGTTCAGTAGGCTCTTTTTCGACATGGATAGGAATAAGAAATTCAGAACCGAGTTCTGCATATGGGCTCCTTGGATATACAGACACGTCATGGATGAAGCGGGCTTTAAGCTAAAGACTTCTGAGCCGAATTACCTAGGAAACTTGTGCCTCGATGTGCACCAGAAACCATAGATGTGAGCAGCCAGAACCCACGATATTCGTTGGTTCGGATCTAAACCTGAAGCCATTAGACAAGCGCTAATGGAGTACTTCAACAAACTGGACGAACAGCAATTGCGACGAGCTAGACTTAGACTTCTTGAGAAAGAGTCAACATGAAGTAAGTTAAGTCTCGCTGCGGATGTAAGAGATTATCTCGGGGACCAAAGTTACAGTATTCTCCGGCGCCTTTTCAAGTGTCGCCTCCTCCGGGAGATGTCTTTTATGCTTGCATGGACGCACCTTTGGAAGACAGCCCAAAGCTTCGGCCTGGAAAAACGGTGACTGCCGAACGCCGCTCCCCGATATAGTTCAAGAAGCACAGCGCATAATCGATACGGCAGAACAACGCGGAGTAGTTCTCAGACTGTTTGGCGGACTGGCCATCCGATTTCGTTGCCCAAGTGCTACTCATAGAGGACTGAAGCGTAAGTACGTTGACATTGATTTCATGGGACTACGCAAACAATCCCGCCTCATCAGGAAGTTGTTTATTGAACTCGGTTATGCTCCTCGTGAGATCTTCAATGCTCTCCAAGGCGACAAACGTCTTATCTTTAATGACTTGGAAAATGAAAGGCGCATCGATATTTTCCTTGACGTTTTCGAGATGTGTCACCGGTTTGAGCTGAAAGATCGATTGACTGTTGACAAACTAACGATTCCTTTGACGGATCTTCTTGCCACGAAACTTCAAGTCATCGAGATAACTGAGCGAGAGTACAAGGACATAATATCTCTGCTTCATGATCATGAGGTTAGCGATTCGGACGCTCCTGAAGCGATAAATGGTGCATATCTCGCCCAAGTTTGCGCGGACGACTGGGGCATCTACAAGACGCTGACAATTAATATCGGCAACGTTCTCTCCGCGCTACCTCAGTATCAGTTGGATGCTAACTCACAAGAGCTTGTTAGAAATCGATTGCAGGATTTGCAGAATAGAATCGAGAGCGCACGTAAGACCATGCGGTGGAAACTGAGGGCTTGGGTTGGCGAGAAGAAGAGATGGTACGAGCTCCCTGAGTCAGATAAGGAATTCGTGGATTCACGAGTTATCAATAAGGGGCAGTAGTCTGCTTTCCCCTTTATCCCTGAGTAAGTATGTAGCTTTTGATTCCTTTTTCGTCCAAATTGATTAAGGCGCCGCGTAGGATCCCTTCACCATACTCGCTTCCGGGGTTAATGCATAGGGTTCGCCCTATCTTAACAAAACCCCGTGACTCGTGTATGTGTCCGTGAATGCCAAGAAGCGGCTGATTTCTCTCGATCGCTTGTCGCACAGCGACGCTTCCGACGTGCACCATGCTGACGCCCCCGCCACCGCTGACCTTTGGTTTGAGAGTGCCATCAAGCTCGGGAGCGACGTCTATAGGAGTATTGTAGGGTGGGCAGTGAAGGTTGAATATGCAGCTCTCCATTCGCTGAACCCTTGATGTCATTCGCCCGATGATCTCAGCGAGCTTCTCCTCCGTGGTTTCGCGGGGCTATTCCAAGGAGTCGGGTTGGTCCAAGCCGTTGTGATTATCTCGTGGTGGTCGTCTACCCACACCACTTCATCCTCCGGGCACCGCACAACGGAGGATGACTTCAGTACTTCATCAATGAGGAATCTGTCGTCGTTACCGGGGCTGATGTAGCATCTTACGTTCGTTCCTTTCAATCGTTCCTCGGCAACCTGAACCCAGCGCTTGACTCCAATAGCCATAAGACGAGAGAACAGTTCGTCTTGGAGCTGCTTGTCGTTCGAGAGCTTCTCCACCTCGTCAGGATCAGTCATGTAAGGGTAGTAGCCGCTGTCTCGAATGTTCTTCTTAAAACCCTCACACTCCTCATCCGCCTTAAGAATCTGTGTGGTTCCAAGGAACTCTGAGAGGTACGTTCCATCAACCTGTCGCACTATTGGAACAATCATTTTTCCAGTAACATCGCCGCCCAGAATCAGGACGTGAGCCTGATAGAATTTAGCGGCGTTGATGAACTTCATGAAGCACACATCGGAGCCGTGTACGTCAGAGGTAAAGAAAATCCTAGTTAAGGTCATAATGCGTTCACTACCTAACCCGGAACCGACGTGTTACTACTACTTACTGGCCGGTCCTTCTCTATCTTTGTTCCCGGCATGGCTTCAATGCTGATCGGAGTGTGGTTTGAAGTCCGGTTTCGGCTCCACCTTGTAGATTGCTTCGTCAGGCTGCTCGTTCACCCAATCGATTACTTCTTGCCGTATCGTCAAAGGAACCTGAGAAGGCTCGATTCCTTTCTTACGGTAGGCGAAGAACTCGAACTTGCCCATTCCATCCAAGAACTCAGGTTTCAGCGAGTAGCGCACCGCGCCCTTCTTGGGATGGTAGAAGGTCGCCGCCAGTTTACCGTAGAACGTCTTGCTCATCAGCACCTTTCCGTAAGTAGCGCCCGTCGCAACCTGCAATCCATCCATCATGCAAATCTGCGGGTGACCTTCACCCACCTCGGGGAATACGAAAAACCCATGGTCGGCTTCATGCTCCACACCCAAATACTGCATAGCCAACTTGCCCATGCGAAACCCGATCGGCATGAAGGGACACTGGTGCCCGTGGAACTCCCACGCCCATTCGGGTGGAACAAGTTGTGTCTTCATCTCCTCATTCTCCAGAAAGTCATGTCAAATCTCATGCTTACATCAACCAAGACTCCGGTCAACGTAGGAACGAGTATACGGCTTACTCTACTCTTTCGCTCTTAAAACTAGAAAACTAGTTTTA
Source organism: Candidatus Bathyarchaeota archaeon (assembly GCA_963835925.1). Taxonomy (GTDB): domain Archaea; phylum Thermoproteota; class Bathyarchaeia; order 40CM-2-53-6; family 40CM-2-53-6; genus FEN-987. Next base: position 83,476 of record CAWIHH010000003.1, read on the forward strand.
TAACTATGAAGCTACACGCCAATCTGGGATACACGTTGTCTAGGCTAATCCCTCAATTCGCCCTCTCGAAACGGAAACCTGAAGAACTCCGCAGCATAGTGAGGAGAGCGCGTAATGCTCATGCCATTTTGGACAACCCTCAGGAGCTTGCCCAACGAGCAGGATTCTTTCAGGCAGTAGGTCACGAAGTTAGACTGACCATTCTCGGCCTACTCGAAGTTGAAGAGCTATGCTTCTGCGACATAATCAAGGCATTGCAAGCCTCGCCCTCAACCGTCGCCCATCATCTCAACATGCTAGAGAACGCAGGAGTAATCACAAGAAATGAAAAAGGCAAGTACACCTCGTTCACACTCAGGAAGGATTTGATAACAAAGCATCACGTCTTGTAACGGAAGTCCCAAGTCCATTACTCTAATAGGGAAGACGGCGACAATTAGGGCAGCAGTCTTTCGCGAACTCGTAATCTTACCAACTATCCACCCAGTGCACTGTAGGATGTGTTCTCGTTGCGGTGCCCGAGATGCGACTCCTCGCTGTTCTTCGAATGTGCTATGAATATCAAAAACCCGGACGGCTCACGCAAGACACGTATCTTCCGTAAGTGTGATGTTTGCCGTTTCACAAGCGACGAAACCATCGACGGCGGGGTGCTGATCTTCAAGTAGTGTCGTTGGTGGCTTAGTAGGTGTGGGGGACAGTGACCCTGGTGGACAATTTGCTGGAGCCTTAAATTTAGACGCCTCGTGTGTGTGCGCCAGTAGACCACACACTTCAAACGACGACAGCAGTCGAAGCTCAATGGGGATAACCGATTGTTCCGCGATAGGGTGCAGAGATGCTAATAGTGATCACGCGACGAAGGTGTTCGTATGCGTGGCTCAACTTAGACCTTATGTTGATTCCTTCTCCAAAAGTCTGAGTCTAGCCCGTCGCAACTGCTGTTCGTCCAGTTTGTTGAAGTAGCCCATGAGCGCTTGTCTAATGGCCTCGGGTTTCGATCCGACTATGCCTCTTTGGATTATGTCATCAAGTCTTCTTGCAAGTTCTCCAGTAAGGTCGAAGTCGATTCTTGTGCTATAGCGCTCGCTGGTCATTCTTCACTTCTCCGGCTGTTCGATGCCGAGTGGATTAGCTGCAAGTTCTGCCTTTCGAATTAAACATTAGATGGACGACTAACGATAGAGAGATGCAAACAAAAGTGATTCTTCGCGTATTCCTTACGTAACCAACCCTAACCTCATACCACGTATTGATACGCTCAACTTCATCAACAAACTATGACAACGAAACGTTACACGCCAGAAATCGCAGTCACAGTTAGCGATCCTAAGGAACGGAGTTTACTGGAAGACACACTCCGAACCATGGGCGTAGCCTACACGTACCGAGGACATAATTCTGGCACGTATTGCATTTGGTGCGGTGCACCGTTGGATATTGTTAGTGATATGAAGATCTACAATGATGGCCGAATAGCCTGGTACATCAAACATTGCGGAAAAGAATATGCCGTCGTTCATAGAGCAAGCTTGGACAAGCTTGGAGATCTTGACCCTGAAGCACCCTGAGCTGCCTATTTAAGCGAGTCGTAAGCACTACTAACTCTGTTCTTCCTTTGAGCCTGTTTAGCTTTCGGCAGTTCCATGTTAGAAGATAGGGATACTGAGGAGTTCAAGAAGACGATGAAGAGACTGCAGGAAGACTATCAGCTAGAGTTAGAGCTAGAAAACGAAAGAGTAGAAGATATTGAGAACGAAGAAGAAACTGACGAAAGGGTAGACGACGCTGAGAGTGAAGAACACCAGTAAAATAATTTCTGGTCCTTGTAAGCTGATCGATTGATGAATATGTTACACCAACAGATCCTTCCGAGGAGCTTCTATTCACGCCACCCTGTGCAAGTTGCAACGGATCTTCTTGGCAAACTCTTGGTCAGGAAGGCTAATGATGGGACCATGATGAGCGGCATAATCACCGACACTGAAGCTTATGGCCCACCTTCAGAAGATCCTCTTGTGATGAGTGAAGGCGTTCGAGGTCTGAGACATGATTGGAACCCAGGGCTGCGTTCATAGATGATGCTAGACATTTTCGCTTGACGAAAGGTCCCATAAATCTGGCGAACGCACTCTCCATCGACAGGACATTGGATAAGTGTGATGTAACGGTGAGCGGTCCCCTCTTCATTTGCGAAGACCGATCCATAAGTTCAAATGAGATCGTTCGATGTTTGCGGAAGAATATCAAAAATAATTCGGCAGAACCACGGCGTTTCTACATCAAAGGCAATCAGTTCATTTCATAGCAAGCAGTCGCTAGTTGTTCCCAGTCAACAGACTTCAGTAAATCAACTAAAGTGAGACTTCAACAAATGCTTGGTCTCAGGTTCTGCTTGGGCGCATAAAGCGAATTATACGCCATTCAACGTCACGGAAAAATTTTCTAAACAGCCAGGTGAGTTCCCGAAAGACGGAGATAACCCCTCTTCGTCCTCGGCTAAGGCTGAAAGACGAGAACCTGTCAACTCTTCGCCAATATCGGCGCCAATTCTCTGCTTGCGGCAGAGGTCATTCGAGTGGGAATTCTGAGTTAAGAAATATGCTCAGCTGGCGCAGATTCGTGATAGAAGAATCCAAAGATGCTCAGAACCATAGGGCCACGCAATTCGTTCTTTGCAAGGAACATCTCCCAATGCTTCTCAGGCTCATACTTAGGATCAGGCTCTGCATGAGGCCAACTGACAATCTTGCCGTAATATCTGCATAGGTCGACATGCAATCGAAGAACAACTTGGTTGCCCCAACGAGTTAGCGGAATATAGTAATCCAGAAAATTGAATGGAAATCCGATAGGTTTAGCCGTGGTCGGACCTTTGTGGGTGAGGTTCTGCAGAATTACAGTTGTATTCCACTCTAGGTCTTCGTACTTTTTTCTGATGTCAAGGAGGCGAGTGAGCCTGTGAATGAAAATCTCATCGGATCTGAGGTCCGATCTCTCAGGCAAGCTATCCCTGTTTATAGTTCTAGCCCGAATCTCTTCGCGGGTATTTCTGCGGCCAATCCTGCCCCGTAAACTCTTCTTCCTGCCTTGAGATAAGGTTTCGACGTTCCACTCGTTTCATTTTGTATACCGGACGTTTAGTCTTCTATACCGGACGTTTTACCGGGTGTTTCCGGACGCGTATCCTCGAGAATGAAGTCTTGAATTGTGGTCGCTATTCCGATCTTCTTCCCCTCGACCGAATCCACCTTAGCAACAGGAAAACCACGTCCGATGATTTCGCTAACGTAATTGCGAGCTCTGCTGACGCTTATTCCAAGGCTCTGAGCGATCTCCTCGTAGGTCAACCAGCCTCGCTCCATTAGAGTGCTAATTAGCTGTCGTTGGCGAAGCGTGAGTCGTTCTAACTCTATCCTGAGGCTCTGAACGTCCGGGTGTTGATATCGGGTGTCCGAGTGTATCCGTCCGGATTCGGGTGATATACCGGACATGTTACCGGGTGTTTTGCCGGATGCGTCCGGTATTTGCTGAATGGCATTCTGTAGCTCTTTCCTGGTTTCCTCCAGCTTGATCCACATCTGGAGAGCTTCGAGAATTATTTTCCGCATTTCTTCAGGCATTGCCTGCGATGAAATAGCTATGTGCTCATCAATTCTGCTGATGCCTTGCAGAGTTTTCTCAGCCTTATCATTCAGCTGAGTTAAGGCCGCTGCACTGCTTGCTACTGATTGGTTGAGCTGGTCAAGTTTGCTTTCTATGTTTAGGAGTTCATGATTAGGTTTTCTTTTCAACCATCCGAATATTTCTCTCACCGGTCAACCTACACAAGTGAATCTGACCTCTTACATCTTGAACTTCAGAGAATAAATAGACGCTGACCGAACACGTTCCGCATCAGTTCGCACTTATACGCATCATTCGCATGACTCGGATAGTGCGCAGATTCTGAAACCCGTTCAAGAGATAACGAAGGGTTTGACGGGTAAGCAAAGGAAGCTTCTGGCCATACTCCTGGATTCAGGATTCCTCTCATACACTGAGATCGGAGAGAAGGTTGGAATAGCCCACGAATCCGCAAAGAATCTTGTGAATAGGCTTCTAAAGGACGAGCAGAAGGCAAGACGGTTCTTGACGCAGGGAACTGGGCAAGGGAGCAGCAGGAGAGGGGAGCGAAGCAAAAGTGAAACTGTAAGTATTCGCTCATATTCTATCGTGATTGCGAAACCGCGTAAGTGTTTTCGGTTACCAAGCCTTTTAACGCAGCCGGACCGGTTGCGCCCTCACGGGAACCAAGTTGAAGAATCAATCGGACACCGAGAAGAAGATCAGTAGACGTTCAATGTTGAAGTGGACAGGTGCACTCGCAGTCACGGCAATCGCAGGCGCGGGTGTCGGAGGATTCGCAATAGATAGACTCACACCAGGCCGGCCGCTTAAGATTCGGGCCTACTTCGGGTCAGCAGCCGAGGTTCCTGAGGAGGAGCTGGTGGCCACATTCCAGAAAGAAACTGGGATAACCGTGGAGTACACTATGTCCGGCTCAGGTACTCTTCTGTCGGCCATAGAGTTGGCCAAGGTAGGCGACTTATACGCCCCTGGGTCTCAGGACTTCATGCAGACAGGCTATCAATGATGGCGTTATGGTGAATAGCACGATCAAGACTGTTGCCTACTTGGTTCCAGCTATCATCGTACAGAAAGGTAACCCGAAGAACATCACCTCTCTCTCGGACCTGGCGAAGCCCGGGTTGAAGGTTGGCATAGGTAACCCTGCCAGCGTCTGTGTGGGGCTTTACGCGCAAGACATACTTACGAAGGCAGGGCTTTGGGACAGTGTCAAGCCCAATCTTGTGACATACGCGAGCAGCTGTTCCAACACCGCTACCCTCGTCGTGACGAAGGCGGTGGATGCGGTGATAGGGTGGACTGTTTTCTACAATTGGACGCCTGACAAGGTGGACATCGTGTACATCAAGCCGGAGCAGATACCTAAAATCGCATACATTTGCATAGGCATTACAAAATACGCAGACGACACGGCCTCTGCTCAGAAGCTGATTGATTATCTGCTCTCCTCTGAAGGGACAGCGGTTTTCACGAAGTACGGCTACTTCGAGACGCTCGATGAAGCTAAGAAGCTCGCCCCCAATGCGGTAGCCGAACCGCTCGTTGGGGTTCCCTGAGGCATGCTCAGAAAGGGTCTGGGAAGAGACCAAATCTTTAGGATAGGGACGCTGAGCGTCTCTCTCCTTTTCATCCTGCTTTCCGCAATGGCCTTCATCTCCGTCCTATCTTGGACCAGCCCCAACGCCCTAATCTCAGCTTTGACATCACAGAGAATCGCGTTCGCAATCTGGTTGACCCTGTCCACTTCGGTCATCTCCACATTGCTGGCCTTGGCTGTGGCGATTCCGGCTGCTTACGGGCTTTCCCGTTACAATCCACGAGGGAGCAGGGTGATCGAAGCAATCTTCTCGATTCCGCTGATACTTCCACCCGTAGCCCTGGGAGCGGTGCTTCTCATCTTCTTCGCATCCACTCCTCTGGGAGAAGTCTTGAACGCGATTTTCGGCATAGTGTTTGAAGTGCCCGGATTGGTCGTAGCCCAGTTCTGCGTAATCATGCCTATCGCAACGAGAACCATCAAGGCGACCTTCGACTCTATCGACCCAATGTACGAAGGATTGGCAATGACATTGGGGTGTACGACCTGGCAGTCGGTTAGGAGGGTTCTGCTGCCGCTTTCATCAAACGGCATCATTTCGGCGGCCGTGCTCAGTTGGAGTCGTGCTGTGGGAGAATTCGGAGCCAGCGTCATGCTGGCCGGTGCCACGCCGATGAAGACGGAGACATTGCCCATATCCGTATTCCTGAGGCTCTCCGTCGCCGACATCTCGGGAATGGTGGCATTGGTGCTCATCATGATAGGGATGGCACTAGCTGTATTCTTCGCCCTCTACAAGTTTGGTGGAGGAAAAGTTGTCGTGAGCGTCTAGAACTTGCTGCAAGTCGAGGGAGTGAGCAAAAGCTTTGGCACCCACAGTGTGCTGAAGAATGTCACATTCTCCGTGGAGGACGGCGAGACGGTTGTCCTCTTGGGCTCCAGCGGCATCGGCAAAAGCACACTTCTGAAAATCATTGCCGGCCTGCTTCGCCCCGACTCTGGCAGGATAGAAGTGAACGGGAGTGTGGTCTTCGATTCGGGCAGTGACCCCTTCATCAACCTGCCTCCTCGGAGCAGATGGATCGGCTACGTTCCTCAAGACTATCTCCTCTTCCCATTCCTTTCGGCCTACGAGAACATCACCTTCGGACTCAAAGGCAAAGTGCCCAATAACGAAATGGACTCCATCATCGCCCCCATCGTCAACCTGTTGGAGATTGAGGATGTGATGAAGCTTCGGCCCAATCAGTTAAGCGGAGGCCAACAGCAACGCGTCGCACTGGCTCGACCATTGGCACTGAGACCGAAACTGCTAATGTTAGACGAGCCCATGAGCAATCTCGATCCTGAGCTTCGCGACCGCGTCCGTCTGGAAATAAGAAGATTCTTCAAGAAACTTGGCTCGACCACACTCTACGTCACCCATGACTTGGTCGACGCCTTCGCCTTCGGAGACAGAGTGGCCGTAATGATGAACGGAGAGATTGCAGCGATGAAATCTCCGCAACAACTCCTGAAATCCCCTGGAGCCATAGAGGTTGGAAGATTCTTGGGATTGAACTGTTTCAAAGGAAAAGTCGTGAGTCGCACATCCGTAGACATAAACGGGCTTCAACTCTCAACCGCAGAACTGCCATATGAGGCGGGAAGAGATGTGGTTGTCTCCTTCCGACCGGACTGCGTTCGTCCCATGACCGCCGAAGGCGTCAAGTCACCCAATATCATGAGAGGAAGGGTGCTTGAAGTACTGCCCGGCGTGGAAACAGTGAATCTCATCATCGACGCGGGAATCGAAATTCAGTGTTGTCTCACGAGGAGGGATTGGGACGCGTTAGAGACAACGAAAAACGGGGAAATAATGATGCATCTTGCTCCTGAAGACGTGAACCTCACGGTCAGTTAACGAAATATTCCCCAATGCCGGGTGGCTCGAAGATGACTAATAAGAGAGATGCAACGGAGTCTTCTTCTTGGTTGAATCATAACGTAATTGGAATAGGTCTTGTGAGCTTATTCTCAGACATGAGCCATGAGATGGCTACTGCTATCCTACCCTTCTTGGTTATACTCGTGCTTGGTGGCAATGCAGCTATTTTGGGATTGATTGAGGGATCTGCAGATGGACTCGCGAGTCTTTTCAAATCATATTCTGGCTACCATTCGGACAAATCGGGCAAGCGTTTGCCAATCATGTACCTCGGTTATCTTGCGACTGGAATCCTGATTCCAGCGATCGGCTTCGCAACGAACCTTGTTGAGGTATTCTTGTTGAGGATCGGTGCGTGGATCGGGAGAGGAGCTAGAGGGCCTCCTAGAGACGCTCTAATGACTGAGTCTGTTTCACCATCTTCCGTGGGCAAGGCATTTGGTTTTGAAAGAGCATTGGATTCTCTTGGAGCTGTAATCGGGCCCGCAATGGTTCTTTTGTTAATACCGTATCTTCCATTCTCAAAGATCTTTCTCGTTTCCGCTTTCCCCGCCACTATTTGCATTGTAGTAGTATTTCTGCTAGTTAGAGAAGCGCCACGCAGGAATAAGGGTTCAAACCTGCAAGAGAATGAAAGGCAAATGCTGTCCTTTTGGTCAACAATCAAGACTCTACCCAAGGAGTTCAGGTTGCTTCTCACAAGCGTGGGCTTGTTCGGGATTGCTAATTTCTCGAATATCTTTTTCACTTTGAGAGCTGAGCAAGTTCTTCAACCATCCCTTGGCCAAACGCGAGCTTCCGAACTCGCAGTTCTCCTGTACGTGATTCTGAACGTAATCTATGCTATTGGATGTTATCCGGCGGGGTTCTTTGCAGACAGAATCTCAAAGAGAAATTTGCTTGCACTAGGTTATGTTGTGTTCGCGCTGGCTTGCATGGCTTCAATATTTGAAACTCCGAATTACTTGATTCTCGGAACGATCTTTGTACTCGCTGGATTGCAAGCCGCCATTGTTGATACAGTGGAAAAGACCTATGCTTCTGAGATTCTTGGTGATTCATCCAAAGGGACTGGATTCGGAGTACTCCAAACTATTAATGGCATAGGAGATTTCACGTCGAGCGCCATGATTGGCTTGCTCATAGTCTTTCTATCTCCGACGCTCGGTTTTGGAGTAGTTGCCGCCATCGCCTCGGTAGCTTGCACCATTCTTCTCGTAACCATGCAAAGAAGACCAAAACCATAACGACGCAACCGAACAAAACTAAATCCCACAACTCAACTGAAGAAACGTTACGCGAGCGAAGCGAGCAGGCAGGAATTGTGTGTGGGCTGCTGGTGCGGGCAACCAGATTTGAACTCTGGATCGAACAGCCACGAACTAAAACAGCACTCTTCCTCTCACAATTGGATTCTTTGAGTATGTCACAATTCCTGACGGATCTTCGTACCTGAATATCATCTGCTCAACGGTCATCTGCTCCAAGTATTTGTGAACGGTCTCCCATCTGAGGTGCGATGCCTGTAGCATCTGTCTCAACCTGAGAGTTACTGTCCAGGCTCTAAGATCGCACCCTGCATCCTCCAAGACCTGTAGTATAATCGGTATCAGCATTCCGCCAATTGGTTTCGGGCCGGTCTTCATATCTTGTATTTAGAGTTCAAAAATAAATAGACGAAAACAATCGAAATGCTTCTCAGACTCTAGAAAACATACGAAACACGTAACAAATTATCGAGAATATCCGAAACGGATAACGAAAATGGGAGGGGTACGATGAAGCGCCATTCCTGAAATCGCGACAGGATATGATGGACTGGGAACAAGTTTCTGTTGTTACAGTATAGTAGTAATAGTAAATTTCGCAAATATAGATAGTAGTATGGTCTTTCAGAAAGCATGCCGTACGCTTATCATCTCTGTTAACGATTTCTAGAATTACATGAGTTCCTCGGTCTTTTTGAAGTAAACTACCTTCCGGACGAGTTCTTCCTGGCCCTTGGAAATTTCATAGAAGGCCGGATTGGTGTTAGACAGTTTTCTCAGTAATCCGAGAGTAGCGAATTTTCCGAGTCTTCGGCAGATTGTCATCTTCGAGATCTTGATACCTCTCAGCGTGAAGAGCAGCCATATCGAATGCAGCGACTGCGTAGTTGTGTCAAGCGGATAGTCAAGCTTCGTCAAAAAGGAGCCGAGTATTTTGAAGTCGTACCAGTCAAACTGGCTGCAGAATTGCTCAAATGATGATTGCTGATGGGAAATATCTTGTGTCAGTTTCACTATTCATTACTGGTTATCTGAACGTAAATAATTGAGCCATGTCGATATAGCTCACAGAAGTTCAGTATGTAAAACGGTCGTCTTTAAGCTTCTAGAAATCCAAATAATTTGTGTCCGATCCGCTAACCAGCATATTCCAGCTAATCATCAGCATAGTCGGTCCAGCATCAACAGGTGGAGCTATCCCGTTCTTTGACCCGCTCTATAATCTGAATGTTCTAGTTTGGATGGGCGCAATAGCAGCCATTATTGTTTCTCCTTTTTCGAAGAGGTTCAGAGGATTCGCAGCTTTCCTAACGTGGATTGCCTTATTCCTAACATTTGTTGGAAGAGGATCATCCTCGCAAGGTGAACAAATCTCGGTTCTTTCAACGCTGTTCAATATCTCGTCGTCTGTGGTCTTCCTAATCCTGTTCGTGATTCTGTCAGTCTGGATATTTGGCCGGCTTTTGGGCAGAAAGAAGATTGTGCCAACTCCGGTGAGCAAGTGACTGGGCGCATTCGTGTCATAGTGAAGTCAATAGTTGCATTCTTTTTTGAAGTCGGAGCCTTGGCAGTCGGATATTATGCATATCTCACTTTGAACGGCATTTCAGTAACTGGCAACTCGCTCGCCGATTTGCTTCTTCCAACATCTTTGGTCATGCTGTTCGGGCTTAATGTCGCTCTTATCTCGAAATGGCTGGGAAAGGAAACCGAAGAAACAGCTGCGACTCCAGATACCTCAGCGGGCGCAGGAGGGACCAAAAAGGAACAAGCTCTGAAATTCCTAAACGTTCTAGGGAGCCTCAGCTCAAATCAGCTAGCAACCCTACTTGAAATCGATGTGCGCAACCTATCGAAGTTCATCAACCCCTTCATCCAAACCGGCATAATTGCGGCCAAGAAAGAGGGCAAGACCTACATCTACAGCCTCAAGAACCCGCATAATCTTCTGCTTACACATAATCGTCATACTCCTCAGGAAGAAACAGAGTATGCAAGCCAAATCACACTGCCGAAATCGAATGCCCAGCTACCGTCTGAGGGCAACGTCCTTGGCCGTGTAGCTCTGGACGATTGGAAGCTGGGAGATTTCGTCTATCTACCACTGAGAAAATACGCGCAGAAAGGTATCCTGGTCTCAGGCTCAAGCGGAAGCGGCAAGACAATCGCGGCCAAGGTAATCGTTGAAGAATTACTCCAAGAACGTATTCCGGTACTAGTCTTCGACTATACTCAGCAATGGGAACGTCTCTTCATGAAGAACAGCGATCAAGCCATGATGGAAAAATACAGGCTCTTTGGGATGCGGGGCCCTAGAGCTTTCAAGGGTAAAGTTGTCAAAGAACTTCCAGAAATCTCCGAGATAATACGCACTGCAGAAGGTACTATCCTAGACCTCTCCTCAGTCTATGAAACAGATGAACGAGTCGGCAAAGTGGCAGGGGCTCTCGACCAGATTCTCGAACACTTCCAGGGTGAAGGCGACTCAGCAGATTTGAGGCTCCTCCTCGTCATTGAAGAAGCACATCTATGGACATCAAAGGATGTTCCAAAAGAAGCCTCGAACTTTTTGGATAGAGTGGTCAGGCTCCTGAGAAAGAAAGGAGTCGGCGTAATGCTTGTATCTCACAAGATTAGCGACTTCGATCCGGCCATGCGTTCTTCAATGAACGTTAGCATCATGTTCAGAACGAAGTACGAAGGTGATCTTGACAGCATCGCACGAACAATGGGAAGCGATTTGTCGAAACTCACTCCTTCGATGCCTGTCGGGTACTCATTGTTCCACTGCTCGGATGTTGGAAGCCCATTTGTCATGGCATGGCGACCGTTGTACTCACAATCGTAGCATTAGAGGCCGCTGTAGGCCTCGGCGAGCGCGATAGTCTGATTGTGGACAAGTCCGCGAGACTTGCTGATCGAGCAACTGATACTGGAGAACTGCACGTTAGCCGACTTGAAAAGCGACGGTTAGAACAGTCGCCGCCAGTAGGGGAAATGCGAACGTGAGGATTTCTGTCCAGAATAGCGAAGACGCCTTCATTGTTTTCCAGTAACCTGCTGGAGGTCCAGACAGTTCTGTCAGACCATATGTGATCAGTATGTCGTGTTTGGGAAGTTTTGTGTTCATCGATTGATGAAGAGCATCTTCCAAGTTCATTGCAATCCCGAGTGCTTTGAAAAGCCAGCTATGGTACAGCCGGTTTAGAATGATCATGGGGATCAAAGCGAAAATCAAAGCAAGTTCTACGAGAGCGGAAAGACGCACTGACAAGAGATATGAATTAGGTGCCCAATTGATCAGCGCTGCGGCAACGGAGGATAATGTTCCAAACAACGCAAAAACGCTCAGACGAATCTCATTCATCTTGTCATCCATGTGATCTATCGTCGTTCTCGTTTGCCGCCATAATTCAAGTACTGTTTCGGTCAAGGAGCTAATGTTCTCCAATCATGTTTGTTTTCGAACATATGTGTCGATCCAGGTTACATCTTCTTTGGTCTCAATATGGACCTCTAACATGTCAAACCCGCTTCCGGTTAGAAGCTTTTTGATTTCCTCAGGTGTGTACTGCGAGAAGAATCTGACGAAACCAGGTTCGGTCTCTGCGAAAATCTCACCGTCGCCTTGTTTGACACTTAGATACATCGCAGAGCCTGGTCTTAGGACTCTATAGAACTCATTGAGGACTCTATTAGCTTCGCTCTTCGGAATGTGTAAGAAAGAGGCGCATACCCAAATCCCGTCAAACGTCTCTGAGGGAAAGCCCATCATTCGCATATCCATACCGCAACCCTCCACTGAGTTGAATGGGCGATTCTCAGCAACTTCTCAGATAAGTCGATTCCAATCACCATGAATCCTTTACTGGAAAAGAAATCTAGATCACGACCGTGGCCGCATCCGACATCAAGAATTGTGCCACTGCACGTATCACCAGCAGCAATTCGTAGTAAAGAGGAAAAATGGTGTAAGGAAGGAAGCATTTCAGCGTCGTCGGGGCGTCTGAAGCTTCTGGAACCCCAAGTCCAAGTTCGTGACGTCATAATGGACTGACAATGGAACGGCTTATCTGCAATCTGCGATAATCTGTAGGTAGGTGAAATGTTGCCCAATAAGAAGAAGGGAAAGAAGTCAGCAAAAAAACGGTGAAGCGAAGGAAAGCCCCGCGGCCAGCACCCAAACAGACGGCGCCACCGGCCGAACTCCAGCCCTCAGCAACTCCAACGGAAGCCACTTCAAGTCCACCTGCGACTACGGAGCCCCCGAAAACGCCAACCGTTTGAGATGACGATTTAGCGGCTTCAATGTTCCGATAGGCAAGTCCATGCGTTAGCTGAACGTGAAGTACTTGTTTCTTCTCTGCAGCTGCACTTTTACAGGCATCTCGGCTTTGATCTTGCCAAGTTGATCGATTATCACTCTTGAGCTTGTCGTGGTCACAGCTTGCTTGTCGTTCTGTTGAATTAGTATGACCGCAAACTCATCGCAGTCCTCAAACTTGGATGGGAACGTTTCATAATCTAGAACGACAAAGCTCTTGTCCACGAGGTCTCCAAACGTAACCTTCTCCTCCACATTGAATTTCTTCTTCTCTGGAACAATTTCACCAAAAGTTTTCGCTTCCATATTTTCACCCCGATTCGAAATTCGAAAACTGGATTTAAGCCGATTTCTGTGCTGGAACATATGTCTCATTGTGCATAGGTTCAACAACTAGCAAAACTATCACGGATTTTTTGGTGCTATGTCGGCTCGTTCTTTCTTCCTTTCGGTCTCCGACCACGCTCTGCTGAAACGAAGAAGACTCGCCTCCCGCGATTAACCCGAAGAGGTGATGATACGATGAGCAAGCTACAGAGATTGCAGGATGAGATAGTTGATATTCAGATACAGATAAGGGACCTGGAAGAGCAACGGGCGATATTGAAGAAACTACTCAACACGAAATTATCATCGTTGCTTCGAGACAAGAAGACGTTGAAGAAGGTAAGACCGATAGATAGCTTCAGCAGCATGAATGTGCTCTAAGAATTCAATCTCCTGAAAGAAGCTTCGGTATCTTCGCAGTAACGCCCTTTCAGTGTCTCCTGAGAATTCCTAGCATTTCATCCACAGTTACAATTCTGGTTTTTCTGAACCTCCTGATTTTAACTAGGTGCTTATCTCCAGTTACGAGATATCTGACATTGCCATCATGAGCGGTTCGCAAGATTACATCATCGTCTGGATCATCTTTAACAACGCTGAACTTTGATTTTATTTGAACAATTCGAGCCAGGCTTGCGAGGCCTCTCAAGTATGTAGCAGCGTCCTCTTCGTTGACGTATCTTCGTATTTTCGGGTCACGCGAGACTTCAGCGAACTCTTCCAGAATCTCCTTTGACAAAATCAATTCATGTTGTCCGTGCACGATCTCGAACAGTAGGGTTTTTGATTTTCCGTTGATGATGAGCGCTGAGATCAGTACGTTTGTGTCCAGAGTGATTTTCATATGACTAGCGGCTTGCCTTTCTGTGTCTTTGGACGATCTCTTCTACTTCCTCCTCAGACAGCGTTCCGTATCTTGCGATTCTCGGCTCAATCTTCCTGTATAACGCTTTCAAGTCCTCAACCACATCAGGAATCACCAGCCTCTTCATGATGACAGCATCCTCGTAACCGTAAACTAGCAGCCGTGTTTTCGGCTTTAATCCAAGCTTCTCTCTGACCGACTGCGGAATTACAACTTGGCCTTTGCCACTAACCACAGTAACGTCAGGCCTTTCGTACTTTGCCATGTTTCTCATGTATATTCTTACTTTCTTACCTTAAATAGATTTCAGTCTGAAACGAGTTCTGAAACCGCCATCCGCTTCGACCACTAGTGGTAACGGTGGTAGTTACGGAACACTTGTGGCGGCTACAGTGGTGGGATGCACGTGGCGGTCTCGGCAGTGGTGACAGTGACGATAATCTGTAATTGATTATTGTGAGAAAAATGATTCCCAATTCTTCAGATAATTATTTCAGAGAAGGATAAGCAGGTTTGTTGGTTCTTGTCCACATGCCAAATATTCCAGGATTTTCTGAAAATGGAACTATAGTATAGCCATCAACACTTCCACCAGCCTTGGAAACTGAAAGATAGCCCCTAATAAGCCATAGTGGGGCAAAATGATCAATAACTTTAGTCGGAGGTTCATTATTTTGTGGGCTTGAATTACGCAAATATATAGAATTATGATTGTGGCAAATGGGGGGGTTACCAGCTCTTCCATTTTTCCCTATGTCATCACCTCTATTGAGAGTCTTGCCAACTATATTTTCTTGACTAGAAAGATGAGCATATCCTACATAAAGAGCAAATCCTGTCACGGGATCATATCCGGACGTAGAATAGGAGATAAAGCCTGCTTTAGGATCATTTAATATCTCATATCCTTTCTCAGGTGATGAAGTTCTGACAGGAACTGAACATTCGGCCTTTAAATCCGTCGCTTCATGAGGCCAATTATAAGCACCGATATCATAATCCCGTTCTGTCTGTCCAGTCCAATTTTTAACACCATTACTCTGATAGTTAGCAAAATGGTGTGGACCCCTCTAGAATGAGAACGCTTAGATTTGTACGCTTGCTGAGAGGGGTGAATTATGGTGCGTAGGCATTGGACGCCTGAAGAGAAGATTCGGATAGTTCTGGAATCGTTGAACACGAACATAGGTGTAGCTGAGTTATGCAGAAAGTACGCTGTTACGCCTACGCTCTTCAACTATTGGAGAACACGCTTCGTCGAGGGAGGTAAACAGGCGCTCTCAGGTTCGAGGAGAAATGGTGGGGGAGAGGTCCTACAGGCTGAGAACCAGCGTCTGAAGCAGCTGATAGGTGAACTCACAATCGCGAATGATGCGTTCAAAAAAATTTTGGAGGGAGAGAAAAGAAGATGGTAGCTGAGAGGCTGCGCGGTGAAGGATTAAGCCTCAGAAAGGCCCTAGGCATGTCAGGATGCTCAAGGCAAGCCTACTACCACCAAGCCAAACGGCGAAACATCCGATCAGACCCCTACATCACCATGAGACTCAAGGAAGCAACCGTCCAGAGGCCGCTCTATGGAACCAGAAGGATGGCTGCCCAGCTGAGCCGTGAACTAGGCGTAAGGATCAACAGGAAGCGAGTACAGCGCCTCTACCGTCAACTAGGCTGGACTCAACCTCAACAGACAAAGAGGCAGCTGCTCAAAGCCACAGTTAACAGTCGACCTAAACCCACCAGGCCTGATGAGCTCTGGGAGGCTGATCTAACCTACATTCACTGCGGAGTAGACGGCTGGGCGTATCTGTTCAACGTGATAGATGCCTTCAGCAGGGAATGGGTAAGCTACGTTTTCGACAAGTACGCGGTTAAGGAGAACGCTATCCTAAGCGTAGAGAAAGCAGTCATCAAACATCCGGCCATGATAGGTGTCAGGCTTCGAACAGATCACGGGTCACAGTACGGCAGCAGGGCCTTCAAGGAATCCATGCGTGTACTGGGCGTTAAACAGGAGTTCATAGCTGTGAACACGCCTGAACAGAACGGGCACGTAGAGTCATTCCACAAGACATTGAAGCGAGAGTACATCTGGACAAGAGATTTCCAGACCTATCAGGAAGCAGCCGAAATGATCCAGGAAGCCTACCTAGACTACAACCAACACCGAATCCACTCAGCCTTAAGCTACCTCACCCCATACGAGTACCTAACCAAACTCAAGGTGACCCAAAATGATTCATGAAACCATACAAACAAAAACCCGAAAAACGTTCTCAAAACGCGGGGTCCACTCCAAAAAGTATCTATGGGATGATGGTAATCCTGAAAATCTGTAACATCAACACTGTTGTCAAAGGGCAAAGTGAATGGCCCGTCCATGAATTCGATTTTAGCGTTTATTATCGAATTGCTGAAATTGAGCTTGCCACCATCGCGCATGTTCAATAAAACCGAGTTTCCACCTGAACTAACTGTGAAAAATCTATGCCATAAATAGACTGCCTTGCTCGGATTGTTCTTAACCATATCCGCATAATAGGAATTCACCTCGCCTGTCCCTATTCCCCATGGATCCAATTTCTTATACCAGCTTTCAAGAATCTTCGGCATATTGCCCTGCAGGTCTTTCGGATCGCAGGGGGCGAAGTTGACAGTCAGAGCTGCTTGTGGCAAATCATCCAAAGCGAACTCCCCGTTCCCATTGCTGTAAGCCCCTTTCACAAGGTTGCCATGCCCGTCATAAGCCATGGCGAAAAAGTTCGGCTCGTCCGGCTCCTGCTCTTCCCATCTCGTACCTTTTACAGTATCTATCCCATTTGCAATTCCCTGCACACCGTCCCCGTCATAACCATACCATCCTTTCCCCCTATAGACAATACCAGTTTTCGATGATGTTGGAGTTTCTAATGTTGTTGAAGAAGTTGATGCAAGTGAAGTGTTAGATAGATATGAAGACAAAGTGGTTGCCAAATTTTCAGTCGGCTGGTTAGGGACTGCTTTATCAAATATTGAATGGCGTTCCAAATACGCAAGCCCCACAGCGACAGCTCCAGCTCCAACAGCGGCGCCTGCATATTTCATAAATTTGCGTCTTGACGGGTCTTTTGAGGGTCCGCTTTCCTGCGATTTCATATTCTTCACTTCTACGAAGCCGCTTCGTTCATTTCTTACTTTTGCTCGGCTCGCTCTTATGTCGTTTCGGTCTCTCGACCCGCCCGACGGTCTTCTAATTGACTTCGTGAGTATTACTCGTCTGGCTTGAAACGACTAAGGTTCGCCTGCGCTTGGTTTCCAGAAATGAACTTCGCTTCTCATGAAGCGACGGGATAGTCAGAAGTGAGCTTCAATCCGAGAATGATGAGGATTGCGGCCTGATGATGACAGCACATGAGCAGAGAGCTGAGGTGAGAACATGAAAGAAGAAGACATGATTCGACAGGCAGGTCTCACATCATATCAGAGCAGGGCGTATCTCATCCTGAGGAATAAGAGCGGCCTGAGTCCTTCGCAAGTAGCATACAGGAGCGGCGTGCCGCAAAGCAAGATCTACGAAACCCTCCACTCGATGGAGATGCTCGGCCTCGTCAAGAGGGAGCTGAACAGGAACAAGGCTCCTGAGGTTGACAGGAAGGTGAACGAGTTCCTGACCGAGATGAGAAGCTACCACGTGACGCTGAGGGTGTTCGGAAGAGGAAGAGTCAAGCAGGTATGGAGCACGAACGGAGTCAGCCTGACTTCGCTTGTGGACAGAAAAATAAGGAAACTGGAGCAAGTCAAACAGAGAATCATGAGATATGAGAAGGACAGAGGCTCGTGAGAACTGCGCTGACAAATTTCCTCCGATGAGTTTGGCTATCTTGCATGGCCAGAATGAGGTCTTTCTTCCTTATGGGCTTACGGTGAATTGTCAGAGAAATTCAGAGAAGTTTTCGACAATAGGCGGTCCATCTGTCCTTCGGCGACTCTGCTTGATAGGGTGTTCACGTTCCCAATCTTTGATGAGCTCGTCAATCAATTCGGGTCTTACTAACATTTTGACCCATTGGTATCCAATGTCATCGCTGGACTTATTGTAGAATACTGGGCGGTATTCGCCATCGATGTGTTTCCAAGGAGATTTTCGAAAATTAGTGAAGATTGCATCACGGAGGATGGTTGTATAGGTGTACGTAGCCCAGTACTTCACTGACTCTTTGGGGTCATCACTTCGTGGCCTGAACACAAATCGCCAATTCCTGCCAGTCGGATACACCAGTACTCTAGGGTATACGGAAGAGTTAGCTAATTGTCTGCGTTTGGCTTCCACTGTCTTTCGCGCTTCGTCTAATCCCCACTGACCTCCTACTTCATCCGAAACGGCAAGCATGTCTCTTAAGTGAGCCTCAGTTACCCATTTGTACTCTTGACGAAGTTCATTGGATGAGCATTGTGTCAGCATGTTGTGAAATTCCTCCTCCGTAAAGGGGAGCGATGTGAACAGTCTATTGTGGCTCAGCGGCCCAAACGTGTACCCCGCCTTCCTGCCCGCCTCGCGCCAATATTCGCGCAGTTCGGTAATGGGAATCCCTTCGGAGATTCCATGTTCAGCTGCTTTGAGAAGAATTGCAAACCTGTCATCGCATGAGAACATCTGTTTTGGATTCTCTGTAATCTTGCCAGCATCACAAGCCAGAAGGACCAAATGAGAGGCAACAAGTGGAATATCATCAACCGAGTATCTTCGCAGTAACATTTTCATTCGAACGTATGACTGCCAAATTTCTGGTCTGTACTCAGTCCTGAGACCGCGCTCAAGCCGTTGAATATCGCGGTTCTCATGAGCAAGTGTCAAAACGCAATAACTGGAGAATGCACTGTGACACTCGTCTGTGATTTCTCGGGTGCTGAACAGTCTGTTGATCTGGGCAACGATGTCTCTAACCCATTGCCTATGTTCCTCAAAATGCGATGTCGGCATAGACTTGTGATCATGATGAAGGTAGATGTCCAACAGGAGAGTTGCAATCAATTCCAGCGAAAATAGCATTCCACCAATATTCGTGCCAACCCAAAACAACCTGTGAGCAGTTTCGGCAGCAAGTACTAACGGGTCCGATCCAAATCGTTCTTGTTTACGAAGTATTGTAGCATCATAGGCAGGCACATATTTCGCAAGCCATCCTTGCTCACTACTGGCTGACGATAAATTGCAACTTCGGCCCGATACATATTCAGGGATTCTCATCGTCTGCTCCGCTTTCCTTTCGACTTTTTCTTCCTAGGCGCTCCCGAGACAGAGGGAGCACGTGGCATTGGTAACGACGTAAGTTCGGCTATGGCTCCTACCTGCGGCTTGACCGCTTCGAGTATCCGCCGACGATCCAATCCTAGAATGATAGCAACGGATGTGTCAAGTTCAGACATGCGTCTCTTCAACCTGTCCGAAAGCTCCCTTACGTATTCGGTTCTGACGTGGTCCCATTGTTCCCACGTTCTGTTGTTTTTTGCAGGCCCGATATACTTCTCGACTTTCTTTCCGTTGTCATAATACTGAAAGTAGAGGTACTCCTGACCGCCACGTGTTCTCCTGATTACGCTCATGTAGTCGCTCCTTATATTACCATTATAACAACGGCAAGCACAAATAGCCTCATTGCCCGTCGTTCGACTGGCAAATCTTAAATAGGATGACTTGCCCGTCATTACTCTGGCAATACCTATGTCAACATCCTTGCACGTAGAGAACGTGGCGAACTTGCCAGCGAGTTTCCCGACATATGGAAGGAAGGCTCGGCGAGACCATGCCACCGACGTACTGACATGCCCTCATTGCGGAGGTGGAGGGAAGCTAGGGAGAAACAGAAACGATTTCCTGATATCTCCATGGCGATGTGGCGACTGTCATGACGAGTTGACATTGCCTGACGGGTCTGCATTGATCCAATGCCGTTCTTGCGGAAAACACAGCATCAAGCAACTGAATCGACCTGTGCTAGTGCCATACTCAATCGTGCGTGAGAGCCATGTCTGAAGAAGTCATCATCACCCAACACAACAAGAAGAAGCAAAAGAAGTACCCGTTCCTTAGACCACAGACAGAGGAAGCTGAGAGAACCGGCAGCACCGAGGACGAGGGCGAGAGCGGAATACGCACAAGGAAAGTCTACTACGAAATGAAGGATGAGATCAAGAAAGCGAATGACCAATTGGAACTCCAGAAAGAGATGCTAAAACAGAAACAGCGAGAAACGGAAGAGAGACTTTTCACGGCCAGAACTTCTCTTACAAACTCAGAGCTTGGCAACGTTGCAAGAGTTTTCTTGTCGGACCAGACAATAACCCTTGGCAAAGGCAGGCAACAGCACAGAAGGCACAGGAAAATCTTCGCAGGGCTGTACCACTCTGATCAGGAAGAGATTACAGAAATTGAACTGCGAAGAGCGGGGGCTGAGGAACAATGAGCGATGAGAAAGACATCAGCATAAGAATTCGCCAGAGCGGGAAGAAAGCAAGCGGCAACATTTTCACAGACCTTTTCAGCGAACGCACGTTCTCGCAAGATCCAGAATGCATCTTCAGAAAGGAGTCCGCAAGTGAGCGACACCTCAAGAAGAACCTCATCATCGGGCCAGCTGAGAATGAAGACGAACACGACGAGAGTGAGAGCGAAGAGGAAGACGAAGAGAGGCTGACCTACTCGACAACGCTGAAGCCGCTGATGATAGATGCGACCGGAGCACTGGAACGACGCGGAGAACTCGGCATACGCCGCTACGAGAGGAATAACGAAGTGGTGTGGATAGTCCGCATCAACCGGGAGAGGGCGCGATTCCTCGACCACGTCTTCGCTGACTTCATCGCATTTCTGAAACGCAACTTCAACGCAGAGTAGCCCTCTGCGTTCCTCTTTTTTCAGGTGAATTTCATTGGGTGAATTCTCTCCACTGCCTCCGTTGGCAGTCGGCATTCTAGGAATTCTCGGCCTCGTTGTGGCTATCGCGCTTGGCTGGCTGCACGCAGACGGGAGCACAATATTCGCGGGCATTGCTGTCGTGATGTTCTTTGTCGCAGCTCTCACCTTCCTTTCAATCCATTCCGCCCTCAGCGACCCGGAGAGGTGCGAGTTTGAATCAGGAGGTTAGCAGAGTGGATGAAAGCGGGCCAATGCTTGAAGAGCGGCAGGAGAAGGCTCCACGAGATGTATACGGCGGCAGGATGCTTGAGAAAAAGGGCAAAGGCTTCACACGTACTATTTTCGTTCTCGCGTGCGATGCATGCGGACTTCGAATCGGTGAAGGCGACCGACTAAGGGTGTGCAACAAACGAGATTGCCGAGCAAAGATTTGCGAAGACTGTTCCATAGGTTATGAAGGGCAAATCTACTGCCGTCGTTGTTTGAAATCAAAACTAGGAATTGAAGAATCCGACCTCAATGTCTTGCAAGCTATAGTTGAATCGCAGAGAATTGGCCTCGCTCAGATAGCACACAAACTCGAAGTCTCATCCCAAGAAATCAGGAAATCCTTGCAGAGGCTTAAGAAAGCGAATCTAGTCTCACGACGTTCTGCTTCGATCTTCACACAATTCGAGCCCACGACCGTAGCAGTCTGCAATCGATTGGCTCTCGCAAAATTGTTCACTCAGACAGATCAAAGTGAAGATGTTTGACTACAGGCAGCTCAATATCGTCAGCGGTCACGGCGGCAATTGCAATCGGATTTCTTGTCTTCTCAGCGGGGGTAGGGCTCTGGACTTGGCAGGAGCTTGATCAGCTCAAAGCCAGTTTCGTTCTCCGCCTTGTGGTTGGCGGGTTTCTGATTCTCATCTTGGCGATACTCGCATCGAAGCTCTTCTCAGGGGTTGAGTGATCGAGAAAATGACGCTGACAGATGTGGCCCGGTTAGACCTGGGTGACAGAATAAGGAAAGTGGCCAAGCAGGCTGACCGTGAACTCATTCAGGCGTCGCTGCTGTCTCCAGTGCTGGAAGGCGGTGACTCGTTAGAGGATGATGTCAGCTGCTACTTGATTGCGGAGAATCTTGAAAAACTCAGCGGCGGACTTCCACTCTTCAGCAACCCGTCTCCAGAATCCGCGCACGGCGATTACCCGATCGGAATTGTCGAGGGAACTGACCCCGAGCTCATCTTTGGATTGAGAGAAGAAGAGCGGATAAGACATGTGATTATTCCCGGAAGCACCGGAGCCGGCAAGACAAACACCGTCTTCGTGATTTTGAAGCAGGACATGAGAAGATCAAAACCGTTCATAGTGTTCGACTGGAAGAGAAACTTCAGAGATTGCGTAAACCTCCCCGAGGCAATGGGAAAGGAGATTCTGATATTCACTGTCGGACGCGAGCTGTGTCCGTTCCACTTCAATCCACTGATCCCGCCGCGAGGCACGTCTCCGTCAGTCTGGCTGGGAAAGCTGATCGAAATCATGGCCCACGCATTTTTCCTTGGAGAAGGAGTCATCTACATACTTTCGAAAGCACTGGATCAAGTCTATTCTGATTTCGGCGTGTATCAGGGCAATGGCAGTTGGCCAACCTTCAGGGACGTCCTTCGATTCTTGGAAAACTATGATTGCAAAGGTAGGGAGACCCAATGGCTCGCGTCTGCCCTCCGTGCAGTCTCGATGCTTTGCTTCGGGGAATTGGACAGGATTCTGAATGTGGCCCACTATCCCATGGATAGGTTGCTGGAGCGAAACATCATCCTGGAATTGGACGCGCTAACCGACACTGCCAAGGTCTTCTTCACGGAAGCATTTCTCCTGTGGCTTCATCATTTCCGGATCGCGCAAGGCAAGAGGGAGACCTTTCGCCACACCTGCGTGATCGAAGAGGCTCATCACATTCTTTCCAAGAAGTTGCAGATGATCTCAGGAACGGAAACCATAACCGACATGATAATCCGGGAAATTAGAGAGCTGGGCGAGTCGCTGATCATAGTTGACCAGAATCCGTCTCTGCTCTCCATACCGACCCTGGGCAACACCTACGCAACGATCTGCATGAACCTGAAAGAGCGAAACGACGTCAACCTGATGGCTTCATGCCTCAATCTCGATTACAACGACAAGGACATCCTCACCAAACTCGAAGTTGGCCAGGCTGTTATCAAGCTTCAGGGAAGGCACACAGATCCGTTTCTCATTCGGATTCCAAAAGTTGAGATGAAGAAAGGCGCAATCACGGACGAACAAGTCAGACTGAGAATGGCGGGATTTTACAAGGAATTACATGAAACCACGCCCAAAACGAGCTCTCCACTCGAAACCGTAAGAATCACAACTGGGAATAGAAAAGGTGAGAAAGAAGAGAAAGGAAAATTACAAAACAGGCAAACAAGACAGCAAACAGCGGAACTGGAAAACAGCAAGGAAAATGAGCTGATAGACGGACTCAGCAAGCAAGAATTGGAACTGCTTGCGGACATCCATGAGAATCCGCTAAGCAAGGTTGGAGACCGATACAAGCGATTACGGATAGACGAGGCAAAAGGAAACAGAGCAAGGCAGCTGCTGGAAGCAAAGGGACTGATCGAAGCGGTAAACCTGCCAACTCTCAGAGCAAAGGGATACTGGGGCAAAGCTCTGGAACTGACGAGAACTGGACGTGCAGCTCTTGCATCCTTGAACGTCGACCTGCCTGACGAGATCTCCAGGCGGAAGGGCAGCCTCATTCACCAGCATTATCTCAGCCTCATCGCGAAGAAGCTTGAGCAGGCCGGTCACGAAGTCGGCATCGAGCACCCGCTGGGAAATGGGGAAACAGCTGATCTTCTCATCGACGGCAAAACAGCTGTCGAGTTTGAACGCTCCGATCGCCACACGCTGCAGAATGTCAGAAAGAATCTGGCCAAGCATTTCAAAGTCGTGATTGTGGCAGAGACATCAGCCCTCATGCAGCGCATCTCGGCTCTTCTAGCAAAGAACAGTCTCGAAGAATCTGTTACTCTGATGGAGCTGAAGGATTTCGGCAAGGGCCCGGACCTTATTCCTTTCCCCTTCTCTCAGTTCCCCGCCCGAACCAAACTCATGCCCGCAAAATCTTCTCGCTTTCAAGAAAAAGGTTCGAAAACGACTGATCGGCAAGCAAAGGAGGAAACGCTACTGTGAGTGAGGCAAAGAGCACTCGGGTTAGCGTAAGAAAGTCAAGAACTGTAGCTGTTGGGGAGCGCGGCAATTTCGAAAAGGCCGAGTATGGAATAGAGCAAGACCTTGCGAACCAGTTCAGTCCAGAACAAGGCCTCCGTAATCTCGAATCGGTAATCGACAGGCTATTGTCGGAAAAAACTCCGCGTCCAAATGAAGATGCTTACGACAATTTGCCATGGCGACGCAGCCTGAAGAAGGCGCAGCTCAGCACAATTCCTGTAACTCCAGACATGCCGCAACTGGCCCGAGAACTGTATGACAAGCTCAAGAGTTCAGAAAAACGCGCTTTGAGAATTGGCGAGATCACCTACAAACTGAGCTTCTACGAGGAAAGCGGAACGGAATTTCTGCAGCGATGGTGCAAGAACCAGTGAGCGAGTCAGACGACAGCCCGATATGCGGAGTGTGTGGGGACCGAATCGTTGACAACGGCCCCGGCATCTCGTGGATTATTCATCCTTGGGTTTGTGGTCGCTGTGGGAGGCAGGTGTGTTTCGGTTGCGGAGGATTCAGTGCGGGCCTGGGCTATGGAGAGGAAGACAGCGTGAAATACGGACACATTTGCATTCAATGCCACAACGAACTTCGTGAGTCGTACGCTCAGAGATGGGAGGCCGAGTTTGGAAATGAGGCTTCTTTCGACAATCCGTACGCATCAGACGAGGCAAGACGAGAGCTGGAGGAGAGAACTCGCATGGTCGGGGATGGCAGCGATGGCTGATGAATGGCACGTAGCCGGGCAGGGAAGAATCAGGGATAAGTGCCCCGTCTGCGGAGCTCAGCCAAGGAAAGAAGCTGCTGTTCTTTCTGAGATACTAGAAGACCTACGGAAGCTTCGATTCGATCTATTCTGGACTCAAGAACCTTCTTCTCCTCTTCCCCTTTTCGACGAACCTCCTCAACCTCCGAGATTGTTAGCAAAGGTACCGCCTTCAGGTAATCCTCAAGCAGCTCGTTCTCAGTAGGCCTGTAGTAGCTGTCTGATATTCCAGTTGAATGCCCCATCAGCCACTCGACATTGATCGGCTTCATGACTTGCTCTGCCCGGGTCTTGAAGAATTTTCTGAACCCGTGGTCGATTGCAAATTCATGCCTGCGTTTCTTCTCGGTCCTGAATCCATATCGCCATAGGACTCTTTCGATCAGCCGCTTTACTCCGCTGTGTTTCAGCGGCTCGGGGTTGCTGGCCTCGCCCTTCCAGTTCACGATTGGTTGCGATGTGTTGAACATGTTTCGCAACAACGGAGAATCCTGCGTCAACTGCTCGCCATGAAGCTCTCTATAATGGAAATACCGCTGCAACGATGCGTATGCCTCGAATGTCATGAATGTAATGTATTCCTCCTGCGTTCCGGCGTAGATTCTCATGCCGCATGCGATGACCTTTCCCTCGCGTTCGATTGGTCGGATGTCCCGGAGTTTGAGTTGGTCCCATGCGCCGACTCTGATTCCGGACGACGCCATGATCAGGACAATCGTCTCGACCCGCATGTCGGGATAGCTGACTATCTTGCGGATCTCTTCGAGAGTCGGAGCTCTGTCATTGGCATGCCTCCTCGCCGCTGGGAGCGTCTTGTTGATCTTCAGCCAGTTCAGTTTGACATCGTTCATCTCAAGGAACAATTTGATCGGTTTTCTGAAGTTAGCAACAGTGGTCTCGGAAATCTCTCCTCTCCCAAGTGCGCCCTTTCTGAAACGAGACGTACTCGATTATCTTTGATTCCGCCCACTTCCTGTCCCTCTTCACTTTCTCCAGGAAGATGTCCGCGTTGTTTTCAAGGCCCAGCCATTGCAGGAATCTGACGAAGCGTCTCTCGTATTGCAGCCAGGTCTCTTCGGCCCTAATTGACTCACGGAATATGGCGACTGAACTGCCAGCCAGATTTGGCACGGTTCTTGGCTTAGACATACGTTTTTGTTACCTCTTGTAACATACCAGGAACCAAAGAATAACGGTACCGCTTCTAGCGACAATAACGTGGCGGGCCCGCCGGGATTTGAACCCGGGACCCTTCCCCAAGAACGCGAGCGTTCGCGAGCTTTTCGGGTGGCTTCCCAGAGATTCGTAATCCCACAGGGTAAAAGCATCATCGACACGATTCAGTGTCACCGATGCTCTACCTTTTCAGGATCCAAATTTGATGGATCTGGCTGAGCTACGGGCCCTGACCGTCACAACTCAGAACAATATGAAAAGGATTTTGCACTGCAAGAATTGAGAAGTAGTATTTGGGGTTCTTACTTGGGTGCCTCCTCTAGGATGACTTCGATTTTGCCTCGGTCCCTGTTCCGTCCTATGGATAGTTGGAGTTTCTCGCCGACCTTCTTGTTCTGAACGGCATGCTGCAGGTCTTCCCAGCGCTCAAGAGCCTTACTGTCTGCCTCCAGAACGATGTCCCCTGCTGCCATGCCGCTTCTTTGAGCCGGGCTTCCTCGACCCACCTTCACAACCAGTACGCCCTTCTCTTTCGGTATGTTATAGGATTCAGCAATGTCGCGATTCAAGGTTAGACCTGAAATGCCGAGATAAGGTCTAACCACCCGTCCTTGCTCAATGATCTCCTTGGCGATTTTCCGCGCGGTGTTAATTGGGATAGCGAAGCCGATGCCTTGGGCGAATGGTATGTTCGCCGTATTCACGCCAACCACTAAGCCCGAGCTGTCAACCAGCGAACCTCCACTATTTCCTGGGTTGATGGCCGCATCGGTTTGGAGTAGGTCTTCGTAAATATGGTTCTCGATGTGAATGTGGCGCTTCAGGCCGCTGATGACACCGACGGTGGCGGTGGGCCCTGGAAAGAGGAAACCGTATGGGTTACCTATGGCAATTGCAATCTGACCAACCACAATCTTATCCGAATCCCCGAGTTTCACCGCCGGCAAATTCTCACCATCCACACGAACAACAGCCACGTCGGACAAAGCATCTGACCCGAGAACTTCGCCCTGGAACTTCTTTCCATCGGCCGTAATCACTTCAACCCGATCAGCCTCGTCCACTATGTGATGATTGGTGAGTATCCCACCATTTGAATCGAAAATTATACCCGACCCCAGCCCTCGAACGGGCATGGCGTCAAAGAAGTCTTCTCGAATGACTTTCAGAGTAGCCACCGTTACGACAGCTGGACTAACTTTCTGGATGGCTGTCGTCACATCCTTTTCGCTTACAGGAATCAACTACCTAACACCAATTAACAGAAAAATCACAGCGCTATTTATTGACTAGTTAGAACGAAACAGAGTCAGAGGCGGAAGACGTTGGTAGACGCCAACTATTTTCGATGCATCGAGTGTGGCTACGAATTTCTGGCAATGATTGAAAGCCCCGCATGTCCTCGCTGCAAGAACAGAAAATTCGAAAAAAAGGACATCGGGAGCCTAAGCGGTCTGGATGAGTGAGGGAACGCGAGTTGGCGCCCTTCGCCAGGAGAAGACTGCGCTGCTCCTTTGGGCGGGATTCGAACCCGCGTCGACGACGTGACAGGCCGTCATCCTAGACCACTGAACGACCAGGGCCCCGCATCCACAAATCCCCGCGACAGCTTAAAGCATTACTGAACTCGTTAAGAGAACTGCCAGGGCTGTGCGCTTGCATTGATCGATCTCGACGTAGCCTACGTTCCAACACCGAAAAACATCGTCCGTCAAATGCTGCTCCTAGCCGGCCTCAAACGCGGCGAAACTCTTTTCGACCTAGGAGCAGGAGACGGACGCATCCTCATTGAAGCCGCACGAAGATTTGGCGCACGAGCCAAAGGAATCGAGATTGATCCCGAACGAGTACAACGCATTACGGAACGGCTGAGGGCTACCGATGTTGAGGCGGAGATAATCCAAGCCGATTTCATGACTGTGGACCTGTCCTCCGCGGACGTGATTGCAATCTACCTTTCAGATACAGCGAACTCGCTACTCGCGCCGAAACTGAAACGTGAACTTAGGGATGGTGCGCGGGTGGTATCATTGGACTATAGCCTACCAGGCTGGGCGCCAGTGAAGGAAGCGATCGCGAAGGGCGCTCTACAACGCAATGTGTACCTCTACAGAGTCTAGAAACCGTGTGGAGAAAAGGGCGTCCCGTCAAAGCTGCGCTTGTCGGGTATCCAGAAGGTCGTTAGTGGTCCCGCGGGCCGGAATCTCATAGAGCTTTGTGGCTCTATTTTGAATTCGCCGAACCGGCTAATCCAGTTCTCCAGCGACACTCCGGTTTCCGTTGTTAGCCTAGTAGGCTGACATGGACGCGCCTTGGGCGCACACCTACAGCGTCTCCGTCACTCTTTCTGAGAGGGACTCGGAAGCTCTACCAGGCTGAGCTACCGCGGGACCGAATAAAACCCACCAGTCAGTAGCCTATAAGTCTTGACGAATCACAGCGGAAAACCAGGCGTAGTGGCTCATCTCGCAAAGAAAGCGACCCAGCTAACTCCCAGCCACTTCGCATAGGGAAGAGGTGCGCATAGTTCTGGGTTCAACGCTTCTACTTTTGGGCTCGACCACATTTGGCGCAGAATGTTTCCCCCATGGCAATTTTGGCGCCGCAGAATCGACACCTCACACCAGATTCCGACGATTCGTCAGGTTTCGGTTTTCGCTTGCCTATCCTAGCTCCAATTGCGAAGAAGAGGATACCAACCGCGAAGAGTTCGAATCCAGCATTTTCAATCAACGGATTGAGGACATACGTGTTTTCAAGAACACTTATGCTGAGAACGACTACGCGCCTGGTCGTGTCTTGGTTATCGAAGATGAAGTAGTAAGTGCCTGTAGTTGTAGGGGTGATTGTGAAATTGTACGAAATAGCCATTGGCTTAGCAAGCAGGACCTGGCCCGTGTGTTTCGTCTGCCATGCGGTGAAGTTCCCCTCATTCATTACATACAAGGCTACTTCTTGGCCATTGCTAACTTGCAAACTGCCTTTCACCGTAACTCCACCTGCCAAGTTGGCGGGTAGAAAGGCATAGTTTGATGCTGGGACAGTTAACACTGTCGGAGCCAAGATTGGTCTTTCAGTTTGAACCTGGGGCGCCAGACCAGTGACCTCTGCGATAGGTGTGAGAATTTGTGCCCCTTGGGTCAGTAAGAAAAACCCTGCCACCATCAAAAGAATGCCAATAATGAGCAAGGATCTATTCATCGATCTCTCCACTCAGTGTTTTTCACCGGTCTCACCACGGACTTTAGAACACTCCCGCATAAATCCCGCGCATATTTAACGCATCACTCTGAAGCGCCACCGCAGTAATCAGGTGTCATCCCGCTCTACAATAAGGTCGTCAGAGAAGAAAATGGATCAGAATAATTGAAGTCATTCGTCCAAAAGCCCTCCCCCACACAGCTCCTAACATACTTGCTCTCCTTTGGGCACCCAAATAGGCCTCAGGTTTCAATCCGGAAAGCTTGCCGATTTAATCAGAGAACGGTTCTGACGCTGGCAGGGTCGAGACTATTGCGACGCTGTTATTGTTCTTCGATCTGGCTTAGTGTTTGCCCTATTTCGATGATTTCGCAGCGATCTCATTCGCAATTTCCAATTTTGTCTTACCCTCTGTGCCGATGCCGAGTTTCTTCGGCATCCAGCAGCTCCGAGTCTATAGAGTGGTCATTGTACATGTAGAAGGGCATCCTGCTGGGTATTCTCGCGATTATCTTACCCTCTCGAACCAAATTGTCCAACACCGCGAGCACAACTGTCTGCCTTCCCACTATGGTTAGCGATTGTAGCATGGGGTCTCCACCATCAGCCTGCATCATTTCGACGCCGATATCATCTTCCAAGTATGCACTGCCCTTGTTCTTAGCTAGAAATTCCAGTATTCGATCGCTTAGAGAGCGAGCGAGCTTACCGTTTTCAAATTCCGCCTTGTCTATCGGCAACCCACATATCACCCGGTGTTGCCTGAGAAAAACCTCATTTAGTAAAAAATATTTTCTAAAGAGAATTGGAACTAGTAATGGACGCCTCTGTCGCAACAAAAAAAATAAATAAAGAGATCTCGGTAAGTCATTCGTATCTCGCTCTCATTGGGTGAAGGATATTTGTCTAAGGTAACCCCTCCAGCCGTAGAAGAAACATTACCCAGCAGGCCAGGAGACTGGGAAGATAATGTGAAAGTCTGGATGAAAGTGGGCTGCAACATGGAGTCCACCGAGTCCAATAGTTTCAAAGTTTCGAAGTTCAAACCCCTATCAGGGACGATGAACTTCAGCATATGGAGGGACGCAACCAAATACGGAACACTCGAGCTTGAAGAGTCTGAATGGAGATCATTCATCTTCACACACGCGAACCATTTGTCCAGCTTGGAATCGGCGACTTTGACACTTTACCAAGATACGTCTTATTATGAGAAGGACATACTTCCAGATCTCTCCGGCGACTGGAAGACCCTCGAGTACCTACTTCCGAGCGCTGCTCCTGAGAGCTACTGGAAGAAGTTCGGCTCACCCTCTAAGATCAAATACATATTGTTCAAATTCTATGGGAAATCTGGACAGTTGAACGGCTCATTCGAAATCACCAAGACTCACCTCGTTCGAGCTCCGTCGAAGACCGAGGAGACCTAATCTTAGCTTCTTTCTGCTAAATGTCTGTTTTCTCCTTGAAAATCATATGCTAAGCCGGATAACGCTTACTAGAAGCACTCTGAAGAGTTGCTGGAATGGAAATCGGAAACGGCTTAGTGAAGAATGCGGGACGCCGCTGAGGCAAGTGCGCGAACCAAATTCGATAGCAGAGTATCTAGAAACCAGACTGCCAGACCACTGGTCGACCTAGACCCAAAGCCCGAGTTTCTCTTTCCACCCGCCCTTGTCGTACGCAATCTCTGTCTGAATCCATTTCCATCCTTGAGGGTCGAGAAAATCAGCTTGGGCAGATTCCGGTCGGTGAAACTCTACCTCATACCTTTCGATCTTTTCGACGGGCCGTTTCTCTTCAGCTGGTTGTGCCCCACCTGCTATGACGAAGGCTTTTGTTCCATCCTTGGAAACAATTACCGCCTCCAATTCGAGCTCAAATCGTTTCTTCAGCACTTCTAGGAGAGCTCTGTGAGGTGCTCGAGATCTTCGCAGGGATTGTAGTACATCACCTGAAGATGCACTGATTGTGACCTCAAATTCGTCCAAGGCTCCATCGTTGTTTTCAAGTTCGCCTTTTACCAGTATTTGGTTCGGTGAACCGCTGAAAGTCGACGTTCGAACCTTGAGCGATTTGGTGTTAAACCTCTTCTGTATGTGATCGGCCGCTTTCTTCCCAGCTTGATCGGTATTCAATGGTTCTCACCCTTGCAATTACCTAACTCGATACTCCTAGACCTTCAGGATTTCAGATTTATTTTTTACCCTGCTATTGAACCTTCTCTGCTTCAGACAGCGCCATCGCTGATGACCTGTAACCCATATTGTGGGGCAGGTTGGATGACTAGATTACAAGCTCCTGGAGAACGCGAAGAGTACAGCTACTAACAGATTATATCCTCATCCAGGGACTCCCTCTGACTTTCGATAGACCTTGTTGACGATTGATCCGGATTCCCGGGGCTTGCAAGGCGCGTCATGAACGCTTAGCGATCCTCTTCTTCACAAACTCCTTGAGAATATCTCCAAACTCCGTTCTCAACTTCTTTTCTAGTGCCTCAATGTCATTGTTCATGTCGCCGGTTGTCGGTTTATGGGCTTCCTCGAACTCGATTTGGTTAATGGCCACCCCGCACAACCCGCTTTCACTAGAGTCGAATTCGGTGTAGACTGCGTCAAGAGCCACGTTCGCGATGCCCATCTTCTTGAAGACCATGCCCTTCAAGGAGAAGTATATGTGGGCAAGATTTTCGTTGTTGGAGTATTCTACCTCAGGGCCTTTATCGAATGCATAATTCGTGCACTCGATCGAATCAAGGTATTTGGTGACGAGCTGAGTTGTTTCCCAAACAACGTCGGCCCCCCCGAAACTAACTGTTGGGGTGAAGTTGATGCGATCAATTTCTATTTTGGTACCTGAGGATACCGACGCCATAAGCGCTGCCAGTGTCTTGAACTGGTCAATTTGCATGAATCCCGGTATATTGGACGGTGTGAATAGGAACGTCCAGTCAAGTTCTTTTTCGGCCTTTTTGTCAACTTGGGCTTGTGCCGTTGCACTTGAAGTCCCAGTAGCCGGGTCTCTCGAACCAACTTTGGCTCTTCCAATAGAGAAGAAGAAGAGTCGCCCCTGGTACCTGTTCTCTATCATCTGGGCGTTAGAGGTATCAAGAATCCTTGATGATTCGAACAGCCTTTTCTTGCGGTCCGGAATGTCATTACGGTATCTCCTCACCATATATAATGGGTTCATGGAAAATAAGAAAAACCTACCGTTGGATCAACGCCGATTAGCTTTTCTTCGTTCCACTGAGGGACGGGTCAAATCACTTGTCATTCCGTATGGCTTATCGAGCATCAAACCGCAGCCATTCCATGATAATCAGTCATTCGGTTAGTCTTGTGGCGGGCCCGCGGGGGCCCACAGCAATTTCGTTGCCACAAATGGATTCAGAATTCAGGAGTCTGAATCCTCATGGATTCGAGCTCACTCGCCGAATCTCTAGTAATTGCTCGTTGCAAGAGGGTTAGGCCTTTATAGCGCTGAATTTGATTTTCGGCTGATGAATTATGCCTATTGTCATGTTGATGAATTGGAAAGGCTTCACCCGCGAACAATATGAATCCATAAGGAAACCAGTCAACTGGGAAGGAAACGTACCTAAAGGGCTGCAGTTCCACGCAGCC
Organism: Candidatus Bathyarchaeota archaeon; assembly: GCA_963835925.1. Taxonomy (GTDB): domain Archaea; phylum Thermoproteota; class Bathyarchaeia; order 40CM-2-53-6; family 40CM-2-53-6; genus FEN-987. The sequence goes on from CAWIHH010000003.1 coordinate 116,258, forward strand.
GCGTTCGACGCAAACGGGGCTCACGTCACTGACATCTGGGACACTGCCGACAACTTCAACGACTTCGTCAAGACCAGACTTATGCCCGGCGTGAAACAGGTCGGGATCCTAGCGGAACCACAGGTAGAAATCTACCCAACCCACGCCATCTTCACACCCGCCTACAATCCAAAGTAAGAACCAGTAAGACCTGGTCAGAACGAGTTCAAGAGTTGAACTGGGCAATATGAAAACAAACAACAGAGACCTGGTGCTGAAGCCCGTGACAGAACTATTCGTTAGAGACTAAGAACTGACTTCATATCAGAACAACTTTTCCGGATGAACGGATATGAAGAACTGTTCCGCTATTATCCTAACGGCTGACCAGTTCGAGGACATGGAGGTATTCTTCCCGTATTTCCGACTGCTTGAGGAAGGCGTGGAAGTTCACGTGGCTGCGCCCAGCAAAGAAACAATTCACGGGGAACACGGTTACGCATTGAATCCTGGCAAGACTCTGGAGGAAGTTGATCCTGACGACTATGACCTTCTAATAATTCCCGGCGGTTCCCCTGACGGGGCTCCGACTTCCGTTCGCAATCATCCAAAAGCAGTTTCAATTACGAAATCGTTCTTCGCCAAGAACAAAAGTGTGGCATCAATTTGCCACGGCCCCTACACTCTTGTTTCTGCCAACGTCATAAAGGGAAGACATCTAACATCGTACTGGCACGATGGAGTGCCAGAAGAGATCAAAGCGGCAGGAGGACTCTACGAAGACAAAGAAGTAGTCGTTGACGGCAACCTGATCACTTCACGATGGCCACCAGACCTCCCCGCCTTCATGCGCGAAATCATGAAATCAGTACAGAAGATCAGAAACCAATAACGACTCCTTTCAAAACCAAGTTCAATTCCTCAGCTGAAAGGACGGTCATGCCTTTGATATCTTCAGCGTTCAAACCGTATGTGGAGAAGTGGCTCGCGGGAATACAGGAAATCACCGATCCTAAGAAGGGTCTTGGGACCGTGAGGGCTGACTCGAAGTTGGTGGGCGACCAAATACAGGAGGCCAAGGTAAGAGATTACACGCTGGTTTGCGACGAGCCGTCATCCTTGGGTGGGTCAGACAAAGGGCCAAACCCTTTGGAGTTCTTCGTGTCGGCTGTTGGGTTCTGCGAGAACGTGACATTCGCGAGGTTTGCAGCCCTACGAGGGCTCGAGTTCGACTCACTCGAGACGAGTGTTAGGGGACACTGGGACAGGAGAGGTCAAGGAGAGTGGGAGGGGATTGAACCCGCTTTCAAGGACTTCGTCGTCGAGACACGGATAACATCGAGCGCGCCTCTCGACAAGATACGCGAGATAGCCCGAACGACGCACAAGCGGTGTCCAATGCATGCGAGCATTGCGAGGATAGGGCCAGTCGTAGACAAACTCTTCGTCAACGGAACCGAGGTCCAGCTGTAGATAGGTAGATTTCATAAGGGCTGGGAACACCCGCCCCCTGAGATTTAGCCCTGGACTACCTCGACTTCGACCTTCGCCGGTCACCGGGACTTTCCGTTCCTGGCATCTGGAAAGGTTTTGAACCACACTAGTGTTCTAACCCACCCACTCAATCATGAACTCGAAGTGCATATGCCAGCATCTTTCAACTGAGTTGCCCCAATCCGCCAAGCGCTATAGAACCAAACAGGTTCTCAATATGGCAGCTTGCCAACGTCTGGAAAGTAATGTCTAGATGGTGCGGCCGCCGGGCTCCACGGCATTTTTGTTGCTGGAACTGGATTCAAAATTCCGGTTCGAATCTACGTGGATTTGAACTGGCGCGGAGTCACAGACTTGTTGGTGGACCGGGCGGGATTCACACCGCTAGCGACGATATTTGCATGTTCGAGAGGTTAGCCGCTCCACACGTAATAACTGTTAGTTTGGTGCTCCGGGCGAGCACTCACTTTGAATTGAAGCGCTCCCTTCCGCCACAGTTCTCAGACGTGATAAGTTCGCGAACTTGTTAGCTAAATAGCTTGTCCATGCAGCAGGTGCGATTTGAACCCCCTGCACTTTTTGTGCTTGGCTGGATGAACACCGAATGATTGTCGGGAGGGAAGCTTTTCTCGTCGTCAGACACTTGACTCACGCTCTCTGAATATCACACATCTTACAGAAAATGTTTGGGTCAGCGTCGGACAATATTGAGTTCAAATTGCTCAGCCCGCACCATCTAAACCACACACACAAAACTACCAGAATCACGGTTCAATTTCAGTTGCCCGCACCACTGATACCACACACACTTTTCGACCGACGAACTACGACGGCAGTGCAAAGCTTGATGGTCGCGCCAAGAGAATCACACACCTTCGGCATCTAGCCTTCCTGGTAGACTCTGCCACATTTCAAACACTTTATTTCACTTGGTGAGGATTTTGTTTCTTTGACTGAGAATTTCGATTCGTAACCAAATTCTTCATTGGATTTCCATTCATTCAGACAACCTTGTGCTTTGCAATGAATATGCAAGATCTTCCGATCGCTTTTGCGCCGAACAATTTGAATCGCATCACTTGGCTTTGTTGAAATTCTTTTTTCCACATTCTTTGTGAATGTACTCTTTACCGTAAGATGGTGATTTTGATCTTTCACTTTGATCTTTGATAGACTTGCACTAATGGCCACCGTACCATGAAACATGGCGTGAGTCGTGCCGCAATAATCGCAAACGTATCCCGCACTTACGATTACCCTCTTCTGGTCTGTTGCGTCCCAGCCTTTTTGACCTGTGGGAGTGAGCTTGCCTTTGTGACAAGACGGGCACTCTTCCCCTGTTCGATCTGACATAGTTCCTCCCTCTACAGAGCTTAGTGGGATCGGTTGCTATTTAGTGGTGCAAGCATACGAAGTCAACTGTTCAATTCTCCTTGCCCGCACCAGTGGTACTGCGCACACACACACTTTTCGACTGTGTTGACGACGGCGTACGCGGTAACGCCGACATGATATACCCCCACGGATGGTATTTCCCCAGAACAATCCACCAAGAAGAACAAGTAGAGAACACGCAACAGTCTGGTACGTGCCATCCTGAAATTGTACCGTAAGATTGAATGGAAGAAGCCTTGAAAATAGGGCTGTGAAGCATTATCGATGAGATTTCTCATAAATCCGGACGCACCGTTCGATTTTGAAAGGAGCGCGAGCATGCACGGTCGCTTCGGGGAAAGCCCCCCGGACCTCTATGAGCACGGTTCGTACAAGAGGGTCGTTCACGTTGGTCGGAAACCGGTACTTATCATTGCCTCGCCAGAAGGATCCATTGAAAGACCACGAGTTAGATTCGAAGTTCATCCGCAGCTCTCAATTCCTGAAATGAGATCCTTAAGGAATCTGCTTGACGTAATGTTTCGTAGCTCATTTGACTTCAACGGTTTCCGCAGAGTCGCGAGAAAAGACCGTTTGATGGGCATTGTTTCGCGGGAAGTGGTAGGGTTAAGGCCGATCGCGCCTCCGACCATTTTTGAAGCTTTGGTGATCGCTATCACCGAGCAGCAGATTTCGCTGTATGCTGCGATTGCCATACGCTCTCGACTCGTTAAGGCGTATGGAGAGATTGTTAGTTTCGCTGGGAGAAGATTCTACGCATTCCCAACAACTAAGTCCTTGGCGACAGCAAAACCAGCTCAGATTAGAACTCTCGGTCTCAGTCGAAGTAAGGCGCTGTACATAACTGAGTTAGCCAGCAAAGTTGAGCGGGGAGAATTGGACCTTGAAAGTCTGAGGACGATGAGTGATGAGTCTGTCGTTGCGGAGCTTACGAAAATCAAGGGGATTGGGAGATGGAGCGCAGAATACGTGCTCGTTCGAGGGATGGGTAGAGTAAATTCTCTTCCAGCCGACGATCTTGGGATACAGCGTGCAGTGTCACAGGCCTATTTCAAGGGGAAGCGAATTGGTTCAAAGGAAGTTCGACGAGTCCTAAGCAAATTCGCACCTTTCAGCGGAATTGCGGCTTTCTATCTCATGTACTACCTGTTCTGGTTGCCAAAACGTGGTGAGTAGACTATTCTGTGTATCCAAACCACTAGAACCAATACATGACAAACAAGAAAGGTTATGCGAGCGAAGCGAGCACGTGGTTTTGTGTGTGCGCACCAGCCGACCCACACATAAAACGAACGACGCTGCAAATTATAACGGTTGCAGCAGTAGTAGCACGATTCATTTCGTTGCTAAAATCAGATTTGTATATTGAAGAGTTTCGCAGCATTCTTGTACATGATTCTGTCAGCTGCGTTTTGGTCTTCGAGCTGAGCAACCACGTTATCAGCCCATTGTGTCCATTTTGTGAAAGGCTCATCTGCCCAATCAACTGCTCCAGAAGTGTCTAGCCCCCAAAGTACTCTATCACTGTACTTGATGAAAAATCTCTTGAGCTCTGGCGGCAGGCTGCCATCTTTATCTGTCATTGCAGGAAGCCTATCAGGAGCCGATGGAAGTGCCGGTTGCATGTTTGAGAAATCTACGTATAGATTTGGATATCTGTCCAGAATCTCTCCGAGACTCGGATAAGTGTGGAGCGTGAATGAATCCTCAACCGAATGACGGATGTCACCTAAATGTGCCCAGATCAGCTTAAGCTGTTTGTTATACTCCAGCAGTTTCCCTAAGGATGCAACAGCGTCGTCAGTCCATTCCAAGTGCACGGTCATGACAACATTATACTTCACAACGATATCGCCTAATTTCTTAATGAACGGGGAATCTGCGGAAATGTTGATCACTTCATATGAAGGATTAATGTGCCGTAACAGAACTTCACCAACACCCTTGAAGATACCACTGCTGAGTTGCGTTTCAGCCCAAGAAAGAACACTTTCGTCTTGATCATACCAAGATTGATACATAGTACTAACGAATGGCAGAAATCTGTCTGGATATTGTTTGTAAATGCTAACGGTTTGGTTATCGTGACTTCCTTGTTTTATCTCCTTAACATCATTGAGTGCCATTAACACCATCTGGCTTATCCCAGCCTTATTCATCAGTGCAATCGCACCATCCGCAGAGAGGCCAGTGTGATTGTGGCCATGCACGTCAATTCTGGTAGGGTTAGTTACATTTTGATCGGCGCCTGTATAGTTTGTTTCTAGGCCACGGACTAATCGATCAGTCTGTAATGAAACACTTGCCAATCCAGCTGCAGCAGCAATTCCCAACCCAACTCCATGCTTCAAGAATTTTCTTCTTGAGATGCCCACAACTCTCCCCCTCTTCTCAACCTACTCTTGAAAACTACTAATGCTCACTTTCCTAGTAGTCTGCAAGCTAATTCTTTGTAGTCTGCTTCTTATCAACTGCGTGGTAGGCATTACCCTCTCGAACCACATGCCATACGTAATCAGCAGACGCCTTCTCGGTGTGTGTGGTATCACTGGTGCGGGCAAGAAGAATTGAACCGTAGGCTGGATCCGCGAAAGTGTCTTAAGTCAAGACAGATATTCATCTCTTCAGGTTCTGTTGCCACTTTATGGCAAGCTCGTTCTTGCGATTTTTCTGATTGTCATAGTTCTAGTGAGGTTTGCGCCGGTTCTGGTTTGGAGTCAGCCTCCGAATTTCATGCAGGAACAGGCTGCATATCAGCAAGCGTTGCAGTATGTTGAGCAGTATCGCAAGAATGATGTCACTATCACTGTTCACGACCAATCAGGCTATCCCCTGAAGAATCTGAACATTACATATTGGCAGACGAGTCACGATTTCACGTTCGGATTCTGGAGCTTTACTCCTACAGAGGCCAAGGGGTGGTCGCTTTTTTCTGACCTGTGCCAAACCATTAACGCTACAATTCTGGTGTCAATGCCAGCTTGGGGTGACTCGGAACCCAAGAGAGGGACCTTCGATTGGTCCAGGAATGATTCAGAGTTCCAAAAACTGTTGGAACATTGTCATACTGCACGTTTCGTCGTGCTCTTTATGAACTTCGAGCCTTGGACTATTCCTCCTAGTTGGATAAATGCGAAAGCTATGAATGATTCTGCAGTTTTCACACAATTCAAAGAGGATCTCTACGAGTACGTATACCATGCTGTGAAGCACTACTCGGATAAGGTCGCATATTGGATCACCGATAATGAGCTAAACCTTCGCGCTGCACAAAAAGTGTTGCCAAGTATGAACAATGCTTTAGAAATTGTTCAGGTTGAGGTTAATGCAATAAGAGAAGCTGACCATAATGCCAAGGTGCTGTTGGAACCAGGTTACATTACGGCCGCATCTTGGTCTCCGATAGATTTTGCCAAGCGAGTAATTCAGAGTGGAATACGAGTGGACGGGTTCGCGATCGAGGCTTATGCTGATCATACACCAATATTCTATCAGAACATCATCAACGAAGCTTGGAAAACGTTTGCTAAGCCTGTGTTGATTCAGGAGACAGGATACCCTTCCGTACCAGAAGGGATCACCAGCAAATCATGGGATGCATGGAATCATGTCTTTGATGAACCTACTCAGGGGGCTTGGATCAAATACATGACGGTTCTACCCTTTGGGAACGGAAACGTTCTTGGAGTGCTATTGCTCACGGCGGTAGATCTTCAAATTGAACTTCAGGAATTCAATCACGTTGGATTATTCAGCCCTGACGGTTTGACAGTGAAGAATTCATACCATGTTTATCGACAAGACATTGAGATGTTTACAACGAAGGGTAGTTCGCTTACTGATGATCAAGGTCAGATTGCCTTTCATGGGTTCGCAGGTTACTACGCGGTAACCGTTACGGACAAGAGTGGTCAGCAAAGTAACCTACACATTCATGTCCAAGATCTATCGAACAGCACCTACAGACGGCAACAGAACTTCATGATCACCCTCGCCTCACATCCAACCGTGAGCGTTAGTACCAGATCGCAGAACTCAATTACTTCGTTATCACAGGCACCTCTCATCGGACAGTATCTTTTGCCGGGAACGATCGGGCTACTCGTTCTGATAGTTGCCGTTCTCATCATCAGGAGAGTATTCGCAGTAAGAAAACCTGCGCCTAGATCCTAGTCGAAGTATGTAATTGTCGTTAGCAGACACATCACAAGCATGTTTCAATCACATTTCGAATGGCGAAGTTTGAATTCAATTATCTCATTCGCTCTTGGATTTTGAGCTTTATCGTGGGAGGAGCTATGCGAGCGAAGCGAGCATTCGTGTGTGTGGGTCTAATGGTGCGAGCGCTGGAATTTGACCATGACTTTTGTGCGTGTAGCACCTTTGGTGCAGAACGTTGATAGGTAGGCTACATAGGATACCATATGGGATAGCCGAGTTGGCCAGCTCATGAAATTGGATAGAAGGTCGTTCATCAAGTTAATTTCCGTAACATCCGCCGTAGTGGCTAGCGGGTGTCTCGGCATATCGTGGTTTCTTGAACAAACGGTGCGAGGACTTGAGAGAGGATTTCAGCCTACGGATTTTCCAATATCATGGAACGAGGCACATCATGACGGGCCGACTAAGAGCCTATCCTAAAACCGTTTGATTTGTTGATTTGTACTAGATGTTTTGGTTCAGCTGTCATGGGTTTTTTGTTGAGGATGTTGATGGAAGGGCTAGCAACCGTATTTGAGATGGTGTCAACTGGTTGCTATGGGTAAGGGTAGGGTTCGGAAGCGTAAGGGGAAGAGGCTTGGAACGATCAGGTGCATCCCTGATGAGTTGTGGATGGAGGTTCAACCGTTACTGCCTCCTCAAAAGAAACGTGGTACGAATGGGCGTCCTGCGGTACCTTTCCGGAAGGTTCTGGATGGCATACTCTACGTGCTGCGGACTGGCTGCCAGTGGAAGGCGTTACCCTCCGAGTATGGCTCAGGCTCCACATGTCACAGACGATTTCAAGAGTGGGTTAGGATTGGAGTGTTCCAGAAGCTGTGGATGAAGCGCCTGGAGCGATACGACGAGATTAGGGGCATAGAATGGGAGTGGCAGTCGATGGATAGCCTTACTGTGAAGGCCCCTTTGGGGGGGAAGCCACGGGTCCTAATCCGACGGATAGGGCCAAGCTTGGCACGAAGAGGCATCTCCTCACAGATCAGAGGGGAGCCCCGCTTTCCGTTGTGATCACGGAAGCAAACCTGCACGACATGAAGGCCACAACCATAACCTTGAGCAGCATAGTCGCCTGTAGACCGAAGCCTACACCTCGGAATCCTCAGAACCTCTGCCTCGACAAAGGATACGACTATCCAGAGATAGAGCGAGCGGTCATCAAACGCGGCTACATACCACACATCCGCCACAGAGGAGAAACTGTTCCTCCTCGTGATGGAAGATGCCACCAAGCCAAGCGCTGGGTGGTCGAGCGAACAGGATCATGGCACAACAGGTTCCGAAAGCTTCTGATCCGATGGGAGAAGAAAAACCGAAATTATCTAGGCCTCGTACAACTCGCATGCTGCCTCATAATCTACCGACTAACAGTTTTAGGATAGGCTCTAAGTAAAGTCACTTCATCCCCACAAACACCATAGCCTTTTCCATTTTTGACATAATAATCAAATAAGAATGTCGCATTTCCAATAAAGGAATTCTTGACTGTTTCTTCCTCAACGGTCACTGTACCTTCGTATGGAGTACCTAAGGTGTATATCCAATTCCGCGAAAACTGACCAGGACCACCTGCGAAATAGAAATATTTTTCAGTATTTTTAGAAAATTCATTGACGTCTGCATTTATCCAATTATTAGATTTAGTGACTGCTCTTACTTGCGATAATTTTTCAGTATCTACTGTATCCCATTCGTATGATTTTAAATCAAATTTCTTATCTTTGAAAAATGCAATTGCGTGATTTTGACTATAGATAGTAGATTGGTGACCTGTCCACGCCCAGCAAACTTTAGCTTCTAGTGGGTAGTTTTCCAAATTGTACGTTAGCCCATTCGTTCTCTGCCACTCTGAGGTTTCCCTTCCAAAGCGGAGCATGGAATTTGTATCTCCACGCACGGCTCCTGCGACCTGTTCATCTCCCATCGTTACCCACAGGCCGTTGACCATGGCAATTGCTAGAGCCAAGGTATCGTTCTTCTTGAACTCGTTTGTTTCTGCTAACCAGAACAGGACTTGCAATTCTGTGTTCCAGTTTGGAACGACATAGCTGAAATCAAAGGGGCTAGGCGTTCCTCCTTGCAACATTATCTTGAACGCTTCTTTGACCTGTGTGTCATCAGATTGTAACGCTAGTGTGGCGATTCTTTGAACGGCAAGTCTACTCTCTTGCGTGTCCTGTTGGAACTCGGGTAACTTTCTGAGCTCGTTGGCCAGTTCTGGGTAGCCACTCTTGGGGTCATCTAAATCGGACAGGGTGGAGAGGGACAGGGTTGAGCTTGTCGATTGAACAACAGATGTGGATGAGGATGCGTATGAACTCGAAGTGTACGAACTCATCGACGAACTAGTCGTCGAGGTGGTTGTATTCGGGATTCTTGGCTGTGGCGAACGGAGATAATCAAGCCCTAATGCTGACGCTCCAATTACGGCCGCTGCCGTTACACCTGTGTATTTCAGAAAGTGCCGACGATTCAAAGCCGAGATCATTCCAGGAGTCTGGTTGCTTTTCTTTTTCAGAGTTTCTATTGCAAACCACTAAGAGACTCGATTGTTCTGAGACCTTGTTTGGAGGTTCGGATGATTTTCGCTCATTCTCACTTGCCTTCCAGTGCGTCTAACACTCCAAAGTAGGCGGGTTTGGGGTTGTAGCTTGCATCAAAGAGTAGGGGGGCATCATCTCGAGGATAGGACGAAGCGCCGCTGGTGATCCATGAATGCGCGTCTGTGAAATCCCAGAATGTTACACCCATGAAGCCTCTCACCTTGACACAGGCCATTGTTACGTCATGGTAGACCCGACGTTGCACCTCTAGCTTATCATTCATAGCCCCAGGTGTATCATGAATACGCACATCCATTTCGCTAATGTAAACCTTCAAGCCCAAGGCAGTCAGTCTTTGGACATTTTCCGAAACATAAGAGGGATCGGGATACGCCTGGGCACTGATATGCATCTGCAAGCCTACCCCGTGGATTGGAACACCGTCCGCTAGCAGCTTTCTTACCAAATCGTAGACGCTGTCAGATTTCGTACCTAGCCCTTCCGCCCCATAGTCATTGTAGATCAGGATTGCATCTGGATCGGTTTCGTGTGCTAGACGAAAGGCATCGGCAATGTAGCCGTCTCCAAGTTTCTGAAGGAATATCGAATTCCGTAGGCCCCCCCTGTCATCGACAGCTTCGTTGACAACATCCCAAGCAAGCAGTCTACCCTTGAAATGACCCACCACACTTCTGATATGGTCTTGTAACGCAACCCGAAGCTGGTCAGGGGTAATCTGAGCATTGACCCATGTGGGAAGATTGTTATGCCAAACCAAAGTATGGCCCTTGACCTTCATCTTGTTTTGCGAAGCAAAATCGACAAGAATATCTGCCGGACCGAATCCGCTCTTATCGATAGACCCCCATTTCATCTCATATTCAGGTGTGAGAAAATCGAACTCGTTAGCCAACGTGTTCGCATACTTCATCACGCCACTACTTTTCTCCGTCAAGAAGTTGGCTTGCGCACCCGATCCAATCAGCAAACCAGCGCTCTCGGCTGCAGCACGTAGTGAAGATGGATTAGTCGTGTAGTAAGCCGAAGAGGAAGAGGATGTAACAGCAGTGACTGATGTGTGACCCATGTCTTTCGTTGACCTTTGAGCAGATGTTTGATTTGTTAGGTTTGAACTCATTAACGAAGTTGTGAATGAATTCATCAGAATTGGACTTGCTGGTTTTGGAGTAAGAACGTAATCTAACCCTAGCGCAGACGCCCCAACAACAGCCACGGTGGCACCAGCATACTTCAGAAATCGACGGCGATTCAACCCGTTTACCCAGCTAGCTGTAGAACAGCCCCTGCTTCATCTGGGCGCTGGGAATGCCTTCATTAATGAACATCTGTCTCGCTGTTTCATCTGATATGTTTCGGGTCAGGTGAGGCTTTCAAATTTTGTTGAATCACCGAGGGACCAAAAACATATGTGGATACCCAGTTCTAGGAGGCGGAAATATGAGCAATCGTATTGGAATCATAAGGGACTGCGCTTCGGGAGTCGCGGAAATGGTTGTCGTGTACACGGCTCGTATCGCGTCTAGATACGTGAAACCGTACTCCTGTGTTGGCGCTACTGACGTTCGTTCATGAAACTCGTTCCAGGTGCTGACGAAGACCATTTTCAAGGGCGGAGTTGTATATTTGAGCGACTCATGCAGAAGGCGCGTGAAATCCGCGATGGTTGCGTTCACCATGACGTGATAATCGGGTCCGACTGCACTTCTGTATCTTGCACTCAGTTCGACTGGATCCGTGTTGTTGAAGTACGGCATGACGCTAGGAACATATCCCTTCTCGTAGGTATGCGCGAAAGAATACCATCTGTTGTCTATGGACAGGTAGTCCGAAACGAGTGTGGTGTACGGTGTCACATAATGCTTTGCACCGTTTGAATCGGTTGTGGCGGCTGTATTCAAACCAGACCACATGTTGAACATGAATACGCTGTCAAAGGCGCTGAATGAGGGAGGGGGCGTGCTTGCAGTTCTTGCACTTGAAATTAGGTCGCCAATCAGGTAGATGTCTGTCCCAATAATGGCTTGGATACCTTTCCTGACATCCTTCACCATGTTAACTAGGGCATCGTCTCCATGTGTCGCTCTGTACTTGAAGGCGCCTCGGTACAGGACGACCGGCTTTCCACTGATCTTGAAGTATTGCGTGTTGTTAAGGTAGCTCGCAAAGGCTGGGGCCAGAGACAGGGACGCATTAGGTTCGTCGAAATCGAAAACGATCTTGATGTATTGAAAGTATCTCGCCTGCTGGACCAACTGGACGCAACTGGGTGGGTCGAGAGAAAAGACACTTATGCCATGTTCGACGGCCCATTTGATATCCCAGTCAAATCGGTTAATCATACCTTGCATGTCCGCTCGACCGAGGTCGGGATTACTGGGGTGCAATCTCGTCTCCAACCATCCTGGATGCTTGCAGAAGTAGTCTACTACGACAGTTACATTCGCACTAATTGGGTTGGGCTGTGAAGCGATCTCTTCGGTTGAAGATTGGGTTGTGGAGCCAACAGTTGAAGATCGAGTTATGGAACCAGCAGTTGTGATTGTTATGGGTTCAGTGGAAACATATGACTTGTGGAACGTAAAATATGAAGCAACACCGCCTACACATACAACTACAAGAATGAAAACAACAATCAGAATCCTGCGAACTTGGGAAGTCGAACTCAAGGCTCCGGACCAGATTGTAAACCCACTTAGAGTGCAATCATATGTTTTTAGTCGTTTGCAATAGAAAGTACGTAGACTAACTACAACACGGCTTTCAGAGTTCTTGGAAACACAAGTCTGAATAATAGATGCTATGAGACTCTCAAAATGATTTGGTCATTTGAATCGTCGTCGGTTTCTCAAGTATGCTGGAGCATCAGCTTTAGTTGCGGGAGTATCATCCCTCGCACCAGACTACATGCTTGGAACACTTTATGCGCAAGATACCAGTTCGATTACAGGTAGGCTATTTTTCAATTATAAAGGCGATGGAGTTCAGGGTGATGAGGACCCTGCAGTTTCTGGTGCGACAGTCGGTTTGTTGGACCAGAAGAAGAATATCGTCGCTGAAGCTGAGTCAGATTCTTCAGGCGATTTCAAGCTACAAGATGTGAAATCGGGATCCTACAATCTTTACTGTTATACTAATAGACAGTTTCAGTATATGTGCAGAGACAGAACTGACATCAGACGAGTGGATACTGGATATGGTGTAACCCTAAACGGTCAGGACATCGAAATGGACATTGGATTGATGCAAGGATTTCTGACGCATCCAATGTCACATGACACTGATTTTACCGTAGATAGAATGTACGATCATAATGGTGGAACAGATCCTTCCTATGGAGATGAGATTCTTTGGTGGAATGGACCTCATGAATGCGACCCTTATGATGGATGGTGTAACAGTATTGGCGGAACAAGGCACCATTTTGGAATTGATTATGCCGGGCCGGCAGAAACTCCTATCCATGCAGCTGCCCCAGGTACAATTTATGAGACGTTTGGGGCGAATGGCATTCCACCTCAGAAAACTGGGAACTTACAGGTAGTGATCAAACATCCTATTTCATTGCAAGGATATGCCATCTATACAGGGTATTCACATTTGTCTGAAATCGATGTTTCTGTAGGTCAACAGGTCGAGAGAGGACATGTGATTGGATTGGAAGGAAAAACCGGAACTGAATACCCACATCTTCATTTCGATTTATATTCAATTACGAAAACAAGTAATTATTTTGCGTGTTTCGATCCCTACAAACCGATTGTACAAGTGCCAGACGGTCACTGGTTTGAAGACTTTTCATGGGCATCGGAACACATTCCAATTATGGATGAGAATTGGTGGACTGTTTTTAACAATCCACAATTTTGCGTATAGATTAACTTCAATGCTTATTGGATTGGGTTAGAGGCCCTGAATCCTTTGTTGCAGAATTTGATGATCTGTTCTCGTTCTTTAGTCTAGATTTGGCCTCAATCTGCACACCCGTTCGGAGTCTAACGACAATTTGAGTTCAAATCAATTATCATTCCGTATGGCTGAGGGACTGGCTTCTAACGGATTGCTGGTAGGTCATCAATAATCCAGCCATGTTTTGCTTAATTGTGACCCGTTTACTCAACTAGTCTGCATTACTACTCTCCCATCAGGAAGTGTCATCGTAGGCTCCCATCCATCTGCCAGCAATTCATCCACCTGTTCTGATTTCACGATTCTCTTGGAGGAGTTTCTTTTTGAAGTGTCCTCGCTGCGGCTCTGACGCTGAGCGTGAGCTTGTTCTCCTTTCTCGGCTACTAGCTCAGATACGAGACCTTCGAGCTGCGCTAAACGCTCCTCCAACTGCTGACGAGACAACTGAGACTCACGCCGAACCTCCTCAACCTCAGAAACCGTCAGCAACGGCACAGCCTTGACATAATCCTCCAACAGCTCCTTCTCAGTCGGACGATAGTAACTGTCCGATATGCCAACGGAATGACCCATCAAAGTCTCGACATTAATCGGCTTCATGACCTGCTCCGCCCTGGTCTTGAAGAACTTCCTAATCGAGTGAATGGAGAACTCGTGCCTTCTCTTCTTCTCCTTCCTAATCCCGAACTTCCACAGCGTATCTTCGAACAGACGCTTCACTCCAGAAGCCTTCAGCCTCTCCGGCTCCTCAGCCCCATTTGTCTCTGTCTTGCTGGAATACCACACATTCCTGATCAACGGCGAATCCTTAGTCACGTTCTCTCCATGCGAGACTCGCAGCTTCATATACTGCTCAAGCCTGCGATAGGCCTCAGGCGTGATGAAGGCGCAGTATTCTTCGGCCTCACCGGCATACACCCTCAGTTTACCAGCAACGACCTCCCCCTCCTTCTTCATGGGTTCGACGTGACCCCAGTCCAGGTAATCCCATGCCCCAAGCCTGATCCCGCTACTCGCCATAGTCAAGATAATTGCCTGAAATCTCAAATCCGAATTTGAGAGCAGCAACCTCAACTCATCCACTGTTGGCGCCCTATCGAGCGCGTACCGTCTCGCACTCGGTAGAATCTTCGAGATCTTCTTCCAGTTAATCCCAGAGACATCGTTCATTTCCAGAAGCAGTTTGACAGGTTTCTTCACGTTGCCTACAGTGCTGGCCTGAATCTCTTTTCTAGCAGCTCTCTCTTTCTCTATCAGGAGATATTTCAGAACCTGCTCCTCGGCCCAGCGAGGATTCTCCTTGGCTTTCCCAACGAAAATGTCAACATCCATCTTGACGAACTGCAGGAAACTCGCAAGTCTGCGTTCGTAAACCTGCTTTGTGACAGGGCTTCTGATCGCTTCGAGAAACAGCTTGGTAGCTCTGCCTTTCAGTGAAGAAAGATCCTTAGGTTTCCGTCCAGCAGGCAAACCAAGTCAGATAGTGGATGCTCATCGCTTGTAATAAATTTGAGCCCACTTCTAGCTGTAATATTGTGGCGGGCCCGCGGGGATTCGAACCCCGGATCCCAGGCTTTCACCGCGTCAGCTCCGAAGGCTAACACGACTCGCTCGGTCTCTGTGTCTTAATCCTAGCTCGACTACGGGCCCCGTAATGCTCATAGTCAATGGAGAATGAATGTATATCGTTTCACTTCCTTAAGCCAAGTTAACGCCATTCGGCAGAGCCGGGAGTTTAGTTGGTAAGATAGTTAGGTGTGATCCTATGCTATTCGAGATAGGGCTGAAATGTTCCGATGGTAGTACTGTCTGATGTTGAGATAGAAGAACGAATTAGGGACATGTCGCTTGTTTTGACTCCCTTTGACCCAAGCTCTCTCAGTGGGGCCGGTTACGACCTGCATGTGGCGATGGAAACGGCCATACCAGCAGGGAAACATCAACTTGCGGCGACCTTGGAGAGAGTTGAGCTTCCAAATGACCTGACTGGGACCTTATACATTCGCTCTTCACTAGCGCGGGCAGGTATTCTGGCTAGCCTCGCTCTTGTAGATCCAGGGTTTCGAGGACAATTGACCATTTCACTCTACAACGCGGGGAGTGAGACGTTCCGTATGAGCAAGGGAGACAGGTTCGTGCAGATAGTTCTCCATAGGCTTAGCACGAAAACAGGTCGCCCGTATCGAGGCAGATATCAAGATAGTCAAGGAATTGTCGATAGCCGCCGCGGGTGACCCTAATCTTTGTGTCAATAGGTGTCCAAAGTGTTATTACTGTTCGGCATGGGCATGTGAATATCCTTACTTGTCAAGATGACTCTAGAGGGCGACAAAATGAGAACAGGTTCTCGTATATCCGATTTGAAATACAAGCTTATGACTATCGAGCTTCTCAATCTGGCCAAGAACTATTACACCTACAGGGAACTCGCGCAGATCATTGGTCTGCCGGAGACCGTCCTGAGCAGGTATGTTAAGGGCCACGTACTCCCAACAATAGACAGGGCGCAGGACATCAACAAAACCCTTCAGAAAATAATGCGTCTCGAAGGAGAAATTCAGCAGAGAATCCGTTTCGACGACGCTGGATATTTCGATAACACCAAATTAATCTCCGACACTCTCTTGCTTGAACGAGCAGTTCAGCATGCTGTGAACGCTTTCGCGGGTATGCGCATTACGAAGGTCCTCGCAGCGGCGGTTGACGGGATACCTTTAGCCGCCTTGCTCGCACACAGACTCGGGGTCGGACTAGTCATCGCGAAGAAGAATAGAGAAGTTGGAGTTCGCGAGTTCATCGAGGAAATATACATACCTAGTAGAACTGCAATCATGGTGAGCTTGTTCGTTCCGAGAGATGCGTTTAGAAAAGGTGACTGTGTGCTCATAGTCGATGACGTTATTGATAGCGGGGAAACGCAGATTGCACTCACCCGAATTGTGCAGAAAGCCAAAGCAGAAGTCACAGGCATGTATGCGCTAGTCGGCATGGGCGGCGACTGGAAGAATAAGATCGAAGCAGTCACTCACTGTCCTGTGGAGATCGTCCTGCAGGTTGGCAAGAAGCCCCTGCAGGAAGTTGGTCAATAGTTCGCTAGCGCTCAGGGAGACAGAATTCCAGCACGCACTCTATCGGCTGCCAGAATTCCTCTCTCAGTCATGAACCCCGTCACCATATTTAGCGGCGTCAGGTCGAAGGCTGGATTCAAGACCCCCACGCCCCTAGGCACAACCCTCCTGCCCTCCATATCCGTAACTTCCTGAGGGCTTCTCTCCTCAATGGCCACCTCATCTTGCTCCGGCCGCAGATCAAAAGTCGACGACGGCGCTGCAACATAGAACGGAACCTGATTTGCCTGTGCTGCCAAGGCTACGAGATATGTCCCCACTTTGTTCACAACTGATCTAGTTGTTACTCGATCCGCACCAACAATTGCCTTTTTGACAAGACCTTTCTCCATAACGTAGCCAACTGCACCATCAACAATCAGAGTTACTGGGATCTTATCACGAAGCAGCTCGTAGGTTGTGAGTTTGGCTCCCTGAAGTCTAGGACGGGTTTCGGTTACGATTACTCGAATTTTTTTCCCTTGACTTACGGCTGTGCGAATCGGTGCGAGCGCCGTGCCGTAACTAACTGTGGCAAGAGTCCCCGCATTGCAGTGAGTAAGGACACAATCGCCGTCTTTCAAGAATTCTGCGCCGTACTCGCCAATCTTCCGGTTCGCTCTAACGTCCTCTTCAGCCATTTCCAATGCTTCATTCACTACCCGCGCAGCTATTTCACTCGGTAAGCCATCTAGAGTTCGAGCTTTCTTGAGAATACAGTCAATTGCCCAGAATAGGTTCCAAGCTGTTGGCCTGCTTCGGCGGAGAACCTCTGCCGCGGTTTCGAGCTCTTTGATTAGTTGTGCTTTGGTCTTCGCGTGACTTGAATTGGCCGCAAGCGCGAGCCCCATAGCAGCTGCCACCCCGATAGCGGGCGCCCCGCGAACCACCATATTCCGAATAGCTTTCGCAACCTGTCTGTAATTTTCGACGTAAACATAAGTAAACCTGTTGGGGATCTTGGTCTGATCTATCATTCGAACGCGACCGTTCACCCATTCCACTGTTCTAAGCTCTGACATCGGTAGCAATTCGCACAGCCTGAGCTACGAGAAAACAACAAGCGAAGGATTAGCTTTCTGTCTCACATGAACCAACCTCACAAAAGCATTAATGATGCGATACCATTGCGATGCGCGTCTGTGATACTCTTGGAGAGCAGCCCCAACCCTACCCCAACACCGAGTGCGCCTCAAACTGAGCAGAAAACGGAGTTTACGCCTTGGAACGCCATCTCCGAGGGACGGGGTGTCTACATACCATACAAATCCGAACTCATGGAGTTGAGAGATCGAGGCTTCGGCGACCTGAAAAATGTGAAGCTGTTCTTCACTCCCTACGAATCATTCTATCTAATCGAGAAACAAAGAATTAGAGTATTTGACAAAAAGACTGAGAAGGAGCTAACGCTGCGAGATATCGTTAAACGGGTTTCGGTTGGCCAACCAGAGATATGGATAAAGTACTTGGTCTACAGGGACCTACGCAATCGCGGTTATATCGTGCGCGAATCTGATCGGAACTTTGATTTCGACATCTACGGAAAAGGCCCCCTGAGACGCCTCATTTCCATAGTCTATGAGGGCGGCGAAGCTAGTCTTCGAGAGTTGCAGAAGCTTCTAGGATACGCGGAGAACGACAAGAAGGAATTGATCCTAGCCGTGGTTGACCGGAGAACGGACATAGTCTACTATACGCTGAGTTCGTTGCAATTCTAGAATTGTCGCTATTGCGGCTGCCTGGCATTGCACTGTGAGCAAATCAAAGCGCCCGAAGGTAGTTGGGCGCCACACTGCACGCAATACCTCGCTTGTATTGGGGTTACTCCAGCCGCGGGTTGCGGAGGGGGTGTGGATGGCACCGAGCCGGGTGGGTGATGGAGGGTGCCTAGGATAACTCCTCCTGCTGCGCCGGAAAGAAGGTCCATCCCCGCGATGATCATAACGACATTTTGCAGATCAGCGAGCGACGGTGTCGGTCCGGACGGCGTGGGTATTAGGCCGAAAATGGCGAGAATATCGGATAAACCCAGCAAGAAGGGTGTGCCCAGAATTCCGGATAGCGCCCCGGCAATCGCCGCCTGTCCTATCTTCCCCTGAAGCAAGTAGGCTGCAACTATGCCGCCTATGAATGATCCGATGGCTGAATAAAGCGGTGCATTGGCGACTCCTAGAATCGTCCCAAGAACAGCCCCGACCACTAGCCCTCCTAGGGTCGCGGTTCCAAGTTCCCTAGCCTTACCAACCATCGTGGTCATCGCGAATCGATCGCCATGAACTGAGACTCGATATAAAACATTGTATCCTAATGCTGTGTCGAATAACTGCATATTTTGTGTTTGGATTCTGAGCGTTTTTGTGGTGTTCTTTTTGATTATCTTCTTACGTGGTTCTTAGCCTTCAGCCAGGTTATGTCTAAGCGTGACTGGAAGCGTATCAATGAGGATTTGGTGAGGCGTGGGGAGCTTCTGTTCGACCTGGATTTCGTGAAGGGCTGGGAGGATGAGCTTGAAGCTGTGAATAAGGGGAAGGAAGGCGCCGTGTTCCGTTACCCGGACAGCTTCGTTCGCCTTCTCCTCTTCATGCGTGTCTACCTGCATCTTCCTTACCGTCAACTGGAAGGGTTCACGAAAGCCTTAGCCAGATACGTGAAGGGGTTGAAGGCGCCAGACCGTTCGAGCATTCAGTGGAGGGCTGAGAAGCTTCCGGTCAGGCTTGAGAAGATGCTTGCGGATTCGAATGAGGATGTAATCATAGCCTTGGACGCGTCAGGCATCAAGGTGGCGAATCGGGGTGACTGGATGCGGCACAAATGGAAGGTGAGACGTGGCTATTTGAAGATCCATATCGCTGTGGATGTGAAGAGGAAGAAGATTCTGGCGTTGGAGGTGACCAGTGAGAAGGTGGGAGATGGGCGGATGCTCCAGCCACTGGTTGAAGAGGCTTCCAAGAAGGCTAAGATCGTTGAGATGCTGGGAGACGGTGCATACGACACGAAGAGCAACTTTCGCTATCTGGCCGGGAAAGGGATTGGACCTGTGATACGGGTGAGGCGGAACAGTTCAAGGAAAGCTGGGGGATGTATGCCTAGAAAGAGGGTTGTGGTAGAGTACCTCAGCGATCCTCAAGCGTGGAAACGCAAACATGACTACGGCCAGCCATGGATGGCTGAAACCGTCTTCTCATCCTACAAACGAACCTTTGGAGAATACGTTTCCGCCAAGAAACCGGAAAACATGACTGGGAAACTGATTGTTAAAGCCAACCCGTACAACACGTTCATCGCGTTAACAACCAACCTCTGACAAAACCTGAGCGAAACAATATCGGAAGCTCACCGAACATCACAGTTATTCGACACAGCATATCCTAATGGTTTCAGATTCGACTCACAACGTTATAGGATGGAATCTCGTAACTCGCTTCCAGGTTCGTGCCAGAGAGTGTCATCCGATTCCTTCACACTTCCCGCGGAGTGAAAGATACCGAACCCGACGAGATGAGCAGACGATTATGGATTTACGACAAGATCCGTGAGGTTGTTTGGAAGTATGGATTTCAAATGGTCGAACCGTCAACCCTAGAGAACCTGAACACGTTAGAGGCGAAGAGTGGCCCGGCAATTCGAAATGAGATTTACTGGTTCAAGGACAAATCTGGACGCAACCTGGGTTTACGCTTTGATTTGACCGTGGGCATGGCTCGGATGATCGCCAACAGGTACGACCTGCCTGAGCCTGTGAAATTCGCTACCATAGGAGGAAATTGGCGGTACGATGAACCACAATTTGGACGGTACCGATACTTTACTCAATGGGACATTGAAATCTTCGGCTCCGATAGCCCTGTCGCTGATGCGGAGGTGATCTGCGTCGGTGCTGACATTCTCAGCAATGTGGGATTGAAGGATTTCCTTATCCGGATCAGCAATCGGAGGCTAACCGAATCCTACCTCAGACAGTTGGGAATTCAACCTGGCACCCAGCTGGAGCAGTCGCTCAGAATCATCGACAAGATTCGGAAAGTGGACCCGGAGGAATTGAAGAAGGAGTTCAGAGCGATCGAGATTAATGAAACAACCATAGACGATGTGCTCACATTCATCTCCTGGAACGGATCACCCTCAGAAGTCCTTGAGAAACTACACGGACTCGACTATCAAGAAGAAGATGCGAGAAAGGGAGCACAAGAACTGGGGATGCTTGCTGATGCATTGAAATCGTTCGGCCGATTGTCAAATTGCGTCTACGACCTCAGCATTGTGCGTGGCATAGGTTACTATGATGGAATCGTCTTCGAAGCCTTCGACCAGGGGCAGGAAGACTTGGGGTCGATCTTCGGAGGTGGAAGGTACGACAAACTCTGCAGGATCTACGGAAAACGTGACATCCCCGCCACTGGTGTAGCGGGTGGCATAGAACGACTCATGATATCATTAGAACGGGCTAATCTCTTCCCAAAGACGCGTCAAACTGCCAAAGTCTTCATAGCCACTGTCCAAGATGAAATTAGACCCGAAGCCCTGAAACTTGTCCAATCCCTAAGAGACAGTGGGATTTCCACGGAGACCGATCTTAAGGCACGCAACTTGAGCAAACAGCTCGAATATGCGAACGCAATTTCAATTCCCTACGTGATAGTATTGGGCTCCCAGGAACTCAAGTCACAAGTAGTGAAGATCAAAAACATGGCGACACGAACTGAAACGCAAGTCCCCATCTCGGACCTCGTGAGCAAGCTCCAATCTCTGGCCTAGTCGCCACCAACGAATACTTCCTTTTCATTCGATTGCAGGATCGCCCTCAGAGTAACCACCGCAGTTCACACGACAAGATTTCACGCAATGAAACCACTCCCTTCATTGCGCACGCTTGTGTTATGGTCATCGACTACAACGACATGTCTGATTCTGTGTTTATTCCAATGGCTTTGGCCGCTCCGCAACACAGTCCAATTGTTCTGTACATTAGCTGATGCTTCCGCACTTGCCCTACATTAACAGTGACCACTTATCACGGACGTGCATCGAGGGGAATGTACGGCAAGGAAGTTGGGCCTACGTAGAGGGCTTTCGGCCGAATAAGCCGGTTGGCTTCCAGATACTCTATGGCATGGGCGGTCCAGCCTGCAATCCTACTCATTGCGAAAATTGGTGTGAACAAATCAGTTGGAATTCCGAGTGTGTGGAAGACCACGCCAGAGTAGGAGTCAACGTTCGGAAAGATAGGTGACCCGGCCAAGTGTCTCAAAGCGCTCTGTTCTATGGCTACCGCTGTCTCAAACAACACGGTCTCTCCCTTATTGGAGGCTAATTGGGCGCCGAGCTTTTTGAGGATAAGATACCTGGGATCCCAGGTTTTGTACACCCGGTGGCCAAACCCCATAATCCTCTTCTTCTCAGCGAGCGCTTTAGTGACATATTCTTCAGCCCTTGATGGGTCACCGACTTCCATCACAGTCTTTAGAGCGGCTTCATTGGCACCCCCATGCAATGGACCTCTCAATGTTCCAATTCCTGAGGTAATTATCGAATACATGTCCGCCAAGGTCGACGCCGTGACGGTGCAGGAGAACGTGGACGCGTTCATCTCATGTTCTGCGTGGAGGATCAGAGCCACGTCCATAACTTGAGCATCGTATGGGTCGGGCGTCTTCCCGGTAAGCATCTGGAGGAAGTTGGCAGCGTAGCTAAGATCTCGCATTGGAGCTATCTGTTCTCTGCGGTTTCTGAGGCGGTCGAAAGCAGCTACTATCGTAGGCGCCTTGCTGAGTATAGCAACCGCCTTGTCGATCCTCTCCTCTATCTTGTCGGTAGTAGGCTGCTGGTCGTAAAGGGCTAGGGATGACACGGTCGTCCTCAGGACGTCCATCGGGTCACTGGATATTGGAAAAAAGCGGATTAGTTGCAGCAACTCTGGTTCAAGTGTTCGCTGTGATGAAATTCTCTCCTTGAAATTCTCAAGCTGTCGCTTGTTTGGAAGCGTCCCATAAATCAGTAGGTAGGCGGTCTCTTCGAAAGTTGAGTGTTGAGCCAGATCCTCGATGCTGTATCCGCGATAGAAGAGCTTGCTCGCTTCACCGTCGATGAAGCAAATCTTACTCTCCATAACGTAAACGTTATCGAGACCCTTGTGGATAACAACGGGTTCCTTCAACATAGACAAATCTAGTCGCCACAGTTTCAACTGGCCAGTTTATACGAATTACTTTGATTTGCCGAGTAAAGCAGCATAATCAGTTTACGTCACTCAACCTTCGGCGGCGAGGACACTGCCTTAGAATTTTCAGGAATACGAATCGACTAGACGTGAAGACGCGTTCTGGTTGGTCTGAACTGCGCCATTCACCTATTCGCGCTACACGAAAAGAGAAAGCCTAAGCCTTAGCTTTGAGACGATTCTCAATTAGAGCCAGGGTCTCCTTAACGTCAGCGTTTTGATCCTCATCAGATTTCTCTGGCTCTATGAAGCTCTGGAACAATTTGACTTTCATCCAACTTCACTATGAACTTTGAAGGAGTTTTAACGTTGGAATCGTTCTTGGTCTCGTGTAGTCGCGAGAAAATGGGAGGAGCAAAGTTGGTAGCTTCAGTTGTGTTTCTTGCGAGAGCATTCGGTGTTGGCGCATCTCTCGCATAGACCGACGCAGGGTAAGTGAATGTTGGCAGCAGTTTCAGGTGAGTCTGAGTAGAAGTCTGTGAAAGCTCGAGCGGTCGAGTTTAACTTCTAGTTTCCAAGAGTACAAGCGATGCGAGAAATGTGGTACTAGGCTGGACCCGGGTCTATTGAAGCGCCAAGTCTCGCCATTCATTCTTGACTGTCAATTGTTCAGTTTTTGAACGGTCGTTTAGTTCGTCGTTCTAAGGGTGTGTGGCATAGTTGGTACTCACACACAGTTTCACGTTTTCGTTGACGCTCGGTGACATTTGAGAGAATGTTCTTTCATAGCTTGGAGCAAGAGATCCCGCTCAAGTATGGAATGCATGTAACTGGTGTAAATGATTTCACCGCATCTCGGGCACTTAACCTGACTCACCGTTGTTAGCGTGATTCTCACGATCATATGTTATGTTAGGCATTCGTTAGACCGTTGGGAGGTATTGATGGATCAATAGGTCGCATTTTAGGCATCTTACGAGTCTTAGGAGTCTACCGTCTTGGTCGAAGTCTTCTCCAATCTCGCGCGTCCATTCATGCTGACAAATAGGGTCCGCAAGAGTGTCCAAATTCACACGTGCGTAAGGACCAATTATGACATACGGCATACTAAACTTTTCTCTTACGCTAACGGCACGACGATTTCCGCAAAATTTGCAGACTGTTCCAGATTCGAGGTTATCTCTGGGAGGCTTGAATATGGTTTCAATCCCACATTCAGGACAATGCAATCTAACCATCACCGTTGACACTCAGATGGATCGTGTCAGCTCTAAACGGGAGACATTAGGCATGTTCAGCTGGAGAGTTGAGCCAACCGATCGTTGCGTTCACACGAGGATTTCAGCCTCAATTTATTGGTACAGATGACGAGCCATTAGCGACGAAAGAGGAAGGCTCGACCTAGCGATTTCTCACATGTGCTTCGAGAACTTCACCTATTGGCGATGATTTGATTCTTGCAGTTGATAATTAAAGATCGACCTTGAACCAAATAGGATCAGATTTAATCCTAGATCTCGAGAGATGCAATCCGACTGAATGGAGGTGAAGAAATGTGAGCACATTGACAACTATTCTGAATATGTTGAACAGTGATTGGACAACGGTAATGAACGCCATTAGAACCACAATCATCCAAATAGAACATCTAATCTCCCACCTCTGATCGAGAAGTAATAGGAGATTGTTCTAATGGGCTGTTGGAGTGGACCGGCCTCAAGCCATGCTGTATCAATGGGGTCACTGTAGGCGGAAAGGTTGCCGCCGGAACTACCACTTCATCTCCTGATCTCAATCCTCGCTTCGTGAGCGAAGAGAAAAGAGAGGCTATGGCGAGTAGGTTCGCTGATGAACCTGAGTTTACAAACACAGCGTGTCTGAGGCCAAGGAAACGAGCGAGATTTCTCTCAAATCTTTGGGAGCGCCACCCGTATGTTACCCAGAACTCTAGAGCCGCGTCGACGAGTGATATCATTTCTTTTTCGTCATATGCTCTTCCACCATATTGGACGCGGTACCTGCCTCGCGCGCGAGCCCGTTTCTGACCTTGGTGATAGTACCTTCGTACGAGATCGAATATTCTCCTCTTGAGCCTCAAGTCACTTGAACTCGCCGATAACTTCCGCTCACGTCAGAATGAGGCCTAGTCCCACTTTATGGTTTGTGATCGATTGGATTGGAATCGGAAGATGATCTCAATCTTTACGGCAAGCGTACGTTAGCGGTTTTCAGCTCATTGATCATCTCTCTAACATGCTTGATCTGGTGGCCTAGAACATTCTGTAATTCTCTATTGTCAGTTCTAAGGTATCTTGGAATTTTGATCTTCCTCTGCGCACTCACTGTTTTGCTCACCAGTTGCTCGTCAAATCCGAACGCTCTAGCTGCCGTTCTTGCAAATTGATACCTTGAGACGTAGTCTGGTCCTGTCGCCAGGAAGACCCTATTCTTCGCTTGCTTGTCTAGCAGTTCGTAGATCAGGTTCGAGAGTTCAAGGGCTGAGATTGGCTGTGAGAACTGGTCTGAAGCTGCTGGGAAACTTTTCTTTTCACGTAAGGCTTCCAAGAGTCTTGCTAAGAAATTCCTCGGGCGTTCTTCCAGACCAAAGAGGCGGGTCGTTCTAAGCACAAGATAGTATTCGGCCGAGGATGCTGCAAATTCTCCCGCTAGTTTAGAAAGGGAGTAGAAGTTCTGTGGATATGGCAGGGACGCCTCATCATATACTTCCCCTCTTTTTCCTTCATACACCCAATCCGTGGAAATCTGCACGAGCAAATATCCATTTCTTCTCTGGCTCGATGCTAGAAAGACGGGCAGAGACGCATTTGCTTTCCAGCAATCTTCTCTTCTCTTTTCACAATCGTCTGTTGTACCCTTGAATTTCGCGGCGTTTATCACCGCATCAAAATGTCCCTGTTCAAGCTGTGCCTCGAGCCATCTTTTGTCTGTTGCATCTCCGCAGATGTCAACAAACCGCGACTTCGTCCGGCTTATTCCAAGGACATCGAGACCTCTCGCCTTGCCTACTCGATAAAGGCAGGATCCCAGCAGTCCATTACTTCCGAGGATCAGTACTCGACTCATTCGTGATCATTTTATACGAAGTTGTTTTCGGCATCCTCCAAGAAGGGGAAATCAGCATCTCTTTTTGAGAGTGTCGGGTTTTCGACACACCGCTCTATGCCAATTTGAGGATCGTTCCACCTAATCCCTCGATCGTATTTCTGATCAAACGGAACGTTGGCGAGATATGCGACTATGGAAGGTTCCAGGGCGAGGAATCCATGTGCGAATCCCTCACCCACATATACGCCCCGCTTACTATTCTCATCCAGTTCCAGCAAAACGTGCTCACGATAGGTTGGAGTCGATTCGAGTTCGTGTGTCCGCCAGTTCATGACTGTTTGCGTTCGAATTCTTTCAAGTATATTCTGACGGCCTCTCGTATGAGGTAGGACCGTGATGGGACACTGTCGCTGGCAACGAGTTCATCGATTTCGTCCAACGTCACGATTGGGAGTGTGGCGGTTATGCTTGCCATCCTTCTGGATCTGCTTCCCATCATTGGTATGGCCTTCTCTGAACTGGATAGCAAACGGCTGGCGGAGGACGGCGTCGCCGAAACAGTAGGCCTATCAAGACGAGTAAAATTGCGGCCGCCACTACGAGCAGTATTACAGCCCAAATCGCGCCGCTGCCAATGGCTGGTGGAGGTGGTGGAGCAACCGTGCTCGTGCTCGTTACGGAGGTGATGATCGTTGAGGTGGAGATCGTGGAGCCGACTAGGATGGTGGTAGCCGTTGTGGCCGAGGCGATGATTGCGGTTGTTGTGGTTGTCTGGAGTGCCTGTGTTGAGCGTAGTATCGTGGACAGAGCTGTAGTTCCTCCGAATGATTGAGGTAGAAATCCTGGAAACTCCGGATCGCCCCCGACAACCCACCCGCTGTCTGGGCCTGTCATGTAGATTGATGTTAGGGTTGGTGGAATCTGGCCGAGCAGTGCGGGCGATGTGGCGATGTGAGTCCATGAGATGCCGTCCCAATGGAAGAGCGTAGCGAACAGTATGCCGGGCAATCCTGCCGCCCAACAGTTCTTGGGCGCTTGGCAGAAGACCGTTTTGAGGGTGGCGCTTGTGTGACCGCTTGGCGTGAAACCACCCGGAATCGATGGGGCCGCAACGGGCGTCCACTTCGTTCCATCCCAGTAAAGGATTATTGGACCGGCAGAAAATGACCCACTCTGCCGTACCCCGCCAACAGCCCATCCGCTGGTCGAGCTTAACATGAAGATTGAGGTGAGGTTAGCGTCCATTGAAAGCGTGGGGGTGCCGCTGACAGCCACGGTATTCCAACTTCCGACTCCCCCCGTAACTGTGTAGTGCAGTATGGTTTCATTGTTTCCAACGGCCCATCCCTCGTTAGGGTTCAACATAAAGACCGAGTTGAGTGGGGCGGGTGGTGTCGGGGATGATGGGGCGGGGAAGATGGCCCAGGTTCCCACGTTTCCAGTCACGGTGTAGTGTAGTATTATGCCAGCTTGATTGCTGATCGGGTTAGGTGCTACCGCTTGTTCTCCAACGGCCCACCCTTCAGTAGGGCTCACCATGTAGATGGATCTAAGCGTGTATGGGCCAGAGGGTGGGGTAACCGTGTTCCATGCTCCTCCCGTGAAATGCAATATTATCGGGCATAGCGTTACTGGTGATGCGCTACAACTAGCGGTGGGGCGCGGACCCCCTCCAACAGCCCAGACATCTCCACTTGAAAGCATGAAGACACTGTTCAAGTTGTTTGTTGCACCAATCGCGATTCCTTTCGTCCACATGAAACCGTTCCAATGAAATATTGTCGGTTCGTAGGGTAGTGGGTAGCGGCCAGTGGAAGCGTTGCCCACTATCCACCCGTCGTTCGGGTTCAATGCCCCAGTTAGCGGAGGACCGAAGCTCACGGACGTGAAATTGTTCAATGAGGGACTTGTGAGTGTACCCCAGTTTGAACCATCGAAGTGAGCTATCACGCCCGCAGTGCCAACCACCCATCCGTCTGCTGCCGTGGTGAAAAATACCGAGTTCAGACTGAACGCGTCCACCGGAGAAAGCGGAATCATATTTATGGGAATGGCCGTCCACGTTCCGGCTGTGTAATGCACAATCGTTGCATTGGCCTGTGACAAGGCCCCGCCGGTAGCCCAGCCCTCAGTTGAAGAGATCATGAAGACCGAGAAGAGAGTATTCGAGGTCGTACCGGGGCTTACTGGACCAGACCATATTCCAGTTGAGTAGTGGACTATCATGCCGCCTACACCAACAGCCCAACCCTCAGTTGGGCTGAGCATAAACACTGACTCCAACGGTGTGAATATTGGGGAAGCGAAAGCGTTCCAAGCCCCCCCGTAATAGTGATAGATTGATCCTCCGTCGCCCACTGCCCAGCCCTCGATAGGGCTCACCATGTAGACCGAGTGAAGGACGTTCTGAACTTTCTGAACCAGATTCCACCCTCCACCCAAACCTGGGACGCCCGTCCAATGCCAAATAGTCCCTTGCCCGGCTATTGGGGAATCAGTGTTATTCGCCCCGACAGCCCAAACATCGGTGGGGCTCACCATGAAGACGGAGTTAAGAGCACCTGCGTCTGGCCCGCTTAGGCCTGCGACCTGGACTCTCCAAGTATCACCGTCCCAGTGGATAGCAACAGCAGTACCCGCGGTTACGCCGCATGCGACGCCGTTGTACGCCGCAGCGCCGGAGCTGAATCCTACTGCCCAACCGTCGTTCTTGCTAATGTAGTGGAGTGGCAGACCGAAATGCACTGAAGTCAGGTCGTACCCGCATTGGGTGCTCGGATAATCTGGAAACTTTGGGGCTGGAACAAGGGACCAAATTGATCCATCATAGTGAAATATTGATGGAAGACCTGTTGTCAGATTTGTTGTAGCTACGAAGTCTCCCACCGCCCACCCCTCCACGGAGGAGCCCGCTGGAAACATGTACACGGAGTCGAGGGGGGGATTTTCATAGGGATTCAGGTAGGCGTTCGGGCTAACATCCTTCCAGACCGCAAGTGCGTGCACAGGAAAGACCGCGGTAAAGGAGAGAACCACGAGCGTAATCATGACTAGCGCTATGGAAAACTTCGTTCTACCCATCGAGATCAACAACTAATCTAGGTAATGGTAGAACGACCGCCCGGTTTGATATGTAGCATTAAATAAGTAATACATGTTAAAGAACAGGAACGAGCGAAACGTTCCATACATGCGCATGCCTACTTAACTGGAAATAGTGCATCATGGGCCAACGGAACTCCATTGCGGCCAAGGATAGACTACCCAAAGAACTCTCAAGACTGCTCAACGCTCACATTTCGTTTAGGTCCCGCAACTCCAACCAGCATGTTTCAATTCATCTTTGGTTCCTATCGGTCGAATGTCTAACCGACGAATAACGGCACAGATTCCTGTAACAAGATTGTGGCGGGCCCGCGGGGATTTGAACCCCGGACTTCTGCACCGGCGCGCAAAGTTGCGACCTAGTTCTACAGCTTTGTCCGGTGTCCCTTAGGGGGTTCGGCGTCGAACTCCGTTCAAGACGGATTCTGCCGCTCTATCCAACCTGAGCTACGGGCCCACCCCGAACGCGACTTGCCCAAACTAAAAAGATTGGGGAAAGGACACACATTCCCAGCGGCCTTGCAAGCGCACTTTCCCCATTTCGAAGAACCTTAATGGGTGGATTTGATTGAGGTGGGTTGGTGCGGGGGTACCCGAGACCTGGTCTGCGCTTTAATTCCAGGCGGGAGTCAGGTCAAAGGGGCAGGACCGCCAAACCGGCGGAGCCACACTTAAGATCCGTAGGTGCCTTGGGCTAGAGAAGGCATCCTGTGGCGTAGAGACAAAACTGCGCAAGCCTTCAGGGGTTCGAATCCCCTTCCCCGCACCAGTTTACCTAGTCTCTACGTTTGATGACGACTTTTGTGTCCCACATGAGTTTCCTGTGGGACCCTTCGGCCCCATCATGCAGCGCCCACAACAAAGCAAAAATGTCTGCAGGCACTATTCTACGTTCGTCTGAGATTTGTGACCTAGGCCGAGTCGTGGGAACCATGTTTGAATGGTGGTTCTCGGCGGCCGCACCAACCCTGCAACTTGGACAAGCTATTTAGGCGAGAACTTTGCGAACTAGTCTTGTCTGAGAACAGTGGGCGAAGGGAGCACTTCAATTGAGTAGGAGTGCTCGCCCGGAGCACCAAATTAAACCCTTGCTTTTCCAGATTCTTGACCGTTTTTCGCCCGAACATCCCGGATTTGAGTCAGTTGGTTTTTCGGTGCTGCGAGATTTCCTAATGGGTCCAAGCCCGCATAATTCTTCAGAACGAAAGGCGCCAATCAAGTTGCATGGGTCAATCCTGCCTGCCAGCAGCAATCAATCAGCTGCGAAATGGGTAAGGGTATTTCAACCCCAATTTACCTTGCCACGCTTCTCAACGTCGCCTACTGAATCGAACGCACGCCGTCCGGTTGTTTGTTCCATTTACGACCGCAAGCTTCACAATTGTAGAACTGATCGTGAAAGCTCGAGGCCGTCTGATATCTCAGGCTGTTGATGTGGCGGAAGTATGTCGCAGACGTTTCCTTGCCGGCAGACTCGACATCAAAGAAATTAAGATCGGCACCGAAGTGCTGGGTGAGGAGAGCCAATCAAGAAATGTATCCACGATCGAGATTAAACTCGCAAAGAAAGAAAGCGCCAAAGCTCGTGGATCAAGTTTTTGTTTCCTCAACCAGCAAGTAAGGTCTCGTGGTGCGCATAGATATGCCGCCTCAAATTCCAGAATCAGGTAAATGCGACGTCATCGTTGAACGTGACGGTAAACCCGTAAAATGCGATAAAGTCGCGAATAATATTCATAATATGTGGTGGGTTTGCGATGACTGCCTCAAGTATGCCCGAGAGCATGGCGGCTTCCCGATCAGCGCATTTGGGAAGATCACGCCATGAGCCGACACGTTGGTTCCCGCAATTTCATTGCCTGAACCATCGATGAAGGCTGAGAGGGTTATCTGGGTGGAGCCTTATTTCGGAAAGGTTCAGACTTACGCGGCTCGTTCTTACATGTGTTGTTCGGGGCATGTTCTTACTTGACCTTGTACATTCGATAGCAACAAGTTTGTTGTGTCGACACTTCAATCCGAGGTTTGTCGGAAATGCGGCTTCGAGAGAAACAGTCCGGAGACATTTGTACTCCACAAAAATAATTGTCCACGAGTTTTAGTTGTATCATATTTGCGATTTCGTCCTAATTGTGAGCGTGGGTTCTCATGGTACGCAACTTGTCGTACCACATCGCAGCCACACGTCCGGATAAGAAGGGCTTGTGGACGATAGAGGGAACCTACACTGCAGAAGAAAGCGGCAAGGAACAATTAGTCGCACGTGTTACATCCCGCGGCAAGGTCCTAATGAACAACCTTACGTCTTATGACCTTGGGGAAAAATTGCCGTAGAAACCATCTAGCTACGAGAAAACATAAGATTAACGTGCCATTATGATGGCTTTGTAGGTAAGTGTAAGATCGTCAATTGTTCGTTACACGTCATGCTATGCGGTCAAATAGCTGCGGTCTGTGATCAAGTTGGTTCATGCGGGCATTGAGCGCTATCTACGTCCGCTAAGTAGTATCTGCCGCATTTTGGGCATTTAACCTGTCGTAATGTTTCCGTGTTGTGTCAGATGAGAGATGAAGGTCCGAATACTTTTCGCTTGTGGTTGTAGAAGAAAATTTGCGTGTGCGCACGATTAGAACCGCACACAGATTTTCCCGAATCCTTGAAGTTCATCTGCACCAGCTTGCGGTGCAGCAGTGCTAGACTTACTGGTGTTTTCGCTTTCCTGCGTGACGCTGTGGCGATTTTCGTGCTTTACGCGTGGGGAGTGGTGGGAGGGATGGTTGGAGGTCTTTGATTTGGGCCTCGATGCTTTGAATGATGTTCGCGTTCTCGAAGCTTTGGAGCGGGCCGTGGCATATTGGGCA
Organism: Candidatus Bathyarchaeota archaeon; assembly: GCA_963835925.1. GTDB lineage: Archaea > Thermoproteota > Bathyarchaeia > 40CM-2-53-6 > 40CM-2-53-6 > FEN-987. The sequence goes on from CAWIHH010000003.1 coordinate 148,111, forward strand.
GACCGTCTGGCCCTGCATCACTTCTTCGTAGGTCATGCGTGCGTTGTCGCGTTCACAGAACAGAAAAATGTGGGACCGTTCGAATGATAATCCTGCGAGAAGCTGCTCAAGCTTCAGCCTCCTTTCTGAAGCTACGTAGGTTGACGGTTGGTTTGGTCTAAGTAGCCAGTAGAAAGTTAACGTGCCGTCTTCTCTTTCCTGTGAGCTTGCTTCGACAAGGTTGATGTCACTGAGTTTATACAGGATTTTTCGAACGGCGGTCATCTTCAGACCCGTCCGACCAGCGATATCCTCTTCTGCGCAACCTGGGGAACCGTTTGACCGCCTGAGCAGGTCAACGATGTTCTGTCCGTCTTCGCCGAAGTTTCGGTTGATCTCGGGAGGCAGGTCTGACAGTTGGGTTGAATCTGCTCCGTTCATGATATTCTTCCCTGTCGCGGCTATGTCGTACGCCATATAAGATTGGGTAAGTCACCACACTTGCATACTCATGACAAAAAAACGTCCTATCTTGCCAGCTTGATGTCATGAATGCAAACGAGCTTGCATAGATCGGCTCAAACCCAGGATTTCGCTAAGGCTTCCATGCGCGCCGACGCGCAACCAAACGGCACAGGCCCCAATCCGAATCATGAGGGACGATTGCCAGAGCACTTGTTCAAGCAAGCGACTGGCAAGCGACTGGTTTCGATCTACTCGGTCTACTTTTTCCAAGTGCAGGGTAATCCTCGAATCGAAGATTGAGGATTTCGGGTCTCACCAGATAGCCCAGCACCCTTGAGGTAAGTCTGACCTGCGCGATGATCCTCTGATCTTGGGTTATTAGGAGAGTTCCAACGTCTTCGGTCATCTGCCGTCGCCTGATAGATACGCCATCGCAGGAAGATTCCCCTTTGATCCATGCACTGTGAATACATTCCAAGAACCTGGATGTCTCAATTTCATACTTCTTTGAGATTCTAACCAGATAGGCGAACGAGACCATATCCGACAGGCACCGCCAAGGAGCCTTTGCCCTGCCTCCACGCCCAATATCCAACGACACGGTCTGCAATGCAATCGTCATTTGTAGTCGTCACCCGCTCTAACACTTCGTCTTCAATATACATACGCAATACGAGTACCAGATCCTAGAAGCAGAATATGCGAGCTGACGATAATCACGATTATGCGGCTCTCATGCCTGATTGGAAATAGGCAGCAAGCTCTAGGATCACTGTCCGAATGTCCAAGTAGCTTCAATAGCGACCGCTCATGCGAATGGCTTTCAAGAGTGAAGTAAACGCCGGGGAGATTCGCTAGGAGTTCAAATTTCACTCCTCGCACCAGTTAACCCACCACCAAGAAAAACGAACGACCGTCTATGGAGTATTCTTAGTTGTTAGGTGGGATGTGTGGCAGTGGCTTAGTGGTTAGTGAGTGCGCGCACTATTGTGCCCACACAAATTCCGCTATCCTCTGCGCTTGAAGTTATCGTAAATTTCCAAACCTGCACGTTCGACTTGAAGTCTAAGGTTGATGAAAAGATCAGAATGATTGTGATAGAGAGCCTGGAATGGTCCCAATGTTGCTCTATTTCCTTTTGCTATTGCCCAAGCGCGATGTCTGTCGACAAGTACATCGTCGCCATTCGCTATCTTTCTAGTATATTTTAGAACGCCTATGGTTTTTCCTTTACTCTGATCTATAGTCGAAAAACATGGAATGTCGGTGGGGCCGTCGCCAACATATATCATGTTGGTGAACGGGATTCTTCTCTCTTCTTTCACGATGACATCATTTACGCAGTATGGGTTCCGACGGAGTTCTAGGCCACTGATGCCTTTGTTTATCGCATAGAGGAATTTGGTCTTCTCAGTAAAGGTGACTATGCTCTTTGGTCGAAGACCCTTTTTGTCATCGAAGGTACATCCGAAGATGTCTTTCATCTCATGCGCAATGCTGGTGCCTCTAATTATCTCCTCAAAACCTCCGCTAATTACATAGAACTCCAATTGAAGATGTGCTTCTTCAAATTGAGGCTTATTAGCAACAAACTTCCGGAGACGTTCGAACAAATCATAAACGCCAGGAAACAGCTTCACCTTTTTGCCTAGTCTTCTAAGATCCTGGTTCTTGACAGCTATGTTGCGTTGCCTAACGCGCTGCAGAATCAGTTCGATGTAGGCTAGCGGTGGATCCCACCCACTCCTTACAAACGAATCTACCTCTTCGTTCCAGAACTTTCGAATCTGTGGTCTGTTCATAGCCAGCTTTTCTTTCAGGAAGAGATTGGTTGTGTCCTCTCCCAGAGTGTCGTCGAAGTCGAACAGTACCGCAATCACGTTGGGCTGAGGCAAATGTGGCCACATCAGTATCTGTTGGACGGAACTTAACATTTCGCGTGGTCCTAACTTGATACAAAACTCCGGCTACTTGCACAGGTCTTTGTCACGACTAAGGAAACAGAATTTAAGATATTGCGTATAGTTGCCTTGCTTTTCTGAGCTTCGTTTGAATTTTTGACTAGAGCAACATGAAACAAAACTGCGAGGAATATTTCTCTTACCCGAGTCGACTTGGCGGAAGAGGAATGGACACTTTGCCCATCGTCAAAAAGGAGCTCACAGGCTTCTTCTCAGGTTATCGGAACGGCTTAATACAGTGCGGCAACAGCGGTACCTGCGAGGAATTGTAATCGTGAATTGTGTTAAGTGTGGGAAAGAGATTCCTGCAGGGCAAGAGGTTAAGAAAGGCTTCTTCCTGATGAAGAAGAGCTACCACAAAGACTGCAGTTAAGCAGAAGCATCGACCGAGCAACCTCAGTGCCACTAAACCTCACAAACCTGCTCCACTTTTTTTGAGGAGCCCTTTTGGGCTCAATGAATGCAAAAAAGGCATTCTCACCACCAGCATGAGATCACAATCGGTCCGCCAACCTGTCAAGAGGTAGCGCAAGAAGCCATCTCGATACTGTGCTTCACAAACTAAATAGCTGAAGGTAAACCTCAACGATGGATAGCGCTCTTCGACACCTTCTGATTCACGTCCAGTTCAAATTTAATCGTCCGCACCATGAGTATCACCACCCTAAAACAGCGAAGACCACGAAGGACATTACCGGAAGCTGCAGCACTAGCCTAGGGATCGAGATGCACTTGGAAATCCTATCTCAGTCTACCAGAGGTCCATAATGTTTAGTGCAAGTCGCAGCTCTCTGATTCGTTTATGCAAGTATGCATGCATAAGGTCTTCAGCGACATATGGAAGGTCTATCCTGAAAACAGTCTCAGGAACCGTACTTGGCACTGGTGGTGGTGGATCTTTTTTCTCGAAAACCCAGCTAGACCCGAATTCCCTAAGCAGCTGATGGTCCTTTGGGGCACCAGGAACTGCAGAAATGTTCGCGTGAACGATTTTTCCTGGTCGCCAAGAATTCCAATGGAGATTTACGAAAATCGTGCCGCTTTCGAATCCATTGTGGCCTCCTGGTACTATGACGGAAACAAGATGCATGACCCTTTCATCCTCGACCACGGCAAGACGGAAACCGTATGGGATGATCACTCTGGACAAATCAAAATGGAAGGTGATGAAGGTGTCTATTCATTCGGTGGTAGCTCTGCAGATTTCTGGATGGATATGAACAGCGAGAAGGTTGGAATCGAACTGTCGATGCAGCGGTGGAAAGATCCGATGGCAGAACTGATACCGACAGGAAAGAATTTCTTCAGAAACATGGGGTATTCCATGCAGAAATACAGGGCACTCACTTCTTCGGGAAAGATCCGAGTAGGCGATGCTGAGACCCCCGTGAAGGGCAGGTCCTATTTTCAGAAAGTTCGGATATCTTCGATAACACCCTGTTGGTACTGGGGTACAGTACAGTGGGATAATGGCGCTTACTTGCAGTACTTCCTGCCGCATGTCGGTTTACCGATGCTCAGGCACTCGTTATCGCACGAGAGCCTGATGGACTGGGGGGAAAAGTCGGTTTCAAAGACCCTCAACTTTTGCGACCCTGAGGATGGAATGGAATATATTATGGACGATGTTAAAATTACCAAACGTTACGACAACGACTTACCGATATTCACTGTGAACGCATCCTCCAACGAAAGCGAACTCAGCATTGAGATGGCAACCCATGCAAGGTGCTGCTGGAACATATCGCAACCCCTCATAGGACCGATTTGGCAGGGAATATTCTACAACGAGTATCCTGCAAGGGTCACGGAATTCAAGTTCAAGAGTGGCAACCGCAGGGTAAGCAACGACGATTTTGGCAAAAGCTACTGCAACTGCGAGCACACATGGGGGACCGTCT